>DASZYX010000034.1:0-18435 GCA_035545155.1 Fimbriimonadaceae bacterium | reverse complement strand
TCGGAAGAGTCTGGCTGCGGATCGTGTTGATCGCTTCCGAAGCCGCCGCGCCGAGAGCCTCGTTCACCAGCGTCTCGTCGCTCACGTCGCCGACGCGGACCGTCGACTTGGCCGTGAGGCCCACGCCGTTGATCGGAAGGCCCGAGGCCACGTCGATCACTTTCACGTTGATACCGACGATCGCCTGCTTACCGCCTCCGTTGGGGAGAATCCGGTAGCCCACGACTTCGCCCGTCACCACCGTGCTCGCCCGAACCTCCTGCGCAAGGCGCAGGTAAGTTGTCGGGTCCGTCACCGGAAGGGTCAGGCCCAGATTGTCCGCAGCACGCTTGATCTGCTCCTGCGGAACCACATCGTAAAGATTGGTCTTCGATAGCTCTGAAGCCACCGCGTCTGAGGCGGTGTTCCCCGAGTTGGCCACCCCGGCCGCCTTGGGGTTAACGACGAATGGCAAGACCGCCCAAGTGGGTTGGGTTGTCAGCTGCGCCTCCGCTCTCCCCCTGATGAACAGGGAAAAAGTGAATAGCAGCAGCGCCATAACCACCAGTTGGCCGACTGCTTTGCCAAGTAACGATTTGATGAACCGCCTCACTATGACGAGTCCTCCTTAGTCAATCCTCTGCTTCTTTCGGTCCTCGGCGAAGCGAATGGCGGCGTACGCATATCCACACTGGCCAACCCATTCAAAACCCGAAGCCTCAACTACCCCTCATGCGGAGCAAAAACCTAGCCCCACGGCAGGACAGCCGAGTCGGGTTGGAGTATAGCACGACGTAGCCAGACACGCAATCCCTACCGTAAATCCCGCAGTGCCGCCAAGGTCACAAATCGCTTGACGGACAACTCCGCCTGATTCGTTCGAATAACACGATCACCAAAAGGGATTTTTATTCGCGATGTCAATTGCGTTCCAATCATGCTCTCCGCCGCGGCTTCGCTGCCCAGTCTTTCCGCCAGCCTCCGGCGCTGCTCCTCCATGCCGCAGGTGACGACCCACACCCGGTCGAACGTTCCTTGGAGACAAGTCTCGATGAGCAAGGGAATTTCGAAAAAAGTGGCGTGGCTCGAGCGCAATCCCTCGAGAATACGCGGATGCGTGATCGTGTTGACCGCTCGCCGCAGGGACGGGTCCCGCAACTTGGACCGCAAATCCTCGCTCGAAACAGGCGGGGCGAAGCCAAGCAATTCGGCGATTTGCCGCTGGACGGGCTCCGAGGAAAAAACTTCGCGGGCGATGCGATCCGCGGACTCGATCGGATAGCCCATTTCGCTCAGGTAGCCCAACACGGTGGACTTGCCCTCCGCGATCCCCCCCGTCACCGCGATCCGCCTCAACAGGCTCCCATTATGGCTCACGAGGCTTCACCCCAAAAAGAGAAGAACGATGGACCGGAACAGGCCCATCGTTCTTCAAGGCGAAATCTTGGAAAAACTAGCTTTCGGCTTCTTCCGCTTCTCCCTCGGCCTCTCCCTTCGCCTCGGACTCTTCGTCCTCGTCGTCTCGCCCAAGGAAGCCCTTTAGCATGCCGAGGCGCTCACCGATCGTCGCGCCGCCGGTCGCAAAGCCGCGACGGCCGCCTGCCACATCCTCGAAGTCGTCGTCGTAGTCGCGTCCGCCGCGTCCGCCCTTCTTGCCGCCTTTCTTGCCGCCGGGCTTGCCGCGCTTATCGCCGCGCATGTCGTCGTCGTAGGATGGGGGCGCGCCCGAGCCGCCCTCACGCGAACCGCTATAAGAAGCGCCTCCGCCAAGAGCCCGCATGCTGAGCACCATTCGGCGCTCGTCGGTTCGAAGATCGATGATCTGCACCTCGACCTCTTGCCCCTCGGAGACGACGTCTTCCGGCCGCTTGATGCGCCGGACGCTCATTTCGCTCACCGGCATGAAGGCTTCCGCCCCTTCCGGCAGTTTGATGAAAGCGCCGCTCTGAACGAGCCGTCCTATCGGCACCGTCAACGTCTGCCCAACCTTATAATTCTGCTTGATCAGATTCCATGGGTCGGGGAGGACCTGGCGATGGCCCAGGCTGATCTTTCCAGCGCCGGGATCGAGCCGCAGAACCATGACCTTGATCTTCTGGCCCTCGCGGAACATTTCCTTCGGATGGTTGATCCGCATCCAGCTCATTTCGGAGATGTGCAACAGACCGTCGACGCCGCCGAGATCGACGAACGCGCCGTAATCGGTAAGCCGCCTCACCGTTCCTTCGATGACGTCTCCCGGATGGACCTTCGTGAATATCTCTTCCTTGGCATTCGCGCGCCGCTCTTCTTCCGCCTGCCGGTTCGAGAGAACGACCTTCTTGCGATCCCGGTCGATCTCGATAACCTTGAGCTGGAGAGGCTGCCCGACGTACTTCTCGATGTTTCGAAGCTTGCCGCTGCCGACGTGCGTCGCCGGAACAAACCCCCGGACGCCGACGTCGACGACCAGGCCACCCTTGACCCGGTCCACGACCTGAGCCGTGATCATCTCTTGGGTCCGGTAGGCGTCTTCGATGCGATCCCAGGCCTCTTCGAAGTCGGCCCGCTTCTTGGAGACGAGCGCATTCCCCTCCGCGCCACCCTCCGGGCGCAGAACGATGACGTTGATCTTGTCGCCAACCTTATAGTGGTCGTGAGCCGATTCGATATTGTCGTCCGTAAGCTCGTGCAGAGGCACGACGCCTTCGGCCTTCGTTCCGAGATCGACGAAGACCTTGTCCCGATCGACTTGAATGATCGTCGCCTCGATGCGGTCGCCCTTGGAAAGCTTCTTGAAAGATGAGTCCGCATCGTCGACCCCGCTCTCCATCGCGTTCATATAGGACTCGAAGAGGGCCGCATCGTCTTCGCGGCTCTGCTCGGCCTTCGGCTCCTCTGCTTTCGGCTCCTCGGCGTGAGGAACGGCAGGAGGCGTGGGCTGCGGAGGCTCCGGCGCAGGCGTCGGATCGGCAGGCGTCGGAACGGCAGGCTCGACTGGCGTCGCGGGAGTATCGGGCTGAGGGTCGGCAGGCGCGGGCGGCTCCGGCTCGGGAGTCTGAGTGGCCTCAGGCTCGAGCGTAGCGGCGGGCTCCGCGGCGGCGGGCATCTCGTCGGATGGCGCGTGGTGCGCCTGGGCGGTGTCGGACGCCTGGCCGGCTTCCTGTTCCGGCTTCGGGGTTTCCTCTCCCGACGGCGTCTGGGTGTCGTCGATCATCATGTGAAGTGTTTCTCGAAAAGCTCCAAATAAAGGTGCGTCTATGCTACCAGATTACAGTCTCGGCAACATGCTATGCGAGACTTTGGCGCTGCCCTTTGTCGTTTTGTTACGTCTATAAAAGGTTCCAGGGCTTTGTCGCGGCATAAAGTGCGCGGTAGCGAGCGTATGCCTTGGCGTAGTCTTTCCCCTGCGGACGGGTCGTCGCCTTCGGTTTGACGACCTGTTTGCACGCACTCTTAACATTTGGCCAGATCCCTATCCCCACGCCTGCCAGGATCGCCGCTCCAAAGGCCGGCCCTTCGTCGACTTCCAGCGTCGTGCAGGGAGCGTCGAACAGGTCGGCCAGCATTTGCAGCCAAAGCCGGCTTTTCGACCCGCCGCTGGTCACTCGAATGTCGTCGGCGGTCGCCCCGAGGTCCCGGACCAAGTTCATGCAATCCAGAAGACCAAAGCTGATCCCTTCGAAGACGGCCCGGCTCAAGTCGGCGTGGCGGTGCCCAAGCGTCATTCCCGCGAACGCCGCCCGAGCGAACGGATCGTTGTGCGGACAGCGCTCCCCCGTCAGGTAAGGCAAGAAGGTCAGGCCGTCCGCCCCCGGCTCGGAAGTCTCGGCTTCCGCCGCGATCCGATCGTAGGCCATCCCCTGCGCGAGGGTATCCCGATACCAGCGCAGAGCACCGCCGCAGCTCAGCATCACGCCCATCGCGTGCCAGCCGCCGTTCGCGTGGCAGAACGTATGGGCGGCGCCCTTTGCGTCGTATTTCGGGCTCGGAAGGCTCGTGAAGACGACGCCGCTCGTTCCGAGGCTCACGCTGATCACGCCCTCTTCCACCGCGCCAGTTCCGACCGCCGCCGCCGCCTGATCTCCACCACCCCCAACGACCGGAATGCCTCCAGCCGTCTTCGAAGTGACCGTGAAGGACTCGGCACATTCCGGCAGGAGCGACGGCTCAATTTCGAGAACGTCCATCAACTCCGAGGACCAAGCTCTCGACGGCACGTCGAGCAAGCCCGTCCCGCTTGCATCGCTCACCTCCGAAGCGAGTTCGCCGGTCAGCTTGAGCCGGATGTAATCCTTCGGCAGGAGCACATGCCGCGTCCGGTGATAGTTCGAGAGCTCATGATTGCGGAGCCAAAGGATCTTGGGCAGTTGGAAGCCGGTGAGCGGAGGGTTGCACGTAATCTCCATCAACCGATCCCGCCCCACCGCACGGTCGATCTCCTCGCACTCCTCCACGGTCCGCTGATCGTTCCACAGGATCGCCGGGCGCACAACTTCCAGGCTCGCGTCCAGAAAGACCGCGCCATGCATCTGCCCGGTGAGGCCGATCGCGTCCGGCTTTTCCTCCCCGATGTCGGCAAGGCAGCCCTGGACGCCGGCCCACCAATCCTCCGGGTTCTGCTCCGACCACGTCGGCCGAGGGACCGACAGCGGATACTCCGCGGATGCTTGCTTGAGAACCCGTCCGGTTTCGTCCACGAGCAGAACCTTGCAGCCGGACGTTCCGATATCGATCCCGAGGAGCTTCGCCATCGGCTTCATTCTGCCATGCGGTAACTTCGATGGAGTGCGGAAAGCGGCGATCGATATCGGCTCAAACTCGGTCCTTCTCACAATCGAGGAATCCTCTCCGGACGGCTGGCGAATGGTGTTCGAGTCGACCGACGTCACTTCGCTGGGCGAAGGGACCAAGGAAACGGGGCTGCTTTCGGAGGGCGGCATCGAGCGCACTCTTCGCGCCCTTCGCAACGCCTTCCAAATCGCCCACGAGAAGCATTGCGAATCCATAGTAGCAGCCGCTACTATGGCGGCGAGGATCGCTCGAAACACTCAAGACTTCGTCAACCGAGCCGAAAAGCAAGGGACGCCGATCATCGTCCTGACCGGCGAGCAAGAAGCCGAGTTGGGCTTCCGCTCGGTCGCCGACGACGCGATGTTTTCATCGAGTAAGCGAATTTCGATCATCGACGTCGGCGGCCAGAGCACCGAACTGGTCACCGCCGACCGAGAAGGAAGCGGGTGGCGAGTCCTGTTCCGGCGCAGCTACCCGATCGGGACGCTTGGTCTGCGCGGCAGCATCCTGCGCGACGAATCGCCGGACGGAAGGGCGCTGCTCAGGGCGGTTTGCGAAATCGACGACACGATCGGGCTCGTCTATCTACCGAATCAATGTGGCGAGGTCATCGCCCTCGGCGCCACCGGCACCAATCTCATCACCATTCGCGAAGGCATGAGCGAGTGGGATCCCAAGAGGGTGCATGGGGCGCGGTTGGACTATGAGGAGGTCAGCAAAGCGGTCGGATGGCTATGCGGCATGACGGACGCCCAACGGCGAGGCGTGATAGGGATGGAGCCGGGGCGGGAGAAGACGCTTCATATCGGCGCCTTGATCCTCGAACGATTCATGCATGCGGTCCGCGCGCTTGGATGCTCGGTGAGCGTTCGCGGATGGCGTCACGCGCTGATCGAGCAGGGCGTCCCCGGACCGATTTAGTCAGAACGACAGGTAAGCGATGCTGAAGGAGAAGCGCCCCCAGGAACGGATCGTCATGGCGGGGCTCCTCGTCGTCGCGATCGCCGCCGGCTCTTTCGCCATCGTCCGAGGGCAAAGGCGGCCCGCTCCTATCGTCTTCGAGAACCTGGCCAAGCCCGCGGACAATCCGCCGAAGATACCTATTACTGACAGAGAGAACGTGCCTTCCGCATTATTAGTAGTCGATGCTACTGGGGCCGTTCGCAAGCCCGGGGTCCTCCATCTTCCAGCCGGCTCGCGCGTCGAAGACGCAATCGAGGCAGCCGGAGGCGCTCTCCCGGATGCCGATCTCGACGCCGTCAATTTGGCGGCAAAACTTACGGACGGGACCCAGGTTTACGTCCCCCACAAGGGCGCGGCGGGCGATCAAAAGCCGGTCGACGACGCCTATCGCGGCGGTATCGTGCCGGAAGCTTATGCGCCGAGGCACTCCCCCGGGTCGAGCAGACCGAGCGGCCACGGCCGTAGCGGCAAGAAGGAGCCGCCGTCGCAGCCGGTTAGCTTGAACGCCGCAACGGCCCAGCAGCTCGAAGCGATTCCGGGCATCGGGCCAGCAACCGCCCAAAAGATCGTGGAGTACCGGCAGGAGCATGGAGGGTTCGCTTCCGTCGACGATCTGCTGGCGGTCAAGGGAATCGGCCCGAAGAAGCTGTCGGCGATGCGCAAGTATCTGAAGCTGTAGCGCCACTCGGATAAACGCGGTACCCTTTGAAATCTGTCATGAGCAAGCGGGTCAAGGGTTCCGTTCTCCACGCCAACCTTTCACCGATCCTCGGCATCTTTCTAACGGTCTTTATCGACCTGCTCGGGTTCGGCCTCTTCATCCCCGACCTTCAGCTGCGAGGCAAGGAGTTCGGGGTTACGGGCTACCAGCTTGGCCTGGCATTGGGCAGCTTCAGCCTCGCGCAATTGGTTACCGCACCGATTCTTGGCCGGATCAGCGATATCTACGGCCGTCGCCGCGTGCTCCTGATTACGACGGTCCTGTCCTGCGTCGCCTATGTGATCTACGCCAACGCCACCGACATCTGGTGGATCGTTGGCTCGCGGGTCGTCTCGGGTATCGCGGCCGCGAACGTCGGCGTCGCATTCGCGTACGTCGCAGATATCACGGCTCCCGAAGATCGAGCCAAAGGCATGGGGATGGTTGGCGCGGCTTTTGGAGCCGGCTTCGTGCTGGGGCCAGGAATCGGAGCCTTCCTGCTAAAGCTGGGAAACGACAAGCCGTTGCTGCTCGGCTATGTCGGAGCGGTGATGGCCGCCATCAATTTCTTTTACGTGCTGTTCCTCCTCCCCGACAGCGCCCAGCATCAGGCGGAGGCAGGCGGGCACTTCCTCGAAAACTTCCAAAAGGTGAGGTTGGTTCGCGGATTGCCGCTGCTCCTGCTGATGTTCTTCACAGCCCAGTTTGGCTTCACGAACCTCGAGAACACCTTCTTCCAACTGCTGGCCAAGAAGGACTGGATCCATCACCTCAGCGAGAGCTACGCGAGGGAGGCAGGCGCGATCATCATGACGGTCGTCGGGGTCACGATGATCTTCATGCAGGGCTACCTCATTCGCCGCCTGACGCCCAAGTACGGCGAGGTGAAGCTGCTCCGCTTCGCCTACGCGGGGATGGCTCCAGCACTCGTTCTCGCCCCATTTCTGCCTCTCTGGATTCCATTGCTCCTGGGAACCGTCTTTCTCGGGATTTGCACCGGCCTTGCCCAGCCCAGCCTCAGCTCCCTCATCTCGCGAAGCGCGGCGAAGGACATTCAGGGGGGCATTCTCGGCATCAACAGCGCGGTCGGCGCGCTGGCCCGCTTCCTCGGCCCGATCGTCAGCAATTGGCTCTTCGTTCAGCGCCCCTACTACCCTTATGTCCTCGGCGGGTTGTTGCTCGCCATTCCGGCGGCGCTTTCCTGGGCGCTGGTGCAACCGTCCCTGCCGATGCCCGATGCAGCCGCGATCATGGAAGCCTAAGGCGAACATTCCGTGCGCGGACGGTATTCTTCCCACACCGGCGAACTTTCCCCTCATTTTGGCGTTCAAAAGGGGAAGCGCATACAAGAAGTGGAAACGCAAGCGGCAGAACAGGTGCATACCGAACGGAGTGGAGTCGGGATGACGATCGGCGTCATCACGTTTCTCGTCGGCGTGGGCCTTCTCCTTTTGACCTTCAAGCTGGCCTACGACATGTTCACGGTGCCGCCAAGCCATATCATTTCGAGCACAGCGAAGGATCAGACGGTCGATCTCCGCACGTCAGGCGACAATCTCGTCAACGTTATCGTTCGGGTTTTGCTGCTCATCGTGATGGGTTTGACGGGCTCGCTGATCGCGAACCGGGGAATCTCGCTCTTCACGGGCAGCCGGCGGCATCGGCATCGGGGATAAGGCGACAAACTCGGTCCCGGCTCGAAACGAATCAGACGCGAATTTCCTTTACCGAGGCTGGAGATCAATATGTCCGCATGATCGATCTTGGGTGTGACTGCGAGTCCCCTGCCGATGTCCCTTTAGATGTGGGACATTCGCCGATCTCAAGAGCCAGGATGGCTCTTAGACACATCGCCTGGAAGGCGATGCCACGACCTGCTTCAGCCTTTTCTTGCTCCTTGCCACTCTGGGTAGGGGCGGAAGCTGCGCTGCCGCACTCCGAAGGTCGCTGCGCGACGAGCGTCCCGTCGCGGGTGGCGGACACTGGACTACAATGGTCGCGATGAAAGCGTTGCCTATCGCTTGCCTCTTCGCGCTCCTCGCGATTGCCGGATGCTCCCATTCCTCGGGAGACGTCGTCGGAAGCTGGGTCGTCGATCCCTCGCTTACGGGACCGGGCGCGTCGCCGGAGCAGAAGGGGGCGCTTATCGGCTTCGCATCCACCTTTCATTTCGAATTCAAGCCGGATAAGACCTGGGTCGGCGCGATCACGGAAGGAACTTACACCTTCGACGGCACTCATCTGCGGATGAAGACTACGAAGGTTCTCGGTCAGGATGTATCCAAGGCGCCGGCGGCGGCGGGAGCCGTGGAGATGACGGGCGAGCTGAGCAGCGACGGCAAGAAGCTAATCCTTCATCCTCCGTTCGTCAACGTTTTGCCCGACTCCATGAACGGCGGCGTGCCGCTGGTGAGAAAGCCTGGTTAGCTCTAGCCTCGAGTCGTCGGATTGTTCGTAACTCGGCGCGCCTCCGATGTTTGTTGGTCCAAGCCTCGGCGTCGCGCAAAGCTCGCAGACCCTATGCCCCCCTCACACTCCCCGCATGAGGAGAGAGGCTACATGCCTGGGGCCTGTGCTCCTTGCGGACGGTTGGCGTCATAATAAGTAGTTCGCGAATGCTTCCGCTACTTCCCGCCCTGATATTGCTCCTCCTTCAAGGTCCCGCCAACGTCGAGCGGATGGCTGGGAGTGGGCAGTTGCCGGGCGCGCTCCAGGCTTTGCATCGCCAGATGGCGAGCACGCCGAGCGAAACGTGCAAGGCGGAGGAGGTCGTTTTCGCTTCCCTTCTCGCGGTCAGCAGCGACAAGGACATGTCGCGCATTCTGCTGCGGCTCCTTACGTTTATCGAGCCGCCGGATGCCGAACGGACGCCGATTCCCGCGAGCTTCGAGGAATCTTCTCCTCCGGCGCCGATCCCGCCCTCGCTAGGCGCGCCTCAGGATGGCTATTTCGATTGCCGCCGTTCCCGCGACGGACCCGCCGGCAGCCTTCGGATTGCCTGACCGCAGGACCGCGCGGCTCTCGTTTCGGACGTTGATTGCCGATAACCGATTCGAGATCCGGATCTTCGCCTTTCCTTCATCGGGCATTCCAGGTTTCCAGCCTTCGGCAACTCGAGCAATCAGCAAACCAGCTAAAACAGAATGAACTTCTTAAGGAAATTTTTCGACACCAGCAAGAAAGATGTCGAGATGCTGATGCCCCTCGTGCAGCGCATCAACGACATGGAGCCGGAGATCGCCGCGCTCTCCGACGACCAGCTCAAGGGTAAGACCGCGGAATTCAGAGAGCGGATCAAGAGCGGCCAGACCCTCGACAGCGTCCTGCCCGAAGCGTTCGCCGTCGTGCGAGAGGTCAGTAAGCGCACCCTCGGCATGCGCCACTTCGACGTCCAGATCGTCGGCGGCGCCGTTCTCCATCAAGGCCGCATCGCGGAGATGAGAACCGGTGAAGGTAAGACGCTCGTTGCGGTCGCGCCGATGTATCTCAATGCGCTCACCGGACGCGGAGCCCATCTGGTCACGGTCAACGACTACCTGGCCCGACGCGACGCGGTGTGGATGGGGCCGATCTATCACTTCCTCGGCATGACCGTCGGCATCATCCAGGGCCAATCGCCGGACTCCGACGAGCTCGGCGGAAGCTACATCTATACACCGGGGGCGCAGCACGACGACCCGCGATATGTGAACCTGGTCGAATGCACCCGCCGCGACGCCTACGGTTGCGACATCACGTACGGCACGAACCACGAATTCGGCTTCGACTACCTGCGCGACAACATGGCCTTCAGCGAGGAGCAGCTCGTTATGGGCGAGCTGAACTACGCGATGATCGACGAGGTGGACTCGATCCTTATCGACGAAGCCCGTACGCCGCACATCATCTCCGGCCCGTCGATGGAAGACGTTTCCGTATATGCGGAAGTGGACAAGATCGTGAAGAAGCTCGAAGAGGAGCTGCATTGGACGGCCGACAAGAAGAACCATTCCGCATCGCTCACGGAAGAAGGCATGGACGAGATCGAGCGCATGCTCGGCATCGACAATATCGCGAGCGATCCCAAGCTCTTCCACCACGTCAACGCTTCGCTCAAGGCGTATGCGCTGTTCGACCGGGACGTCGACTATATGGTTTCGAAGGGCGAGGTCGTCATCATCGACGAAAACACGGGACGGCCGATGTACGGCCGGCGCTATTCGGACGGATTGCACCAGGCACTCGAGGCGAAGGAAGGCGTCAAGGTTCAGCGCGAAAGCCAGACGATCGCGACGATTACCTTCCAGAACCTCTTCCGCCTCTATAACAAGCTGGCGGGCATGACCGGTACGGCGAAGACGGAAGAAGACGAGTTCCGAAAGATCTATGGCCTGGACGTCGTGACCGTTCCCACCCACCGCCCGATGATCCGCGCCGACCAGCCAGACATCATCTACAAGAGTCTGGAATCGAAGTTCCGGGGCATCGCATGGGAAATCCTGCGCCTATATACCAAGCAGCAGCCGGTTCTCGTCGGCACCCGCTCGGTGGAAATGTCGGAAATGGTTTCGGCCCGGTTGACCTCGGAGATGCTGCAGAAGCTGGTCGTCACCCAACGGCTGCGGGAGCGGCTCGAGGTCAAGAAGGACATTCCCAAGGAGTTTCGCGACGACGCCAAGAGGCTCTTCGAAACCGACCTCTCGGATTTGAAGCGTCCCGAGCTGGCGCAACTGCTCGCCCATATCGGCTTAAGCGGGAACGTTTTGGACGATCAGTGGGAGGACTGGGTTTTGCAACAGTTCAACCTCGACGGGGATAACCGGGAGTTCCTCGCGGAGGCGCTCAAACACGGCATTCCTCACAACGTCTTGAACGCGAAGTTCCATGAGCGCGAAGCGCTGATCGTCGCGGAAGCAGGCCGCAAGGGGCAGATCACGATCGCCACGAACATGGCGGGCCGCGGCGTGGACATTCTGCTGGGCGGGCGCGTCGAGGACGACGTAGTGAAGCAGTCTCGCGACCAGGTCGAAGTCAGCCAGGATGGAACGGACGAATATGCCTCCACCTTCGCAAGCTATCGGAGAGGCGGCTTGGAGCGGGCGGCGCCTCCATTGCCGCTCGACGACACCGAGCGGCGCGAGAGAGCGGACGAGGTGCGCAACCTCGGCGGCCTGTTCATTCTCGGCACCGAGCGGCACGAGTCGCGGCGAATCGACAACCAGCTTCGAGGCCGTTCCGGTCGTCAGGGCGATCCCGGCGAGAGCCGGTTCTTCGTCTCGCTCGAAGACACGCTCTGGAAGATCTTCAACGCGAAGATGCTCGAAAACCCGATTCTGAAGGCTTGGCCGCCGATGGAGCAGGTCGACGCCAAGTTCCTCAGCGGCATGATCCAGAAGACGCAAGAGCGGATCGAGAACCACTTCTTCGAGGCAAGAAAGAACGTTCTCGAATACGACGACGTGTTGAACGCCCAGCGCGAACATATCTACGGGTGGCGGCGCGAAATCCTGCTCGGCAAGGACTGCCGCGCCGACCTGAAGAAGCAGACTCAAGAGTCGATCGCGGAGCACGTCAACGACGCCTGGATGATCGAAGAGGACGGCAGCCAGGTTTACGACTATCACGTCTTGTTCGAGGACCTCAACGAAATCTTCCCGTTGGTCGATTACGCGACGGTCGCCGATCTCGAGCAATTCCAGCCCGGCCCCGACCTGGTTCAGTTCTGCCAGGAGAAGGCCCTCGAAGCATACGACGCGAAGGTCGCTAACTTCGGCGACGAGATCATGAGGATGATCGAACAGCAGGTTCTGCTCCGCGCCGTCAACGACAAGTGGATGGAGCACCTGCAAACCGTCGAGTACATCCGCGAAGGCATTGGCTTGCGCGGGTATGGCCAGGTCGATCCGTTGGTCGCCTATAAGCGAGAGACGTACGACACGTTCCAGATCACACTTCGGGGAATCCGGGAGCAGGCGGTTGCCCATATCTTCCATGCCCAGGTGCAGATGGAACGGCCGGCGGAGGCAGCGCCGGCGCCGCCGCAGATGTTGAGGATGGACGCGAGCGCGATGGAAGCGGAAGCCGCCCGCACGGCGACGGCGACACTCACCGCATCGGCGGTCGACTTGAGCAAAGTCGATTGGAAACGCGTCGGCCGCAACGATCCGTGCCCTTGCGGAAGCGGCAAGAAGTTCAAGTCGTGCCACTACCCGCAGCTTCGGGAGCAAGGGGTGATCTAGAGATTTCGACTTGGCAGAAATTGCGCAGGAAGCGGCAAGGAAACTTCCACACTTTTGCCAAAAGTTTAAGTCACTATAATTGTTCAGGTTCGAAGCGGTTTTGCTCTCCCCTTGACCGTGGACAATCTAGCAATCATGGCCCTGGAGGAATCCAGGGTCTTTATTTTTTTGCTCAACTCCTGACCCGGATCATTCTCATCCCGGCTGGGGCCGGGATCACAGAGCCAGGATGGCTCTGTCACACTCCGCCTAGAAGGCGGAGCCACGTTTTACGCGCCGCGAGGAAAACGAGGAGGGGGGATTGTTCGATCCTTGGGATCGTCGTGGGATCGATTTCGCCGACTTGGATTGGGCGGAGGCTCATCGGGCGGAACTTGGACTTGGGGGAGAGGCTCCAGGCGTGGCCGGCAAGGGTTCCGTCCGGGTTCGCGTAGAGGCGGATCGTGCCTCGGCCGAGGCCGGTTCCCTTCCCTCGGGAGTCGGTGGGGCCGTGGGGCGTGCTGGTCACGTCGATAACAAGAACGGAGTACTGCGAGGTCTTCTCGACGAGGGGGGCGGTGGCCGCGATGGGGCCGGGAGCGGCGTCGACGATCATGGTATGGCCCGTGTTGTCGGCCCCGGCTTCGTACTTGATCGCGATGAAGTCGCCCGGTTGGATGTCGGCGATTTTCTTTCGAAGGCGGAAGCCGGTCTGATCCTTCATTACGGCGAAATAGTCCTCGGCGCGCGGACGCTTCTTGCCGAGCCAGGCTTGGAGGCGCTCGGTGGTGACCGGCGGATAGGCCCGCGGGATCAGGGCATCCCAGAGGCCGCTGCAGTCCGTTCGGCATTCGGCCGGCTTACCCTCGCCAGGCCAGATTACGACCGAATCGTTATGGCGGTAGGACGTTTCTTCGGCTCGGACGGCTTCGACGAGGCGGCGAGCTTCCGTGAGATGGGGAGGCACGGCCTGCCGGGTGGCGAGGAGAGCGATGACGGAGAGGGCGAGCATGGTGCAACGATTATAAGGATTGGAGGATTGGAGGATTGGAGGATTGGAGGATTTCGATGCGTCCCGATCGAAAACGGTCGCTTAGGCTCCCGCGGGAAATCTGTTGCCTGGGAATGAATTTGGGCGCCAGTTGCCCCCTCACCCTGGTCGCTTAGGCTCCCTTTCCCTCTCCCCCGGAGGGGAGAGGGATGCAGGCGTGCCCCCCCCTGTTCACCTTCGCTATGCGACGGTTCACAGCCCTCTCCCTCGGAGGGGAGAGGGAATGCGATTTTATAGGCCCTTGTCGGCGAGGAACTTGCAGATGTCGGCGATGCGACAGGAGTAGCCCCACTCGTTGTCGTACCAGGCGATGATCTTGACGAGTTCGCCCATGCCGACCGTATCGACGGCCGAGAAGATCGAGCTGTAGGGGTTGCCGCGGAGATCGGTGCTGACGAGCTTCTCCTCGGTGTACTGGAGGACGTGCTTCATCGGGCCGTCCGCATATTCCTTCATCGCGGCATTGATTTCCTCGACGCTTGCCTCTCGCTTCAGCAGGGCCGTGAAGTCGACCACGGAGACGGTCGGCACCGGGACGCGGAATGCCATTCCGGTGAACTTGCCCTTGAGCTCGGGGATGACGAGGCCGACGGCTTTGGCCGCCCCGGTGGTGGCGGGAACGATGTTTTGCGAGGCAGAACGGGCGTCGCGCAGGTCCTTTCCGGCGGTGTCCTGCACCTTCTGAGAGCCGGTGAAAGCGTGAACCGTCGTCAGAAGCCCTTTCTGGATTCCGAAGCGCTCATGGAGAACCTTCGCGACGGGGGCGAGGCCGTTGGTGGTGCAGCTCGCATTGGAGATGATGTGGTGCTTGGCCGGGTCATACATCTCGTCGTTGACGCCGAGCACGATGGTGACGTCCTCGTTCTTCGCGGGGGCGGAGATGACGACCTTCTTGACGCCATGGTTGCGGTGAGCGACGGCCTTGGTGGCATCGGTAAAGCGGCCGGTGCATTCGAGAACGATATCGACGCCGTGGGCATCCCAGGGGATATTGCCCGGATCGGTCTCCGCATAGGATCGAATCGTCTTTCCATTGACATGGATGTTCTGCTCGTCGTGATCGACCTGGCCGTGGAAGGGGCCGTAGGTGGAGTCGTATTTGAAAAGATGAGCGTTGGTTCGGGTGTCGGTCAGATCGTTGATGGCGACGACTTCGACCTCGTTAGGATGCAGCTCGAGGATGGTGCGAAGCGACAGTCTTCCGATGCGTCCGAATCCGTTAATTCCGATGCGGGTAGGCATTTTGTAATTTGCTCCTATCTTTGGGGTGGACCTGTTGGCTCCGCTCTGAGCGCTGTACGTCCTGCTCCAAAGATTACCGCCGGAGACGATGCATGGCCTGAGGTGGATTCTCTCGACTCAAGATTCACTCTTGAGCACGTAACGACATCGTGAGGCGCCGATTGCTCCCCATAGGGGAGCGGGTTATTTGGGCTCCCTTAGAATTCGCATGCCGATAAGCCAGCCGAACGTGACGCAGGCCGCGCAGCCGACCCATGGGGAGTAGTAGCCGAAGGCCTTGCCGAGGCCGAGGCTGACGCCAACCGGCTGGAGCTTTTCGTAGAGGACGCCGCCAAGCGGGGCCCCGATGATCGCGCCGAGGCCTTGAGCGGTCATCACGGCGCCCAGGTTCGCTCCGCGCTTCTTCGGGTCGATATCGCTCACGCTCGCCATCCAGGCGGGGATGGCGAGAAGGAAGCCGATGCCCACAGGCAGGCTGCCGAGCACGAGAACCCAGACCTGCCGCATCCAGGGCACGATCGCGCCGGCGGCGATCAGAAGAAGGCCGGCGGCACAGGTTCCCATCCCGTAGTGAACGGCTCTGACGCGGCCGATCCGCTCGCCGAACTTGGCCATCGGGACGCTGGCGGCGGCCATCAGGATCGCAGCCGGAAACACGAGGCTCCCGAAAGCAGACTCGCTCATGTTGAACGCATCCTGCGCGAAGATCTTGATAATCGCCATCGGGAATCCAATGCCGGCATAGGTGACGACGGAGAGGAGCAGATAGGCGGGAATCTGCTTCAGACTCTGAATGAACTCACCGATTTTGAACTCGCCGTGCTCCGATCCATCGGCGTGCGGGACCTTCTCGACGGTCGGCACGAAGAGGGCGACGGAGGCCGAAACGCCGGCGAAGAGACAAGCGGCAAGGATCAGGCCGGCCCATCTGGTGCCGGTCAGGTCGTCGACGTATCCGCCGATGGGCAGGGCCAGGGCGATGCCGAGCATATAGCAGAGGTTGAGGAAGGACATCGCCTGCTGCCGCTGGGAATCGTCGACGGCCGCACCCATCTCCGAGAAGGCGGCCGGCCACAGCATCGCGGCTCCAAGCCCGTCGATCGCACGAAGGAGGATGAAGGCGAGGACCTCCCACGCGCCCCCGCCATGGGGGACGACGAGGCTGAGGATGGCGGTGCCGACGCTCAGGAGCGGGCCGAACATCATCAGGCGCTTGGGTCCGATGCGATCGGCGAGGTGCCCCATGGGGCTCTTAAAGATGGCCTCGCTCAGAAGAAAGGCGACGATGACGAGACTGATGACGGACTCGCCGAACCCGCGGCCGTTGGAGATGATGGACTTCGTCGGCTCGGCCTTCAAGTAGACCGGCATCGTCGAGATATTGAGGACGGCGTAGCCGATCTCGGCAAGCAGCGCGACGACGAGGAGGCGCCAAACCGCGGGATGCGCGATTACCGATTTTTGCTTTGCTCCCGTCATCGCTACATCCACATGCGGAATTTTTCCCGCACAGGTTGCGCTAGTTTACTGGAGTCGGAGGAAATGGGGACCCGGCCTCGGGACTAGATGGAATAGGTTGCGCAGACATCGATGACCTTCCAGCCATCCGCCCGCCTCTCGAGGAGCATCATTACATCGGCCGAATGCATCGACCATGGGATTCCAGTAATCCCAAGAATCGCGTACCGCCCGTTCGGGGAATAGGATGGCAGGTTCACGAAACCCGACATTCGGATGTCTCCCTTACGTCCCAACCGATTTGTGATCGCCACCGGAGTGCTGGACCAGAATCGGCTAGGGTAGCGACTTGCGTCGTCGGTGATGATCCGAGCGTCGAGGGGCATTGACGCGAGGGGCTCGATCGCAGGACCCTGCGATTTCCCGGCTCCGCTTCGCTTCCGGACGTCGTCGAGCAAAGTCACCTCCTTGGTCTCCTTACCCCACTGATGGCTCCCTCGCATATCCGCGAGCTCGTCCACGAATTGCCCGCGAACCGAAGACGCGTATTTGGGATCGATGACGACAAAGTCGCCCACATTCCAAAGTCCGTTCCACGCCGTCTTGTCGTAGAAACTAAGCAGCCCCGCTTCGATGACCTGGGCATCGTCGGACCGGATCGTCCGACGCCACAGATAAGAAACCGCTACGATTGCAAGGCAAAGAAGGACGAAGAAGACGTCCAGCAGGTAGGAGTGACGCTGGCGCCGGGTTTGCGACGGGCTCCTTTTGTGATCGGTCTCCGGATCGACGTCCATCACTTGGCATTGTACGACGGCTGCATTTTCGCACCTTATGCGGGTTGGGCGTCGATCTGCCCCTCACCCCTGTTCACCTTCGCTACGCGACGGTTCACAGACCCTCTCCCCCGGAGGGGAGAGGATGTCGCATGGCATTAACCGGTTGCCCCTCACCCCTGTTCACCTTCGCTACGCGACGGCTCACAGGCCCTCTCCCCCGGAGGGGAGAGGGGATATGGTTTAGCGCTTGACGAACTGGAAGCCGCGTCGCGCCTTCTTGCGACCGTACTTCTTCGTTTCCTTCACGCGCGGATCGCGGGTGAGGAAGCCGCCGGTACGGAGCTCCTTGCGGAGTCCTTCATCGTATTCGAGGAGGGCGCGGGCGATGCCGAGCTTGATGGCGCCGGCCTGGCCGGTGATGCCTCCGCCCTTGGCATAGGCCTTCACGTTGAAGCGTCCGTCCATCGCGAGGTGGACGAGCGGGCTGCGGACGAGGATCTCGAGGACGGGCCGGCCGAGGTACTCGGTGAGGTCGCGTCCGTTGATGCTGATTTTGCCGTCGCCATTTTCGAGCCAGACGCGCGCGATCGCGCTCTTGCGGCGGCCCGTTCCGTAATTCCGATTTGCTGCTGCCATTTAGTCCTTCTTGATGCTCAGCGGCTGGGGATTCTGCGCCGCATGGGGATGGTCGGGGCCCTTGTAAACCTTGAGCTTCTTGATGATCTGGTGACCGAGCTTGGTCTTGGGAGTCATGCCCCAAACCGCCTTGGTCACGAGCTTGACGGGATCGTTCTCAAGGAGATAACCGCGGGAGACGTTCTTGAGTCCGTCGGGGAAGCCCGAGTGCCAGTAGATCAGCTCGTCCTTCTTGTTTCCGGTGAGGACGACTTGATCGGCGTTGACGATGACCACGAAATCGCCGCAGTCGCAGTTGTATTGGAAATTGGGCTTATGCTTGCCTCGAAGCACTTGCGCAACCTGAGAGGCAAGACGCCCTACCGGAACCCCGGCGGCGTCGACCACATGCCACTTTCGGTCGATCTGCCCTTCCTTATTGGTGAAGGTTCTATTCATGTCGTTTCTTCCTATCCGTGTATGGGCGAGCCATACAGCAGTCGAGGGTGACGTTCCCTCGCTCCCGGCCCTTCGAGGGGCCTAAGTTTTCGAACCGCTTATTATGGCACACGGTTGGCGGTTGGCGGTTGGCGGTTGGCGGTTGGCGGTTGGCGGTTGGCGGTTGGCGGTTGGCGGTTGGCGGTTGGCGGTTGGCGGTTGGCGGTTGGCGGTTGGCGG
>DASZYX010000033.1:0-118416 GCA_035545155.1 Fimbriimonadaceae bacterium | reverse complement strand
AGGTGATGGGGGTGATGGAGGTGATGGGGGTGATGGGGTGATGGAGGTGATGGAGGTGATGGAGGTGATGGAGGTGATGGATGACGGGATGGATCAGAAGCTAGGTCCCGTGGCGGGGACATTCTTGTCCCCGGTCGAGCTTCGCTCGACGAACGCCGAGCGCCTCGCCCGTTTCGCTTCCATCATCTCCATCACCTCCATCACCACTCGCTTCGCGGTGGGTAAAGCGGCGGGCGTTGGGGCCGGAGTAGGTGGCGACGATGTGGCCTTTGCCTTCCAGGTGATAGCGGTAGGTGACGAGGCCTTCCAGCCCTACCGGGCCGCGGGGGTGGAGTTTGCCGTTGCTGATTCCGACTTCCGCGCCGAAGCCGTAGCGGAAGCCGTCGGCGAAGCGGGTCGAGGCGTTGTGGAATACGCCCGCTGAATCCACCTCTCGCATGAAGCGGGCTGCGGTTTCCGGGTTCTCCGTGACGATCGACTCCGTATGATGGGAGCCGTACCGGCCGATGTGCTCGATCGCATCGTCGAGGCTTGCGACCACTTTGAGCGCGACGATCATGTCCGAGAACTCGCAGCCGAAGTCGGCCTCCGACGCGGGGCGGGCGAGGTCGGAAAGGGACGGATCGGCACGAACCTCCACGCCGGCTGCCACGAGACGGCGGATCAACTCCGGCACGAGAGAGCGGGCCGCCTCATGCACAAGAATCGTCTCGGCCGCGTTGCAAGCGGCCGGGTACTGGATCTTGGAATCGATGCAGATGGCGAACGCCTTCTCAGGGTCGGCCTCCGCATCGACATAGACATGGCAAATCCCCGCCGCATGGCCCAGCACCGGGATATGGGTGTTGTCCATGATGTACCGGACGAGTTCGTTCGAGCCCCGCGGAATGATGAGGTCGATGAGCCCCTCCGCCTCCAGCATCTGCGCGACCTGCTCTCGCCCGGCGAGAAGCGCGTAGGCCCCGGTTGGCACGCCGGCCCCGAGGATCGCGGCGAACATCGCGGCGTTCGTCTGCTCGGCCTCCTTGCCCCCTTTGAGGAGGGCCGCGTTTCCGCTCTTGAGGCAGAGCGAGACGATCTGCGGAAGCGCGTCGGGGCGGGATTCGAAGATGACGCCGATCACGCCGACGGGGTGGGTGATCCGGCGGAGGATCAGTCCTTCGTCCAGTTCCCGCGCCAACTCGATTCGCCCCAGGGGGTCAGGAAGCGCGGCCACTTGGCGGACGCCCTCGACGATGCCGGCAAGCTTCTCCGTAGTCAGCTCCAGCCGCTTGGCGGCGGCCTTGGTCAGTTCGCCGCTGTCGAGCAGTCCTTGGACGGCGGCCATGTCCCGGCGGTTCGCGGCGAGGATCTCCTCGGCATGACTTTCGATCGAGGCGGCCATCGTCAGGAGGAGCCGGTTCCGCTCTCCGGCGGAGAGCCCGGCAAGCCGGCGGCCGGCGGCGTGCGCCTTGGCGGCGGTTTCGATCACGGGGTTCATCCCTGGGGCTCCTTGGCATTGGCGTGAAGGACGAGGTTATCGGTGCTGACCATCTCGTCGAAGTTCCGGTCGCCGATCACCTCGTCGAGGTCGTGGGACTTCATTCCGCAAATCCGCTCCGCGACCTCGCTGGGGAAGTTGGCGATGCCCCTGGCGAACTCGACGCCGGCCTCGTCGCAAATGCCGACGACGTCTCCCGATCTGTATTCGCCGGAAGAAGCGAGCAGCCCGGCCGGGAGCAAGCTGCCTTTGCGGTAGACGATGGCCTGGCGCGCTCCGGCGTTGACGGTCAGGCTGCCTCGCACGGTGGTGGCAAAGGCGATCCACTTCTCCCGCCCGCTCAGGCCGGCTTGAGCCTTGAAGAGGGTGCCCAGCTCCTCTCCCGCAAACACTCGCGCGATAACGTTGGGGACATTGCCGCTCGCGACGATGGTGGGACAGCCGGAGAGCCCGGCGATCCGCGCGGCCTCGATCTTCGTCGCCATGCCGCCTCGCCCGAGTGCCCCCTTTTGAGGGCCCTTGCCGGTGGCGAGTGCGACGACCTTCGGCGTGATCGCCTCCACGACCGGGATCAGCGCGGCCTCGGGGTTGGCGCGCGGATTGTCGGTGTAGAGCCCCTCCACATCGGTGAGGATCAGGAGGAGGTCGGCGTCGATTTTTGAGGCGACGAGCGCGGAGAGTTTGTCGTTATCGCCGAAGTTGACCTTGACGTGGGACAGCTTGCGCGACTCGATCTCCAGGGTGGACACGGTGTCGTTCTCGTTGATGACCGGGACGACGCCCATGCGGAGCAGCTCGCCGACGGTGCTGCGCAGGTTCAGGTAGCGGCGTCGGGAATCGAAGTCGGCTTCGGTCAGAAGCACTTGCCCGCCGACGAGGCCATGCCGTTCCAGAGCCGCATTGTAGAGGGCCATCAGGAAGCCCTGGCCGACGGCCGCGCAGGCTTGTTTTTGTGGCAGGAGCTTTGGGCGGGCGGGCAGGTCGAGCTTTCTGAAGCCGAGGCCGATCGCCCCGGAACTGACGATGAGCACTTCGCGTCCCTGACGCCTCAGCTCGGCAACGGAGGCGACGAAAGAGTCGAGCCGGTTCGGCTCCATCTGTCCGTCGACGCCGAGAAGCACGGCGGTGCCGAGCTTGACGACAACGCGCCGGGCATTTTGGACGATCTGATCACGGGTCGGCATGAGCCAAGTGCGGGGACACGCCTATTGTGGCATGGGGCCCTCCCCGGAGGGAGGGCATCCGCATCTGCTATGACCGAAGCTTGCGTCGAAGAATGAGCGCGAGGGCGGGCAGGCCCAGGGCGAGGAAGGAGGCCGGCTCGGGGACGGGAGTGGTGATGCGGAGGTCGTCGATCATGCCGCGCGGAGCGGTGTATTGGCCGTTCAGCGTCGCATAGAGGTGGAGGCCGTTGAACGAGGCGGCGCTGACGGACATGGTCGTGAATGTGGCGTCGTCCCGTCCTCCGCCATCGGCGATCGTGAACATGTCGCTGCCGACGACCTGGCCGTTTTGGAGGGCGTCGAGGTGATAGACGATGCCGCCCCAGGGGCCATTCTCGTAGAAGGCAATGTCCAGGCTGGCGGCGTTGGCGGTCTGGTCGATGTCCATGAAGACAGAGGCGAGGGCGCCGATGCTGAGGTTTGGCCCCTGGACGTACGAGCTGCCGAACGTCAAGGCATTGACCGGGCTCCCGTAGGTTGGGAAGGCCTGATAGAAGTCGGTGGCGTCCTCGATGATGAGCTGGTTGCCCAGATCGGAGGGGCCGAACGGATTGCCGTCGGCATAGATGCCGGAGACGTTGTTCACGTCGTGGTAGGCGACGTTGCCGTTCGTGAAGCTCGTGCCGAGGAAGCCCTCGGACAAGTTCTCGTAGTTTTGAAGGATGTCGGCATGGACGATGGACGCGAAGGCCGTGAGGACGGTCACGCCGGCGAACACAAGGATGTTTCTCACTTAGCTGTATCTCTCCTAATTCAAAATCGAGGCTAACGATTCCGCGAAGGCCCGCCTCTTCGAAGGCCTCGCGGCGCCAGCGGACGTGGCTACTGCGGTGGATCGAGAAGCGGGTGGCGAATCATAACGGATGCGGGAATCGGGGGATAGCGCATCACGACGCGAAATACATGGAATTCTTCGGGGTCGAGGTTTGCCTTTTCGAAGGCGGTTTCGAGGAGGCCGGCATATTGGGGCACATCGGCGGTACGGACCCGGTGCAAGCCGAAGCCGAGGTCGTTCAGGCGCTCGTGCACTTCGATCCGGTCGGCCTCGCTGCGGGCGGTCGGGGAGGCAAGCTCGCTGTAGACCCTCAACTCGCGTTGGACGCCGGGGAAGAGAGAGCGGTGCACGATATGATCGCAAACCAGAACCTCGGAGGGCGTTCGGATCCCGGTGCCGAAGTAGGCGACTTCGCCAGGCTTCTGGCCATAGGGCGAGCCGAGTTCGCGGATGATCTCTCCGGTGAAGATCGTGCCGGCGCCGGTGAGTCCGACGGAGGTGGGTAGAAGCTCATCGAAGGCGACGTCGCCCTCTTGGCGTCGCTCGATCTCGGGGATCGGCTCGGAGCAGAACTCCGGGATCAAGGGGGCGACGTGCTTGGAAGGGACGAGAGGCTCGCGGCCAGGAATGCGACTGTCGCCCGACTGCTCGACGACGAGGCTGGAGAAGGGCCAGCGGATACCGGCGCGCGTGCGGACGAGATCGACGAGGCCGTTCAGGCGGACCATGCCGATGGCGGGCGAGCCGGGCGCCGGGAAAAGGATGGCGGCTGCCACCGTGCAGCGGGCGCGAGCCCCGAAAGTGAAGCTGTTGCCGAGGAAAGCCTGCTTGCGCCAGCGAAGCTCGGCGTCGGCATCGTGCTCCTCGGCATCGAGGAGCATCTCGAACATCTCGCGATCGTCGGCGTGGCGCTCGATGACGCGCTCGACGTCCGCGACGGCGGCGTCGAAGCGGCTCAGCAGAGAGGCGGGAACGGAGCGGGCCTCGGCGGCCTGCCGCCAGCTCTTGAGGCCGGGCGGGGTGGGCAAGTAGCGCAGCGCGCCAAGAGATGGCGCGTTGGCGACATTCCAAATCTGCCACCCGAGCTTTGCGTGGACGCCGAACCGGTCGGAAACGTCCTTGGCCCTGGCTCCGGAGCCGCAGACGGCCTCGACGATCGAGGCGCATTGCTGCGACAACTCGACGAAGGTCGATTCGATTTCGGACGGAAAGCCCTTAACGGCCGAAGATGGCATCGCGGGGAGATACAACATTTCTGAATTGATTTCAGAAATTATTTCTAAACCAAGTCATTTTAACAGAAGACTGGGCCGAAACCGATATTCTCATACGGGGGGTAGACTCGCTTGGTACCGTTCGCAAATCCCAATGAGGCGATAAGGCGAGAAGAAAATGAGCGCAACAGCAATGCAATATGACAACTACAGCCCCGGTCTCGAAGGCGTCATCGCGGGCATCAGCACGATCAGCGAGATTAACTCCGACAACAGCTCGCTCGAATACCGTGGCTATAACGTCCATGATTTGGCCGAGCAAGGCAGCTTCGAGCAGACGGCTTACCTTCTTCTTTACGGCAAGCTGCCCAGCAAGAGCGAGCTCAGCGATTTCAAGAGGACGCTCGGGCAGGAGCGCGAGGTGCCGAAGGCGGTTTACGACGTTCTAAAGGCGCTGCCGAGGGACACCCATCCGATGGATATGATCCGGACGGCGTTCTCGGCGCTTGCCCCGTTCGACCCGGATTACACGGCTCCTTCCACCGACGACGCGGCGAACGTCCGCAAAGCGGTGCGGATCGTCGCCAAGGCAGGCACGATGGTGGCGAACGGCCATCGCATCCGCCAGGGCAAGGACGTGATCAAGCCGAATCCGGAGCATGGAACCGCCGAGAACTTCCTCTACATCATGAACGGCGAGCAGCCGAATCCAAAGACGATCCAGGTCATGGACGCCTCCCTGACTTTGTACGCGGAGCATGGATTCAACGCCTCGACCTTCGCCTGCCGGGTGACGGTGGCGACGCTGAGCGACCTCTACAGCGGCATCGTCAGCGGCATCGGTACGCTTCGCGGCCCGCTCCATGGCGGCGCCAACGAGGAAGCGATGAAGATGATCCTCAAGATCGGGACGCCGGACAAGGCGCAGGCCTGGATCGACGACGCGCTCGCGACGAAGGCGAAGATCATGGGCTTCGGGCACCGCGAATACAAGAAGGCGGACCCGCGCGCCATGTACATGACGAAGGTGGCGAAGGAGCTTGGCCGCGAGTCGGGCAACACGACTTACGGCGAGATCGCGGACATTCTCGAAAAGACGATGCTCGAGAAGAAGAACATCCACCCGAACGTGGACTTCCCGGCCGCCTACGCCTACTACCTGCTCGGGATTCCGATCGACCTCTACACGCCGATCTTCGTGGTAGCGCGCGTTACCGGTTGGAGCTCTCATGCGCTCGAGCAGCTTCGCGGCAACCGTCTCATCCGGCCGACCGCGATCTACGAAGGCAACCGCGGCTTGAGCTACACTCCGCTCGAATCGCGCTAAGATGCGATTGGAAGGGGCAGGATTTTCCCGGCCCCTTCTTTTGTCTTTATTTCCGTCCCTTTGTTGCATTGCCAGGGACTATGTCGCACAATTAGGCCTGATATGAGATATTGTCACGCCCTTATCGCCGGCTTGGTTTCCATCGTTATTCTTGCCGGTTGCGGTCCGAAGACCTATGATCTGAAGTTCAACCCCAAGGAGGGAGAGGTCTATAACTACGCGACGAAGGTTTCCGGGGCCGCGAATTTGGAGGTGGACCTGGCGATGAAGGTGGCGAAGGTTTCCGGCGACCAGGTCGTCATCGAAACCCACTATGTCGACATGAAGATGAACGGCCAGCCGATACCGGGCGTGGACGCGCTCAAGAAGGTCGTCATGACCAATACTCAGAATCGGCAGGGGCATGTGATGAGCACCGACGTCTCGGGGGCGCCGGAAATGCTGGCGAGCCAAATGAAGGCCCAGAACAGTGGAACCGGAGTCGCCTATCCGGACCATCCGGTGAAGATCGGGGAGACTTGGGCATCCGAGTCCAACGTGCAGGGCCAAAAGATGACGGTGACGTACAAACTCGTCAAGGTTGACTCGGTGAACGGCAAAGAGGAGGCCTTCCTGGAAGCGACTCCAACCGGCGGGCAGGTCAAAGCGTCGACGCCGATGACGCTTACGGTCGACCTTGCGACGGGCATGCCGCTCGAAACCAAATTCGACGGCGAAGTCGCGGGAAAGAAGGTGACGGTGCAGATGATTCGCACCTGATGCTGCGGGTTAAGACGCAAAACCTGGTAATCGCCGACGACCTCGCGGTGATATGATCTAAAGAGAGTGGCCCCTCCTTAAAGGGGCCGTTTTTATTGGAGAGGTTAGAGAAAATGAGTCTAAGAAGCGCATTTGGCGTCGCAGCTTTCCTTCTGGCGGTGGGCGCTCAGGCCCAAATCGTGGTGGGACAGACCGATACCTTCCCGGTGGACACGATGAGTTGGCAAGGGGCTCACCCCTCCTGGGTTTCGACCGGTGGCCCGGGCGGAGCCGGAGACAGCTTCCTCCAGCTTGTGTCGACGGGCGGCTCGGGGCCGGGCTCGAACATGGCGCTGAACAACAGCAGCCAGTGGAGCGGGGACTACACGAGCGCGGGCGTCGGCTCGATTTCCGCGGATTTCGAGAATCTCGGCGACACGCAGCTCATCATGCGCCTGACGTTCTTCGACAGCAACGACTCGACGCAATGGGTTTCGTCGTCGTTCATCACTCTCGATCCGGGAACGGGCTGGCAGCATTTCACATACGCGATCGATCCCGGCCAGTTCATCCAGACGGAAGGGACGACGTCGTTCGCGGATACGATGTCGAACGTGCATCGCATGATGTTCCGGCACGACCCGGTCGGTTCGAGCGGCGGTACGTCGATCGTGGCGACGCTCGGCGTGGACAACATCCATGCAGCTCCGGTTCCGGAGCCGGCGAGTCTGGCCGTCGTCGGACTGGGCGTTTTGGCTCTGCTGCGCCGGCGGCGTTAGGCCCCCTCCTCTTGCGCCGGTGATTGTGCGGCGGAGGTTCCGGACCCTCACCCCCAACCCCCTCTCGCGTGACGAACCACATGGGAGAGGAGGCCTTTGCTAGCCGGTCGTAAAGCTCCACGAGCGGTCGATGCGTTGGCCTCGCTGGGTTGTCGCGTGGACTTCGGCCGTATAGGTCGTCTTCGGCTGGAGTTTGGACTTCGGCGTGAGGACGCCTGCGAAGCGGAGCTCGTCGTCGTTGGCGGGCGTGTTGACGTAGCAGGGGATTTCCGTGCCGTCGGGGCCGAAGAGGCGCATCGAGCCGATGCGGATTCCCTCCAGGCTCGGCGAGAACCAGCTAAAGACGATCGGATAGCCGACCGGCCCCGAGGCATGATAGATGCGAAGCGGGGTCGGGCTTTCGTTTCCGTCCCAGGCGAGGGGGATGCCGGTTTGCCCGGCGGCGGGCGATAGGCCGACGCCCTCCTGGTCGGAGACCGCGTAATCGACGGTCAAGGCGCCGGCTTGGAATCCAATGCCGATCTGCGGGGAGCCGGGCTGGAGAAAGGCGATGCGGTGATAGGGCGCGTCGAAGAGAAGGCGGACGGCTTTGCGGGGATCCATCTGATTCCCGCAAGCGCCTTCGTAGCAAGTGCCAGGGAAGCCGAAATGCTGGATCCGATCCCAGGGCGCTCGGCCGGTGAAGCCCGGCTTATCGGGTTCTTCCATGTGGCAGGTCTGCCCGTTCAGGATTTGATATTTACTGTGAGCGTTGGCGGCCGCGCTCATTCTGGGGTCGTAAATGTAGGCGGGCAGTCCCAACTCGGTGCGAATTTCGTTGGTCTCGTCCAAAGCGTAGTTGGCGGCGAACGTCGTCGCCGGGCCGGCGTCGTCCGCGCCGCCGGAGACCTCGAAGCTCCAATTCTGGCGGACGATCAGCTCCCGCTCGATGGTGACGCGACACTCGACCGTGTAGAGGCCCCCGCGCAGAGGCTTGGCCGGCCGGTATTCGACGGAGCTGGATTTGGAATTGAATTCGGCCTCGACGGATCGCCCGTTGAGCGACATCTCGACCCGGCTGACATGACCTCCACCGGTCGGCGTGAGCTTCCAGGTGACGAGCGGGGTGGCCGTGGCGACGGATCCGGTCGGGTTATATTTGCCGTAGATCGCCGAGATATCGGCTTGTGCGGAGACGGCGAATGCGAATACAGCAGCGGAAAAGATAGATCGCATTGCGAAACACCGCCGATCTCCCTTCGGCAGCAGTTTTCTTCCGCATCCACCCGCATGCGATCCCCGTAGCAATACCTGGATGGGGGAAGTGAGGAGTGACCGGTGACCGGTGACCAGTGACCGGTGACCGGTGACCGGGTGTTTCGCCAGTCAACCAATCGCCGATCGCCGGTCATCTTCGACCCACAGGCCTCCGGTCGTTAAGCGATACGGGAAAATAGTTCAGACTGAAACGCTAAGGCGGGCTCGTGCCGTCTCCAAAATAGTAAAGGTAAGCCTCACGCTGCGCGCATTTCTATGAGTAGTCCTCCGACCGTCCTGGGCCAATACCAAATCATCCGGGAAATCGCGCGCTCGAACGACATCGTCTACGAGGCGTACGACCCTCAGATGGACCGGCGCGTGGCGCTCAAGGAGCTTTCGCTGCCGGCGGGGATCACGGATGCCCAGAAGCAGGATCGTATCCAGCGGTTCGACCGCGAGGCGAAGGCGGCCGGGCGGCTCGCGCATCCCAACATCATGCGCGTGTTCCAGGTCGCGAGCGACGGCGATCGGCATTACATGGCGATGGAGTTCCTGGATGGGCATACGCTCCGGAACGAAATCGACACGAAGGGCTTTCTGCCGGTGGATCGCGCGGTCGAGATCGCGATCGCCGTGCTCAAGGGGTTGGGCCATGCCCATGCGAACGGCGTCGTCCACCGCGACATCAAGCCCGACAACATCCAGCTTTTGACGAGCGGCGAGATCAAGATCACCGACTTCGGCATCGCGCGCCTCACCTTCCAGCCGAACCTCACGATGGATGGGCAGGTGTTCGGAACTCCGAGCTATATGTCGCCGGAACAGGTCGTCGGCAAGGAGATCGACGCGCGGAGCGACCTTTTCAGCGTCGGCGTGCTCCTCTACGAGATGGTGAGCGGGACCAAGCCGTTCACCGGCGACAGCGTGGTGGCGATCACGTACGCGATCATGAACAGCGAGCCAACGGCCCTGAACCAGGTGAACCACTCCATGTGGCTGGTGATCAGCCGCGCGCTCGACAAGAGCCCGGCCCTCCGGTATGCCTCGGCCCAGGAAATGATCGACGCTCTCGAGCAGGCGACGAAGCAGGCGGTCGTGCTCGACCTTCCGGCGGCCGCGCCTCCCGGCCAGACGATTTATGGCCAGGCGGGACCCTATCCGGTTCCTCCGCCCGTTCTTAGCCCGTACGGCCAGCCTTACGGCGGGATGCAGGCTCCGCCGGCGCCTCCGCCGGTCGTCTATCCGTACAATCCGTATTCGACCAATATGGGCGGGGCTGCGCCTCCCCACACGCCGATGTACCAGCAGGGCTTCCCGCAAGCTCCCGTCTACTATCCGCCGCCTCCGCGCCAGCCCCTGCTGAAACCGGAGACCAAGCACTTTATCGGCAAGCTCCTCCTCACCTTCCTCGTGATGGGCACGCTGGTCGTCGTAGCGATCCTGTTCGTCGTCGGCCTCTCGCAGGCGATGAATACGGCGGAAATGCAGCGGAAAGACGAAGTGACGATGGGGAAGATCAGCCAGGTTTTGAAGAGTCCGAGTACGCCGCAGGAGAAGATCAACCAGCTCGAATCGATGATCCCTACCCTGAAGAGCGACGTCAACCGGCACGAGCAGGAGCGGAACCTCGCCGTGCTTTACGAAGAGGTCGGGCAGGCGCAGATGAAGGGCCGAGACCTGACGAGCGCCGAGGAGTCCTTCAAGAAGGCGAACGAGCTGGATCAGGATAATCCGAAGCTGATGTCCGATCTCGCCGCCCTCTATGGGATGGCAGCTCTCCAGATGAGCAGTGTGGACGACAGCCTGGACCCCTTCGACAAGTCGATCGAGTGGTACCAGAAGGCGGCGGACCATACCGCAGAGACTTCGCAGGAGCACCTCCAGTATCTGGAGGCGGAAGGCAGGACCTATTACGCCAAGGCGTACCAGCTCTATCGGGCCAGCCGGTTCACCGATGCGGGCGAAACGCTCCGGGCGGGCATGGGCGCGATTCCCGAGCAGGCGCCGTCTTACCGGCAGCTCGTCCAGCTAAACGATACGGTTAGCCAATACACGCGCTAGCCCCGCCGTCGACGAGCAGGCTTTGGCCGGAAATGAAGCTCGCTCGATCCGAGCATAAGAACGCGATGGCGGCGGCGATCTCCTCCGGCTCGGCCAGACGCTTCATCGGGTGATCGGCGGCGACGCGCTGCAAGGCTTCCGCCTCGCCGATCCCCTGCTTTTCGGCGGCCAGTTGGGCGAGATGGCGCTGACGGTCGGTGAGCGTGTTGCCGGGAAGAACGCCGTTGACGGTGATCCCATGCGCCCCCAGCTCCTTCGCCTGAACCTTCGTGAGGGCCATGATGCCTGCGCGGAGGGTGGACGAGATCGGAAGCATCAGGTGCGGCTCCTTGGCGACGAAGGAGGTGATGTGGACGATGCGCCCCCAGTTTCGCTGCCGCATTTCCTCTTGGACGAGGTTGACGAGGCGGACGACGTTCAGGAGGGTGCTATCGAAGCCGGACTTCCATTGCTCGTCGGTCATCTCCCAGACCGAGCCGGCGGGCGGTCCGCCGGTATTGGTGACGAGGATATCGACGGGGCCGAGGTCTTGGCGGGTTTGCTCTACCCACCACTGGAGATCTTCCGCGTCGGCGACGTCGACGACGTAGGTTCGGGTGTCTTCGCCGATCAGGGTGGCAGCCTGCTCGAGCCGTTCCTCGTTGCGGGCGCAGATCGAGACGTGGCATCCTTCCTCGGCGAGCAACTGGGCGGTCGCCAGGCCGATTCCCTTACTCGCGGCGGCGACCATCGCCACCTTGCCTTCCAGGCCGAAATCCATGGGGGCAGGATACCTAGCCGCCGTGTCTCGCGAGCGCGCGTTGCATCGCCTTCTAGGCGATGGGTTTCAGGGGCTCCTAGCCCCAATGTTGTTTAGTTAATGGTTGCGTCATGGTTGTTGCAGGCGTCTTCCTGAGCGAAAGAACGAGCCTCCGGCGAAGCTCGGAAGTCGAAGCCCTCCGCATGAGCGATGCGCTTGGTGCGGGGGTCCTTCGACTGCGCGGCTCGTAAGACTCGCCGCTCGCTCAGGACGACGTCGCCAACGCAGACCCTCTATCAAAGCCCCGCAAGATCACCGGGTGGGAAGCGAGGGACTGCCCGGTTACAATGCGGGAATATCGGTCTTTATGCGAACCGGATGGTCCATTTTGGACGACTTAATATCGTATTGCGATTTAACATTGGGAGATAATCTCTAGCTGTGAGCCTGGCCTTCTTTATCATCGGACATCGCGACCACCTGCAAGTCGCTCGCTTGTTGAGTGCGATCTATCACCCCGAGAACCATTATCTGATCCATTGGGATGCAAAGAGCTCGGACGAGGAATATCTGGCGCTCAAGTCGGCGCTTGCCACATACGGCAACGTACGATTCCTGGAGCCGCGGATCGGCGTCTATTGGGGCGGGGATTGGTCGATGTATGGGACGGAAGTGCGGGCGATGGAGCATTTCCTCCGGCTCGACTCCACTTGGACGCATTTCATCAATCTGAGCGGCCAGTGCTTTCCCCTGATCCCCGAGCGCGAGCTTGCCGCCAAGTTGAAGCCGGGCCAATCGCTCATCGAGCGGGTCGACCCCGAGACGGAGTGGAAGCAGGCATTCGTCGAGGAGCGATTCTATCGGCGCTATATGCGAATCGGCCATCGCTTTTTCACGTCGCCCATCAAGATGAAGGGGCCGGGCGTGCGGCCGTGGGGATGCAGCCACTTCAAGGTCCTGGCCCGGCCGGCTGTCGAATATTTGTGCGGCGATCCGGAGGCCCTGCGCATCCGCGCTTATCTGATGAGAACTTCCATGCCGGAGGAGACGGTTGCGGCGACGGTGCTCTTCAACAGTCCGCTCGCGGACAGCATCGAGCCTCGGTATCGGCATTACATCGATTGGAACGTGGCGCGCCCGCCGAAGGTGCTCGGGATGGAGGACCTGGAGCGGATCGAGCGCTCTGGCGCCTGGTTCTGCCGGAAGATGGTGCAAGGCGAGCTTTTCGACGTTTTGGAGGCACGTCTCGCGGCGGAGGGCCTGCGCTCTCGCGGGATGGCGAGCGTACGTTAACCTTGGACGTCTTGGCGTTCGTTTGTTAAGGAGTTGGCAGGCTCGTCACAAATCGGTGATTTCCAATCGAGATTCCATGGGTTGCGCTACGGGCGCGATTCGGGGAGCTTCATGCAAATCCGTTGTTTGAGACGTCTTGCGGTTCTGGCGGCAGCATTGTGCTTATGGGTTCCATCCCAGGCCGACGGCTACCTTTATGTAGGCGATGCGAACGATGGGAGCATCGCCCGATTCGATGCGACGACCGGCGCGTACCTGGACCGTCAGGCAATGCCCGGGTTCGGCAACCCTGCCGGCATGGCCTTCGGCGGGGATGGAAACCTGTACGTTGCCGACCAGTTCAATGGAGCGATCGACCGCTTCAACGGCGCAACCGGCGCTTTTATGGATGCATTCGTGCCTCAAGGAAGCGGCTCCAATCCGCTCTTCTCGCCGAACGCGGTTGCCTTTGGGCCGGACGGAAATCTGTACGTCGGCGACTTCGGCTCGGGCGGGCAGAGCTTTATCAACCGATACAACGGCACGACGGGCGCGCTGATCGACCAGTTCGTGGCGCCTGGGGACGGGCCGTTCGGCGGCATCTACTATCCGACCGGCATGACGTTTGGCCCGGACGGGAAGCTCTACGTCTCGGACGGCGCGAACGGTATCGACCGCTTCGATCCGATGACCCACGCCTTCGATCAGTTCGTCCCGATCGGAAATCCTCCGAGCCCTCTGAGCGGCCCCGAGTCGCTGACCTTCGGCGCGGATGGGAACCTCTACGTGGCGGATGCCATCCAGAGCTCGGTTCTCCGCTTCGACGGCTCGACGGGGGCCTACCTCGGCGAGTTCGTCCCCTCCGCAGGCGGTCCCCTGGTTCAGCCGATCGGCATGGAGTTCGGCCCCGATCACAACCTGTACGTGACGGACGGCGAGGGGCGGGTTGCCCGCTTCGACGGGGCGAGTGGAGCCTATCTCGGCGACTTCGTGCCGATCGGCGGCAGCGCCGGCCCACTCGTGAATCCGCAGTATATGGCCTTCAGCCCGGTTCCGGAGCCGGCGAGTCTGGCCGTCCTGGGCCTGGGCGCCTTGGCCATGCTTCGGCGGCGAAGCCGGCGGTAGCGCCCTCCCACGCCCTCGGGACGTGGCGGCCCACCATGTCCCGAGGCCGAGGAACCAATGGATTCCATTCACATCGTCCTTGTTGCCGATAGGTCACGGTTTTTATGTGCTTTTTAATTCGTACCCTATTTGCATGACGCGCTTCATTACGGCAAATATAAATGTGAAAGCGGTCACAATTCCAACTCATATTCTCATCACTTGGTGAGGACGCTAGGCGTCAAATATTGGGATGACGCGAAGAGCAACTTCTGGCAGTGGTATCCCGGGATCTGGGACGATCCCTGGAACAAGACTTGGGATGGAAATCCGGCTAGCGATGGGCACTAGACGTTCTCTCTACATAGGTATCGTGGTCGCCACCGTCTTGGTGGCGATCGCGACGCTGCTCTTCTTTCCAGACATGCAAGCGCATTCCCTGGAGGGTTATTGGCGCGGCGAAATCGATAAGGCCGTGGCTGGTCACATGTCTTACGAAGCCTTCCGGCAAAGCGTCTCCTCCCATGCGGAATACGCCGATGAGAAACCTGACGTGAGCGGAGAAGCGACGATCGTCGAGCGAACCCATCCGAGCAATCTCCTCCAGAGGCTACAGATTGTAATCCGGGTCCGTGTGAAGAGCGACGGGACGATCGAGAGCGCGAAACTGGAGAAGCAGGTCCGCAGCTTCTAATACGGCCGGTGCGCCATTCCGACTTCCCAAGGAAGACCTATAGGCGAGCATCGGTTGCCTATGCCTCCATACCATTCCGGTTCCGTGGCAAAAATCTGAACTTCGACGACTGGCACGAGACAAAGTAGGAGCGGAAAGCACACGTGAGCAATACGACGGATGCGGATATGCCGAATGGCCTCAAGCGCGGATGCGCGATCGCTTTCGCGTCCGTCGTTCTCTTGGTCGGAGGTTTCCTGATTTGGAATTCCGTTCAGGCAAGGAGGGTCGACCGGATCGAGGACGAGTGGAAGGCTACCGTTGGGCCGATCGTTGCCAAGAAGCTGAGTTTTGACGAAGTCGCTTCGATGGCTAAAGCAAAGCAGTGGGACTTCTTTTCCTTCCCCGATGCGAATCCGAACATGGAGCGCGCGGGGCCGCAGATCAGAATTACCGACCGTCGCGGCATTCGACTTCCCCTGGGGGAAGTCAAGGTCGTCGTCTTCATCGACTTCGACAATGGGAGCCGCTTGGCGACGCGCTATCGAGTGGAGGAACACCAGGTTACGTTTTAGCCGTGGAGGAGAGAAGGGGATTCGAACCCCTGGTCCCTTGCGGGACTCCTGTTTTCAAGACAGGTGCAATAGACCACTCTGCCATCTCTCCGGGAGGGATTGTACTCGCCCCACCCTCCGTTCGGTTTGCTATGGGCTGGTAGCCCATGCTACTTAGCCGGACCATAAGCGGCGGGAAGCTAGAATGAACCGTGGAGTTTGCCAACGTCTACGAGGATCGGGAGCGAGCAGAGGCCTATTCGAAGCTCAACTATCCAGGAACCTATTACCTGGCTTTCCGCGACATCCCGGAGATCATCCGGCGAAACGTGAGGCCGGGGCGAGCCTTGGACTTCGGGTGCGGCGCCGGCCGCTCGACGCAGTTCCTGCGCGGGCTGGGCTTCGAGGCCACCGGAGTCGATATTTCCGAGCAGATGCTGGCCAAGGCGAGGGAGCTCGATCCGGCGGGAGACTACCGGCTCTCGACCGAGAGGGGGCCAGCCGGGCTCCATGAGCGAAGCTTCGACCTAGTGTTTTCGGCCTTCACCTTCGACAACGTCCCGGTCCAGGCTAAGACCACGCTCTTTACCGCGCTGCGGCGACTCCTGAAACCGGAAGGACGATTTGTCAACCTCGTCTCGACGCCTGAAATCTACCGGCATGAATGGCTTTCCTTCTCCACCAAAGACTTTCCCGGAAACCAGACTGCGACGACCGGCGATACCGTCTACACGGTCATGCTCGACGTCGAGGACCGGCGGCCGGTTGCGGACGTCCTCTGGACGGACGAGGATTACCGCGAGACCTACCGCCAAGCTGGGCTGGAAGTCGTCGAAAAACAACTCCCGCTCGGGCGCGACGACGAGCCGTACGCATGGGTGAGCGAAACGCAAGTCGCTCCCTGGGCTATTTACGTCTTGCGGCCGGCCTAGCAAACCGTGGCATCGCCGGAACTATCCTCGTTCTGGAGAGCGCGGCGCAAAGGCGTGGCTTAGTCGGTCTTGCTCGCCCGTCGCTTCTTCGTCGTCTTGTGCGGGGAAGGCTCGTCCCCGGTGCTCGCGACGACCTTGTGCCGCCGCTTCGACGTCGCCGTGCTCGTCGTCCGCTCGACTTCTCGGTTGCCGAGCGCTGAAACCTGAACGGTCTTCAGAGTCTTCTCGTTAACCTTGTACAGCCTCTCTCCGACGACCACGTACAGGTAGCCGTTGCTGGCGGTAATCGCGGTTCCGTTCGTTCCGGCTTGAGGCAAGTAGATCGGGGAGGCGATGACCGGGATGGAGGGCGCCTCTTCAGGCTCGGCCGTCTTGTGCCGACGAAGATCGAGGACCTTGCGCTTGGGCAGCTTGCCGGATATCTCGGAATGCTGGGCCGGCTTGGCGTGGCTGTGCTTCTTGGGGGAAGATTTGACGCTGCAGCCGGGGGGCTCTTGGGCATGTGCGACGGGAAGGGAGGCGCATGCGAATGCGAGCGCAAGGCTCAAAATCCTGTTGTTCATCCTGAACGTCCTTACGGGCCGCGATCCGTGCAGCCTGTGGCTTCATATTACATCTTTTTTGCGAGGGTATGGGCTCGGCGCCCGCCGGTTACTGATCACCGGTCACCGGTTACGGCTCTCGGGCTGCGGATTCCCCAGCGACGAAGCCGGTGGCGAAGGCGGCTTGGAGGTTGTAGCCGCCGACGGGGCCGGCGACGTCGAGAATCTCGCCACAGAGGTAGAGACCTTTGCACTTGAGGGAGCGCATGGTGTGGGGATCGACCTCGTCGAGGCCGACGCCGCCGGCGACGACTTCGCCCTTCTCCAGGGGGATGGTGCGGACTTGGCCGAGCGGCCAAGCCTTGATCGCTTCGACGGCACGGTTCTTGGCCTTCTGAGATAGCTGGGAGGCAGGCTCCTTGCCGGATTCGAAAACGAACCGGGCGAGGCGCTCGGGGACGTAGCGCTCGGCGTAGGCGGCAAGGCCTTTGCGCGGGTTCGCCTTGATCCACGCTTCGAGATTGGCAAGGGTGGCCTCGTGCGGCATATCGGGGACGAGGTCGACTTCGAGAGTTACGGGTCCCTCGGCGATCCGCTCCGCGACGACGCGGCTGACACCGAGGACGGTCGGGCCGGAGACGCCGTGATGGGTGAAGAGGAGGTCGCCGCGCCATCGCGCGATCTCCTTCCCTTGGCGAGCCTTGAGGAGGATGTCGCGAAGGGCGATGCCGGCCCTCTCGTCCGGCCAGCGGTCGTCGATTTGGAGGTAGATCGGGGCGAGGGCGGCGCGAACCTTGACGACGGTATGGCCGAGCTCTTTCGCCCAAGGGTAGCCGTCGCCGGTCGTTCCGGCGCCAGGATAGGAGCTGCCGCCGACGGCGAGAATCACTTTCGAGCAGGGAATCAGACCTTCTGCGACCTCGACGCCGGCGACGCGCCCGGCTTCGTGGGCGATCCGCTTGACCGTCGTCGAGAGGCGCACTTCCACACCGGCTTCCTCCAGATAGGAGGCGAGGATCGCGACCACGTCTTTCGCGGTCTGGCGGACGGGGAAGATACGGCCGTCGGGGCGGGTGTAGACCTCCAAGCCGCGCGAGGTGAGCATGTTGACGATCTCGCGGTTCGTGAAGCGGTAGCAGGCGGGGCGGATGAAGCGGGCTTCGGCGGGGCGGAAGGCGTGGAGGAGGTCTTCGAGGTCGCCGTCGTGGGTGATATTGCATTTGCCTCCACCCGAGATGAGGATCTTCGTGCCGATGCGCGGGTTCTTTTCGAGAAGGAGAACCTTCGCGCCAAGCTGGGCGGCGCGCCACGAGGCGATGATTCCGGCGGCCCCGGCTCCGATCACGACGACTTCTGGCGGCATGTTTCGGTATCAGTATGGCCCTGGAATCCGGACCCTCACCCCCAACCCCGCTCCCGTGACGAACCACACGGGCGAGGGGGCTTTTCCGTTCCCCTCCTCTTGCGCCGATGCCTTGTGCGGCGTAGGAGGAAGGGGATTTAGGGGTGGAGGTTCTGGAAACTCATAGTTTGGGACCCGGTTGTTGGTTCTGGACCCTCACCCCCAACCCCCTCTCCCGTGACGAACCACACGGGCGAGGGGGCTTTCGCTCCCCTCCTCTCCGGACCAATCTTGCAAGGGCGAATCCCTTTTAGGGCTTTGTGCGGTGTTGGCGGGGGCTTGGCGCGTATGATTCTCTAGACGCCATGATCAGCTTCGCCCTATCGCTCGCTCTCATTCATTCTCCGGTTACGGTTCTCGATCACGTCCGCGAGGCGCTGACGGTGGCGGGAGGGACTGCGTGGAGAGAGACGCGTCTCAGCGGCAAGGCCAGCTACTACGGGGTGGAGCATTCCTATTCGATGGTTTTTGAGCCGGACGGCCGGTACGTCCAGGTGTTCAAGGGGCCGCTCGGCGAGACCTATGGCTACGACGGGACGACTTTTTGGGAGATCAACTTCTCGCGGACGGAGGAGAAGCTCGATTTCGAGGACCGGGACCGGCAGCGCTGCATCGGGCTCCTGCTGACGAGCGGCTGGATCGACCCGAAGGCGCCGGTCACGGTGACGGAGAGCGGCAACACGCTTCACATGAAGCTGGGCGGTTCCGACCAGGAGGAGACGGTGGAGGTCGATCCGGCGACGTGGCTGCCGACGGTTGCGACGATCCCGGACTCCGCCGGCAATCTCACGATCAAGTTCGGCAACTGGAAGCCGGCCGGCGATCGGAATGTGCCCACGCATCTGGAGATTACGGATGGCGGCCTGACCGACACGGTCGATGCCGACAAGGTCGAATCGAGCGAGCCGGGCGCGATTTCCTTCACGTCGCCGGTATGGCGTCCGGACGACGTATCGTTCGATGCTACGAAGCAGGCCGCCATCGAGGCGAAGAAGGCCATTTCCGGGCATATCCTCGTGCATCCGCTGCTTAACGGCCAGGATGGGGGCTGGTTTATTTTGGACAGCGGGGCCGAAGTTACGGTTATCGACAAGGGTGTCGCCGACGATTTGAAGCTGAAGGCGATTGGCGAGGAGCCGCTTACGGGGGTCGGGGGGACGGTCACATCGTCGTTCCGGTTGCTGGACGAGCTGACGCTCGGTCCGGCGAAGCTCAAGAACCTCGTGCTGAGCGACTTGGACCTCGCGCCGATCGGAAAGGCGCTCGGCATCAAGCTTGGCGGCGTTCTCGGAGCCGACTTCCTGCGGCGGGCGGTGGTCGCGATCGACCTGAACACTCCGACCGTCGACGTCTACTCGCGGGACACCTACAAGCTGCCCTCGGGCTCCTGGCTGCCCGTACGATTCAGTACGGGAAATCCGACCGTCGAGGCGGCGGTTGACGGCGCGCCGAAGGCCTGGTACCGGTTCGACACGGGCGCCGACGGTTCGGTCGTGTTCCACTCGGCGTTCGTGAAGAAAAACAAGATGCTCGACGGTAAGGAAACCAGTCCGGCGGGGACGGGCGGGGTCGGAGGCATGATCACGGCCCGGTCGGGAACCGTCAAGTGGTTCGAACTGGCCGGGCATCGGTTCGAGAACCCGCGAGTCCTTTTCTCGACGGCCGAGCAAGGCGCGTTCGCCGAGCACTACTTGGGCGGGAACATCGGACACGATTTCATGAAGCCGTTCAAGATCGTGCTCGACTTCTCGGGCTACCGGCTGGCGCTGATCCCGCGGGGGGTGAGGGGGTGAGGGCGTGAGGGCATGATTGGCAACCGCCTCTCCTCTCCTTACTCCCCAAGCATTTGCCCCAGATTCCCGAGGAATCTGAGAAGATTACGGAATATATCGCCCGGGCTACCGTGAGCGAACGCTCCCGCGATGCCGATAATCGGGGGGATGATCGGCGGGAGAGAAGCCCAAAGAGGGGCATGTGGCTTTCTTTTCGGCGCGTCCAGTAGGAGCGTCGAAGCGCATGGGCTATGCAACTCTCACAAATCCCATCAACTTCACCAGGTCGGTATGGAACAAGCTAGCCGGGGGGGCGAGGCATGTTCGTAATTGTTGGCATCTTGGTGGTGTTGGGGGCCGTCATCGGCGGCTTCCTGATGCACCACGGCCAACTCGCGGTGCTCATTCAGATCAACGAGATCATCATCCTAGGTGGCGCGGCCTTCGGCTCGTTCTTGGCCGCCAATGGGATGAACAACGTGAAGGCGGCGATCAAGGCCCTTACCGGCCTGCTGAAGCCCGATCCCTATACGAAGGCTGCTTATAACGATTTGCTGAAGATGATGTATCAGCTTTTCAATGTGGCCCGAAAGGAAGGCCTGCTCGGCCTCGAAAAGCACATCGAGGAACCCGAGAAGAGCGAGATCATCAAAAACTTTCCGACCTTCCTCTCCAACCATCACGCCTCCGCCTTTCTTTGCGACACGATGAAGGTCATCCTGACCGGCGCGGTCGGGCCCCACGATCTTTCGGAGATGATGGAGCTCGACCTGGAGATTGCCCACCAAGAGGCGAAGACGCCGGCGGAAGCGATCCAGACCGTGGGAGACGCGATGCCGGGCTTCGGTATCGTCGCCGCGGTCTTGGGCGTTATCATCACGATGGGCGAGATCGGCGGCGAAGCCGCAATGATCGGTAAATCGGTCGCGGCCGCTCTCGTCGGTACGTTCCTCGGCATTCTCATGGCCTACGGCATCTTCCTGCCGATCGCGCGGGCCATGGACTTACGGCTTAAATCCGAAGGCCAATATCTGAACTGCATTCGCTACGCGCTCTTTAGCTTCGCGCGGGGCGAGTCGCCGATCACTTGCGTGGAATTCGCCCGCCGCAACATCGAGCCGGCGGTCCGGCCTGGCTTCGCGGAGATGGAGAAGAACGTGAAGGAGAAGGCGGCTTAACGGATGTGGCTTGTGGTTTGTGGTTCGTGGTTTGAGGACTCGGTCCAAGCCTCCCTGTTTCGCGAGTTCTGACCATGGATGCAACCCCTATCATCATCAAGAAGAGGAAAAGCCATGACCATGCGCATCACGGCGGCTCGTGGAAGGTGGCCTATGCCGACTTCGTCACGGCGATGATGGCGTTTTTTATGGTCATGTGGATCATGGGCCTCTCCGAAGATACGAAGGCGAAGATCCAGGGCTACTTCAACGATCCGATCAATTTCATGAAGAGCCAGGCTCACGGCAGCGTGGTGATCGCGCCCAAGAGCATGCCGATCAGCCGGCCGGGGCAATCGGCGCCGCAACCGGAACAGATGGGCCAACCTTACAGGGATGAGCACAAGGCGATGCAGAAGCTCCGCCAGAGCCTGCAGTCGGACTTGCAGAAGACGCTCGGGGCAAACCCTTCTTTGGCCGGGTACCTCAAGCATCTCGATCTTCTAATCACGCCAGAAGGCTTGCGGCTGGAGTTCAAGGAGGACCGGGATTTCTTCTTCGATACCGGCAGCGCCGTTCTCAAGCCGGGAGCGCTCGCGGTGATCAAGGCGATCGCGCCGCAGTTGACCGCTTCGAACCGGACTATGAGCATCGAGGGGCATACGGACTCGGTGCCGTTCAACGGCGACCCTTACGGCAACCTGCTTCTGAGTACGCAACGCGCGGGGGCGCTGGCCCATGCGCTCGGCATGGCGGGCGTACCGGTGACCAAGATCAAGAGTGCGAACGGTCTCGGCGATTCGCAACTGCGCGATCCTCAGCATCCGACGAGCGGCGTGAACCGCCGGGTGACGATCCTCCTGCCCTATACGACGCCGCTGACCGCAAAGGAGTCGATGCCGAAGGAAGATGTCCGCCACACGATTTCGGGCGCCGTCGTCCCCAAGGTGAGCCTCAAGCCCGACTCCCCTAATATCGCTGCCGGCAACAAGTAGCGGCGATTTCCCTCTTTTCCTCGTCCTGTAGGGCGAGGAAAATCATGGCTCAATTGGCAGGATGCCTTTGGAAATTGAACCTAGTTAAAGTCATCGTGGTGGACGTGTCGGACGATTACACGCTGATGCAGCCCCCGATGCCGTCGGATTTCTATCCCGTGCTTCATGAAGTGTGGCTGCCCCGCTACAAGCTCGACGCGCATTTGCCGAAGGCGGACCTGGTGTCGGGGTATCTCTACGACTGGCACGAGACGCCTTTGCGGGAGGACGGCAGTTGGTATGTGGGCGTTGTGAACCAGTCGCTGGCTCTTGCTATGCCGGCGCCAGAGCTACACATCTCGGGTTAACTCGAGTCCACACGTAGCTCAAAGGTCTAAGTCCTCCCCGTCGCCGCCACGTGATTTGAGGTGGCACACCCGTCGCGAAGCGACCGTCGGACTGCGGAAGCGCAGCTTCCGCCTTTCCGTATCGAGTGGCAACTCTGCAAACAGAACGTTACGGAGCGACGGGAGGTAAGGCTGAAGCTCCGCTTCAGCACTCCGACGGTCGCTTCGCGACGGGTGTACCTCTGCTTCTGCTTTCTTTGCAGATTATGAACTTGTTGACGAGTTCATTGAACCCAGGAGGATGCCCCCTCCAAGAGAGCTTGCTCCAAATCGAAACGGGGCTTTCTCGGACGTAGACGTCCAAGCCACGACGGGCGCATTCCATCTGAAGTAATCGAGATGGCCTACAGGCCAGACTATTACCCTAATACCTCAACACCCCAATACCGTCCCTACCCCTGCGTCCGGCCTAGGTTCTGCAAATACACGGCCAGCAGGATAATGAGCCCCTTCCAGCCCATGCCGACGTACGGATCGACGCCTTCGAGCTGGAGAAGGGTGTTCACGCAACCCATAAAGAGCGCGCCGACGAAAGTGCCGAGGATGTTGCCGATGCCGCCGACGAGCGAGCCTCCGCCGACGACGACAGCGGCGATCGCATCGAGTTCGTAGCCGATAGCGCTGCTCGGCTGGCCGGTGTTGGTTCGGGCGGTGAACAGGACGGCGGCGATGCCGACGCAGAGGCCGTTCAGCGCATAGGCGCCCATGCGCACGCGATTTGTGCGAACGCCGGACAGGCGCGCGGCGGTCTCGTTGCCGCCCAGCGCGTACACGTGCCGGCCGAAAACGGAGAACCGGAGAAGGATCGCGCTCGCCACCGTCACGCAAAGCAGAATCCAAGCCGAAATGGGAAGCCCGGCGTGGGTGTCTTGAAGGAACGCAAGCCGGTTGTCGGTGATCGAGACGATCGCGTTGTTCGTATACAGGTAGCTGATGCCCCGAAGCGTTACCATCGCGGCAAGGGTGACGATGAACGGCTGAAGCTTCGTCGCGCCGATCAGCCAGCCGATAAGCGCGCCGATGGCGGCGGAGAGAGACAAAGCGTAGAGTACGGAGGGGACGATGCCGGTTCCGTGGCTGGCCCATTCGGCGAGGATGACGTTGCCGAGAGCGAGGAGCGAGCCGACGCTGAGGTCGATTCCGCCGGTGAAGATCACGAAGCTCATGCCGATGGCAAGGGTGCCGGGGACGGCAAGCTGCTTCAGGATATTGACGAAGTTCGCGGCGGAGAAGAATTCCTTCCGAGCCAGGAAGAAGGCGACGACAAACAGGACGGCGAGGCCGATCAGGCCCTGGTATCGCTGGAAAAGCCGGAGGGCCTGGGTTCGCGACATCGCCGCATGGAAGCATAGCATGCCCGCTCGGAATGTCCGGCATCGATTCACGGTATTCTCACGTGCCAATGGGCGTCGAGACTCAATCGCAAGCGATTCGCGCGGAAGTAGGGAAGGCGATCGCCGGGCAAGAAGCCGTGATCGAGCAGGTTCTCGTGGCGATCCTTGCCAACGGTCACGTGCTGCTGGAGGGCGTTCCCGGCGTGGCGAAGACGCTGCTGGTGCGCTCGCTCGCGATGTCGCTCAACCTGCAATACGGCCGCATCCAATTCACGCCCGACCTGATGCCGAGCGACGTGATCGGCACCAACGTCTTCGACCCGAAGAACGGCGATTTCAAATTACGGAAGGGACCGATCTTCGTGAGCGTGCTTCTCGCCGACGAAATCAACCGCACACCTCCCAAAACTCAGGCCGCGTTGCTCGAAGCGATGGAGGAGCGGCGCGTGACCATCGACGGCGAGCCTCATCCGCTGCCACCGCCTTTTCTGGTTTTCGCGACCCAGAATCCGATCGACTTCGAAGGGACCTATCCGTTGCCGGAGGCCCAGCAGGACCGCTTTTTGATGAAGGTGTTGATCGATTATCCGATCGCCGACGCCGAACTGAGCGTGCTGCGCCGCCACCACGCGGGATTCAAGCCGCAGAGCCTGGAGGAAGCGGGAATCCGGCCGGTCGTGGATGCGGGCGGCCTGGCGGAGCTGCAAGCCGAGGTTCAGAGGGTGACCGTCGAGGACAAGGTCTTCAATTACATCTATGAGACGGTCAAGGCGACGCGGAACTCGAACGACCTGCTCGTCGGCGCCTCGCCGCGCGCGGGGATCGCTCTGCTGAACTGCAGCAAAGCCCTGGCGTCTCTTCGCGGGCGGGACTTCGTCATCCCGGACGACGTGAAGGCGCTTGCCCTGCCGGTTCTCCGCCATCGCGTGTTGCTGCGTCCGGAGGCGGAGGTCGAGGGTTTCAACGCGGATCGCGTCCTGAATGGGATTCTGGCGAACCAGATCGTGCCGCGCTAACCGGGAACACTCGGGCCGTCGCGGTACGTCCTTAGCTGCATGGCTTTACTTCATGCCCTGACCCTCGCTGTCGCCTTCTTGCAGGGAGGGCCGTCTGGCGACCTGCCTGCCAGTATCCGTCCCACGAAACCAACGGGTGTCGTCGCGCGGGTGAACGGGGTCGACATTACGGCGGCGGACGTGGAGCCGCTCCTGTGGGATTGGTGGGGCGCGGACGCGATCCAAGACCTGATCACCTATCAACTCGTCAAGGCCGAGGCGGGGAAGCTTCGGATCAACGTCAGCGACAAGGACGTGGAGACGGAGCTCGACAAGTTCATGCAGAACTACAGCAAGCAGCTCAAAGAGGGCGTGACGGCGGAGACGGTGCTCGCAAGGCAGGGCTTGACGCGCTCGCGGATGTTCCTCCGGTTCCGAGCCCAAATGCTGGCCCGGGCGATCGTCGACCGCAGCTTCGCGCCGACCAAGATGGTGAAGGTCTCGACTCTCCTGATCAAGCCGATCAACGAGCAGGCGAGCTCGGTGAGCGACGCGATCAAACGGGCCGACGAGGCTTACCAGCGCCTGAAGAAGGGGGAGAAGTGGGACGTCATTTTCCCGGCTTACAACGCGGATCAGAGAGCGAATGCGACCAAGGGCCTAGTCGGCTGGCGGGAATTGTCGGTTTTTCCGGTAACGGTGGCGGAGGAGCTCGCCAAGCTGAAGCCGGGCGAGGTGACTTCGCCGGCGCAGACGGAATACGGCATCCAGATCTTCAAACTGGAGCTTGCCGGGAAGGATGCGAAGGGCCAAGATCTGGAGGAAATGAAGAGCATGTACGCCCAAGCCGGGGAGTCTCAGCTCATGAATCGCTTGACGAAAGAAGCGAAGATCGAGAGGCTGTTTCCCCCCGCTTCCGGCCACTAACTCGCAAAACGAGCGTAACTTTGGGCTGTTTCAAACGGTATAACTTAATAGGCAGAGGCACCAAGAACGGTGGAAACGGAGGTCGGAGCAGGGATGCTCCCTCTGCTTGATAAAGGCTCGGGGCGGAACGGCCGCGAGCCTTTTGCTTTGCAGGATTGGAGGATTAGCAGTCCCAATCCTCCAATCCTGCAATCCTCCAATCCTATCCCTCGCCTAGCTCTTAACGTATTCGCCCTTGATCTTCGCGTCGATGTCTTGAGCGCCGCCGGTGAAGGGAGCGGGCCAGCCCTTGATATCGAGGTCGAATTTCAGGACCTTGCCGTCTTTGCCGATCCAGTAGGTGTCGTCCGCCTTCATCGGCCCATCCTCGGAGAGCTTGGATTTGATCTTGAGAACGTCGTCGTCGCCGATCTTGCTCTGCTCGACGACTTCGTAGTCGATGGTGATCTCCTTGGCGTCCTTGGCCGGCTTGAATTTGGTCGTCCACTTGTCGCCGACCTTGATCTCCTTGCTGGGATAGATGAAGGTGAACGGGGTGAGCATGCGCACATAGTCGACGCTGTCCCCGGCGGCGGTGACCGAGCCGTCGGTTGCGCTGAGGGTCACATCCCATGACGGGAGGTCCTGGCCGCTCAGATCGTTGCCGTCGAGGGTGACATCGCTGAACGAGCCCTTGCCCTTCACTTCCTTGTCGCTCTTGGAATCGACGGTGAAGAGCTGCTTCATCGTCGCCTCGTGGTCCTGGCCGCCGACGTTGGCGTCGACGGTCACCTTATAGCTGATCTTGGCCTTGGCCTCGTAGGGAGGCTTCAGCAGCCAACCCCCATCGGCAAGCGAGAAAGCCGCCAGACCAAGGGCGGCAACAAATGTAAGAAAACTCCTCATGCAGCTATTTTAGATGGTCTTTTGGGAGGCCGGGACCTTTGCCTTGATAGAGGTGATGGAAGTGAAAAGAAGTCACCTCCATCACCTCCATCACCCTTTCACCCCTTCATCTCCATCATCCCCATCACCCTCAGTCTCCCGTCATCTCCGCCTGCCCCGGCACAGGCGGGGCGGCGGGCTTGCCCCAGCTCTTCCAGTAATCGGGGTCCTCGATCTGGAGCGATTCCTGGGTCAGCTTGAACGGGTGGAAGGTGTCCACCATGACGGCAAGCTCGCTCGTATGCTTCGCGCCGAGCGAGGCTTCGACGGCGCCGGGTTGGGGGCCGTGGGGGATGCCGAGGGGGTGGAGGGTGATTGAGCCTTCCTCGATGCCCTTTCGCGAGCCGAACTTGTCGTTGCAGTAGTACAGGACCTCGTCCGAGTCGATGTTCGAGTGGTTGTAAGGCACCACGATCGCCTCCGGATGGTAGTCGAGCATGCGCGGGCAGAAGGAGCAGACGACGAAGTTGTGGCCCTGGAACGTCTGGTGGATCGGCGGCGGCATGTGGAGCTGGCCGGTGATCGGCTGGAAGTCCATGATGTTGAACGCGAAGGGGAAGACATAGCCATCCCAGCCGACCACGTCGAGCGGGTGGTAAGGGTGCGTGTACATCGTGTGGTGATGCCGGGCACGGATGAGCACCTGGGTCGGCACGCGCTCGCCATGGACCGGAAGCTCCTCGGGCGCGCGGAGGTCGCGCTGGGTGAAGGGCGCATGCTCCAGGAGCTGACCGTACTCGTTGCGATACCGCTTGGGAATCTCGATCGGACCAAACGAGACGATCGCCAGCATCCGAACAGGCAACGAGTCGAATTTCAGTTTGTAAATCGTGCCGCGGGGGATGACGATGTAGTCGCCTTTCTTAAACTTGACGGTGCCGAAGAGGGACTCCATCTCGCCGTCTCCGTCGTGGATGAACAGGCACTCGTCGCCGTCGGCGTTCTTGTAGTAGTAGTCCATCTGATCGGCGACGAAGACCTGGTTCCACTCGACGTCGTTGTTGCCCATCAGGGGGATACGGCCGGAAATCGCGTCGCCGCAGGGCTTGAGGAGCCGCGTCTTCAGATGGCGGTGCCGGAGGGGCTCGTCTTCGAGGTAGTGGGGCTTGACGGAGCCGCGGTCTTCCCAGCTTGCCACTTCGGTCGGCAAGTTGACGTGATAGAGGGTCGACATTGGCCCGCTGAAGCCCCGGGTGCTGAAAAGCTGCTCGGCGTAGAGCCCGCCATCCGGCTTTCGGAATTGGATGTGGTGCTTGCGCGGCAACTCGCCGAGTCGTACGTACCTGGGCATTTTTCTAGTTTACTGCCAACCCGCCGGGCGTAGAATGACTGGGGTGGTTTGGGTGAGCAGGCATCGCTTGGTTCAGTTTTTGGAGGGTCCTCAGGCGCTGGGGAGGGTTCGGGCCTTGGATTATGAGCGAGCATGCCGGCCCGGAGTGAAACCGTCTCATTCGCATAAGTGGGCGCCAGTCGCCCCCTCACCTCTGTTCTCCTTCGCTACGCGACGGTTCACAGACCCTCTCCCCCGGAGGAGAGAGGGACTGTGCGTGCCTCCTTCCATTCTCGTGCGACAATCTCGAGCGGGAGGGGCGCTGGCGAACGGCCAGTCCATGGCTGAGGGCAAATCTTTTGGGGTGAGAGGATGATTCGATCGTCAGCGATGGGCGCTCTCGCCTGCCTCGTCTTGGTCGCCCTCTTGGCCGGATGCAGCGGCGACGAGGGTGCGGCGCACGACTTCAAGGTCGTGCCGCTCGACGACCAGGCCAAGACCGTTTCCCTTGCAGACTTCAAGGGCAAGACGGTGCTGCTCGACTTTTGGGCGACGTGGTGCGGGCCGTGCAACGCGGCGATGCCCGAGGTCCAGATGCTTTGGGACAAGTATCGCGACAAGGGGCTCGAAGTCGTCGCGATCACCCACGAGGATCGCCAGACCGTGCTCGCCTTCCATAAGGCGAAGGGCTACACGTATCCGGTCTACCTGGAATCCGACGCGAAGGCAGATGAGGCTTACGGCGTCGATGGAATTCCCAAGTTCGTCTTGATCCGGAATGGGCGGATCATCTGGCAAAGCGACGGTTACGACCGGATGGGCGATCTCCAACCGGTCGCGGACGCTCTGAACTAGAGGTCGCATCTCACAAAAAAACGTCGCGCAGGCGGCCCCCTCACCTGCTCCTAAGGTCGCTGTCCTCTCCCCCGGGAGCGAAGAGGACGGGTGACTTATGCCCTGAATTAGCCGCCCTTGACGTTGGCAATCGGCCGGGCGGTTGTGGGCGGTTTGAAGATATAGGTCGCCGCAAAGGGGAAGGCCGTCGTATGGACGGTGATCGTCCAGTCCACGTAGCGCGAGGTCGACGCGCTGATCCTCTGAAGGTCGGCGTAGTAGATTTCGCTAATCGCCCAGGGCTGGGTCTGATCGGGGCGCGTGAGGTGGAACGCGGCGGATCGCTGGGGACGAGTCGGGTAAGTGTAAACCACGAAGGCGTCGACGTCGCTGGCGACGTAGGTCCGGTTCGCGACGGGGTCCTTCATGCTCTCGGTCGTCGTGCCCTTGCCGACGTAGGTGATGGTAGCCATCGGCAGCCAGGTCGTATAAGTGGCGACGACTCCTCCAAAAACCTCTCTCAGCATGCGGGCGAGGAAGATGGTCTGTCCCTTGCTTGCCGAAGCCATTTCTTGAAGAAGATTCGTCCGGAATCCCTCGGGAGGCGGGCCGCTGTAGGAGCCGTAATGGAAGGCGGAATAGGTGTTCTGGTTGAAGTCGTACGACCAGAGAGTCTGCCCGTCGCCGACGATCCGGTGGGTGTGGACGTTGTTGACGAAATCGTTGATCTCGGACTTGGCGAAGGAGTCGGGATTGAGCGGGTCCCACTTGAAGTAGGCGTTCGAATAGAGGTTCGTCGTCCGGGCGCCGTATTGCTCGGCGCCGTTGAGCTCGAGCATGATCTCGTTGTTTTGGCGGAGGAGGGCAAAGGCAGCGCCGATGTTCTTCTCATCGGGCGTGAGCTGGGCATAGGCCGAGCCGGCGGCAACGGCGAGGAGAGCGATCGCGGCGAATCTCACGCGCTTGTAGACTGGGCATCGTGCGGAAAGGTTCGGGGAAATTGAGGGGCGTGAATGACCGAGCCGTATTCCAGTCAGGAATCAGGACATCTTCGTCCACTCCACCTTCAACACCGCGCCGCCGTCTTCCTGGCAATATTGAACCTTGAAGGTGTGGGGGCCGGGGTCGAGGTCTACGGGGACGTTGTCGGCGATCGCGCCGTGGTGGTTCCAGCGGATGATGACCGGGCGATCGTCGACGAAGAGACGGATACCGTCGTCCGAGACGGTGTGGAACAGGTAGCGGCCGGGCGGGACCTTGATCGTGGTCGTCGCCGACAGCGCGTAATGGTCCGGGGCGACGCCGTCGGTGGGGGAGCGGCCGCTCCAATCCCCGCCTAGCTGGCGGACGCGCTCGACCTTGACCGGCTCGCCGGCCCACATCCGGTTCCAATTGGCGTCGTCGTCCCAGTGGAGGCCGCGCCAGGAATACCATTTGACCGTCCAGACGGCCGTGCGCAGGATGCCGGTCACGGTCTGGCGATGCTGGCCATCTTTGCTGACGAGGGAAACCTCGACGGGTTTATCCTCGCCGACGTCGCCATCCGTCTCTCTGGCGACGATCCGAGCGATGTAGGGATCGTCGGGCGTGTCCATGAAGTCGACCCAATCCGGCGCGGTCAGCTTGATGCCGTCTTGGAGGAGGTAGAGCTCGATCATGTTGGGGTCGATCTGGCGCTGAGCGGCGAGATCGCCCCGATAATCCTTCGGCGTGTAGGCGTCCGGCTGAAGCCATTGGATACCCTTTGGCGCATGCTCCTCGGCGTACATTTTGAAGTCGGCGGGCTTGGTCCCCAGGATTTGGGACAGCTTGTTCCAATCCGGTGTCTGTTTGAACCAGGCAATGGCGCTCTCGACCGCGCGGGACGAGGAGGGTACGTCGGACGCGGGGGCACGGACGAGCTTGTTGCCTTTCACGACGACGTCGGTCGAACCGGTGAGATCGTAGGCCTGCTGGGAGTCGGTGATGACGTTGTCGAGGATGTCGATCAGGGTCGAGGGGAAGGGCTGGCGCTCCTTCTGGTTCGTCGCCCATAGGTGGATCGCGGAGCCGGCGTTCTGCTCCAGGTGGTTTCCTTCGATCCGCGTGCCTTTGCCCTGCTCGATCGCGATGCCGCCGTTGCCGTTGCGGGCGATCGTGTTTTCGAGAAGCAGGGAATTGGTCGAAAAGCCGAGCCAGTAGCCGAAGCCGGAATCGTTGCTCGTGTTCGAGAGATAGACGTTGCCGTCGGAGAACGTGCCTTCGAAAGCGTTGTTGGGCGACCAGGAGCCGTCGTTGTAGGCGACGACATTATGCCCGGAGCCGCCCTCGGGCGTGTAGAAGCCGGTTAGGGGATCGACGGGGCCAACGTCGTTGCGGTTGGAGAGGAAGAAGCCATCCCCGCTGTGGGTCATGGAATTGCCGACGAAGTAGTTTCCGGTGCAGGCGTTGGCGACGGCGAGCGAGGCCGAATCGCCTCCCCATCCCCCGCCCCAGGTTCGATTGACGAAGTCGAGGTGGTTCCAGGAGACGACGTTGTCGCTTGAGTGCGACATGGCAATCCCCCAGCCCCCGTTGAAGGAAAAGTCGCAATTGTGGATCGTCGAGCCGCTCGTATCGACGAGGGCGGCCCCGATGAGCGCGCCGGTTCCTGAGCATTTCTCGACCGTACAGCCGGTCGAGGCCTCGATCCAAATCCCAGCGCCGTAGGTTCGCCACACCGAGTTGTCGCGCAGGTTCATGAAGGTATCGAGCGTCTGATGATCCTTCAGCATCGGGATCGCGCGGCTGAAGTTGACCTCGCAGTTTTCGAGGCGGACGTTGTCCGAGTTGACGATCTTGACATTGAAGCGGAAGCCTTCGAAGTGGCCGTTCTTGATGGTGACGTTCTTGCAGCCGTCGATGAGGAGGCCGACCCCATCGAAATTCTCGCGGTTATGATAGACGTCCTTATCGCCGCGCACGTAGGCGCCGGCGAAGTCGATCGTGATGTCGTTCCCCTTGACGGTGATGCAGTTGGAGGACGGGCCGGGAGGGAGGACAAGCCGCTCGTTGGGAACGACGTTGGCCGACTTGGTGATGACCAGACCGGGCGAAAGCCCGATCGTGTCCTGGGCGAATCCCATGGCCGGCGCGAGCACCAGCATGGGCGCGAGTCTCCTCAGGCTCATTTTAGGGAAGGTACCCGGATTCGCGAGATCCGTAGCCGTTAGCCTCGCCGCCTTGCCCCTGACGAACCACAGGGAGAGGGGTGTCAAAAAGCCCATGGGTTGGCGTAATTTGACATCTTTGATGCAGTATTGCCTCTAGTGCGTCTTTTTGCTTTCCTCGCCGCCTTGGCTCTCGTCGTTTCCGTTTTCGGCCAGCAGACGGTCTTCCCGGCCAAGGTGGTCGATAGTCCGCCGGTGATCGACGGCGTGATCTCGGACGCGGAGTGGGGCGGGGTGCCGACGGCGACGGGCGGGTACGACGAGGAAACGGGGGCGGCGGAGCCGTATCGGTCGCAGTACTGGCTCGCCTACGACCAGCATTTCATCTACATCGCGGGGCGGTTCGCCGATCCCGACTTGAAGCTGATCCATGCGACCGAATACCGGCACAACGTGAGCCTGAGCGGGGACGATCACATGATCTTCTCGATCGATCCTTTCTCGACGCTCAGCGATACCAACCAGTTCGAAGTGAATCCGCAAGGCGCCACCAACGTTTTCATCGCCGGCGGGAGGGCCGCGAAGCGGGAGTGGCTCGGGGAATTCACGGCGAAGGGACGGATTACCGCGACGGGATGGGAGATCGAGGCGCGGATACCGTGGTCGATCATGCGCCTGCCCGCTCCGGGTGTGCGGGACTTGCGCGTTACCTTCGGGCGGGTCTTATACCGGACGGCGCGTTCCTACGTGCTCGACAATATTTCCGGCGGCAAGTCGTCGAACACCGGTATTTGGAAGCAGGTGAACGTCCCCCGCTCCGATGCCCATCGCGATCTGAAGCTGCTGCCGTACGTTTACGCGGGCGCGGACCGGGACGGAGGGATCGGCAACGCCGGCCTCGATCTGAAGGCGCCGATCACAAGCGAACTGGACCTGGTGGGGAGCGTAAATCCCGACTTCCGCAACATCGAAAACCAGGTGCTCTCCATCGACTTCAGCTACTTCGAGCGGCTGGCGGGCGAGAGCCGGCCGTTCTTCCTGGAAGGCTCGGACTACTTCCGGACTTCGCTCGACGCGCCGCTCTTCGTGAGCCAGCGCATTCCCAACTTCGACGCGGGGGCGAAGATCTACGGGAAGCTGAACGAGAATTCGACGCTGGCGATCCTCGACACCGCCGATTTCACCCACCAGAACAACTTCGCCGGAGCGTTCCGCTACAACTTCAGCCCGCACACCAATTCGACGGTCGCCTTCACGGATCAGGAGATGCCGGGTCTGAGCAACCGGGGCACGTTCGTCAATTTCAACCACGACTTCGGCCCGTTCAGCTTCTTTGCCCAGCACATGACGACCAACGACACCCAGGAGGGCTACGGCCATCGCTACAACACAGGCGTGACTTACGCGGAGAACGGGCTGTTCAACGACTTCGAGTACGTCGAGATCAGCCCGCACTTCCTCCCCCGGCTCGGCTTCGCACCCGAGCGGGACATGAAGGGCTTCCTCGACATCATCCAGTATTCGCATCCGGTGCGGCTGGGGAAGATCAACGAGCTGGATGGGGGCTTCGGATTCAATTTGCTCCGGACCTTCGAGAACACAAACTACCGGCGATCGGTGAACGCGAGCGGGGGCTTCGCCTGCAAGGATGGCACTTCCGTGGACCTGGAGGGGGATTACGTCGAGTTCGAGGGCTTCAAAGACCGGTACGCCGTTCTGAGCCTCGTGCGGCCGCGGAACGATCCCTACCGGAACGCGCAACTGGCGGTCGTTGCGGGCAACATTGCGGGGCATAGCTATCGGAGTTTCAGCCCGTCGGTGGCTTATCGGCCGTGGAAGAACCTGCAGCTTGCGGCAAGCTACCAGCGCGTGGAGCATTTCGATATCGAGGAGCAGTCGATCTTCAGCGCGAATTACGATATCTCGGCCAGCGACTCGGTCAGTTGCCGGGCGATCAGGCGGGGATCGGACACCGACTTCTACCTTGCCTTCCGACGGACGGGGAATCGAGGCAACGAGTACTACTTGATCATTGGCGACCCAAATTCTCCGACCTTCCGGGCGAGCATCATCTTGAAAGCGGTCTTCCCTTTGGGGTTACGGTTCTGACCGGAAGACCCCTCACCCCCGTTCTCCCTCGTTTCGCTCAGCTTCACAGGCCCAAAGGTGCAAACGGGCCGCATCCCGGCTGACGCCGGGATGACGTCGCCTTCGGAAGGTTAAACGCAGACCTAACGCGCTAGTTTCTTGCTAGGGGATTAACTAAACAGTATTCGGGTTAGAAGAGCAGCGGCTTCTCTTTGGCTCGGACCTTAAGAAGAAGGCCGACGCAGGCCATGCATAGCCAGAGGGCGGTGCCGCCCGCGCTCATGAAGGGTAGCCAGAGGCCGACGACGGGCAGAATTTGGAGAACCATGCCGAGGTTGACGATCGTGTGGAAGGCGAGCATGCCGAGCACGCCGGCGGCGAGCATGCGGTAGTAAGGCTCCGCCGCGAAGAGCATGACGAGCCAGATGCGATAGAAGAAGAAGCCGTAGGCGAAGAGGGCGAGGGTCGTACCAACTAGGCCGAGCTCTTCGCCGACGACGGTGAAGATAAAGTCGTTTTGCTGCTCAGGGAGGGTTTGCCGCCCCCGACGGAAGCCGTCGCCGCCGAGGCCGCCCATGCCGAAGGCCACGAGGGCGCGATCCTGCTGATAGCTCGCACCGGACTTGTCCTCTTGCTCCATGGCTTGCAGCCGTTTGAGATGGTAATCGTGAAGGAAGCCGGGAATTTGAGTCGACGCGACGGCCCCACCGGCCAAAAGAAGGATGGCGGCGACGACGTACTTCATCGGTACGTTGCCGGCGATGCAGACGCAGAGCCAGATCACGAGGAGGACCATCGCCCCGCCATAGTGAGGCTGCTTGGCGATCAAGAGGGCCGGCACGGCGACGTGGACAAAGGAAAGGGCGAAGGTCGAGAGCTTGGCGATCGAGCTTTGACGGGCGGCGAGGAAGGCGGCGAGGGTGACGACGGTCAGGATCTTCGCCATCTCGCTTGGCTGGAACTGCATGAATTTGAGATCGATCCAGCGTTGGGCGCCGTTGGCCGTGCTCCCGACGAAGAGTACGGCGGTGAGGACGAGCAGGTTGAATCCATACAGGTACCAGGCGGCTTTCCGCCACCATTTGGGATCGACGAAGAAGAAAAGCGCGAACGGCCCGAGGCCGAGGATGGCCATCACGAACTGCTTCTTGAAGACGTTATCGCCGATGCGAAGGCCGACGCTGTAGAGTGCGGCGAAGCCGTAGGCCATGAGGATGACGGCGGACAGAATGAGGAGCCAGTCGATCCGCCGCAAGCCGCTTCGCCGAGTCGCACCTGCCATCGGCCGCGTCGTGCCGGCCAACTACTTCTCCAAGGGCTCGCGGGAGGATTCTTCGCCGAAAGATCGCTTGACGACACCCTTATCGGGAGCGATCCAGAAGACCAGTTTGCGGGTCGCGGACACGTCGGGACGCCCGCTATCGACGGAGCGGACGACCTGGACGCGGATCGCATTATGGATCGTTCCGCCCTCGTAGGAGACGTCCTCGGTCGACGTGGTGATCTTGGCTTGGGCCTTGTGGGGCTCGGGGCCGGTCCAGTACTCGCCGGTCCACTCCCACTGATCGCCGATGTGCATGCCGTACTTGATGAGAGGGATCGGAGGATCGTATCGCTCGCCGCCGGTATCGATGACGCTGAACTGCTCGTCGGTGCTTCGATAGCGCTCGCTCTCGAAAACCGTTCCGAGGACGACGAGGTCGATCCGGATATCGTTGCCTTCCCGCGTCTGCCGGATTTCCGCCTCGACCTTGCTGCCGGCGAGCTTGAGGATGCACTGCTTCAGGGTCAGGTTGTCGGGCTTCAGCGCGGCGTAGCCGGCGATAAGAGGTCCAGTGCCGCCTGAGGAGTTTTGACAGCTACAGGAGGCCAGCAGGGCCATGGCAAACCCCGCAAGCAACGCGCTCCTCACCGCAAAAAAGATCCGATTCACTAGTTAGCCTTGGGGCGGCTCGAATTTCACGAGCTTCAGCATCTTCTTTACGGTTTTCCCCTGGGCCTTTGTTGCCTCGGTTGTCTCGACCATGCCGATGCCTTTGGCATAAATCATGTCCTGACGGACTTCCACGCCCACCTTGGGGTCGTTGCCATACCGGGTGAAGGCGTGGACGACGATCGTTTCGACTTCATGATCGAAGATCTTGCGCTTGGGTCCTTTGTTGGAATCGGAGTGGATTTGGACGAGCACCGGCCCGGCTCCGGTGGCCAATTCGCCGATATATTGCCACTCGGCTTTCCCCTCGGCGACCTTCAAGACAGGTTCCGGCTCCCGGAGGAGATTCATATCCTTCTGGGCTTTGCCGGGATCGATCATGCCGTAGAGGAAGGCGGTGTCCCCATCGATGGCATAGAGATTCGAGCCAAGGCTCTGGCCCGAGGCGCTTTGGGAGACCGGCGTCGCCATCTTGCCCTTGCCGATGTCGATTTGCTTGCCGGCCTGCTGGATCAGTTGCAGGCCGTTTTCATCCTGGTAGGTCCACTTCGTTCCTTCCGCGAGTGGAAAGTAGTCCTCTACCGGCGAGGTGAGGGCGACGGCGGCAATCATGGCGGTCAGGATCATTTATTTCGTTTCCTGAATCGTGATTTCTTGTTTGGGCGCCTTCGGGTCTTTCACGTCCTTCATATCGAAGACGCTTTTTACGATTCCTTTATCCTTGACGTACCAAATGCTGGCGTCAATTCGATAAGTCGTGCCGCCCATGGACATAGAGCCGGTCGAAGTGACCAGCAAAGCATCTTGAGTTCCCGCTTCGGTGGTCACCTTCGACGGGCCGACCACTTTGAAGTTCTCGTCCTGGCCGACGTCCTCCGTCGAGCCCGACTTGCTCCTCATCTTCATGTCCTTGCCCTTGTTCTTGAAGGTCGTGCCGGGCTTCAAGACGGCCGGAAGCTCCAGATTGTGGATATCGCCTTCGATCTGGGTCGACTTGATCGTGTAGACGCCGTCCGGTTCGAGCGAAAGGGTTTCGTTGCCGAGCGTGTCGCCGAGGTCGCCGTCGCGGTCGATTTCGAAGATCGCCTTGCCGTCGGCTACCGAGACCAGCTTGAAAGTTTGAGTTCCGGTGAAGGACTTACCGGCGGAAGAGGTCATCTTGATCTTCATCGGCTTGTCGTTCGCGAGCCCATACCAGTGGTAGGCGTCGTTCTTCAGGCTATCGGGGACGACGGGCGGCGGCTGCGACTGCCCGGAACCCGGAGGCACCGACGCGCTCTGGCAGCCGACGAGAACGAGGAGTGAGATGCCGATCGCGATATAGTGCTTGGATTTCATTTCTTTGGCGTGAAGTTCTTGAGCTTCATGAGCTGGATGACTTGCTTGCGCGCCGACCGGCCCTTGAGCTTGGGATCGCTCGACGTGATGACGGTATCCGATGTTAGAAGATAACGGCCGATGCCAATCTTCGGTATTAGCCAAAGCTTAACGGTCACCTTCGAATCCAGATTCTTTCCCTTGACGCTGCCTTTGCCCTCGACGGCGAGCGCGTTGTAAGGGCCCATTTCGGTGTCGATCTGTTCCTGGCCGGTGACGGTGCCGTCGATCGTGCTGACGAGCGGCGTTCCGTTGTCGGCGGTGACGTTGGCGGACCAATGGAAGGTCTGCCCGATCTTGACCGGAAAGGGGACGAGAAGTTGAGGCGGATTGAGGAGCTTTGGCTTATCCTTGCCGGAGCCGACCTGGTAGAGGCCGTTGGCGTTGCTGCGCCAAATCTCGCGGCTGATCGTCTTGCCGTCGTTCATGACCGCGAACCAAGCGTCCTTGCCGTTATCGGCGGAGGGAACGACTTGGCTGAGGCGGTAGGTGACTTCCTGCGTCTTCGGGGGCTGCAGCAGGCCATTGACGGCGGTCTTCGTCTCCGATGAGAAGGTCCATTGATTTCCCGCGACGAAGGGGAAATAGTCGGCCTCCTGCCCGGCCGGAAGCAAGGCGGACGGCAACGGCTCGGATTTCTTCGGGACGTAGCCGCTCGTCCCCGAGCCCCCGCCCGAAGGATGGCAGCCCGTCGTCAGTGCTGCACCGACGATCGCGGCCGCGAGAATAATCGTTTTGTTCATCTAGTTCTTCTGTGCCCTTTTCTCATTTATTGTATCGACTGCGTCCTTGACAAGCGACTCGTCCTCCATTCTCGTGATTTCGAGCTCGTTGCTTGACAGGGCGTGATCGATAAAGGGCGCGGCGATCGCGACGCCCCTAACGGTCAGCAGCAACTGATCGCCCACGCGATCGTTGCTGAACTGCCACATCCGTTTCGTGCCTTCGTCGGTGAGGCTGATAAGTAAACTATAGACCTTCCCCTTCGGCGTATCGACGGGAACGTAGCGCGCGCCGGTGATCTGGTTCTCGTTGATGACGCACGTGATGCTGTCCAGAATCTGTTGGGGCACCCTGCCGAGGCGCTTCGCGTCGGAGGCGAAGCTGAGTAGCCGCTCGGGAACGTTCTCCTTCTGGGTTTGACCGTCCTTCAGCTTTTGAGCTTCGGCGGCATATTGGGTGGCGATCATCTGATCGTTGGCCCACTTCCCGTTCAGGTCGTTTTCGACGGCGGAGATAAAGATCGGGTGATAGCTGCGTTTGACGCGAGCGACGACGGTGCGCTTCGTCGCTCCGTGGGTAATGGTCAGGGGAACCGGCGTATCAATGAGGATGCCGTTTTGGAGGGCGCTCTTATGAAGGTGATCCAGGGGCGTGCCGTCGAGGTTGACGTTGATATCTTCGACGAGCTTCTTCCGCAGCGCGTCGTCGCCCTTGATCGCCTTTTCGATGTCTTCGGTCTTCCACACAGGGGCGTCGGGGGGAAGGTCGTCGTCGGAAATGTCGTTCAGTCTCTGTACGAAATAACTCAGGCTGGGAACGTTGCCCTGCATGCCCTGCAGCATGTCCTTGATCGGGATGAAGTGGCGGTCGCCGTCGCTCGACTCGAGGTCCTTTTCGTTCATCTTGCCGGGGCCGAAGGAGCCTCCGCTGCCCATGACGAGCTTCGCGACCCGGTTTTCGACGAGGATTCCATAGCCGGCGCTCGTGTCGAGGCCGACGATATTGACGTTGCCAGGAACCAGGCGGGGAAAGTGCTCCCGGCCGAGGAGAAACAGGTTGGCGTAGTGGTAGCCGTAGACAGCGAGGAGCGCAAAGAGGGCGAAGCCGATGGCGATCTTATAGGAGGCGCGGTAATTCTTGTTCAATGTCCCACCTTAATACGACCCAACACCGCGCACGGCTCTCAAGTTTCTTGCCCGATGGAAGCGGCAAGAAGTGTACCGTTGCGACTACTCCGTCGGATTGAAGTTCGCATAGAGGCCTCCGCCAATGGCGCTCAGACCCAAGGCGACTCCGTAGCAGAGCACCGCGCCGGGGATGGAGCCGAGGACCGCCGATTTGGTCAGGACGGTGATCAGGATGAAGAGACCGACGCCCGGCGCGCCTGCCATGAAGAGCCCGAGGAGCATTATGAGGCCGCGGAAACCGCGCTGGGAGACGTCGTCGATCTCCGGGAACAGCAATACGATGCAGCAAACGAGCGCCGCGATCACCGCCCCAAGGGAGGGGAAGAAGATGGCGCCGGCAAGGACCTCCGGCCACGCATAGGGAAATAGAACGACCCCGACGAGGCCGCAGAGAACCGGTACGACCATGGACGGGAGCGCCTTGGACAGCACCTCCGACATAACGATGGCCTGGGAGCCGAAGGGCAGCGGCTTCTGCAAGTCGACGCGGCGGAGAAGCTCGGTGAAACCGGACTGAGAGGTGAGGGTCGCCACCATAAAGGCGTCGAAGCCCATCATGACGAGGATGATGTAGCCCATCGCTCGATGAGGAGAGTCCTCCGCGAATCTCGGCATCACGACCATCGCCAGCCCGACGACCACAAAGAGGATGATCATCCCACGGACGCTGCGCCACTGGATGAGGGCATCTTTCCAGATGAGAGCCCAGAAGCCTCGCCACTGCAGCCTTTGAAACCAGCCCGGCTTGCGAGCCTTGATCTTGCCCCGCCGCGCCGACTCCGCCATGAGGGCCATGTAGTCGCCTTTGCGCTGAAGCTGGCGCATGCTCTCGGCGCCGAATCCTCGAACCGCCGCTTGATCGTACATCCAGTCCGCTTGGCGCAGAGCCAGGTAGAGGCAGGCAGCCGAAAAGCCGATGAGGCTGACGATCCCGAGGGTCATCTCTCCGAAGTTGCCGTCGAGCGGCCCCATGACGATCCGGGTCGCGGGGGTCGCCGTGAAGAAGAAGGCGCGAAGCCAGGGCTGCTGGACATACCGGACGAAGTCTCCCATCGTCTCGAAGCCGATCGCCGTTCGGATCGTGACGGCGACGACGATGACGCAGGCGACGGCGATCGACCAGCCGACGAGGCGCTTGCGAAATTCGCTTCGTGCGTCGTTTCGATTGACGTACAGGCTAAGGGCGTAACCCATCGAAACCCAGGTCGCGGTGATCAGGACGTACCCGATCGTGAGGGCGCGGACGGCGTAGGCCGTGCTTTGCGGATGCGGGATGTCGTGAAAGTAGTTTTCGACCTGCAGCGGCTTCCAAGCCATCACGGTCAGGAACAAGGGGATCAGGAGGGTGCCGAAGTAGTCGCGGACGATGCGGAAGAGGAGGACGATCTTCGGGTTGACGGGGGTCGGAAACAGCACGTCCACGTCGGCCGGTTTGAACGCCAACCGGTAGCCGAAGAGGCCGAGCGTCAAGATCAGGCTGAGAGCGGCGAAGGCCGTGAACACGACGGCGTCGAGAACCTGGAGCGGAGGGAAGGCGGATCGCGAGCCCTCGTACCTGGCGAATCCGGCGTTCGTGACCATCAATGGGCGGACGAACCACCAGAAGTAGTACGAAATGATAGCCAGCGTCGTGAGGAGCCGCTTCGGAGAGGTCAACGAGCGTTTCAGCCCGTTTGCCAGGCACCTATAGGTGAGAAATAATAGGGGGCGCAGCGCCATCCTCCGTCAGTTTCAAGAAGATGTCTTCGAGCGTGCCACCCTCCATGCTGCTGGACTGCCGGAGCTCTTCGAGAGTCCCTTCCGTGAGCTTGCGTCCGCGAGCGAGAATGATGACTCGGTCGCAGAGCTTCTCCGCCGTGTCGAGGAGGTGGGTCGAGATGAGGATCGCGCCGCCGTTGGCCTTGGACCGAAGCAACTCTTGCTTCAGCTCGTGAGCGCCGGAGGGATCGACGCCGATCAGGGGCTCGTCGAACAGGAGCACGTTGGCGTCGTGGATAAGCGCGCAGGCGACGGAGAGCTTTTGCTTCATGCCTTTGCTGAGCGTCGCGACGAGATCGTTGCGCTTTTCGGCGAGGTGGTACCGCTGCAGCAGTTCGTCCTTCATCTCGTCGAATCGGGGCAGCATGTTGAAGCACATCGCGACGAAGCGGAGGTGCTCCTCCACGGTGAGCAATTCGTACAGGCTTGGAACTTCGGGGACGAAGGCGAGGCGCGACTTCGCCTTTGCCTGATCGGAGACCAAGTCGAAGCCATTGATGGCGATACTGCCCGCCGTCGGGCGAAGGATGCCGCAGATGCAGCGGAGCGCGGTCGTCTTGCCCGCGCCATTCGGGCCAAGGAGACCGACGATCTCGCCCGGACTGATTTGCATATCCAGCCCATCGACCGCACGGGTGTTCTTGAACTCCTTGACAAGGCCGAAGGTCTGGAGCATAGATGAGCTATTAGTTTAGCCGAACAGCCTGTGGCATGACGGTTCCGGTCGAGAGATGCTACCAGGCAGTCTTGCGTGGTAAACCATCCGCATGCGCGCCTTTTGCGTTCTTATTGGCCTGACTCTTGTCGCCGGGGGCTTTGCCCAGGTGACCTCGAACTCGATTCTCGACGAAACCGCGAACCTGACTCGCTTGACCAAGCGGCCGAATCCCTACTACACGACCGCGGAGGCGACGAGCTACGACCGGGCGAGCAAGACTCCGGGCAACGCAGACTGGTTCGCTAACGCCGATGCCGGCCAGTTCATCCGGGTTGAGGAGAACGACGGCCGGAAAGAGCGGGTCATGGCCGATTTGACCGGGCCGGGGGCGGTCGTCCGCATCTGGTCGGCGAATCCGGCGGGAACGCTACGGTTTTATTTCGACGGGGAACAGACGCCGCGCTTCGTGGAGAAGACGAAGGACTTGCTCGGCGGAAGCGTGCAGCCGTTCGTCGCGCCCTTCGCCTACGAGGCGGCGCGGGGCTGGAACTTCTACTATCCGTTGCCGTACGCGAAGTCGCTCAAGATCACGGTGGACGACAGCGACAACGATGGCGCCGCGCATCTCTACTATCACGTCGGCTACCGCACCTATGCACCGGGAACCCAGGTCGAGACGTTCGATCCGGCCAACGTCGATGCGGCAGAAATCGACAAGGTCGGGAAGCTGCTCACCAACCCCTATTCGCCCGGCTACGTTCCCGACTACAAGATGATCGCGCTCAAGGGGGAAGGTACGGCGACCGTGAAGCTCCCTCCCGGCCCGAAGGCGGTGACCTACTTCTACGTGCGGCTCTACCCGCAGAAGCTGCCGAAGAACGCCCAGTTCGACGATGCGAACCAGGTCTACAACCAGCTTCGGCAAATCGTCCTCGAAGCGGATTTCGATGGAGAAACCTGCGTGCGGGTTCCTCTCGGCGATTTCTTCGGTACCGCGCCGGGTCTCAACAAATTCCAGACCTTCCCACTACAGGTGGATTCGGAAGGCGGAATGGCCTGTCGCTTCGTGATGCCCTACGCGAAGACCGGCGTCATCCGCTTCCATAACACGGCGAAGGCGCGCGCCGATCTGCGCGTGTACGCTGAGACCTTCAACTACACTTGGGATTCGAACAGCTATCACTTCAAGGCCCAATGGGGCGGCGAGCATGCCCGGACGCGTCCGATGCGGGATATGACCTTCCTGAAGACCAGCGGGGAGGGCGTGTTCGTCGGCGACAACCTACATGTGACGAATCCGAGCCCGGCTTGGTGGGGCGAAGGAGACGAGAAGATCTACTTCGACGATCAGACCTTCCCGAGCAGCTTCGGCACCGGTTCGGAAGACTACTTCGGCTACGCTTGGGGGGCGAATATCACCTTCGCCAAGCCCTTCCACGCCCAGCCCCATACGACATCGCCGGACAGCTTCGGCAACGCTTTCGTAGAGCGGTTCCATATCATGGACAGCATCCACTTCCAGAAGAACTTCAAGTTCGACATGGAGATGTGGCACTGGGCCGATTGCGTCGCCACGTACGTCCACACGATCTACTATTACGAGCGGCCGGGCGGGACGCCTCCGGCGGAGATCGATCCACGCCTGCTGACGATCTTCGAAGTGAAGCCGCCGGAACCGGTCAAGGGCGCGATCGAGGGCGAGAATCTGAAGATCGCCTCGAAGACGGGGTCGGGCACAACGGAGAACCAGACCGGCTTCTGGGACACTTCGAACAACGGCCAGCTATGGTGGCGGGACGGAGCCCCCGGCGATGCGCTCGACCTGCTCGTCCCGGTGAAGAAGGCGGGCAAGTACAAGGTTGTCGGACATTTCTGCTTCGCTCGGGATTATGGGATTCAGGAGATTTCGATCAACGGCCAGCCGGCCAAGCAGGTCGATTTCTATTCGCCCGATCTGACGTGGAAGATGGTCGATCTCGGCACGTTCGAGTTGCCGGCCGGGGAGACACACTTTGTCGTGAAGATCGCGGGGGCGAATCCGAAGTCCGATCCGAAGGCGTATATGTTCGGCCTCGACTATCTGAAGCTTGAGAAGCCCTAATCTGAATCATCTGCGTCATCTGTGCCATCTGTGCTCATCTGCGGTTTTTGGAATAGAACCACAGATGACGCAGATGGACGCAGATGGATGCAGATGATGGGTGTGGGCTGATTCCGCTAGTCGTCGTCGTGGATCAGCGAGCTTAGCTCCTCGAACTCCTCCGAGGGCTGGAGGAGGCGATGGTTGCTGGCGGTGAAGCGGTGACCGGTCGCGCCTGGGAGGCAGGAAAGGATTCGGTATCGGCCGTCGACGACCTCGAGAGCCGCGCAATCGTCGAGGGCCACGCCGACGCCGGGGGTTTCTCGCATCATGGCCTTGAATTCCTCGAAGCGAAATTCCTCGCGGCTCATGTGTGGGCAGAGAGCCATGGGCAGGAGGTCGAGCCCTTCGATCCGGCCGGTGGGGACGCCGAGGTCTTCGGTCAGGGCGAAATCGCTATTGCCGTAGCGGGCCCAGCAGATGGCTCCGGCGCTGGTTCCGGCGAGCACCGCGCCCCGCTCGGAGGCCTGCTTGAGCCACTGATCGACGCCGATGCTGTGCCAGAGCTCCAGCATCCTCTTCGTGTTTCCGCCGCCGACGTAAACGAGGTCCGCTTTTTCGACCGCCATTTCGACGCGCTCGGCGTCGCCCCTGAATTGCCAGTGGTGCGGGTTGGAATTCCATTTGGTGGCTTGGATCGTGCGCTCGATCTCCTCCGGCGTGTAGCCCTCCCAGAGGTAAAGCACGTCGACCTGGCAGCCGAGCCCGACGCCGTAGGCTTCGATGAAAGCCTGGGCGTAATCGCCGTCGTCGAAGCTCGCGGTGGGGAAGAAGAGGGCCCGCGGGCGGCTCTTGCCGGTGAGTCGCACGATCTCTTCATCGATAGGCCGGGTCTCGCCAGTCCGCATGTCGCCGCCGCCGATGGCTACGATCTTCATTGCATGGAGTATGACGCGCCGGGGGAGATGAGTGGGTGATGGAGGTGATGGAGGTGAAAAGGGTGAAAGGGTGAAAGGGTGAAAGGGTGAAAGGGTGAAAGGGTGATATCCCCTTATCCGAACGCCGAACGCCGAACGCCGAACGCCGAACGCCGAACGCCGAACGCCGAACGCCGAACGCCGAACGCCGAACGCCGAACGCCGAACGCCGAACGGTAACGCGAAGCGATCGAGGCGTTCACGCTCGTATTCTTAAGTGATTCGGCTTAGACCGGGACTTACGCCGCAAGCATTGTAACGCGGCGATTTGAGCCTACGTGTATAATGTCGTCACTCTATCGCCTTCTTTAGGACGCGTCGATGCGAAGATTCTTCAATTGGCTCAAAGGTCTTTTCAACAAGACCATGGACAAAATCGAGGACCCCGAGGTCATGCTCGATCAGGCCCGCCGCGATATGCAGCAGACGCTCATCGCGAACAAGGAGAAGGCGGTCCAGGCGATTACTCAGAAAAACCGCCTCGAACAGATGCTCGGCGACGCGAAGAATCGCAGCAACGAGTTGGAGAGGCAGGCGAGTATGGCCCTCAAGCAGGGCAAGCGCGATCTGGCGACGCAGCTCATGCGCGAGAAGATCAATAACGACGGCGTGATCGCGCAGCTTCAGACCTCGTACGATCAGGCCGTTGCCACCGTCGACGCCGTCAAGACCGCTATCCGCCGCCAAGACGAAGAAGTCCGCAAGAAGACCGCGGAGGCCCTCGCCCTCAAGGCTCAGTGGAAACAGGCCCAGATTCAGAGTTCGATTTCGAAAGCCCTCGACGGCCTTACCTTCGAGAACCAGTTCGAAGGATTCGGAGCCGCCGCCGAGCGGATTAATATGGCGAAGAGCGAAGCCGCCGCGCGTCAAGAGATGCAAAGCGAGTCGATCCAGGGCAAGATCATGGCCCTCCAGGATGCCTCGGCCGACGCCGAAGCCGAGGAGGCCGTCGCGGCCCTCGAGCAGCGCCTCGGGCTCGCCCCGGCCGCCGCCGCTCCGACCGAGCAGTCGCAGAGCGTAACTCTCGGCGCCTCGAACGGCCAGGCCGCCGGCCAGGACGCCGCTCTCCAATCGGAGGCGGAAAAGCAGATCGCCGAGCTCGAAAAGCGGATGCAGTCCTAGTTGCAGCGCGGGCACTCCAGAACTCGCCTCGGGCATGCCGACAATTCACGGTGTGCGGCGAATATTTTTGATCGGCCTCGCGGCAGCCAGCGTCGGCTGCTATAAGCAGCGGTCTATCGTGGGCGAATGGTCGACGCGGGCCGACGTGGGTTCGGGCACGCTGATCTTTCGCGAAGATTGCACGTTTCGAGCCGTCCGCGAAGCGCCGCTCGCGTCCCTCCTGCTCGATGGAACGTACGAATACAAGGGGGAGACGTTGAGGCTGCACGTCGTCAAGTGGGGCGTGCCGCGCGGTCCGAAGCTTTCGCCGCACGACCAGGAAGAGATGAACCGAAGCCTCCAGACCGATTCGATCTCGACGGTTCGCTGGACCGACGATAACCATATTCAGATCAGCGGCGGGGACGGCAATTTGACCACAGCAGAGCGGGTGAGCAAGTAATCTCCCAGGAGATGTTTCGCGTCGCGGTCATAATGGCGGGGGGAACGGGGGAGCGGTTCTGGCCACTGTCCACGCCCGAGCGTCCGAAGCAGCTTCTCCGGCTCTCCGATACGGAGCGCACCCTTCTGGAAGTTGCGCGGGACCGCGCAACGCCCATTTTCGGCATCGAGCATCTCTACGTCGTCACCGGCAACCGGATCGGGCCCGCCATCGAGCAATCCGGTTTGATCTCGTCGGACCATGTTCTGGTCGAGCCGGCCGCCAAGAATACGCTGGGCGCTCTGTGCTGGGCGGTGGCTCAGCTTCGGGCGAAGGGTTATCCCGACGACACGGTGATGGCGGTCTTGACCGCCGATCACGCGATCGGCGATCTCGACGTCTTCTCGGCGACCGTCCGGTCGGCCATGGACCTTGCGCTCGAAACTCGTGGCCTCGTCACTATCGGGATCAAGCCGACCCGGCCCGAAACCGGCTACGGCTACATCCATCGCGACGAACCGGTCGGCGCCGGTTATCGGGTGGGACGCTTTGCGGAGAAGCCGCCCGCCGCCACGGCCGAGGCTTACGTCGCCTCCGGCGAATATTTCTGGAATAGCGGGATGTTTTTCTGGACCCTCGGCGCTTTTCTCGAAGAGCTTCGCCTTCACGTGCCGGAGGCTCACTCGGTCGTCGAGGAACTGGCGGAGCACCCCGGTGCTTTCGCGCGCTTGCCCGGCATCGCAATCGACCGGGCTTTGATGGAGCATTCCACCAACATCTACATGGTGCCCGGCGCGTTTCCATGGGACGACGTCGGGTCTTGGGATTCTCTTTCGAGAACGTATCTTGCCGATCCGGGTGGCAATATTCTGCTAGGGGAAGCGGTGGAAGTCGATAGCAAGGATTGCATCGTCGTTTCCGACGAAATTCCCGTAGGAGTGCTTGGGGTTCGCGATCTTATTATTGTCGGCACTCCGAACGGCGTCCTCGTTTGCCATAAGTCGCAAGCCCAGCGAGTTCGCGAGGTTTTGGCCCGTTTTAACCTGCCGAAATAGCGGCTAGTAATTCGACCTATCCGACTCGGAGCTTTCCAAGGAAGGCTCCAGACATGAGGCTAAGGTCGCTTGGTTTGATAAGCGCGCTGGGCATTTTGTCCGCCACCGCGCACGGTGTTAACACCATCGGTTTGATTGGGTCGAATGGCATCAGCGTCGGCTCACCCTTTACCACTACTTCGGCTACCTATTCGGTTCCCAATGGCGGGGGTATCCGAATGCAGCTCCCCCAGCGTCAATCGACGTTCGGCTTGAATATGGGAGGCGTCGATTGGAGCCAGTATTCCCACGTGGTCGTCTCGTTAACGAATAACCAGTCGACGCCCGTCATGGTCGAATTCGCGATCGACAGCGGAGCTTCCGGCTGGGCGTGGTCCGATTTTCTGATCGGCGCCGGCTCGACCGAAACCATCGCGCTGCCGCTTTCGACGCCGACCTCGACCGGCCTGCCATCGATCGACGGCACGACGAGCCAGACGGCGACCTACGGCGCGGTTTCGAAGAACAACATCCGCATGGTGCGCTTCTGGAACTGCCAGCGGAGCGGCGGGGAAGACCTTACGATCAACTCGCTTTCGGTCGCGAACTATCCCAGCCGGACGACCGGCCTGGTCGATCAGTATGGCCAGCAGACGGTGAGCTTCGCGGGCAAAGTGACCGCCGATTCCCAGTTGCTCGCTCAGGCGAGCACGGACGCCAATCTCTCGGGTGTCCTGCCGTATAGCAGCGACCCTTACGGCGGCGTCGCTGGGACGGGAACCGGAGCCACCGGCAAGTGGAGCGTCGCCAAGCAGAATGGCAAGTGGTATATCCTCACGCCCTCTGGTAACCGGTTCTTCTCGACCGGCGTCGTGAGCACCGGTGTGGGGACGAATGCCTATACGGCGGGCCGCAGCAGTCTCTTCGCGGACGGTCTTCCCAGCCCGACAGGCCCATTCGGGGATTGCTACCAGTATCCGGTCAACCCTTCGACCGGCCAACCGGAAACGGGCTTCAATTTCTATCTGTCGAACCTTCAGCGCAAGTATGGGTCTTCCTGGCACACGCCGGCCATGCAGAACATTGCCCGCCGTCTGCGGACCTGGGGCTTCAATACGGTGGGCCCGTCCAGCGACAACCTGCTCTATGACACCACGACGCAGATGGCGAATACGCAGGAGGTCACGATCAAGGGCAGCTTCCGAACCGTGCCTTGCCCGAACGGCTCTTTCGCAATGCCGGACGTCTACGACCCGGCTTGGGCGACGGCCGTCACGAGCACGCTGACGCCGATGGTGACAAAGCTGAACAATGATCCTTACAACATCGGTCTCTTCGTGGACGACGAGCTGCCGTGGGCGTGGAACATGTCGCAGACGAACTACCGCTACGACCTCGCGTTCAACGTCTTGTCGGCTCCGGCGACCCAGCCTGCCAAGGTCCGGTTCTACAACACGCTCGTTTCGCTCTATCGGACGGTGGCGAGGCTGAACTCGGCATGGGGCACGAACTTCACCTCGTGGACGGCGTTCCTGAACAACACCTCGTTCCATCCGACGAACATTACGACGTCGATGGCGAAGGACCTTCAGAACTACCTGACCGCCTACAACACCCTGTACTTCTCCACGATCCGGTCCAAGCTGACAGCCTTGCACTTCAAGGGTCTGTATCTCGGATGCCGTCTCGCCTACTACTCGCCGGAGACGCTGGTTGCGGCCGGACGCTACGCGGACGTCATCAGCTTCAACGCCTACGATCTCAAGCCGTCGACCTGGCGCTCCGACATCAAGGCCCTGGATCGGCCGGTTATGGTCAGCGAGTTCGGTTTCGGCGCGGCGGACCAGGGGCGAGTCGGTGCGGGCTACCCGGTCGCGATCTCGGAGACCGACCGAGTCCAGGCCTACCAGACGTACGTCGCCGACGTCATGACTTGGCCGAACATGGTTGGGCTCCACTGGTACAAGTGGGACGACGACCCCGCCACCGGAAGGATGTGGGACAACGCGAACGAGTCTCGCGGCCTTGTCTCGATCACGGATACGCCCTACAGCCAAATGGTTGCCGCCGTCACCGCGGCGAACACCCAGCTCAACACACGGCTTACGAATCCGTAACCCTCCTCCTGCCCACGAAAGGCGGACGGCCTATCGGCCGTCCGCCTTTCTTTTTGATGGGGGTGAAGGGGTGATGGAGGTGATGGAGGTGATGGAGGTGACTGGTGAACCAGTTACCCGTTCGTCCCATTGCATCCTCACCTGCTCCCCCCGACGCAGGGTAAAAGGCGGATATGCTCGCGTTGCTCGCTATGACCGTTATGCAAATCGATCCCCAAGAAATCGCTTCCCATGTCGACGCGAAGCGTCTCCGGGCAACCGTCGAGAAGCTCGCTTCCTGGCATGACCGGAACACGAACAATCCAACCCTGGACGAGGCGGCGGAGTGGATCGCCTCCGAGTACCGGAAGATCCCCGGTATGCAGGTCGAGCTATGGCGATATCCGATCAAGAAGGGTCCGCGCGTTGCCGCGGACAAGGATGTGGTTGAGGTCATTGCGACGCTGCCTGGAGCGACCGACCGGCGCGTCATCATCGGCGGGCACTTCGATACGATCAACATGACGGACATGAAGGACCCATCCTCGCAGTGGACGCTCCCTTCGCCGGGCGCCGACGACGACGCGAGCGGTTGCGCGATGGCCCTGGAGGTCGCCCGCCTGATGGCCGGCGTGAAGTGGAATCAGACGATGGTCTTCGTGGCTTTCTCGGGTGAGGAACAGGGGCTCTTTGGCTCCAAGGCCCTCGCCAAGCGGGCCAAGGACGAGGGGTGGAAGATCGATGCCGTCCTGAGCAGCGACATCATCGGATCGAGCAAGAACCTTCAGGGCTATTCCGATCCGCATCATATCCGCGTCTTCAGCGAAGAACTCCCGCCAGGCGCGCGGGATGCGCAGGGCGATCTCTTGCCTCATCACGACAGCCGCGAGCTTGCGAGAATCATCGAATTCTTTACTCGCGACCGGGTTGACAATTTCGAGGTAAAGCTCGTGTTCCGGCCCGATCGTTTCGGCCGGGGCGGCGATCACACGTCCTTCAACCGGCAAGGATTCAGCGCGGTCCGCTTCACCGAGCCTTATGAGGATTACACCCATCAGCACACGGCGGAAGATAAGCCGCAGTACATGGATTTCAATTTCCTCGCCAACGTGACGCGCGTCAATCTGCTGGCGGCGCTGAAGCTCGCCAATGCCCAAGAGCCTCCGACCGACGTGCGCGTCGACCGCGCGCAGAGCCACGACGCCTACATCTCCTGGCATGGGCCGGACACCCAGGAGTACGTCGTCTATTGGCGGGAGACGACGAGCCCGGTCTGGCAATTCTCGAAGCGAGTCGGCCCCGTGAACTCGACCGTCATTCCGAAGGTGAGCAAAGACGACAACGTTTTCGCGGTTGGGGCCGTCGGCGGAATTCCGGTCGAGGCGAGGTAGCAAAGTTAGGAATTCGCCTGCGCCACTCAAACGTACAACTAGCATGAGACTCGTTTGGGTGGCGGCCTTCCTCGCCGTCGCCGTCGCTGCATCGGCTCAGTCGTTCGTCAAGGCGCAATTCATCTTTTTCCGGACCAACGACGGGAAGAAGGAATATACGCCTCCGCGCCAGATCGTTCTGACCGACAAGGCGGAGATCGCCAAGCTGACTCACTTTATGCCCGGCCTCGGCTTGCCGAAGAGCGGTTTGCCTCCGGCCAAGTGGGACGCATGGGGGATCGTGAGGCTCATGCGGCCGAAGGGGCCCGGCATGCAAGTTTTCTTCCCATACGATGGAAAGTTCTATTCGGTGATCGGCAAGCAAGGAGACTTCCCAGCGGCGAAGGGCTTTCGCGATTTCCTACTGAATATCGAAAAGCGGGCGAAGTTATAGGAGGCGCACCTGTCGCGAAGCGACATGGGGCGGCCAGCTCCGAGACCCAGCGAAACGGTGTTCGGCCGGAGGCGAACGGGCTAGAGCCAAGTTTCGTTCCGTACCACTCCAAAATTACCGGTGGCCCTTGCTCTTCAGATACAGGATGCCTCCGATGACGATCAGGCCGAGGACGACGAGGCCGAGGACCTTCCAGAAGGAGATGGGGGCGTCGCCGTGAATCTCGCCCGTCCGGGCGTTGACGAGGTAGGAATATGCCTTCTCCCGGAAGCGGTAGGCGCCGAGATAGATCGGCAGCAGGATGTGCTTGAAGGTGATCGAATCGTATTGGGTCGCCTTGGTGAAGATACGCTGCTCGTCGCCGCCGATGTCCCACCGGATCGACTGATCGATGGTCGATTGCATCATGCTCTTCGCGTCTTCGAAGCCCTCTTCCAGCCCCTTGCGATACCGCTCCGTCTTGAAGCCGCTCAAGTAGGCCTCCTGGTATCCGACCAGGTCGGGCAGGTCCCAGTTCTTGAGGGCGCGGGCATGTTGCTCAGGGACCGAGTTGCTGGCGGGGACGAGCAGATCGTCGAACTGATCGAAGACGACTCCCGAAACCGGCCACCATTGGATTTCCCGCACTTCTCGGGTCTGGGTGTTGCCGTCGGAGTCGGTGTAGGTTTCCGTCCGGTAGTAGGCATCGCCCCGTTCGCCTGTGTAGGCGGTCGTCGTGTTGCAATCGTAGGTCCAGTAGGGAACATAGATGCCCTGCAGCCTGCCTTCCTCGCGGGCGAATTTCTTGAGCGCGTTCGGGGCGAGCCAGCGCGTCGTGATCCACTTTCGATAGCACTCGCGCGCCTGCTCGATGGTGAGCTTGAAGGGAAGGAGCGACTTCGGCTTGATCCGGACTTCGGCCGGCTGGGGCACGAGGACGTTCGAGCCGCAGAATGGGCAACTGTCGCTCACGGCCGTTCCGCTCGCGGTGAATTCGGCGGCGCAGGCCGAGCATTTGAGGGTTTGCTGCGTATCCGGGACCGATTCCTGGCGGGCGATCTCCAGATACTGGTTGAAGTCCAGCTCCTCGATCTGGTCCGTCGACTGGGGAATTTCGTTGACGAAGCCGCAGTATTCGCACTTCAGGCTCGTCGTGCCAGGGGCGTAGTTCAGCTTCGCGCCACATTGGTGGCATGGAAAGCCTTTGGATGTTTGTTGCGCGGAATTCATTTCGTGATGGAGATGATGGAGATGATGGAGGCGACGTTCCGACAAGAAGACGAATCCGGCTTACGATATTTATCTTTCTCGACGGAAGATGAAGTCAACTCCATCACCTCCTTCATCTCCATCACTTCCATCAAGGAAGCGGCGGCGGAACGGAGGCGAACAGCGGTTGAAGTTCCGGCACCTGGCCGGCGGCGGTCCAGGCGGCCATGCCCGCCTTCCAGACCATCGTATCTCGCGTTAGCTGGCCACTGGTTACCTGCGCCTGAAGCTGATCCATGGCGAAGGGGCCGGTTTGCTGGCCGTCCGCGGCGACGAAGAAACTGACAGGCTGGGGGACCGGGGGCGGACCGCTTGGGGCCGCCAGTTGCTGCTGGTTCTGCTGCCCCATCTGCTGGGCGAACTGGTTGGCCATGGAGAATCCGAGTCCGGCGCTGAAGGCCTCGCTCGTGCCGCCCGCGTTCTCCAGCGAATTGGCGGCCTGGAACTTCATGTAGTTGTCCAGGTTGCCGACCGCGCCCATCGAGGAGCGTTTATCGATCGCCGCCTCGACCTCCGGCGGGAGGGAAATGTTCTCGATGAGCATCGTGACGAGTTCGAGGCCGTATTCCTCGACCGCAGGCCCGACGTTCTTCGTGAGGAAGTCGCCCATCTCCTGGTACTTGCCGGCGAGATCGAGCACGGGAATCTTGGCCTGGCCAATGACGTCCGAGAATCGGGAGACGATGAGATTTCGAATCTGGTTCGAGATGTCCTCGGCGTTGAAGTCGCCGCTCGTACCGACGACCTTTCGGAGAAACTCGGCCGCATCCTTGACTTGGATGACGTAGGTGCCGAAGGCTCTTACGCGGACGATGCCGAAATCGGGGTCGCGCATCATGATCGGGTTCATCGTGCCCCACTTGAGGTCGGTGAACCGCTTCGTGTTTACAAAGTAGACCTCGGCGAGGAACGGCGAATTGAATCCATATTTCCAGCCCTTGAGGGTGGAGAGGATCGGCATGTTCTCGGTCGTGAGGGTGTACATGCCGGGGGTGTACACGTCGGCGATCTGGCCCTCGCTGACGAAGACGGCAACCTGGCCTTCGCGAACGGTGAGTTGGGCGCCGTTCTTGATCTGGTTGCCGTACCGCTCGAAGCGGTACACCATCGTGTTCTGAGTATCGTCCGTCCACTGAACGATGTCGATAAATTCGCCCTTGATCTTGTCCCAAACGCTCATCTTGTCTTTCTCCGAAGTGATCACACGAGTATACAGGCGCGCGCGGACCAGGGGTTGCAGAGTCCCGATCAGGTGAGTTTGAACGGTGGTCTCGCGCCGCGGGACTTTGGCTTGTTGCGATATAGTTGCGACAGCAAACGATCTGGTGAAGTCCAGAGAGAGGCACGTCAAAAAAAGTCTTGGCATGCAACGAAATAGGGTTTACACTGTGAAACGTTATTGCTGGCGCTGCCGGTTTTGCCTCTGTCCTTCGCAGGTGCTTCGGGTGGCCCACGCTATCGTTTATGGAGGACAAGTACATGTCTCATAGCCGTCGAGCCTTCACGCTCATCGAGCTTCTCGTAGTTATCGCGATCATCGCGATCTTAGCCGCAATTCTCTTCCCGGTCTTCGCGCAGGCGAAGGAAGCCGCCAAGAAGACGACGTGTGTCAGCGACACCAAGCAGTCCGCGCTGGCTGCGATGATGTATGCGACCGACTTCGACGACGTCATGCCTCGGCACGACAACAACGGTTCGTGCTCGTATGGCGAGCCGGTTTGCAATACGCCGGACTGGGGCGTCTTCACTCCGCCGCAACCCGGCAACAACTATGCTGCCGGTATGAGCGTTATGATTTGGGGCGCTCTCGAGCCCTATCATAAGAACACCCAGCTTTCGATTTGTCCGACCATGGGTCCGACGAACTGGGCAACGGTCATCGGAAACCCTGGCACCTTCGGTATCACGGGCGATCCGAACGGCTATAGCGCCAGCCGCGAGCACTACTACTACAACACTCTGGGCCAGATGGCGTTCAGCGACTACGTGATCGACTACGGTCCCACGCCTTCGACTCCGAGTGGTTTGTACTACAACAACACTCGACCGGGCGCTCCGCACGGCCGCATCGGTATGATTGCCAACCCGGCGAACTGCATCCTCGGCGTTTCCGAATCGACGTGGGACTGGGCCTCCTCGATCACCGCGAACCTCGGTAACGGTCTCGTTTGGGCGTCCTACCCGAACACCGCGTGCGTCGATTATTGGCAAGACGGTTGGACCCGATACGTTCACAACGGCAAGAGTGGCCCGGCCAACAACGCCGATATGAACCGTATCACGAATAATCCTAATGAGCAGGGTCAGGCCGTGTTCTCCTTCTGCGACGGCCACGTCCACGCGATGCGGTATACGCAGGCTGAGAAGTGCGTCCCCGTTCCGGCCGGACAGACTTGGGTCTATCTCGGCAGCGGCGCCACTTCTTCCACCTACTACCCCTACTGGACGACCGAGTTCTCCCAGTAGTCACTTACACCGACGTGAGCGTGTCGCCTAAGGGCGGCACGCTCTCACGTCATCTTTGGAGCCCCACATAAACGTGAGAAAAGTTCTCTTTGGATTCGTCGTGATAATTCTGTCCGGAGTGATGATGATCGGCTGTTCCGGATCCACCGATGACGCCACCCAAAATGCGGCCGAAAAGCCGAAGATCGACGAAGGCCTGAAAGGCATGCCGGCGATCGATCCGAGCAAGAGCGCTCCCATGGGCGCCAGCATGAAGGGCGGTATGAAAGGTGGAAAGCCCGCGGGTGGTAAGTAGCTTCCAGCCCAATTCGATTTAACATTTCTTGCGGATGCCTGAAAGGGCCCGAGCTTACAAAATGATGCCGGGTGGCGGTCTGTGCCCCACCCGGCTTTGTTTTGCGAAGGGCTTCCTCTCCTGCGTGTGGACCGGAGGTTTCTCGCGGAGCCCAGGCGGTAGACTGAAGCGTCTAAGGAAGTAGGATGCCCAAACGAGTCGAAACCATCGTCCTTCACGACAGCTCGACGCCGGTGATCGGCGACGTCCAGAAAGGCGGCAACGTCGTGATCACCTCTCTCGACTACCTGCTCAACCAAGCTCGAGCCAATTCGCTTTGGCCGCTCACCTTCGGCTTGGCCTGCTGCGCGATCGAGATGATGTCGACCGTCGCCTCCCGCTTCGACCTCGCCCGATTCGGCTCCGAGGCTTTCCGCGCGACCCCGAGGCAGGCGGACGTGATGATCATCGCCGGCCGGCTCAGCAAGAAGATGGCCCCGGTGCTTCGCCAAATCTATGACCAGATGCCGGAGCCGAAGTGGGTGATCTCGATGGGCGCTTGCGCGTCGAGCGGCGGCGTCTACAACAATTACGCCATCGTCCAGGGCACCGACCAGGTCGTTCCCGTCGACATCTACGTCCCCGGTTGCCCACCGTCTCCGGACGCCCTGATCTACGCCTTCCTCAAGCTTCAAGAGAAGGTCAAGCGGACGAACGCGAAAACCCTGAAGGACCTCCGGATCGTCGAGACAACGCCGCGCACGCTGGAGGCGGCCGGCTAATGGAACTTCTCCGCGACGTCGTCAAGCCGGTTCTCGCCGGATTCGGTATTACGGCACGCCGCCTTGGGCATCCCAAGGTGACGGTCATGTATCCGGATGCCCAACGAGAGCAGTATCCGCGCACCCGCTGGCGTCACTTTCTGACCCGCTACGAGAGCGGCTTGGAGAAGTGCATCGGCTGTTCGCTTTGCGCCGGAGCCTGCCCGGCCCGCTGCATCTACGTCGAGGCGGCGGAGAACACGGACCAAGAGCGCTATTCGCCCGGCGAGCGCTACGCGACCCGTTACGAGATCAACATGATCCGCTGCATCTTCTGCGGCTATTGTCAGGAAGCCTGCCCAACCGGCGCGATCGTCTTGCGCAAGAACTTCGAGCTCGCGGATTACAAGCGCGAGGACTTCGTTTATACGAAGGAAATGCTCTTGGAGAAGTATCCCGGCGAAGCCGACGAGCCCTATGTGAGCGTCTACCTCCGAGACAAATAGGCGCCCCCTCCGGCGGCGGTTGTGGATGGGTGCAGGTTCACGATGTGCAAGGGCGCCACGTGGTTTGTACCGGGCGCCGAGTTGTCCCGCGTCTTCAGAGGCTAACCTCTTCGCCGGTCGACGTCCGTCGCGAAGCGACCGTCGGAGTGCGGAAGCGGAGCTTCCGCCCATTTCCACATTGGGGAGCGGCTCGCGTCTACCGGACAAGAGGCTGAAGCTTCGCTTCAGCAGTCCGAAGGTCGCTTCGCGACTTGGCCGCTCGTATCTTATGGGTCAAAGCTTCACCTTTACCGGCCCGATTCGCGGCGTCAGGACGTAGCCGAAGGTGTCGATCCCGGCCTCGTACGCCTTGAGTTTGCCGAGGTTCAGCTCGAAGACCGCTTCCGGGCTGTTCATCTCGAAGACCTGGGAGACCTCTTTATTGATCCCGCGAGCGAAGACGCGGAACTTCAGATGGAACGGCGCCGGCGTCCCCGATTGGCGCACCGTAACGTGAACTTGGGTTCCGGAGGTCGCTGGGAAGGCCTCCGCGTCGACGATCTGCAGCTTCGGAAACGTCGCGCCGGAAATCCATTGGCTCCAAAACCAGTCGAGGGGTTTCCCATAGACCTTTTCGAAGTAGCGGCGCAGGTCGTACCAGGTCGTTTCCTTGCCGCGTCGGTCCGCCACGATCGCGCGCAGCGACTTGTACACGTTGTCCGTGCCGATTTGGTTCTCGAGCATCCGAAGCACAAACGCGCCCCGATAGTAAGTCGCGCTCTCATATTCGTGAGCGACCGGCATCTCGGTGAGGGGGACGTGGAGGTCCAGGCTGGAATAGGCCTGTTCGAGCGTTTGGTCTACATCCTTGTAGTGGAGCACGCTGTCCACATATTGGGTCATGCTCTCGTTCCAGGAGTCGTGGACGTAGGCGCAGGGCACGATTCCGCCGAAATAGGTATGCCCGGCCTCGTGGCTGACCGCCCATCCAGTGATCCGGGAATTCAGGAGCGTGTAGTTATAGCTCTCGATACCGTAATAGGTGTCGGCATCGAAGCAGTTGTATTCGTCGAAAGGGAAGGGGCCGAGGTGCTCCTCGTACCATTCGATGGAGTCGGCTATGGTTTGGACGTCTTTCTCGGCCCTCGCCTTGTCGCTCATGTCGAAATGGTAGGCGCGGTAAATTCGGTTGCCCGCCTTCTTCTGGGCGGCGACAACATAGCGGCCGCCGACGATCTTGGGATAGGAGATCGGCAGATCGCAACGGAAGCACTCCACCTGCTTGCCTGGCCCCGGCGATCCCCCGTCCTTCACGTCGGAATCGTCGGGTGAAACCCGCTTGCCCTCTGATTCGATGACCCAATCCGACGGCCCCTCCACGCGCACGCTGGTCGTGAAGGGAAGGCGTCCGAGGGTCGGTACCCACCAGGCGGTCAGATAGCAGGCTTTCGGATCGATCTTGTCTTCGTTCGGGCTGTTAATCGTGCCCGAATAGTCGAAGACGGCCTGGGACATTCCGCTCTTCGTCCACGGGATAAGGAGGCTGCCGGCATGGACGACGCTTCCCTGCGTGGGCTTGGGGATATCGTCGGCGACCTCGACGACCGGCGCAAGTCCCTCCGTGATCACCGCCTTTTGAAGGTGGTAGTTGTCGTTCAGACGGAACAGAGGCGCTCTCGAAAACCGCGTGATCTTAAGGTCGAGGCTCGCCTGAACCTGAACACGATGGTTCGGCGCATCGATTTGGGCGTTGATCCGCTCGTTCTTGATGGCGATGCCGGGCGTCGCGTCTTCGGGAATCTCGGCCCCGAGCTTCCATCGCTCGCCGTCGAGGACGACGGGATAGACGGGATCGTGATCCTCCTCGATGTCCTGCCGCGTATGGATCACGACCCAGTAGGAGCCGGTCGCCTCCCATCCCGGTGGGGCGGGAATGACGGCAACCTTGAGGTCTCGCAGCCCACCTCTCGACGCTGCCATCCGGAAGAGATAATCGGCGTTTTCGGGTTTGGCGAAGCAGCTTTTCAGCCGAGTGCTGTTCCCAAAGCTGACGGCGGACCGGATCTGATCGGCGAAGGGCTGGATCGGAGGAAGCTGGAAGAGAAGCGCGGCGAGCAGGGCAAGAGACATTCCAAATACCAGGACGCTTCGGGCCGACCGAATGGTCACCCCGAACCGTGCCGGCGCCGCGAGCTAGGGTTGCGAACTAAGAAGGCTCGCGGTCGCTTCGTCCTTCTCGTGGTCCTCGATCACGAGGTGCCACAGCCCGTTGCGGGGGACCTGAATGAGGGCCGGACTGGTCGTAAAGTGTCCGCCAAGCGCCTTGTAGTCGAGACCGAGGTGCCGCTTGTCGAAATTTTCATCGTCGATAAGCAGCACTTCCGCCTGGCGCGTCAGGTTGGCTTTTACGGTCTGGCCCTCTTTCGCGTTGAATGAGAACACAACTGCCATTTGCGTTAGCTTACAGGGATTGGGCATGTCACGTTAAGAGGTTATGTTGGACTTCTGCATTCGTCCATGTACCTTCACCCCAAGATATCGGCGAAAGCGAATCGCAACTTCAGTTCTATGGAAGTCGTGGGCTGCCGGTGACGGATTGTGGGTCCCAAAACGTCCCAGTGGTGGTCATGGAAGGGATCGAGAAACGGTCGGGAAAAGCCAAAGTCATCGCCGGGTTGTTGGTCGTGGGGGCCGTCGTCGCCCTGCTTTACAAGCTCAAGGCCGACCAGACGTATCTTTCGAGCCCGATTGGGAATTCCTGGAAGTGGGGGACGTCCAACCACGAGCTGATGGCGGCAATCGAGGCGGACGACGCCGCTCGGATGAAGAGCTTGCTGCCGGCCGTTCCGAGGAAACAGATTCGACCGGACTTCGTCTTAAGTCTCGCACGGGATGACCGCAAGGAATGTCTCGAAGTTGCCCTCGATGCCGGATGGAGTCCAGATGGAGCAAAGAGCGACGGAGGCCCGCTGCTCCGCGCCGTCGGCTCAGGACAGCTCGATGCGGCGAAGATCCTCCTGGATCATCACGCAAGACTGGATGTCGCTTCTTTCGGCCCCCAGTCGCCGCTGAGCCTTGCCGTTGCGGCGAAAAGGAAACCGGTGGAGGCACTCGAGCTGCTTCGTCGCTACGGAGCCAAGACGGAGAAATACAACCTCTTGGGGCCGGCGATAGAAGTCGGCAATCTTGATGTGGCCCGCCTTCTCATCGAGAGATATGGAGCCAAACCCCAAGACGGCCTAAGTGAGGCGTTTAGCCGGACTTGGGTTGAGCCGAGTAAGGAGGCCGTCGACTTTGTCGGCTACCTGTTGGATAAAGGGGCAGACCCGAACGCCCTGCTAAACGGTCGGCCTCCGCTCTTCGAGGTCGTTGTCTATACAGGGCAGTTCGCCAACCAAAAGGCGCGGGAAGAGGCGCCGATGTTGGTATCCCTCCTGCTGGCCCACGGCGCACGTCCGGACGACGTTGGACGAGACGTCCTGCCGCACGACATTTCCACGCCGACGAAGCTTATCGATGCGACGCCTCTCTTCTTCTTCGCCGCCAACGGCAACGCGCCTTGCGTGAAGCTGCTACTCGCCCATGGCGCCGATCCGATCAAAAAAGCGAGCAACGGCCAAACTCCTCTCGACGTCGCCGTCGACCCATGTAAGGAGCTGCTTCGACAAGCGATTCGGGCAAAGTAGGAGCAAGAATCGTACAATAAATCTCGGGCCAACGATGGACGAGAGTGCTTCCCTCGGTCGAAAAATCCTTTTCTGGCTGATCTCGCCGGGCGCGATCAAGCTGGCGATCTCGCTGTGCCTTGGGGGCGTCACGATCTCCTACCTTTCCCGGCTCAAGGCGGACCAGGTCGCAGCCCGGCAGGCTGTCCCTGCGCGTCCAAGCTGGCAGCACGGAACCTCCGATACCCGTCTCCAGCGTGCGATCGATGCCGACGACGGCCAGGCCGTCAGCCGGCTCCTCTTGATCATCCCGCGCGAGAAGATACGCGACAACATCATCGACCGACTCTCTTTCGACAAGACCGCACATGCCTTGGAAGCCTTCCTCAGCAACGGTTGGAGCCCGAACGGGGTCGGCAACAACGGCGTGCCCGTCGTGAACGCGGTCCGGGCGGGGCAGGCTCGGGCCCTCGCCGTGCTCCTGAAGCACGGCGCGAATCCAAACGTCCGCGACGATATGAAGCGTCCGGCCATGCTATGGGCGGGCAGCGGGTTCCGCACGAGCCCCACCCTGATCGAATTGCTCGTCCGCGCCGGGGCGAAGATCGACGAGGTCGCCACCTACCCGGTTCGAGTCAACCGTAGGCCGAAAATGACTCTCTACGCGAAGGACCGGGCGATTACGATCGCCGCCTTCTCCGGCAACATCGCAGGTATCCGGACGCTGATCCGGTTGGGAGCGAACGTGAATCCGGTGCCGGGCGAAAATCTGCCTCCGCTTGCGGCGGCGGCCTACGCGAAGCATTCCTACGACCTGACGAAGCTGCTTCTGGATGCCGGCGCCGACCCGAACTCGGAAGGCATCGCTTACCTCGACGGTCCGAACGGAACGATGCTCACGATGCGGGCGAGCGCCATCTTCTTGAACTCGTGGTTCGATCACTCCGATACCGTCAAGCTTTTGCTCGAACGAGGCGCCGACCCTACGCGCAAGACCTCGACCGGCGAGACCGTCGCCGGCGTCGCCAATCCGGAAACGGCGGAAGTCCTTCGCCAAGCGGGTCTTGCCCTTAGGAAGTAACGATGACACCCGGCACGCCGATCGCTCTCGAAGAAGAGCAGCCGCCAAGCCGCTCGAGAAGCGGTTGGATGTCGTTCGCGCGGTCTGCTCTCGTCGTTGCCCTCATTGGCATCGCTATCGCCGTCATGACGTCCATCAAGCATGCGCAGCAGGCGGCGATGATTCCGGCGCCTCAGCATCCCGAATGGTCAAACGTGTCCCAAAGCATTGTGATCGAAAATGCGATCGCCGCAGACGACCCTCACGACATGTACATGCTGTTCCGTAAGCCGGCGATGTGGCGGTCGCTAAATCCGGCCTCGGTAACCCTTCTCGCTCAGGATCGGACCAAGCGAGTCCTCGGCGCGATTTTGGCTCTGGGATTCGATCCCGACGGACTGGGCAAGGACGGAAGCCCGTTGCTCGCCGCCTTGAGCAACGGCCAGTACGAAGCGGTCCGCGTATTGGTCCGATTCGGCGCCAATCCGACGCTCGGCTCCAAGGGCGCCCAGACGCCGCTCGACTACGCGAAGAGCCATAGGGTCCCGTCGGAGATCGTCAAGCTTCTGGTGGCGGCCCAGCCGAAGGCGGCGGCAAAGGCGTCTCGCTAATTCTTGTGTCCGCAATAGCGGCACGAATCGCACCCGCAATCGCAGGAGTCGAGCCGAATCGGTTGCGTGTCCAGAATGCTCTTCTTCGAAAAGCTGACGGTACCCCGTACGCGCGGAACCCGGACGATCAGGTACGGCCCGGTCGTCGAGTAGGCTGTCCGAACTTGGTTCGTGGGCTGAACCTCGAGATAGGAAACGTTGACGCGGGTGCCATCCACGATGTCGATGTGGTCGATCAATATCTGGTAGCCGCCCGTAAACTTGTGGCCGAGGTGGATGGCGAGAAGCCGCTCGCGGTTCCAATCGACGTTCGGCTCCTGTGGCAGCCCAGTCATGCCGTAGCTCTGCCGGTATCGCTCGTATTCCAGCGCGGAGTTCATTACACAGGTGGAGGGCGTCACCGCCGGCGCGTCGTCTCCGTACGCGAAGCTCTGCCATCCGAGCCGGTTCTCATGTTCGCGGATGCACTTTTCGCAGCATTTGCAGCCTGGCTCGTAGCCGTCGCCGAGGCTGATGATTCTGATTCCGCCGGGGAGCGTGCCCTCTTCCCGGTGGCCCTCGAAGGCGAGCCGGTAGCCGGGACGGTTGAGGCGGATAATGGTCCACGGGCTGGTGGCGTCCTTGGAATGGGAGACGCCCTTGGGCGGCGTGAACTCGGCCCAATAGACCGTCGCCTCATTCGCCTTCGTTTTCTTGATCGTGGTGACGCCGACTTTGTAACCGCCGGAATCCCTCTGCCCGAGATGGATAGCGATGAGCTCCTCCTTCACCCAATCCACATCGCGCCCGTTGCCGACGCCCTCCGGCCCGTAGGTGTTGCAATACCGCTGGAAGTCGGCGATCGTGTCCATGACGACGATCCGCTGATCCTGCGCTTTCGATTGCGCGCCCTCTTTGTAGGTTCGCCAAACGAACTGGTTGGGATCGAGCTGGGGACGGCCAAGCGCAACGGCAACGACGACGGCAAGAAGGCTCATGTCGATATCATGACGCACCGAGAGCCATTGTGTTACGGGATTGGAGGATGGGAAGGGATGGGAAAGGATGGGAGGATTGGAGGATTGGAGGATTGGAGGATTAGAGGATTGGGGGATTAGCCTGAACACCAAGAGGCCCGTGGCCGCACGGCACTCCTGCGCATGAATCCAGTCAGAGGATCGATCACCGTGAAACTTGCGCGAATGTGGCGCTAAGGACTTGTCTCTGCCCCCGCTCGTTTACACAAACTTGAAACCGCCTAATTGCGGAGATATTTGCCGTTATCTAGGAGGTTTGAAAATGCGAATGATTCGATGTGCCACGTCCTTAGCCCTCGCGGCATCCGCCATGTACGGGATGGCCGCGAGCTTTGTCATCACCGACGCCTATACGAGCAAACAGAGCGGCTCCGGCGAAGTCAAGTACACGCCTTACGTCGGGGAGGATTACCGCCTCACCGTCGAATTCGACCAGACCGGGGTCGCATCCGCGCCCTATAACGTCCACTTCGACATCGCGGGACAAACGCAGGATGTCTCACAGACCAATCTTTCGGCCGGCCACAAGATCGTGACGGCGGAAATCTGGGTTCCGCTCGACGATAAGGTCCCGTTCAAGATCACGGTCGATTCCGCTCATGGGGGCCCGACGAAATCCGGCAGCTTTACGCCGACGCCTCCGAGCGCGGCTCTCGAGTTCTACGATCCGGTCAAGATCACGGGCTACCAGTCCCAGACCTATAACCTCACCAACGTCACGAAATACGAGTTCGAATTCATGTCCGGCCGTCCCGATTCAGATGGCTGGCAGAAGGAACTCTCCGCGACGTGCATGTTCGACTCGCTGAGCGGCCAGCACAAGGTTTCGAAGCACGACATCCAGGGGCCGTATCTCTTCCCGGTCTATTATTCCGACACGAAGAACATGAAGTCGCCGGCGGTCACGTTCCGTCAGGACTTCACGCTCCAGGTCAGCGCACAGCGGGTCAATCCCGACAAACTGCGCCAAGTAACCTGGAACGACCTGAAGGCCCTCGACGGCATCAACGTCTTCAAGCACTTCAACCAACCGGAATCGGTGATCCAGTCGAACGATCCGGCCATCGCCAAGTTCGTAAAGGACACGCTCGGCTCGAACTATAAGAGCAAGCTGACGCCCTACGACGCGGCGCGAAAGATGTTCATGGCGGTGCTGAAGCGCTGTACCTACTACTATCCGAAGCCGGGGGAGACGGATAAGCGCCCCGCGACCGCCGTCGATATGCTGAAGAAGGGCTTCGGCGACTGCGGCGGATTCAGCATCCTGCTCGTCGCCTGCTACCGGAATCTCGGTATTCCGGCCCGGACGGCGTGTGGCGCCTGGGTCGGCGATGATGCCGGCCATTGCTGGTGCGAGATGTGGTTCCCCCATGCCGGATGGATCGTGTCCGACGGCTCGGCGGGGAACTATTGGTCGGAGAACGGCTCCTACGCCTACTACTTCGGCTTCGTGCCGGACCTGAATGCTCGCTTCGCGTTCATGCGCGGCAACACGTTCAAGGTGAACGATGCGAGCGCAAGCTGGCTGCAAGGCCCGATGTGGCCGCCGATCATCAAGGGCGGCGCGACGTTAGGCCCCGCGCTCGGATACACGCATGCGGAGGTCGCGACCGACACGCCTGCGCCTAAGAAGTACAAGGAGCGTCTGCAAAAGGCCATCGGCTTCCATCCGAAATGGAACATGCTGGACATCGTCCGGCCGGGCATTCATGTGATCAAGCGGTAAGGGAGACAGGGTGTTGGGGCGTTGGGGGTATTAGGGTGTTCGGTATTGGGTAGTTGTCGTTAGGCCGTGAGCCATTGCTGCGAATTAAGCATCCTAATACCACAACATCCAAATACCCAATACCCAATACCCAATACCCCAGCACCCCCCTTACGAAGACAGTCCGGCCAGCTTCTCGATCTTCTTCGTGTATTCGTTCACGAGGGCTCGGCTGGAATGCTCCTGGGGAGTCTCCGCGTATACGTGGAAGAGCGGCTCGACGGAGTCGGGTAGGACGAGTACCCAGGAGTCGTGGCCGAAGATCTTGATCCCGTCGAGAAGCTCGACCCGGTCGCCGTTTCGGCTGTCCTCGCTGATGTGCCGCATGACCGAGCCCTTCGTTTCGTAGGGACATCGAACCTGCTCATAGGCGAGCTGGAACTGCGGGAGATCGCGGGCGATCTCGCTGAGCGAGCTTCCGGCGCGGCGGAGCATCGCCAGCATCTTCCCGACCGCGAACATGGCGTCGAAGCCGGGATGAAGCTGGGGGAAGATGAAGCCGCCGCGATCGTCGCCGGCAAAGGTCACTCCCGCTTCCAAAGCCGAATTCATAAGGGATCGGGTATCCGCCTTGGTTCGGATCACGGTGACGCCCATCCGCCGCAGCTCTTCTTCGAGGCGAGACGGCGCGGTCACGCTCATCGCGATGCTCGCGTTCTCGTGGGTCCGGGCGACGAGCATGCACAGCGCGGCGAAGAGGTCGTTCCCGGCGAGGAGGTCGCCTGAGTCGTCCACGACCGTCATTCGCTCGCCCTCTTCGGTAAAGAGGACGCCGATATCGTAGCCGAGCGTGTGGACAATGTGCTTCAGATTGTCGATGTGCTTCTGCACTTCGGCCTCGGCGCGGGGTGCGAGCTTCGCGTCGTTCACACTGTTGAGGCTGATCGCGTCCACACCCATATTCGCCAGCATCATCGGATAGATGTTGGCGACCGCGGAATAGCCATAGTCGCACACCATCCGCAGCTTCTTGGCCGAGTTCGGCATGCCGAGAAAATGCATGAAGTCGGCTTGATATTCTTCGACGGCTCGGCTGGTGATCTCGATGACGCCGAGATCGTCGGGGTCGGTGCGGTTATAGTCCTCCCGGAAGAAGAGGGACTCGACCTTGCGCTCCATACTCCGCGTCAGATAAGCCCCGCGCGAATCGAACATCTCGATCAGGGAGACCCGCGAGTTGCCGGGCAGCTTGCGGACGCTCATCGCGCCGGCCGCGCCGGAACGCTTGATGTAGTGGCGCGCGACGGGGAGAGCGGCGGACCTGAGGTCGAGCACGTCGCAGCCGACGCTGAGAAGGGCCGCGATGAGGGCGCGCTTGACCATCCGCGAGCTGCGCGTCGAGTCTCGGGAAGTCACGACCTTCGAGCCGCGAGGCAGGCAGGAGCCGTACGCGGAGCCGAGTCGGGTCGCGAAATCGGGGGTGATCTCGATGTTGCTCAGGCCGGCGACGCCGAGCTCGCGGAAAAGCTGGCCCCGCCACTTGTTGCCCCAGATCAGGGACATGGTGACGGTCGAGCCCCGCTCCACGATCTTGTCGGGCCAGATCTTGATGCGGGGGCGGATCGTCGAGCCGACGTCGATCAGGCACCGGTCGCCGATGACGACGTCCTCCTGAACCATGCAGTCCTTCTTGACGGTGACGCGGGAGCAGATAATCGCGGAGGAGACGGTCGTCCCTGCGCCGACATAGGCGCTGTCCCAAATGACGGAGCGCTCGACCAGGGCTTCCTCTTCGACGATCGCGTTATCGCCCAGCACGGTGAAGGGGCCGATCTTCGCGCCCTTCTTGATCTTGCAGTTGCGGCCGATAAAGACCGGCGCGATCAGCTCCGCCGTCTCGTCGATCGAGCAGTTCGGTCCGAGCCACACGCCCAGCGTGTTCGTTTCGCCGGGCAGCGGGAGGTCGATCTTGCCGCTCAGAAGATGTTCTTGGGCTTCCCGATATTGGGTCAGAGAACCGACGTCGGCCCAGTACTCGCCCATTACGTAGCCGTACATCGGCTTGCCTTCTTCGAGGAGACGTGGGAAGATATCGCCGCTCCAGTCGTAGGAGACGCCGGGCTCCATGTAATCAAAGATTTCCGGCTCTAGGATGTACATGCCGGTGTTGACGGTATCGCTAAAAACCTCCGACCAGCCCGGCTTTTCGAGGAATCGCTCGACCTTGCCGTCGTCCCCGGTGATAACGACGCCGAACTCGAGTGGCGTGGGGACTCTGGCGAGAATGAGAGTGGCCAGGCTCTTTTTGGCGCGATGATATTCGATCGCCTTGGTCAGGTCGCAGTCGGTCAGCGCGTCGCCGGAGACGATCAGGAACGTTCCGTCTTTTAGCCGATCTTCCGCGTTCTTGACGCTGCCGGCGGTGCCAAGCGGTGTGTCCTCGATGCTGTAGGACATCTCGACGTCGAAGTCGCTGCCGTCGCCGAAGTGGGTTTGAATCTCGTCGGCGAGGTAGTGAAGAGTGGAGACGATCTTGGTGATGCCATGTCGCTTGAGGAGCGTCAGGATGTGCTCCATGATCGGCTGGTTGCATACGGGGACGAGGGGCTTTGGCCGGTTGGTCGTTACTGGGCGCAGCCTCGACCCTTCCCCGCCAGCCATCACAACCGCTTTGATCAACCTGTCACCATCCCCGATGCTATACGGGGCGATTCCAAGTACGTTGCATGGCGGGCCCCGGCATTATTGTGACGTCATTATCCGACTTCGGTTCATGGATTATCTGAGGTGGGTTTTGGCGACTAAGCTGGAGCGGGCGAGAGAGCAATGCCTGTCGTCCCGACCGAAGTCGAGAGTAGGTTCTTGGACCGGGCGGCAACGCCATTCTCTCCCCTTGTGATTTAGGTTCAAGGTGCGGACCTGGCTGGGCAACCTCCATAAGTTCCCGGAACCTCCATCCCCCTACCCCCTTCCTCCTCCCGGCACAACCATCCGGCAAGAGGAAGGGGCTTCCGGATTCCCCTCCTCTTGCGCCGATGATTGTGCGGCGGAGGAGGAGGGGATTTAGGGGTGGAGGTTCCGGAAACCTACAAACGCCCCGCTCTTGTCATCCGGCTCGGACGCCATGCGTTTCTTCCTACACTTTCGGCCGCCTGGGGCCGGCGGGCTCGGAATGACGACCAAACGCATACCTTCCCTGGCCCAGAGAGACTGCCGCATAGAAAGGAATCACGCGCCGGTTCGCCCCTCACCCCTGTTCTCCTTCGCTAGGCGACGGTTCACAGACCTTTTCCCCCGTAGGGAAGAGGGAGGCAAGTTCTACGAGGAGTGAATCGGGAACTTCGCGGTGAGCGCGATCACGTCGGCTCGGACGCCGGTGAGCTCGCTCTCGTTCTCACGCGCTCGAAGCGCGCGAGCGATCAGGGAAGCGATCTCCTTCATCTCCCCCTCCTTCATGCCTCGCGTCGTCACCGCCGGTGTTCCGAGGCGGATGCCCGAGGTGATAAAGGGCTTCTCCGGGTCGTTCGGAATCGAATTCTTGTTGGTCGTGATATGGGCGTCGTCCAGAACGATCTGGGCGATCTTGCCGGTCACCCCGAACGGGCGAAGATCGACGAGCATGAGATGGGAGTCGGTGCCTCCGCTAACGATCCGGAAGCCCTCCGCTTGCATCGCCGACGCAAGGGCTGCCGCATTCTTGCGGATTTGGGCTTGATACTCCTTGAACGAAGGCTCAAGAGCTTCCTTGAAGGCGACCGCCTTCGCGGCGATGACGTGCATGAGAGGGCCGCCCTGGATGCCGGGGAAGACGCTCATGTTGATCGGCTTCGAATACTCCTCGTTGTTCCAGAGGATCATGCCGCCGCGCGGGCCGCGAATCGACTTGTGGGTCGTGGAGGTCACGACGTCGCAGTGGGGAATCGGGCTCGGATACTCGCCCGCCGCGATCAAGCCCGAATAGTGGGACATGTCGCACATGTGGAGCGCGCCGACCTCGTCGGCGATCTGCCGGATCCTGGCGAAATCGAAGGCGCGCGAGTAAGCGGTCGCGCCGGAGACGATCATCTTCGGCTTGTGCTCGCGGGCCAGGGTGGCGAATTCGTCGTAATCGATGTATTCGGTGTCGGAGTCGACGCCGTACGGGACGATGTTGTAAAGCTGCCCGCTAAAGTTCACCGGCGAGCCGTGAGTGAGGTGTCCGCCGTGAGCGAGGTTCATCGCCATCAAGGTGTCGCCCGGCTTCAGGAAGGCAAAGTAGACGCCCATGTTGGCCTGCGCGCCGGAGTGGGGCTGCACGTTCGCGAACTCCGCCCCATAGATCTGTTTCACCCGCTCGATCGCGAGCGTTTCCACCTCGTCGACGACTTCGCAGCCGCCGTAGTACCGCTTGCCGGGATAGCCCTCGGCGTACTTGTCGGTCAGCACGCTCATCATCGCCTGCCTCACCGCCAAAGAGGCGATGTTTTCGCTAGCGATGAGCTCGATGTTATGCTCCTGGCGTTGCTCCTCCTTGTGGATCAGGGCCGCGATTTCTGGATCGACCTGGGAAAGCGGCGCGCGGTGGGTGTCGAGAGCGGCGGTTGCGCTAGCCATGCCTGATTATGGGCACAACGGAAGGTCAGTGAACCTTCATCGCAAGTTTCCCAAGCCGACCTGCGTTAGAACGCACAAAAATGGGCTTAGGGAGATCGGCGAGCATCTGGCTGACGTCCTTCACGGCGAAGCCCTTCAGCTTCAGGCCCTCCAGGATTTGAGGCAGGGCCTCGGCGGTTTCTGGGCTATCGTGGAGGAGGATGATGCCGCCGGCCGTCACGTTCTTCAGCACGTAGTCGACGATGTGCTGGGGACCGCCGGACACCATCGGGCCGTTCTCCTTGGCCACGAAATCCTTCGCGCCGTAGTTCCAGTCGACCGTCGTATAGCCGAATTCGTCCACGACCTTGAAAACGGTCGGGGTGAAGCGCATTCCCGGCGGGCGGAAAAGGGTCATCTTCGTTCCCCCCGTCGCCTTTTCAAAGTTCTCCTCGCATTGTGCGAGCTCGTCGTGAACCTGCTCGGGAGTCAGCGTGTCGAGGCGTGGGTGGTTCTGGGTGTGGTTACCGACTTCGAATCCGTCGGCGAGCACCTTCCGGACGAGCGCCGGGCTCTGCTGGATTCGCTTGCCAACCATGAAGAAGGTTGCCTTCGCGTCGTACCGCTTGAGAATGTCGAGAATGAGGGGGAGCGATTGCGGGTGGGGGCCGTCGTCGATGGTCAGGCAGACTTCCATCTTGTCCCGGCGGCCTCGCTTGAAGAGCCGGTTTTGGGCGTTGTAGAGATCGTCGGTCTCCACGCCCTTGACCTTCTCGACGCCGAAAAGCGCATGCTCGATCTCGCCGTAATACCGATGGCCGAGCGCGGCGCCCGCGAGAAGGACGACGCCGATACCGGAAAAGACAAGAATGCGTTGCCGCGTCATACGGGTTACCCTGGGCGTTGCGGGAAGGCGGTTAAGGGGTGGAGCACGCTTCTCACTTCCACGTTCGATCTGTTTCTACCAACAAAAAGAGGAACCGTGCGGTGCCCAGTTCCTCTTTTTGCGGTTCAAATCGCGGTTATTTCTTGCCTTGATTGGCCATCTGGTTGCCGTAGCGCCGCATGAACTTCTCGACGCGGCCGGCGGTATCGACCAATCGCTTCTGGCCGGTGTAGAACGGATGCGAATAGGCGCTGATTTCCAGATTGACCACGTAATGCTCGATGCCGTCCACCGTCTTCGTCTGGTTCGTCTTCGCGGTGGAGATGCCGGTCCATTCGTGATCGCCATCGACGAACAAAACGGGATAGACCTTCGGATGGGTAGCGTCCTTCATTTGGGAATTCCTTTGAACCCCGAGATTATGACACACTTCGCGCCAATCCATAGCGCGGTTGGACGCGCCCGGCAAAAACGCGGGAAAGATTAAGAGACGTTTAAGCAGAGGTTAAGAACCGAGTTTCTCTCTCAAGATTTCTCAAGGCCTTAACATTCACGCCTCAATTTAGTGGTGCACCGTGCGATCTCTTGTGCGGTGGGAGCACCCATGTCCAAAAAAGCATTCACTCTTATCGAGCTGCTTGTGGTCATCGCGATCATCGCGATCCTCGCAGCCATCCTATTTCCGGTATTTGCGAGGGCCAAGGCCGCTGCCAAGAAGATCTCCGACTTGAATAACCTCAAGCAGATCGGCACGGCCACGATGATGTATCTGTCCGATTACGACGATACGCTCTATGGCCACCGATGGAACTGCAACTACGAAGGAGGCGGCGGAGCGGCCGACGTCTGCCACGAGTACATGAACGACCCGAATAACATCGCCGCCGGTCTGAGGCCCGAGGCTCAATTCCTGGACCCGGCGACCTCGGCGAAGCGCTACTACTGGGCGTACATGCTCTATCCGTACACGAAGAACTACTCCCTGTATCGCGATCCAGGGGCGACCACCACGACGTTCGCGCCGGGCGACAAGTACAACCAGGCGTTCATGTACAACTTCAACGGCGTTGCGGTTGGTAACGGATACGGCGGCCAGGACAGCTATGGCCACAACGACGCCTACCTCAGCCCCGGCCAGCCCTTCGGCGGCGGCGCCGCGACCGCGATCAACTACGGTCAGATCAGCCGTGTCGCGAGCACGATCATGATCACCGACGCGACCTATTACGGCGCGGGCCCGGACATCCTCAACGACTCCGGCTTCACCGTTATGGCGAACCTGAACGGCAACGAGCTGAACTACATGGTCACCAACGGCGGCCAGTATCCCTACTACTGGGGCAACATCGGCGGCGGCACGTGGGTCAAGGATGCCAACAACGGCACCGGCTCCATTCCCGGCACCGGATCCCACCTGCCGGCGGCTTACGCCCAGCAGCTTGTCAACGAGGGCAAGAGCCTTCACGGCGGTCAGGTCAACTGCCAGTTCGCGGACGGCCATGCCAAGTCCCTTCCGTATCAGAAGGCGGTCGGAGACATCTGTCTCTGGACAACGGACGCGGACGGCAACCACCCGAACTGCGGCGGCTAACCTAGACGCGATATAAACGAGAAGCTTATGAATTGGCGGGCCCGCCTAAGTGGGGGCCCGTCTTTTTTCTTTTACTGGAGCGTGTACTTCGAGCCGCCCAAGCCGAGGGCAGCCAGCTCGCGGCACTCGTGCTCGCACCGTCGGCAAACTTGAGCGCATTCGTAGCAGGCTTCCTCGCCGTACTTCTCGCATTCCTCGGCACAGCGATCGCACGCTTCCGCACAGGCCTCGCAATTCTCTACCGAGCCTCGCGCCATGGTGCGAATCGTCTCATCGCAAAATTCGGCGCAACGGACGTTGAGATCGACGCAGTTTTGCATGTCCGGCATCGACCGGCACGCTTCGGCGCATTCCCGGCAAAGATGCCGGCACGCGTCGCATAGGCGCGTGCAGGACGCGAGTTGGTCAAGTAGGGCCATTTCCTGTCTCCTTAAGGAATTGGACTTGCCGAGCCGGGAGCGAGTTCTTATATGCGCGCCGCGCATGCCGGCTCGTAAAGCTGGATCAGAACTCCGCCGGGCGCAACGATCAGGGTTCCATAGCCATCGTCCCAGTCCTGGATCTGGCCCTTGAACTCGACGCCCCGCTCCCTGAGCTCGGCCACGGTCGCGTCGATGTCGTCGCATCGAAGCGCGATCTCCTGCTTTGCGTCGTCGCTCGCGCGAAAGGCCACTTCGCCTTCCATCGGGAAGATCAGCCAGCCGTCCCCGACGTCAAAGCTGGGCAAGCCGAGCTTGTCTCGAAGGAAAATGCGGAGTTCGAGTGTCTGGGGGATGTGAAAAGTTGCGCGAATACCGGTAATCAAGCCGCCGCCTCCACGGTACCGATGAGCTCCGCCAACAACGCGCCGAACTTCACCATCTCCGTCAGGACGAAGCAGCGACGAAGTTCGGCGCGCCGACGCACTAGCCGCGCTTGCTGGCGTTCTTGCGACGGGTTTCCCAGCCGCGCTTTGCCGCCTCGCTCCTCTTGGCGCGGCTCTGCGTACCCGAGGTGGTGCGGTGTTGGTCGGTCGACGAATGGCTACCAGACTTGTTTTCAGGCATGCTCTCTCTCCTTCGGACCCGCCAGCGGGTCCCCGTTCATCTGTTCGATATTCGATGTTTGAAGCGGGTTCCACCGCCGGGCTAACTCTTGGAATGATTTCGCCTTCGCGTCTCCCAGCCTTTCTTTGCGGCGGCGCTGCGCTTTGCCGCGCTCTGGCTCGATCCGCCGATGCGGCCGCCCTTGCGCTCGGGGGAGTGGTCTTCCGACTTCCCATGGCCACCTCCGCCCGGCTTTTTGCCGCCGTGAGTGGTCTTGTTGACGGTCGCCCAAGCGCGCCGCTCGGCTTCCTTCTCCGGCACGCCTCGCTTCTCGTAGCCTTCCTCGATATGGTCCGCCATTCGTTCCTGCTTGTCCGTGTACTTGCTCTTATCGCCTCGTGGCATGGTTTGCTCTCCCTTTGCGGCTTGGTGAAGCGCGCATTCGTAGGACTTCCTGCGGAAGCCGGCCGGTTCCTCGTGCCGGTGTTAGGCCGATCATCCCGAAATTAGCCGTCGAGGAACTTAACCGAAGTCGTTGCCCGCTCGTAAGAAGGACCCGCCGCTTCAGGCTCCGCTGGCAACTACAAGGGGCGGGCGCCCGGGCCGAAATTGGCGCTGTAGTAGTCGATGAAGTGGCCTCCCGGCGGGAAGATGGCATCGATTTTCTCTAGCAGGTCATGGCAAAGCTTCACCTGGCATGCGCCAATCGACTCTTCGAGCTGCTGGGCCGACCTCGCTCCGATGATTGGCGCGGTCACGCCCGGCTGGCCCGCGACCCAAGCGAGGCTCAGTGTCGCCATCGACATACCGGCCTCGCCGGCAAGGGTCTGCAGTTCCCGAAGCTTCTCCATCGGTAGCTTCTCAAGCCGCTTGCCGGGATCGCTCTTCGCGTAGCGGCCCTCCCCGGGTTTCTGATCCAAATACTTCCCGCTCAACATGCCGCCGGCGAGCGGCGACCAGGGGATGACGCCGTAATCGTACGTCCGGCAAAACGGCAGCAATTCGCGCTCCACCCGGCGATCGAGGAGATTGTACGGAGGCTGCTCGGTCACGAACGAAGCCGTCCCGAGGGCGCGAGCGACGAAATGCGCTTCGCAGACCTGCCAGGCGGCGAAGGTCGAGCAGCCGATGTAGCGCACCTTTCCGGATTCGACGAGGTGGTCGAGCCCGGCGAGGGTCTCGTCGATGGGGATCGCCGGCTGCGGGCGGTGGATTTGGTAAAGGTCGATATAGTCGGTGCCCAGCCGCGTGAGAGATGCTTCGCACGCCTCGATCACGTGGCGCTTGCTGTTGCCCCAGGCGTTGGGATCCGTATCGCTCATCTTCCCGTGGCACTTCGTCGCGAGGACGATCTTGTCGCGAGCCTGGCGCAGGGCCAGAGCCTTGCCCAAAATGCGCTCGCTCTCTCCCCGGGCGTAGACGTCCGCCGTGTCGAAAAAATTGACGCCGAGATCGAGGGCGCGGTGAGCCAGCTCGATGGCGGTCTGCTCGAAGGAGCCCCAATCCTCCGGCTCCCAGCCAAAAGTCATCGTGCCGTAGCAAGCCGCCGAAACCTGAACGCCCGTTCGCCCGAGAGAGCGGTATTCCATGCAGGGCAGTTTAACCCGGCTACGCCTCGTTCAGAAACGTAAAGGCTTCGGGTAGCGACCGAAGCTCCGAGGGCACCAGGCCGAGATACTCCTTCACCGACTCCCGCAGGCCCTGGGTCGTGCCGAAGCCGCAGGTGGAGGCGACCAGATCGACCGCCGAATCCGTGCTCACCAGCATATCGATCGCGCATTCGGTCCGGCATCGGTCCACATACTCGTGGAAACCGTAGCCGACGATCTGCTTGAAAACGCGGGAAAAATGGAACGGCGAGTAGCCGGCCATGTCCGCCGCCTCCTTTAGAGGCCAGCCCATCGCCGGATTCGCCCTCACTCTTTGCGTGAGATTTTTGAGTGTTTCCGGCAGATCGGCGGGAATGGTCGCCAACTGAACCTCGTCCGCTCCCATCATCAGCGTCGCGACGATTTCGTAGATGGCGGAAAGCATCACGAGCTCGATGCTGTCTCCCGAACTCGGTGCGGACTCGAGGCGGCCGACGGAGCCGATAAAGTGGGGATCGATCGGCTTGCAGGCGATCGGACGCACGAGGTGTTGCCCGTTGCGGGATTGCAGCCGTGAGTTGATCCAGTGCTCCAGCAACGGCGTCACCGCGCTCGACCACGAAAGAATCTTCGTGGAATGCTCGCCGCGAGCCGCGACGATCCCCAGCTTGAGCCGTCCCTTGAGGAAGGTTACGCTGCGCGGAGGGACGACGATCAGCTTGGGGTTCGTCGACGACCGGACGAGGAGCGTTCCTTTCGTATTAATCGCGATCGCGTTGTATTGAGAGGGAACGACGACGGTTCCCGGCGCGATCTTATTAAGAGAGGCCTGATGAACTTCGAGGCGCAAATGTTGAAGCCCGGCTTGGTCCAATCGTCGATTGGACCCTGCCGCACAATCAAAATTGACATCTAGGTGGCTATCGCCTTCGGCCGACCGCACCAAACCTTCCCCTTAAGCAAGTGTTGCGAGTGTACATCAATGCGCGCTCTATCGCGTCAAGACCATTGTCTTAGACGGTTCACGGCCCTCCTTGCGCCGCCTTTTATTGATCACGGAATAATGTTGCCGACTCTATTATCGTGCACGTGCCCGAGACTTGAGTCCCGACTCAGGCAAGTCAGGTATTAAACACGAGTGTCTCGCGGTTATTCAGTAGCGGTCGTCGGCGCGACCGGAGCGGTCGGCGGAGAATTCCTCCGGCTCTTCGAAGAGCGCGGTTTTCCGGTTTCCTCGTTACGCCTCCTCGCAAGCGAGCGGAGCGTCGGTAAAAAGATGGCCTTCAAAGGCCAAGATCTGATCGTCGAAGAGGCGACTCCGGGGGCGTTTGCCGGCGTCGATCTCGCATTTTTCAGCGCGGGCGCAACGCGGTCGAAGGCCCTCGTCCCAGCCGCGCTCGCCGCCGGAGCGGCCGTCTTCGATAACTCCAGCGCCTTCCGCATGGACCCCGACGTGCCCCTCGTGGTGCCTGAGGTAAACGGCGACGAAGTCCGCCCAGGGCAAAAGATGTACGCCGTTCCGAATTGCACGGCGATCATCCTGCTCGTCGCCGTCAATCCGTTGCGTCGGCTCGGCAAGATCGATCGCCTCATCGTCAGCACCTACCAGAGCGCGAGCGGAGGGGGAGCGGGAATGATGCGCGAGCTAGAAAGCCAGACCAAGGCGGCTCTCGATCCAAGCCTCGAGCACTCCCGGAACGCGGCCTATCCCCCCTACGCCTTCAACCTGTTCAGCCATAACACGGCGATCAACGAGCACGGCTATAACGACGAGGAGTGGAAGGTCATCAAGGAGACCCGCAAGATCCTCGGCCTTCCCGATCTCCGGGTTAACGTGACCTGCGTTCGCGTCCCCGTGCTGCGCGCGCACAGCGAAACCGTCACGATCGAATTCGCGGGCGATGCGCCGAGCGAGGAGGCGGTCCGAGAGGCTTTGTCGAAGGCGCCCGGCGTTCGCGTCGTCGACGACCGAGCCAACAACCGTTTCCCGACGCCGCTCGACGCCTCCGGACAGGGGGACGTTCTGGTCGGGCGAATCCGCAAGGACGTCAGCCATCCCGGCGCGATCAGCATGTTTATCGCGGGCGACCAACTCCTGAAAGGCGCTGCCCTCAACGCCGTGCAGATCGCAGAACGGTACGTCGAGGTCTCCCAGCCGGTCGGAAAGGCCGTCTAGCCCTTGTAGCCCGCCCAGCCGGGAACCTTGCTCCAGAACGGCTCGCCCATGTTCGGGTCGAACCGGGTGAGCCTTTGGCGCAAGAGGGCGATCTTTGCCGCGAGGATTGGATCGGCGGATGCCCGTTTCCGGACGTATGGCCCGTCCACGATCATGTGGGCGAAAAGCTCCGCCTTGTCCTCCTCGATCGCCGAAGTCGAGTAGGGCGTCAGGAATCCGGGAATCTTGTCGGTCAGCTCGCCGACGCCGAGAGTCCGCATCTTGGAGCCCCCATCCCCGTAGTGGAACCCGGATGGATTCAGCCGCGACCATTCCATGTCGGTATCGAGGAGACGCATCCGCTTGTCGACGAGATGGAAGAACTCGTGGTGGATAACGGTGCGCTGGTAGTGGAGATTGTATGAGCCCAATGCGGGATCGTAAAACATCGTATCGCCGTCGAAGGCCGGGACGGCCGCCCGCATTTGCCCGTCGACCGATAGATCGACGCCAAAGACGATGCGGTGGACCACCGCTTTCGCGACGTAGCTCGGCGGATAGAGCGACCACTCCTTGACGAAGAGCGGCTCATAAGCCTTGAGTTGCGCCGGGCTGGGTGGATCCGCCTTGACGACGTAATGGTCGCCATGCCACTCCAAGGGCTTCTTGAGCTCCTCGACGGTCAGATGATAGGCGGTCTCCAAGTCCTGAATCGAACCTCCGGCCGGAGGTTGCAGAAACAAGGCGAACAGGAACGGCGCTAGCATACGAGCATTCTATCTTGGGCTAGCCTGGAACGTCGCGAAGCGACCTCGGAGTGCGGAAGCTGCGCTTCAACATTCCGAAAGTCGCTTCGCGACAATCCGTCTCACATCATCGCGAGATCAGGTCGTGGCGACCCTGTGGCGGCCGTTCGTGCTGCGATGCGTTTTCTTCGGCTTGTTCATCTCCGCCATCTTCTCGTCGAAGGCGCGGACCTCTTCTTCGCTCTCCAAATCCTGGATGTGTTGGTTCTTGGCATACCAGCGGCGGATAAACCAGCCCGCGGTCAAAGCGGCCAAAGAGGCCCCAACGATAATTGCCCCACGCTTCGTGTCCATGTTCATCTCCTAGTGCGCTGCTCCCAGAGCCGTGGTCGGCGTAAAGCTGGGCGGATCGCTTGCCGGGAAGGAATCTTCCGACGACATGTCGATAAGACGGTTCTCATCGCTCTCGCGGTCCCAGCCGAATCGCTTTCGTATTTCCGGGTTTTCGATTAGTTTCTTAGTCGCCCATGCGGCGGCGACAACTCCCACCACCGAACCCGCGACCAGCAATGCTTTATTCATCGGCATGCCTCCACTGTGAGCACAGCTCCAGTCTAGCTGTTAGACGCGCACTCAAGACGGCGGTTCGTATCTCCCTGCTTGCCAATGGGACCATCGCCCCGACGGCGACGGCCTTTAGCCGAAGAACCGGCTGAGGGATTCGCTAAGCGCCCTTGCCGTGAAGTTCACGAGGGGAATGCTCGTGTCGTAGCGCATCCGGGTCGGACCGATGAGCGCGATGACGCCGGCCTCGCTTTCTCCCGCGAAAAAGCTGTGCCGGACGACCGAGAGCTGGTGCATCTCCTCGTGCCGGTGCTCCTTGCCGATCGTAACCGTTTGCGGCGTATCCGAGGGCACGAGGGTGTCATAAAGGACGTCCGATTCGACGAGCTCGTCGAGGAGCAGGGCGAGGGCGGCGGCGTCGCGTTGGAATTCCGGCTGGGCAAACATGTACTCTTCGCCCTCCGTGATCAAGAGGCCCCTCGTCAGATCGCGAACGATGTTTCGCAGATTGCTCCAGATCACGCTCAAGAGCTTGTCGATCGCCGGGTTTCCGGCGACCGACGGCGCTTTCTGCCGTCCGAGCGTTTTGAGCGATTTGCCTGCGGTCGCCGAGTTCAGCAGCTCGTTTGCCCGGCCGATGTCCTCGAGGGTGAGGCCCACCGGGCACTCGATCATCCGGTTATCGACGTGGCCGTTGCTGAGAACGAGGACGACGAGGGCCTGGGAAGGGCCGAGCGCGCTGACGATCGCGTTGCGCACGGTGACGTTCTGGTCCCGCGTCGTCGTCGCGGCCGTAAGGAGTTGGGTGAATCGGCTCAGGGCGCGCGCGGTATCGCGGAGAAGCGCTTGCAGGGCATCCCCATCCGAGGAGGCGTCGCGCACCTTCTGTTTGGCCAAGCTCTCCGGTTCCCGGTTGACGATCAGGCGGTCGACGTAGTAGCGGTAGCCGAGGTCGGAGGGGATGCGGCCGGCAGAAGTGTGCGGCTGCTCCAAATAGCCCATCTCCGCGAGGTCGGCGAGCTCGTTACGCACCGTCGCCGATTTCACGCCGAGGGCATATTTCTGAACGAGAAGCTCGCTGCCGACCGGATCGGCCGACGATACGTACTCGAAGATGACGGCCTGCAAGATCGCCTGCTTTCGCGCATCGAGTTCCGCCATTTCTAATAATCACATTACGCTTCGGAGCGGGCAACCGCTTCGCTACGCTTTCGCCGCCGGCTCGCCAATCCCTTTCAGGGCATCCTCGCCCATGATCTTCTTCACGATCATGTTTTGGTTGATCTTGTATTTGCGCGGACGCGGCGGGATATAGCGCGTATCGATCGGCTCGAATTCGAATTTCGGCCCGGTCGGCGTCCAGATCGCGAGCGTGCTCTTCAGCCAATCCTTGTCGTCGCGATCCGGCGTGTCCATCTTGAAATGCGCGCCCCGGCTCTCGTCGCGGATGATCGCGCCGCCGACGATGGCCTTCGATTGCTCGATCATGTTGATGAGCGCGCGGGTGAAGGGGACGGCCTGGTTCGCCCAGCCGGAATCGTCGAGAAGGTCGCACCTACGGGCTCGATCCGCGAGTTCGTTCAGCTTGTCGCGGGCTGCGAGTAGGTCGCGCTGGATACGCCAGATGCCGCAGTTGTTCCACATCGTATCGGCCAGCTCGGCATGGAGGCGGTAGGGATTCTCGCTGCCGTGGCTCTTGCGCAAGTTCTCGTACTCGCTTGTGCGGAGGCTCGTCGCATCGGCTAGGATGCCCGCGGTCGCCTCGGTCGGCTTGGCCTCTTTCAGATAGGCGATGACGCCCTGAGCCGCGATCTCGCCTCCCACCAGGCAGGAAAGGAGAGCGTTCGCCCCGAGCCGGTTCGCGCCGTGATACTGGAATTCGCACTCGCCGGCGGCGAAGACGCCCGGCACGTTCGTCATCTGGTTCCGCGGCTCGTCCACGTTCCAGGTTCCGTCCGCGTTAAGGGCGTAATCGACCCACAGCCCGCCCATCGTATAGTGAACGGCCGGGTAGATGCGCATGGGTAGCTCGATCGGGTCCTCGCGCATGAACTTCTCGTAGATTTCGAGAACGCCTTCCAGCTTGTCGTTAATCTCGTCGCGCGTGTAAGGCCCTCCCCGGCTCTGGTGAAGCTGGGTGATGTCGAGATAAACCTGCTGGCGACCTTGGATGCCCTTGTTCATCCGACAGACGCAGTAGATCGCGAAGCTGACGATGTCCCGGCTGAGCAGGTTGCCGTAGACCGGGTCGAGCTCTTCGCAGAAGTACCAGCGGTCGCTCTCGGGGATATCCGGCGCCCGGCGGCTGTCCATCGGGTTGCGCGGAGTCCAGAGGCGTCCGCCTTCGCCGCGCACCGATTCGGAGATGAGGCGGCACTTGTCTTCGCCGGGAATCGCGGTCGGATGGATTTGCACCATTTCCGGGTTCCCATAGGTGACGCCTTGCTGGTAGCAGATCGAGACGGCCGCGCCGGTATTGATGATCGAATTCGTGCTGCGCCCGAAGATGAGGCCGCAGCCCCCGGTGCAGAAGACGGCGGCATCGCAGGCGAACGACTGGACCGTCATGTCGCGAAGGTTCTGCGCGGTAATGCCGACGCAGACACCGTTGGCGTCCTTGACGAGACCGAGGAATTCCCACGACTCGTACTTCTCGACCTGGCCGGAGACCTCGAAGCGGCGAACCTGTTCGTCGAGAGCGTAGAGAAGCTGCTGTCCGGTCGTCGCGCCCGCGTAAGCCGTGCGGTGCTTCAGAGTCCCGCCGAAGCGGCGGAAGGAAAGCAGGCCCTCGCTCGTGCGGTTGAAGGGCACGCCCATGCGGTCGAGAAGGTAGATGATCGCGGGGGCCCGATCCGCCATCCGCATGACCGGCGGCTGGTGGTTGAGGAAGTCGCCTCCCGTGATCGTGTCCTCGAAGTGGAGGTAAGGGGAGTCGCCTTCGCCGCGCAGGTTTACCGCGCCGTTGATTCCACCTTGGGCGCAAACCGAGTGGGAGCGCTTCACCGGAACCAGAGAAAAGAGCTTGACCTTGTGGCCGGCTTCGGCGAGCTTCATGGTGGTCATAAGCCCAGCCAAGCCGCCGCCGACTACCGCAATCGTGCGCTGTGCAGCCATGTTTAGGTTTATTCTGGCACCATTCCGCATGCTTGGGGATTGCCACGTTAGCGGCATCGCCCGGATCTGGACTCAACGCCGAGATCGCGAGAACGTCATGACCGGCTACTTCCAGGGTTATCTTGGGTATTCCTCGAGAATTCAATTGGACGGCTCTGAGCTGGGCAATCGGCGTCAAGCAAAAATGGCCTACTGCGGGAACCGAATGGCCGTTACATGCGATAGTCTTGCCTCCGGAGGATATCGCGTTTATGATCTCATTGTTAGGCTTGCTGTTCGCTGCCTCCGTGGCGCAGCTCGACTCATCCAATTCGCCCCACCTCTTGAGGTATCCGGCGATCCACGGCGACACCGTGGTTTTTTCTTATGGGGGCGACCTATGGGTTTCCTCCGGCGATAACGGCGTGGCGCGACGATTGACGAGCGCACCCGGAATCGAAGTCCGGCCCAAGATCTCTCCGGATGGCCAAACCGTCGCATTTACGGCCTCCTACGACGGCAAAGCCAATGTCTACACGATCCCGATCGAGGGCGGCGAGCCGAGGCGGCTTACGTTCGACAGCGCGCCCGACTATTGCGTCGGCTGGACGCCGGATGGCAAGATCGCCTACGCCACGACCGAGGGCAACTTTATTTCCCGGCAGCGCCGCCTTTGCTTCGTCGGCTCGAATGGAGGCCGGCCTACGGTATCTCCGCTGAACGAAGTCAGCGAGATGTCCTACTTCCCCGACGGCCATCGCATTGCCTACACCCGTGTGAATTCGTATGACTTCACCTGGCGGCACTATCGAGGCGGAACCCAAGGACGTATTTCGCTCTACGATTTCGCCAAGAACGAATACTCCGAGCTGCCCAGCGGGCGCGAGCAGAACTACTTCCCGATGGTCGTCGGCAAGAGCGTCTACTACATCAGCAGCAAGGGAACCGGAGTTCTCAACCTCTTTAGGTACGACACCGACAGCAAGAGCGCCAAGCAGATCACCCGCTACGCCGACGACGACATCCGCTATCCGAGCACGGATGGGCAGAACATCGTCTTCGAACGGGGCGGCCTCCTTTATCGGATGCGGCTCTCTGACGATGCGGTGACGACGATGCAGCCGGTTATACGCGGCGAATTCCTGGCGACGCGCCCAACCCTCAAGAAGCTCGGCCAGAGCATCGAGGACTTCAGCCTTTCGCCCAGCGGAGCCCGGCTCGCGGTCACCGCGCGCGGCCACATCTTCTCGGTTCCCGCTCGCCAAGGCGATACGCGGGATTACACGACCGCCCAGGGCGTCCGGGAGAAGATGGCGAACTGGTCTCCGGACGGCAAATCCATCGCCTACATCAGCGACGCGGATGGGGAGAACAACCTCTACGTCCGGCCCGCGATGGGCGGGGCCGCAAAGAAGCTGACGAGTGGCAAGATGGTCATCAACGGCTTCGATTGGTCGCCGGATAGCTCGAAGATCGGGATTCTCTGCGCTTCCAACGAAATCGACGTGGTCGACGTGGCGAGCGGAAAGCTCGACAAGGTTTTCGACCTCACCGAATCCGTGACGACGACGACCTGGTCGCCGGACAGCAAGTGGATCGCCGTGACCAGCTCGGACGGCCGTTCGCTCAACCGTCTCCGCATCGTCGAAGTTGCGACGAAGAAGGCGACGCAGGTGACGGACGGCTCCTTCGACGACACGCTGGCAACCTGGGACCGATCGGGCAAGTATCTCTACCTCGTCAGCGCGCGCACGATCCAACCCTCGTTCGGCCAGTTCGAGATTTCCATGGCCGTCACCGACGCGCAGCGCCTCTACGTGATTCCGCTGAAGAAGGACACGCCCAACCCGCTCGACACGCCCGACGACGAGGAGCCCGCGGGAGGCGCCCCGGCCAAGGGCCAGGCGCCCGCGGCGGGAGGCGTTGCCGTCGCGATCGACTTCGACGGGTTGAAGGATCGGATGGTGCCGCTGCCTCTCGGCCCGACTTCCTACCGGTTCATCGTCGGCGCGGACAACGGGATCGTCTACGCGAACTCCGAAGGCAATCTCATGCGCTTCGATCTCGGCAAGAAAGCCCCCCAGACCCTCTTCAATGGTCTTCCCGGCTCCATCTCCTTTAACCCGGACGTGTCGAAGATGGCCTACTACGCCAACGGCGTCCTTGGCGTGGCCGATCTGAGCCACCCCGGGCAGGTTGGCGAGGGCCGCGTCGATACCTCCGCGGTGGAAGCCGTCATCGATCCGAGAGCCGAGTGGAGCGAAATCCTCCGCGACGCCTGGCGCTTCGAGCGTGACCACTACTTCGATGAGAAGATGAACGGCCTCGACTGGGATGCCATCGGCAAGAAGTACCAGGATGACCTCAAGTGGGCGGTTCACCGGTCGGACGTGAACTACATCCTCGGCCTCATGATCGGCGAGCTCGGCACCGGACACGCCTACGTGGTCGGCGCCGGCGACAACGGCCCCCAGACGCCGTCGGTTCCGACCGGATACTTGGGCGCGGACTACAAGATCGACGGCAGCCACGTCCAGATCGCAAAGATCTATCATGGACGAGCCTACGTCGAGGGCGATGCCGGGCCGCTTGCCGAGCCCGGAGTCGACGTGAAGGAAGGCGACTATCTGCTGGAGATCGACGGCCGGCCGGTCACGGCGGACAGCAACCTCGCCGAGATGATGCTGGACAAGGCCGGCCGGTACGTGACCTTGACCGTTAACGCGACGCCGACGACGACCGGCGCGCGGAAGGTTCGGGTAAAGGCGATCGCCTCCGAGGACCGGCTGCGCTACGTCGACTTTGTCGACGCGAACCGAGCCCTTGTGGACAAGCTGTCCGGCGGCAAGATCGGCTACATGCACGTCGAAAACACGGGATTCGACGGCGCCGCCGAGGTCCTGGCCGGGTTTTACGGGAACTTGAACAAGCAGGCTCTCATCGTCGATGAGCGGTGGAACAGCGGCGGCTTCGATCCCGCGCCATACATCAGCCTCTTCATGCGGCCGGACGGCCTTTACACCCAGGCGCGTTACGGCCCCGACAATCAGAACTTTCCGGCTTTCCTCGGGCCGAAGACGATGCTGATCAACGGCTATGCGGGTTCGGGAGGCGACAATTTCCCATTCCTATTCCAGCACTATAAGCTGGGGCCGCTGATCGGGAAGCGGACGTGGGGCGGCCTCGTCGGCATCAATGGGTTCTATGGCCTCGTCGACGGGGGCTCGATTTCCGCGCCGGCCTTCAGCATCTATGACCCGACGACGAACGAGATCGTCGCGGAGAACCACGGCGTCGATCCCGACATCGACGTCGACAACCGACCCGACCTCGTCGTCGCCGGCCACGATCCCCAGCTCGAGGAAGCCGTGAAGTATCTGCTCGACAAGCTGAAATCGATGCCGCCGCGCCAGCCCAGGAAGGAGCTTCCGCACCGGAACAAGGAGGGCAAGTTCGGAGGCGGCTAATGTAGCGTCTCACAAATCTCCCGACATCCTTTCCCCTCCGGGGAGAGGACAGCGACCCTAAGGGAGCAGGTGATGGGGCGGTCGACGCGACGTTTGTTTGTAAGATACGGCCCTAGCAAGGGGTCGACGGATTGCAGCCGCGACCATCTGTGAAAATCTGCGCTCATCTGTGGTTTGTTCAAAACCGCAGATGAGCGCAGATGTACACAGATGATTTGCCGGTGGGTTGCCTTCCTTGCGGAACAAAGACTGATAAACCTCGCGCCCTCTTGTCCACGTAGAACGCTCCGATGTCCCTCGAACTCTTCCATCACAAGTGGCTTGCCGGAACCGGAGATAAGACGCTATTGCTCCTCCACGGAACGGGGGGCGATGAGAGCGACCTGATCCCCGTCGGTCGGAGCCTCGATCCGAGCGCGAGCCTCCTCAGCCTGCGCGGGCGGGTCGATGAGAACGGAGCGAACCGGTTCTTCCGCCGGTTCCGGGAGGGCGTCTACGATCTGGAGAATATGCGGGAGGAAACCGAGGCGATGGCTTCGTTCCTCGAGACTGCGGCGAGCGAATACGGCTTCGACCCCGAAAAGACGTATGCGGTCGGTTTCTCGAACGGAGCCAACATCGCGGTTTCTCTGATGTTCCGCCACTCGGAGTTGCTGCGAGGAGCGTTCCTGATGCGAGCGACGGTTACGTTCGAACCCCAGCCGATTCCTTCTCTACGAGGACTGCGCATCCTCATTGCCTCCGGCGAAACCGACCCCCTCGTCCCGCGCCCATTGGCCGAGCGGCTCGCCGCGATCTTCGTACAGGGCGGCGCAGACGTCGAGCACCTGTGGCTGGGCGTCGGCCACAACCTGACGAGGCAGGAGCTGGAGTACGCGAAGGGATGGCTTAGGGGATTGACGATTGACGATTGACGGATTTATCCGCTCCGACGCCAAACGCCAAACGCCAAACGCCAAACGCCAAACGCTTTGTCCGTCAGCGAAGGGTCGCTTCCGCCGCGTCCACGCAGTTCGCGAGCAAACTGGCGACGGTCATCGGGCCGACGCCGCCTGGCACGGGTGTGATCCAGCCCGCCACGTCCTTCGCCGTCTCGAAATCGACGTCGCCGACATCGCCCGAGCGGCCTTCGACCTTGTTGTAGCCGGCGTCGATCACGACCGCGCCGGGCTTGATCCAGTCTCCCTTGACCATCTCGGCCCGGCCGACGGCCGCGACGAGGATGTCCGCTTCGCGGCAGAGAGACGGCAGGTCTTGGGTTCGGGAGTGGGCGATCGTGACCGTCGCATGCTTCTGGAGCAGCATTAAGGCCATCGGCTTGCCGAGGATGACGCTACGGCCGATCACCACGGCCCGCTTGCCATGCACGGGGATTTGATAGTGATCGAGGATTCGCGTGATGCCGAGCGGAGTTGCGCAGCGGAAGCCGGGCAGGTCGGCCACGAGGCGGCCGAGCGATTGCGGCGTGATTCCGTCGACGTCCTTCTCCGCGCCGAGTGTGAGCAGAGCTTCGTTCTCGTCGAGATGCTTCGGCAGAGGGTGCTGGATCAAGACGCCGTGAACGGAGGGGTCGGCGTTCAGCTCGCGCACCTTCGCAATCAATTCCTCTTGAGTCGTTTGCTCGTTGATCTCGTGGGAACCGCTGATCATGCCCGCGGTTTCCGCCCATTTGCGCTTCATGCGGACATAGGCAAGGCTCGCCGGATCTTGGACGGCGACGAGGACGTCGAGGCGCGGCGTGACGCCTTTGGCGATCAGCGCGTCCACGCGCAACTTCAGCTTCGCGCGGGTTTCACGGGAAAGGGCGAGTCCATCGAGGATTTCTGCAGCCACAGCTTAAGTCTGGCATGCAAGGATGGGGTGGAAGGTCGTCGGTTTTCAGGACAGGCCGCGGGGGTGATGGAGGTGATGGGGGTGACCGGGGATGACTGGGGTGATGGAGGTGATGGGGTGATGGAAGTGATGGAAGTGATGGAGGTGAGATGACCGGTCACCGGTCACCGGTCACCGGTCACCAATAACGGGCCGCCGCCCTTACTCCCGCAGCTTCCAACCCCCGATCCGGGAGAGCTTCTTTGCCTCTTCCGAGTCGGCGTCGAGCGTTTGTTCTTCGACCTCGACCGGCTCGTCGTCATGGACGATCTCTTCTTGCTCCTCCGGCGGGGCGGAGGAGGGGTCCCAGTTGACCTTTGGCGATTCCTCCAGTAGCTTCCCGAGGACGCCGTTCACGAACTTGCCGCTTTCCTCCGTGGAGAACTTGCGGGCGATCTCGATGGCCTCGTTGATCGTTACCGCGGGAGGAATCGAGGGCTCGAAGAGGAGTTCGAAAGCGGCAATGCGAAGCATGTTCTTGTCCACGACCGCGACGCGGTCGTAGTCGTACTCGCGGATGATCGCGGAGAGGCGCTTGTCGAGGGGCGCCTGGTTGTTCCGCACGCCCGCGATGAGCCGTTCCGCGTAGTCGGCAAGAAAGGGCGAGAGATCGCCGTGGGTCCGCATTTCTTCGACGGCCGTGGCGATCGGGCTCTTCGCGATCTCGATCTTATAGAGAGCTTGAAGGGCGGCGATTCGTGCCTTCCTCCGGGAGGTGGGCACTACGAAGGCTCCGCAAGGAACGAAGGCACGTAGGCCGTCGTGAAGTTGCCGGCTACGTAGCCGGGGCTAGCGACGAGCCGTCTCAGGAATGGGATATTCGTCGCGATCCCACTCACCTCGAACTCGTGGAGAGCCGTCTGGAGCTTTCGCACGGCTTCGTCGCGGTCGCGGCCGCGCACGATCAGCTTGGCGATCATTGGATCGTAGAACGGGGTCACGGGTAGGCCGGCGTAGACGTAGGTCTCCATGCGAACGCCTCGCCCGCCCGGCGCGCGCCACCCGGTGATGCATCCGGTGGCGGGGGCGAAATCCTTGTCCGGATCTTGGGCGGTGATGCGGGCCTCGATCGCATGGCCCTTGATCGAAATGTCTTCCTGGCGGAGGGGGAGGGGTTCGCCGGCGGCGGTACGGAGCATGAGGTGGACGAGGTCGATGCCCGTGACCTCCTCCGTGACCGGATGCTCGACTTGGAGGCGCGTGTTCATTTCCAGGAAATAGAAATTGTAATCGTCGTCGACGAGGAATTCGACGGTGCCCGCGTTCTGGTAGCCCACGCTTTGGGCAACCCGAACCGCAGCCTCGCCCATCGCGGCGCGGACGTTGGACGGCAGCATCGCGTAGGGCGCTTCCTCGACGATCTTCTGGTGGCGGAGATTCTGGATCGAGCATTCGCGCTCTCCGAGGTGGATCATGTTGCCGTGGGAGTCTCCGAAGACCTGGATTTCGACGTGGCGCGGACTTTCCACGTACTTTTCGATGAGCATCTCGCCGCTGCCGAAGCTCGCCTGCGCCTCGGCCGCCGCCATCTTCCACAACCCCGCCAGCTCGTCCGGAGAATCCACGCGGCGGATTCCACGTCCTCCGCCTCCCGCAACGGCCTTGAGCAGGATCGGATAGCCGATGTCCTCGGCGATCTTGAGGGCCTCCGAATCGGTGGGAACCGGGCCGTCCGAGCCCGGCACGACCGGGCAGCCGACGGCGATGGCGGCGGCTTTGGCCTTCGCCTTGTCGCCCATGGCTTCGATGGCTCCGATGGGAGGACCGATGAAGGTGATCCCCAGGGATTCGAGGGCGGCCGCGAACGAGGCCCGTTCGCTGAAGTAGCCGTAGCCGGGATGGACCGCTTCCGCCCCGGAAAGCTGGCAGGCCATGAGAACGTTCGCGAGGTTCAGGTAGGAATCGGTATTCGAGCCCGCGCCGACGCAGATCGCTTCATCGGCGATCTTGACGTGGAGGCTCTCGCGATCCGCCTCGGAGAAGATCGCGACGCTCCGAACGTCGAGCTCGCGGCATGCCCGGATCACCCGGCACGCGATTTCGCCTCGATTCGCAATGAGAACCTTGCCTAGCATCAATATTTCTCATGTCCCGGATGGACGCATTTCACTTCGCCGGTTTCCGGGTTGTATTTGTAGGGTTCGCCGCCGATCGGGCATTTATAAAACTCCGCGCCCTGTTTGGTGTCCTGAAGGGTAGCCGGCCACTTGTCGTCCCCGTCCGTATCGTGAGCGAGGCTCAAAGCCATGCGGAGGTCGCGCAGATGCTCGATACAGACGTCGTCCTTGGCCTTCGCCATCATCAGACCGGGAACGGTCGTCCCCTTTCCGTCAGCCCTCGGCGAGCCCGTGCCGGGCGCCATCAGCGTGTTGTTGCCGCGCATGAAAACGACCGCCAAAATGGCGATGATAGCGACCACGACCAGCAATCCGACCAGGGAGTTTCCGCGTTTCATCCTTTCACTTTAGCAAGGACTTGCCCAAATTCCACGCCTTGGCCGTCTTCGACATAAACTTCTTCGACCTCGCCGGCGACCTGCGACTCGACCTCGTTGGCGATTCCCAAGGCATTGATGACCGCCACCACATCTCCTCGCTTGACCGTCGAGCCGGGAGTCAGCGGGCTGGGACCGGCTCGATAAAACCCGACGAGCGGGCTCTTGATGACCTTGTACTCCGTCTCTATGGCGGCAGAGGTTCTCGGCTCTTCGTCCGTCGGCGCAGGCTTCGCCGCTTTCTTCGCGCCGGGTTCGAAGCGCGCTCGGAAAGAGGACTCTCCGCTACCCAACTCGACCTCGGCAAACCCGCGCTCCTGCGCCACCTTCAGCGCATGTCGCACGAGATCGAGATCGAAGCCGGCCATGGGGCAAGGAGTTTACCGCCCAAATGAAGGCTGTGCCTCGCTGTTTCACGGGATTGGCCAGGCGTAAAAAAAGGAATGCTCACTGATGGGGTACGTAGCATTCCTGGAGAGAGGAGAAGCGTTTTCTTTCGAAACGCACCATTTGGCCGCCCTGTTGTTGTTTGGCGGCTCTTCTTACTTGTCGTTCGCCCCTTTCTACGCCAAGCGAAACCAAACTATTCAATAATGGAACGCTTCCGTATTTCTGCTTGGATCGTTACGGGGGTTTAGCGGGAATAACGGGTACAGAGATGTACTCCGAAGAAAACGCGACCGCCCTTACTCGACTCACGCTCGATGAAGTCGTGGACAAGACTCCGGACCTGCCCGCGCTCCCTGCCGCGACCCTTGCGGTGATGCGCGAGTCCCAGACGACGACGGCGACGGCTCATTCCGTCGCTCGTTACCTGTCCCAGGACCAAGCCCTGACCGCGCGCGTCCTCCGGCTTGCAAATAGCGCTTTCTACGGCATGCAGCGACGAATTGCCAGTCCTGATGAGGCGGTCATCGTGCTCGGGATGCGAGCGGTCCGCAACCTCGCCATGATCGCCTCGACCTACCACTGGATGGACAAGCCGTTGAACGGGTATTCCCTGCGCCCTCACGAGTTCTGGGAGCACTCCTTGAGCGCGGCCGTCGCGGCCCAGGTCCTCGCCCAGAACGTCGCGCCCGCTACCGCCGATCTCGGCTTCACCTGCGGACTTCTCCACGACCTTGGCAAGGTCGCCCTGAGCGCCTGGCTCGAAAACCGCGCCTGTGCCATCTCGACCGTCGCCGCCAAGCTCGATCTGACGACCGACCAGGCGGAGATGCGCGTGCTCGGCTTCGACCACCAGCAGGTCGGCGCCCGGTTGGCGGAAAAGTGGAATCTTCCCTCGGTGATCGTGGATGCCATCGGCCACCACCATCATCCGAGCGAGCTCGATCCGGATAGCCAGATGGTGGACATCATCCATCTCGCCGACTACGTCGCCTCGACGAGCGAACTCACGACATATGGCGGCGACGGCCTCCGGTTCAGCCTCGATCATGACGCTCTCGAGCGGCTTTGCATCGACGAAGGCGAGCTCGAAGGTCTGTCGGGCGAGTTCATCGCGCAATACCGCAACTACGAGAAGCTCTTCATCGAGACTCAGGCCGCTTAGCCCCGAATCATTCGCGCAAGTACGTGGCTCCATGGCTCCGCCTTCCAGGCGGAGTGTGTCAGAGCCATCTTGGCTCTGTTATCCCGGCGCTAGCCGGGATCTGGGATGTTGGCACTCTGCGGCCTTGGAAAGGGTTTCGAAACCCACTCCAAGGCATCCGCGTCCACAAACCGCCAGGGGTAATCGTGGGCCTTGCCGATCGCGATGCCGACACGCGGTCCGGCTAGGACGGTTGCCGGAGCTTCGCCGGGCTCCAGACGAATCTCCGCGTTCGGATCGAGGAGGTCGATCATGTTGTCGGCTCCCGTCACTCCGAAAGCTGCGGCTAGCTTGCCCGGCCCGGAAAGAAGGTCCTGAGCCTTTCGAGCCTTGGGACGGCGTTCGAACATCGTCTCCAGACCGGAAATCGGCCGAGCCGCCCGGATGAGCGCCGCCGCCGCGTCCCCCTCCGGATGAGCGACCACGTTCAGCATCCAGTGATTGCCGTAGTTGAAGTACACATAGGCACGGCCGGGATCGGCGTAGAGCGCCATGTTCTTCATTTTTTTCTTGCCGAAGGCATGACAGGCGGGATCGTCGTGCCGATAAGCCTCGACCTCGACGATGCGGGCGCGAAGGTCGCCGCGCACGAGATCCCATCCGAGGAGCGCGGGAGTCGCGAGCAGGACGTCTTGCTCGAGAATATGGCGAAGATCGGACTTCGTCATGGGTTGGCGGTCTTCAGCGCGTCGGCGACGATCCAGCCGCATAGCACGCCGATATAGACGACGTTTCCGCCCCAGATGAAGATTTGGATGCCGGAGATCGAGCCGGTCGCCTCTCCTGCGATAGAGAGCAGGCATGTCCCTGCGACGACGCAGGCGATGACCCGGGACGTGGTGAGGTTGAACGAGCGGCCGACGAGGCCGATAACGATGTACATGGCGGTGGCGGCCCAAAAACTGACGGCCGCGATGGTGGCGAGGGCCACTGTGGGCGACATCTTTCCGAGCGCGGTCGTGCCCATCGAATGGACGCTGTCGAGCAGGTTGTCAAGGGACATGCAGGAGCCGAGGATGGCTCCGCTGAGGAAGAGCATCGCGATCAAACCAAAGGTCCACGTGCTGATAAAGGAGATGCGAGGGACGATCGGGGCCTCGTGCGAGAAAATGACGTAGATGCACGCGATCAGGACGAGCCCAAGCCCGAAGAGGGGCGCGAACATCGTGTTTGGTCTGGCCTCGGGCTTCACTTGCGGACGGCCCGACGACGGAACGACGACGATGGGCTGGTCGACCAGATCGTCGTATCGCCGCTGGTACGCCGGGTTGCGCGGATCGAACTGAAGGGCGAGGGCGTACATCCGGATGGCCTCCTTCTTGTTCCCGCTCATTCGGGCGATATCCCCCAAGACGGCGTATGGAACCGGCTGCCGGCTGTCCTTCTCCAGGACGCTTCGGGCGAGGATTTCCGCCTCGACGTAGTTGCTGCGCGAGAAGAGCGTGTTCAGCCGGTTCACGTCGAGCTTGATTTCGGCGAGTCGCGCCGACGGGGTCGGTTGAGGTCGAGGCGGAGGCGACGCTTTTTGGCGAGCGTTTCCTCGCCGCTCGCCAAGCTTCTTCTCGATGGCGAGACGGCCATCGTATTCCTTTCGTCGGTCCAAGTCGCCGAGCACCTGATAGGCTTCGGAGGCGGCGAGGAAGACCGCCTTCGATTTTGGATCGCTCGACCGGTCGGGATGGTGCTGGAGAACGAGCTTCCGGTATGCCGACCGGATTTCCTCTGCCGTGCTTTCCGCCTTGACGCCAAGCACCTCGTAGTGCGTTTTCGCCAAGGTTCCTCAGTCTCCGTCCAGGGCTGCTCCAGAACCGGCGAACAGCTTCTGATAGAAGTTGAAGACGACGTAGGCGACGTAGAGGGCGACGAGGATGAACAGGATAACGGAAAAGATGTTCGCAACCTGCTTCGCTCTCGTCTCCGCCTCGTCCTCATAGAAGTTCGACATGCGGAGGAGCATCTGGTCGAGGTTGCCGGTCCGCTCGCCCGTATCGACCATGTCCATCACGATCGGCGAGAAGGCGTCGGTTTGCTTCAGCGTGTCGGAAATCCGGTCGCCCGACTCCAGACGCCGGCTGGCCGGCGAGATTTGGGCGCGGAGGTATTCGTTGCCGCATGCGTCCGCGGAGAGCTGAATCGCCTTGCCGACCGGCACGCCTCCTTTGTAAAGGAAGGATAGGGCCATGCCGAATTTTGACATCGCGAACTCGTGGACCGTCTTGCCGACGCCGAGCGGCATCTTGATCAGCATCTTGTCCCAGTTGTATTTGATGCGCGGATTCGCAAGCCCGACCCGGAAGAAGAGAAATGCGGCGATGAGCAGCGGCCCCAGGAACATCCAGACCACCCAGTTCGTGAGGGGGGTGGCGAGGAGGCTGCTGTCCTTGCCCATCATCGTGATCAGCAGGCTCGCTCCGCCGATGACCACGATGGCGACCGTGAGCACGATCTTGGGATGGAGGGTCAACCTTCGAATGAGGTTCCGAAGGGCGATTTCCTTGTCCGTGTAATCGGCGAGCATCTTGAACGACTGAGCCACGAAGCCGCCTTCCTCGCCTGCTCGAACGAGGCTAATTGAAAGAGGAGGGAAGACCTCCGGGTAGCGCTGCATGCCGGTGCTGATGTCTCGGCCGGCCTCGACGTGGCCCCGGATCTCCGACACGACCGCGTGCATCTTGATGTTGCGGCCCTGGCGGGAAAGGGTGTCGAGGGCCTGCACGATCGGAACGCCGGCTTCCAGCATCGTCCCGAACTGGCGAAAGAACATCGATAGGCTCGGGAGAGGCACGCGTCCCGCGAGCGGGCCGACGACGCTGGTCGCCATATAGCTGCGCTGCCCGGTCGGCGGGGCCTGAATCGACGGGGTTTCATGGAAGCTCCGCTGCTCGTAGGGGGAGCGGGGCATCTCCATCGGCTGGACCGGCGGGGGAGGAATCGGCTGGCTATCGAGGTAGCCCACCGCGCTGAGAGGCGGTTCCATCGCCAGCGCGGACTGGTTGATCCTTTCCACCACGAGGCCGCGCTGGGAAAGAGCGTTGAGCGCATGCTCGATCGAGTTCCCCAGCACGGTTCCGGAAATCCGCTCGCCCGCGTCGTTTACAGCTAGATACTCGAATGTCGGCATGCCTCTTCCTTTTTATTATCTGCCTACGCTTTGAATACAAGAGTTCTACTGGGGCGATTGCGTTCGAGTTCTAACCGACGACGGCGCGAAAAGCCACGACGGCGGCGGCGACGTGAACGTTCATGGAGCGTCCTTTGCCGTACATCGGGATGAAGACCGCCGCGTCTCGATGCTTCATGACCGAGCCGTAGACGCCGTTCACCTCGTTGCCCAGGACGAGGCAGACTTTCTCTGGCCATTCGAACTCGGAGTAGAGAACCGCCCCTTCGGCGATTTCTACCGCGACGAGTGAATACCCCAATTCCTTTGCCCGTAGGGCGGCGGCCTCATGTTTCTCGAAATGCTCGAAAGGAATGCGCCGATGATGACCAAGGGACGTTACACTGATCTGAGGGTCGGGGGGAATCGGGGTTCGGCCGGACATAAACATCTCGTTGGCCCCGCAAGCGTCGGCGACGCGGAACATTCCGCCGACGTTATAAGCGTCTTCCCAGTCTTGAAGAAGGAATGATAATTCGATCCGGCGTGGGTATTCTGCGCGGACTTTGTCAAAGAGCCGACGGGTTCCGGTTTTCGACGTAATCGCTTTGCCGACGTTCATTTAATACAAGAATGACGCAAAAAAGAAAGGGCTCCCGAAAGAGCCCTCACCTATGTGGGTAGAAACAACGTACGCAGCCAATTGCCACGTAGCTACTGTGGAGTTGTCGCTGATATTATATCCTGAAACGATAGAAAACGAATGCAAGAAGCCGAAATTTCGCTAACCAAGCAAGATTACGAGTCGCTCGCTGCTTTCCGGGCTGCGATTCGGCGCTTTACCCGCTTTTCAGAGGAGGGGGCTCGCGCTTTGGGAATCACCCCGCAGCAGCATCAGGCCATGCTGGCGATCATGGGCCAACCTGGGCGGCAGTGGGCTTCGATCGCGGAGATCGCCGACTTTCTCCAACTCAAGCACCATACGGCAGTCGGACTCATCGACCGTTGCGCGGCGGCCGGGCTTGCGGAGAGGAGTCCCGACCCGGACGATCGCCGGCAGGTTCGAGTAACTCTTACCGCCAAGGGCGAAGGGCTTTTACGCACGCTTTCAACCCGAAACTTGCGGGAGCTGAAGAGCCTCCGCAAGCTGATGAAGCTGTCCGTAATCGACCGGAGGGCCGAGTTGTAAGATTTTCGGGGCCGATTCAGCCCCCGAACGATTCTTCGCCGATGTCCGCCACGTTCCTCTTGGCCAGCAGAAACTCCTCGATCTTGTCGCCGAGCCGATCTTGGAGTTTGTCGTCGCGGGTGAAGACGAGTCCCATCGCAAGACGTCCGTCCGGATAGGCGTAGAGCTCAACGAATTCGCCGCTCTCCCGGTCGCCGATGACCTTCGCGCTGTCGCCGTCGAAGGGGTCGCCGCGCAGGACGAAGTGGAGGTCGAACAGGTCGGAGAAGAAGTAGGGAATCTTCAGGAACGGCTCGTTCGAGCCGGCCATGTTCTCGCCCACGTGCGTGCCCTGCCAATCGGCGTTCATGTAGTGCTCGAGGTGCCAGCGCTTGCCGAAGTTACCGTCCTCGTAGGCGGCGACGTCGCCGGCCGCCCAGATGCTGGAATCGGAGGTCCGAAGCGTCGCGTCGGTCATGATTCCGTGGTGGCCGTCGAGCTTGAGCCCGGCGTCTTTTGCCAAGCCGAGGTTCAGGCGGACGCCGATGCCGACCACGACCAATTCGCCTTCGACGACTTCGCCCGTGCTCATTTTGACGCCGTTCGGGACGATCTCGGCGACCTGCGCGTTAGCCTTGAAGGCGACGCCCTTCGACTCGAAGTAGCGTCGCAGCCAAAGCCCGGTTTCTTCGCTGAGGAATTTCTCCCACGGATAATCCTCGCGGGCGACGATCGTGCATGAGACGCCGAGTCCCGATAAGGTCGCGCTCACCTCGGCGCCGATGAAACCGGCCCCGATCATAACCGCGCTTTTCACATTCTTCGCCGCGTCGCGGATCGCCATCGCGTCGTCGACCGACCGGAGGTAACGGACATGGTCCATGTCCGCACCGGGGACGTCGAGATGGGTCGGCGAGGCGCCGGTCGCGATGAGGAGCTTGCCGTATTCGAATCGCTTCCCGTTTTCGAGAGTCACGAGCTTGAGCTCGGGATCGATGCTGTCCACGGGCACGCCGCGGCTGAGCTCGACCTGGTGCTTATCGAAAAAGTCGTCCGGCTTGGATTCGACGTCGTCCGGATTGGGCGGGCGGCCTTCCAGGAAATTCTTGCTCAGCGGAGGCCGGTCGTATGGCTTGCGATCCTCACCGGCCACGATCATGATCGAACCGGACGGATCCTTCGCCCGGATCGCCTGGGCCGCGTTTGCCGAAGTGCGTCCTCCGCCGATCAACAGATAATCGATTCGCGTATCTGACATTCTCTCTCCCTTTCCGTAACGTCGCTCCAAGGTTCTACCAGGTAGGTCTTCGAAAAGTCGCGCGCGAGGCGGGGAGGTTTTCTCATCTCGGTGGGTAACAATGGTGCAATGTTGTCCCTCGTCGCGGCGACCGCTTTTGCTGGACCGATTTTCGTCAATCCCATCCCTTGGGCGCTCAATTTCGCCGCGCCCGGCGACTTTTGCATGGCTGGAGACATCGACGGCGACGGATATGCCGACCTCATCCGCATTTCCCCTGGCGGCGATTCCTTCATCGACGTCGCGCTGAACGGGGACGGCATGAAAAGCTTGCTTCCTCGGCGGGCGAACTCCAATTGGGGCAAAGATTGCGAAGCGGCCTGTGTGGGGGACTTCGACGATGCGCCCGGCGTCGATATCGTCGGACTCTTCGACCACGACACGCTTCGGCTGGCTCATGGCTTTCAGGGCGGAGGGTTCAAGGACGAGGCGGTTTGGGTCATCCTGCCGGCGAAGCTGAAGACGCCTCACCTTGCTTGGGTGGACAAGACGATCTACGCCTGGGACGAAGGGTCCGGTATGGGCTTCAAGATCGCGCCCTCATCCAGGGCGGCGACGCCGGTGAAGCTGCCCGGCCATATCGCCCATATCGAAGCGGTCATTGCCGCCAACGGACACGCGGCTCTCTTCACCTTCTCCAACGGCCGCGTCTCCCTCGCCGATACCGCCGAATCGAAGCCCGAAGGCGACCTTGGAAAGTGTGGGAAGGGAAGCTATGCGACGGCGGCCGGCCCGTGGATTTTCGTCGACGAACCGGCCCGCCACGCGCCGATGTTCGTCCTCAAGCGGCCGGAGAGCGGTTTCCCGGCCAGCCCCTGCGAATGGGCAACTGGCGATATGGATAAGGACGGCGATATCGACCTTATCCAATTCCGCTTCGGCCCCGAAGCCCACACCGGCCATAACGTGCTGATGTATCGCCGGATTTCCCCTGGCGAGACCGACTCGGACCACGACGGCCTCACCAACGAGGAGGAGATTGCTCTGGGTACCGATCCGTATAACCCGGACACTGACGGCGATGGACTTCTCGACGGCTGGGAGGTCAAGGGTTTCCGCGGACTCGACCTCAAGGGCCTGGGCTGCGATCCGAAGCGAAAGGACGTCGTTTGCCTTGTCTCGCGGTTCAGCAACGCGAACAAGGACATGGTCGATGCGACCTTCAAGAACATCGAAGGTTATTACACGAGTCTCGGCTGGGCACTCCATCCGATTTTTCTCGAAGAAATGAACGAGCAGGAGCAGAAGAACCCCTGGTGGGTTTCTCGAGACCGGCTCATCCCGTCGAAGTGGCGCGGCGTCGTGCATTGGATGCAGGTCACGCCATGGGGAGGCGGCCAGGCAGACGAGCTTGGCGACGGGGGCGGCTGTGGCGGGAATAACTGGTCGCTGTACGCCACATTTATCCATGAATTCGGGCATGAACTTGGCTTGAATCACGAGGGCTTCTATCGGCCGTCCGGCTGCCCGATCTATTCGAGCCTGATGAACTATCCGTACAGCTACACCTTCGAGAACGACATTCGCAAGATTCACTACAGCGACGGCGCGCTCAAGGACTATGTGCTGAGGGAGACCGATCTCGACGAAACGATCCCGCTTCCGTACGATAAGGTAAAGTTCTTGGCCGACGCTCCTTATCATTTCCGTCTGAAGGCGAACGGCAAGACGACCCTGATCGACTGGAATTGGGACGGCGTCTTCGGCGAGACGCACGTTCGGGCCGACATCAACTACGCCTATTCGACATCGGCCGGGCGGCGCGACGACGTCGGCAAGACGAACTCCGCCCCTTGGACCTTCACCCATGGCCGGGACGCGTTCGTCCTTTACGCTCAAGAGGGCTTTCCGCCCGACGCGAAGAGCGCCCCGTCGGTCGGACCGGACAAGCCGGGATGGCTGATGCTCCGGAGGCTCATCAAGCCTTTCCAGTGGGCGGCGCCCATCAAGATCGTCGACGACGGAGTCACTGGCGATCCGGCGGCGATCAGCTACCGCGGCGAGATCGTCGTCGCCTATCCCAGCGCGAAGGGCGTCGCCTTGCGGTGGATTCGCCTGAAGGATGACAAGGTGACGCAAAATGAGGAGGCGCTTGTCGACGGCACCGATTCGGTTCCAACGTTCGGCCTCGATCGGGACCGTCTCTTCCTCTTCGAGACTTCGCCCAAGGACGGCTCGGTTCGCTATCGGTCCCTGACGGGAGGCCACCGGTTCGGCGATGCGACAACCTTGGTCGGCGCCGGCTCGCCGGCTCCGGAAGTGAAGTCGGCGGAGCCGGTTTCGATGGCGTTGGACACGATTCACGACGTCATCCTGATCGGCACGGCAGAGAACGAGGACGACAAGCATCTCGGCCGCTGGGTGATCCGGCGGGAGAAGCTGGACGGCCAGAAGCTCAAGCCCATCTCCCCGACGCCAGACGTTCCGGATTCGGATCGGGAATGGTTGCAGGGCCCGGTGAGCGGACCGGCCGGAAGCTCGCGATGCATCGTTCTCTTCGACGAGAAGGGCTATACCGGCATGAAAGGGCGGATCGTCTACTACATGCTCGGCACGACCTCCGCGGCCGCGCCATGGCAATGCGTCTACGTGGCGCAGTCGATTGCGGACAAGTCGGTGGGCGGCGGCTGGATGGTGAAGCGCTACTACGACGAGTGGACCCAGAGCCGGTCGGCCCCCGCCGCTTGCTGGTTCAACGGCGATATCCTCTATGCCTATCGCTGGGTCGACGGCGGCCAAGGCTCAACCGACAACACGCTGCATGTCGGCTATAACGGTACCGGCATTGAGAGCGCGCCGATGGGAGACTTCGACGACATCGACTTCATCGCCAACTTCGGCATGCGGAACTCGATTCTCTATCTGCGGGAGTAGGGCGCTCGGGGCTCATGATTGCGGATTAAGCCGCCTCCAACCCCACGGGTCACGAGGCCACGTACGCCCGAATGCGTTCGAGCAGTTCGCCATGCCTCTCGACGTCGAACGCGCAGTCGGGCGCTTCTCGAACGTCCGTCGGAATCGAGAGCGGGGGCAAGGTTCGGTAACGCTCGTCTTCCCAGTCGTAGCGCGGCCAAATGTGGGCGTGGAGGAAGGGGTCGAGGTTGCCGTAGATCGAGTAGTTGATCCGCAGGCAGCCGGTCGCGGCGAGTACCGCGTCGCCGGCCCGGGCCATATCGTCGAGGAACTGCGCCCGCGCTTCCCTGGCCAGATCGTTCAGCTTGCCCACCTTGGGGTAAGCGAGCAGGAGGCAATAGCCAGGCAGGAATTGGGACGCCCCCATGACGAGAAATCCGCTCGGCATGTGGGCGACGAGGGCCGGATTCCGGCCCTCGGCAAGCTCGGCAAGGCGCTGTTCGGGACTCATGTTGCGCGGGAGGCGGGGATTGGAGGATTGCAGGATTGGAGGATTAAGAGGATTAAGAGGATTAAAGGATTGCAGGATTGCAGGATTGAAGGATTGCAGGATTAGAGGATTGCAAGATTAGAGGATGGCAGGATGGATCGGAACTGCCCAATCCTCCAATCCTCCAATCCTTCAATCCTCTTAATCCTCTAATCCTCTATCCTGCGGCCCTAGCCGGCCTTCTCTTTGGGAATCCGGTCGTAGTTGCCGGCCATGATCCGGTCGAAGGCGCCGCTCTGATGCCAGCGTTCGACCTGCTGGGCTCGGTGGACCGGCATGGGGTGCGTCCATTCCTGGCCCATGAAGATCCAGATGAGGGCCTTGCCGATCTGGTCGACGGCATCCTGGTAGGTCCGGGCCTGGTCCATGTAGGCTTCTCGGCTGAGTTCGGAGTCGAAGCGGGTTTGTCCGGCGGTCAGGCGGATCATCCCGTCGATGCTCGTATCCAGGCTCTGCGAAACGAGCAAACCGGCGCGGTCTGCGGAGAATTCGGCCTGCCTCGACCACTCGAAGTAGGCGAGGATAAGGGCGCGCGTCGCGAGGTCGCTCCACCCGAGCGTCCGTCGCCCAAGCAGATCGAGCAGGGGGATCAGCACCGCGCCGACCGAGAAATAGAGCACGTGCTCCGCCTTGATGTGCCCGAGCTCGTGGCCGATCAGGTGGTACATCTGCTCGTCGGTTAGGTTGTTCACGATCGAGCTGCGAAGCGTGATGTAGGGCCGCTCGACACCGCCCGCCCAGGCGTTCGGGAACGGATTATTCGTGATGTAAAGCTCCGGCTCGGGCATGTCCAGCACTTTGCAGGACTCCCGCAGCATGCTGTAGAGCGAGCTGTACTGGCTCGGGCCGCACCGGACGGACATGGACATGTTGATCGCGTACATCCATCGGTCGATGCCGTATTCGTAAAACTTGGCGACGAGCTGGGGCATCAGCGGAATCTTTTTCAGCTTGTCCAGCGCCCACTTATCCGCATCCGACACGAAGGCATCGGAAGTGATGCCCTTAAAATGCTTGCGATCGGCCATGTTCCAATTTTACGGCGAGTTTGCCTCCGGGTTGCAGAAAGACCCAGTCGCCGCGAAAATGAGTGCCATGCGAGGGAGCGGAGGGTTCATCGTTTCGATGGGTGAGAAGGGGTGAAAAAAACCGGTCACCGGTCACTGGTCACCGGTCACCGCTCACCTCCATCACCTCCATCACCTCCATCAAGCTCTCACGCCTCCAGCAGCGGCTCCGGCCAGCAGAACCTTGGGTGATTCTCCGGGGCATCCTTTTCTTCCACGAAGGCGGCCAGCTTCCGGCCGATCCATAGGCCGAACTTGAATCCGTGGCCGCTGCACGCGGAAGCGAAGAAGCCTTTGTCCCCGTGCCGCCCAAGCAGGAAATCGTCGTTCGCCGTATTCGTGTATAGGCAGCCCCGGAACTCGATTTGCGGATCGACGACGCCGAAGCGCCGCTCCGCCTCCCGCGTGATCGCTTCCATGTGCTCGGGATGTGGCGGGCGATTCGGATCCTCCGGCGAAAACTCCGGGCCGAGATCATGGACGCCAATCTTGAATGAGGCCTCGCCGGGTTCGGAAGGGAAGCCATAGAAGAGCTCCGGGCAATCGTCGATCCAGACCGGTCCATCCAATCCGCCGCGCCGCGAAACGTAGCCGAAGGTCTGAAGGGTAACGAGAACCGGGACATGCACGAAGTCGGTGATCCAAGGTCCGGGGCAGAGAACGTACCGGTCGAATTGCTTTTCGAGCCATTCGGCCTCGACTCGGCAATTATCGCGAATCGTTCCGCCGAGACCGAGCAGCCTTTCGTGGCAGGTCTGGATGGCGCGCTCGGCATGAACCCACCCGGCTTCGGGCGTAAAAATGCCGATCTCGCCCAGCTCCAGGCGGAGGTCCGGGCAAACGGTCCGAACCTGGTCGTGATCGAGGACTTCGTGGGTTACGCCGACCTGCTCCAGCCCGGTGAGGATGTCGCGGAGATTCTCCGACTCGAAAGGCCCGAAGTAGAGGAGGCCCCGCTCGAACATGATTCGTTCCGTGCTGAACCGCTCCAACTCCCGCCAGAGGCCGTAGGCCTCGTCCATGATTGCCGTGTAGAACGGATCGGGATAGGCTTTGCGGATGATGCGCGACCGGCCGTGAGAGGAACCCTTGGCGTGGCGGAGAGGAAACCTCTCGAAGATGGTCACCTCGTGACCGCGTCCCGCAAGGGCCATCGCGGCGCTCGCGCCCATGATTCCCGCTCCGACGACGCCAACTCGCATCCGACTCAAAAGAAAGCGGCGCTCCAAACCTCGCCCTCACAAGGTCGGCCGCGCCGCTCTTAGCAATGTTACGACAATTACTCTCCGGCGGGCTCCGCTTTCTTTGCTTTAGGAGCCGCAGGTTTCTTGGGGGCGGCCGCCTTGGCGGTCGTCTCCGCCTTCTTGGGAGCGGCTTTCGGAGCGGCCGGCTTTGGCGCCGACTTCTTAGGAGCCGAAGCCTTGTCTCCGCCGGTCGGCTTGGCGTCGCCATATTTGGCGCGCGTCTCGCGCTGGGCGTCCTTTTGCTTCTGCTCCTTGCGGTGTCGTCGCGCTCGGATTTCTTTGTTCTTAATTCTCATGGTCCAGGGATCTCGAAAACAGTTCGCCTAGGATACCTTGCCTCACCATCGTTCATCATGCCTGAGATGGTTGGCTACACGGAAGAGCGGATCCGGGTTCGATACGGCGACACAGACCAGATGGGGCATGCCTATTATGCGAACTACTTTTACTGGTTCGAGCAGGCGCGCGGAGCCTGGTGCCGGGACCGGGGCTTCACCTACAAGAGCCTGGAAGAGCAGCAGCTTTTCCTGCCCGTCGTCGAGGCCCACGCCCGCTACAAGGGCGAGGTCGCCTACGACGACTGGATCGTCGTGCGGGTCAAGGTGACGGAGCTGAAGCGAGCCGCGATCAAGTTCGAGTACGAGGTCTTCAACGAAACGACCGGCAAGGTGGTCACCGAGGGATACACGTGGCACGTGGTGATGAATCCGGAGGCCCGGAAGGCCATGTCCATCCCGCCTCACATGCGCGAGCTTCTGGAGCGCGACCCGGCCAAGTTCGAGACTCTGCCGTAGCGGCCTCTGGGACCGCGGAATTCATTCCGCTCCGGAACTACGGCAACGGCGGCCGCCGACTTTGCTTTGCCTCGGCACGACCCAACCGCTGCGGGAGAGGAATGAATTCCGCGGTCCCATTTCTTACGGCGGTAAGCTCGGACCATGCTTGACCCCCGTGTGACGAAGCTCGCCGAGCTGTTCTGCACCCACTCCACCGAGCTCGTGCCCGGCGACAGACTCCTCATCCACGCCTTCGACATCCCCGAGGAGGCCGTCGCCGAATTCGTCCGCGTCGCCCAGAGCAAGGGCGCGCAGGTTGCGGTTCGGCTGGAAAGCAACCTGATCAAGCGGCAGCTTCTCCTCGGCATGACGGCCGACAACGCCCGCACCATCGCCGATATCGAGAAGTACGAGATGGAGCGGATGACCGCCTACATCGCGCTTCGCGGCTCCCACAACTACGCCGAACTGGGCGACGTTTCCGACGAGACTCAGAAGATGTGGGCGAAGGAGTATTCGACCCCCGTCGTGTTCGGCGTCCGGGTGCCGAAGACGAAGTGGGCGGTCTGCCGCTGGCCGACGCCGGGCATGGCCCAGCAAGCCAACATGAGCACGCCGGCCTTCGAGAAGTTCTACTTCGACGTCTGCACGCTCGACTACGCGAAGATGGAGCGAGCCTGCAAGCCGCTCGAGGACCTGATGAACCGGACGGATCGGGTCGAGATCAAAGGGCCGGGAACGGACTTCAGCTTCAGCATCAAGGGAATCGGCGCCGTCGCCTGCACCGGCGGTCGCAACATTCCGGACGGCGAGTGCTTCTCCGCGCCCGTGAAGGATTCCGTGAACGGCGTCGTTCAATTCAATACAGTCAGCCTCTATCAGGGAACCGAGTTCAAGGACATCCGCTACGTCATTAAGAACGGCAAGATCGTCGAGGCGAGCGCGGGCGCGAACACGGGCAAGATCAACGAGATTCTCGACACGGACGAGGGCGCCCGCTACTTCGGCGAATGGTCGCTGGGCTTCAACCCGTATGTGCTGCATCCGATGAAGGACACCCTTTTCGATGAGAAGATCGCGGGCAGCTTCCACTTCACGCCGGGCAACGCCTACGATCCGCCCGGAGGCAACGGCAACAAGAGCAGCATCCACTGGGACACCGTCCTCATCCAACGGCCGGAGTACGGAGGCGGAGAGATCTACTTCGATGGCAAGCTGATCCGGAAGGATGGCCTGTTCGTTCTGGACGAGCTTCTGGGCCTGAATCCCGACCGGCTCGGCTAGCCATGGTTCGGCCCGCGTCGACGATCCAGGTCAACTTCAAGCCATTCCCGTTCCGGGTCGTCCGGATCGAAGGGCCGGAGGGACTCGTCGCCTATGAGATCGCCGACGAGCGGCATATCGGCGGTTCGCAGGCTGACTTCAGATTGCTGGCGGATTGGATCGCCTGGTTTACGCTTCAACGCGACACTGTCCTCTGGATTCGGCTGAGAAGCCACCCCCTGCCCGAATGGCTCGCCCTGCCGAGGCACGAGGGATTATCGCTCGATCTCGTCCTGGCGCCTTTTCACCTGGCGATCAAGCCACATCATTGGAAGGAAATCCGAAATCGCAAAGGATGGATGGACGTTTCGATCGACGTGCCCCAAACGCCTCCCGACATCCAATCTGCGGAGCTGCGATACGAGGAATTCGATTGGCGCGGCATGGATATCCGTACGGGCGTTTCGACCCTCTTCTTCTATGGCGACAAGGTGACTTTCGAGGGTCTTGCCGATGCCGCATCCGGGACGGCTCAGTTCTGGGATGTAGGGGATCACTGGCATTTGGATCATATCGCCCGCCGCCGGGACTACAAAACATTGATGGTGCTCCTTGAGAAGCCGACCTAATTCTCGGTTGATCCGAAGCCCACTTGGCCACCGAGGGATTGGAGTCCTGTAATATACGTAGACCTTGGAGGTCGATGAGAAGTCTCTTACGCACTCTCTCGGTACCCGCGACGCCCAACTCGCCGTCATTGAAATTGAAACCCCGGGCGAATCGGCGGAGGAGCCGGGAGAAGGTCCTGCTTCTCCCAGCCCGTCCGATACTTCGGGGCTGAGGGCTGAGCAATTCGCGAGAAATCTGCACGCGCGCCTAACCGGGGCGATGGTTTCGCGCGTTCCCGATCTCCCTACGCGTGCGGCCTTGGCTCCTATCGTCGGCTTTGATCCCGAAGTGGCTCGGTTCCACGTCGGTCCCGACGCCTCCCAAGCGGCCCGCGACCTTAGGGCGGAGGCCTTTACGATCGGAACGGATGTCTTTTTCGGCGAGGGCAAATACGACCCGCATTCGAAGGCCGGCCTCGCCCTGATTGCCCATGAGTTGACCCACGTCGCTCAGCAAGGCGGACTGGCTGTCAAGCGCAAGTCGTTCTTGGACGACGACGGCGGTCCATGGGAGGCCGAAGCCCGAGCCGTCGGCGCGCGAGTCCTCGCTCAAGAGACGCGGGGCCTCCACGTCGAGCGGTGCGAGCGGTACTACATGCTGGACGGCGAGCCGGACCAGATCGCGCATGCTCAGAACCGTCTCAACCGGATCTCCACGATTGTGATGGAGAGATTGGAGGACCGGTTGGCCGACCGCCGCGGCTACGACGCTCGCCAGATCGTGATTCCCAGCCTGGACGTGGAAATCGACCTGGACCTCGACAACCTCAGCGACGACGCATGCGTCGAGATTTGGCTACGGGCTCTGCTCGCAACGATCGAGCCCGCCATCGAAGCCGGCAAAGCGCCCCCTGCCATCCTCCCCGCACCACTCTCGGTCCAGTTAGGGAGGAAGGGCGATAGGAAGGACAAGAAGAAGAAGAAGAAGACAGCGATCGTCGAGTCCGGCGAGGAGGACGACGAAAGCTCCTCCAGCGAAGACTCTCGACGGCGGCGGAGGTCTCGTAGTCGCAGCCGTAGCCCCCGAACCCGCGACCGCAGCCGAAGGCGGAGTAGGAGCCGCAGCCCAAAGAGAAGGACCAACGAGGATCGCGAGGGGCGGAATCGGCGCAAGATGTTGAAGGAATTACTAGAGCTTCAGGACGAGCGCGTCTACTCCGATTCCAGCAGCGAGGAGAAGCAAAAGAAGCAGTCCCACAAGAGAAAGCTAAGCTCCAGCAGCTCCACCAAGTCCGCGTTCTCAGGCTCCTCAGGCGATTCGAGTGATTCTGGCGGCGTCAGCGGCTCCTACTCGAACGAAGAAAGCAGTTGGCGCGAGGAAGGCGAGATGATCGAATACTCGGACGAGTATCCGATCGAGGAAGAGAAGGACCCGCCCAAGCCGACAAAACCCGAGAAGACGGTCAAGAAGCCTCCCGAAAAGAAGCCTCCTGAAAAGAAATCCGCCAAGAAATCGGCTCCGAAAAAGTCGGCCCCCAAGAAGTCCTCGAAGGACGTGGAAGTCGAGGTCGATCTTGAAAAGCAGGACATCGAGGAGGAGATCGACGATAAGGAGCTTCATTTCAGCAGCGAGGACGACGAGGTCGCGGATGAGGAACGAGTTCGAAGCGTGCAGCAATTCATCATCGCCCTCAAAGGAACGCTCAACGAGGAGGCCATGAAGGGGCTGCCCCTGGAAGAAGGGAAGGAGAAGGTCACCACCATCGTCGAGGGCGTACGCGAACATCGCCGGGTCAAGAAGGGCGGGAAGTTCCCATTGATCTTCAATGAGACGAACCTCCCGACCGGGCTGGATTGGATCGCCTTCGTCATCGCGATGAAGGAACAGATCGAGCTTGCGAAGACGCTGGAGAAAGAGGAAGCGAAGAAGGCGAAGGAGAAGGAGGCCGATAAGGACGAGGTCGAGGAAGAGATCAGGGAAGAACCGAAGAAGAAGGCCCCGACGAAGGAGACCAAGAAAGCGACCAAGAAGAAGCGCAAGAACTCGGAGGGAGAATCCCAAGTCACGGAGGTGAAGGGTCGATCCGAGAAGACCGCCACCAAGAAAAAGCGAAAGAAGTCGTCGGTGACGACGGAGAACACCAACAAGCCGACTTCCTACAACATCGTCTATCCCATCTGGAAAGGGGCGACGTTCGATACGATCGCCTTCCGGGGACGGAAGCTGTATCAGCCGACCGTTTCGAAGCCAAAGAAGGAGCCAGACGAAGGGCGATCGTGGGCCGCCATCGCCCGATCGATGAACATCATCGCGATCCAACTCGGCGGTTCGATGATTGAGGCCGGCGCATCCGTCGTTCGCAGCCTCGGCCACCGGGCGCTCGCCCTCGCGATCCTCTACATCTTCGCGGGGCACGGGGACGAGGTTCGAGAACGGCTGGTCGAGATGGGGATGGAGGAAGGGACGCTCCAAGGCATCGAGAAGGTCGTCCTCGAGTTCATGGCCCTTGCCATCGGTGTCGAAGGTATCCGGATGCCGTTCCTGGTTTTCGACACATTTCTTCACCTTGCCTTTATCGCGTCGGGCGAAACCTACGGCCGTGGCGACAAGCTGGAGGACGAAGGAGAGGGGGGTTCCGGGGACCGGGACGATTACCTCTACGACTTCGAGAACGTGCTCGCGCCTTTGCGGACGATTCGGGGCGAGGTCAAACACGTCTTCGCAAAGAAAGAGGGCGTGGGACGCCCACCGTACATTGGCCTAAACGTGACGGGTCGGAAGGAAGCGCAAAAGAAGGACTCGGCGACCAAATCGGTTCAAACAGCCGGAAAGAGCTCGTACAGTCACGGCGTCGGCCACAAGGCGACCGAGGGCTATCTTTCCGGCGGGAAGAGGCCAGAACTGCTCAAGCAAGTCCGGAAGGTCGAACTGGACAAGCGACGCGCCCTGCACCGGGATCGACTGGCCATCATGGGGCCAATCCGCCTCCACAACCTCTTCGCGAATCTGCTCAAGAAGCATCCGACCGACCTCGATAAGTCGAACGAAGAGCTGGCCGTTCTCTTCAAGCAAGCGTTCCTCGACTTCGCGACCGGGGAGGTTTCCGACGAGGAAAATCCGTTCCACAACGTGTTCCCGAGCGTCAGCACGGTCAGCTTCTCTCACGCCCTGGAAGGGGTGATGACGTCTACGGTGGCCAACACCTACGAGAAGCTTGAAAAGGAAACCCAGGTTCCCATCTTCAAGAAGATTCCGCCCCCGAAAGATCGCGAGGAGTCCAAGGTCAAGGGCGAGATCGAAATGCACGACGTCGACGAGAATATCAAGCCGGCGAAGGAGAAGGAAGGCGATACCATTCGCGACTTGGTCAGGGAGGCCCTCAAAGTTGGCAAGAAGGTCGACGAAGAATCCCTGCCGAAGGAACAACCGAAGCAATGGCAGCAGCTTTCGAAGGAGAAGGAGAAATGGGAGACGCCAACGGAAAAAACGGCGCCGACCAAGGTGATGCCGAGCAAGAGCCTTGCCGTCAAGAAGAAACTCGATCTCGGTAACGTCTGGATGAACGACCGTGAGCTGGGCTACCTCCTCCGAGAGGAAGAGGCCGAGGACGTTCACGTAACCGCCGCCGTGAACGTCTTGCGTCATCCCGCCGGCCTGGCGACGCTGATCCGGGACGACTTCATGCATCTGGTTCGGAACGGGCGGGGGATTCCGCGGTTCACGATCGTGCCCATCAATTTGGGCAACCGGCATTGGACGATGCTCGTCATCGAGCAGAACCCGGACCGGCGTTCGGCCCCCCGCTGCTACTACTTCAACTCAATGGGAGCCGATCAGAGCGAGGTTAACCTGATCGAGTCCATCGTCCAGGCCAGCAACATCTACACGAACACGGTTGTTCACAACCTGACCGTAGACGCCCTGCAAGAGGATGGCGTAACTTGCGGTTCGTGGGCCTTGGCGGCGGCGCAGACGATCGTCAATCAGAGGCGCGAACAGGAGGAGTTTCTCGACGAGGAGGAAGTCGGGCTTCTCGCCGAGCACATCACGCTTGGGGAAAATGCGAAGACGACGCATCGGGAGAACATGGAAGAAGCCCGCCGCCATCTTTGACCCCTCCGGCAATCTAGAATAGGAGGGAATGCACCTCACCTTCCCCATTCGCAGCGACAAGCTCACCATGAGCGTCCTCGTCAAAGAGCACGTCGCCCACCGAAAGACCGAGTTTCAGACCATCGACGTCTACGACACCGATGTCTTCGGGAAGGTGTTATTTCTGGACGGCCACGTCCAGCTTTCCGAGCTCGACGAGCACGCCTATCACGAGTCCCTCGTCCAGATACCCCTGATGTCGATCGACTCCCCGAAACGGGCTCTCGTCGTCGGGGGTGGAGACGGCGGAGTGATCCGCGAATTGGCGAAGAACCGCAGCCTGGAGCATATCGACATGGTCGAGATCGACGCCGGCGTTGTCGAGGTTTGCCGTGAGCATCTGCCTGGCGTCGGCGGCGGCGCGTTCGACGATCCTCGCGTCCATCTCCACATTGCGGACGCCTTTCCGTTCGTCAAGAAGATCGCCGAGCCATACGACCTGATCGTGATGGACAGCACCGACACTTACGAGGAAGAAGACGGCGCTCTCAGCGAGCAGCTTTTCACGGAAGTCTTCTACCAGGACTGCCGCAACGCCCTGACCCCCAACGGCTTCCTCGTCACTCAGGGCGACAATCTCGTCTTCTGCCCCTATTCGTTGGAGGCGATTTTGAAGACCTTCGGCCAGGTCTTCGAACGGACCGGCTCCTACCAGGCGCTGATCCCGTCGTTCGGAGGCTATTCGGGCTTCGCTTGGGCGAGTAAAGGGCCTGAGCTTTCGCCGATTTGGAGGGAGACGGGCCTGTCGAATCGCTATCTGAATCCCGTAACTTTTGCTCTGGCCTTTCAAAGATTAAGATTCTAAGATGCTCAACGCTGTACAATTTGGGTCCAGCCGCGGAGTTTCATGCCCGGCGGCGCGTCCCCATGAGCACGATAGTTAAAGTTTTCGCCACGACCGGGACCGATTCCCTCGCCCAAGCCATTTTTCGCGAGATCAAGGCTCGGATGGCAATGGTCGACGGTTACTGCGTCGAATACGGGAAGGCCTCGGTTTCCCGGTTTTCGAACGAGAATATCGAAGTCCAGGTCGACAACGTGCGGGACCATGCGGTGCTCGTGCTCCATACCCAGACGGCGCCCGTCAACGATAATCTGATCCAACTCTTCGCGCTGCTGGACGCGATCAACAATTCCCATCCGCGGCGCACCTATGTCGTTTTCCCGTACATGCCCTACTCGCGATCGGATCGAAAGAATCGCCCGCGAATCTCGGTCATGGGCCAGCGGCTTCCGGAGATTCTGAACAACGTGCTCGGCGTCCGCCGCGTGCTCCTGCTGGAGCCGCATTCCCAGCATCTCAAGCAATACTTCACGCCGACCGCCGACGAAGTTCCCGCGGTTCCGCTCCTCGTGAACGACATCCGGGCCAACCACCTCAAGCGGTGGACGAAGGAGGAGTGCGTGCTCGTCTTCGCCGATGCGGGCGCCGCCAAGCGCTTCGAAGAAGTCCCCTCCGTGCTCGGACTGGAGCAGGCGTACATCCACAAGAGCCGGCCGGACAACGACGAGCGGCCCGCCGTCAAGGGCATCACCGGAAACGTCAAGGGGCGTCATTGCTTCATCGTCGACGACGAGATCCTGACCGGCAATACCCTGGTAAAGGATGCGGAGCTGTTGAAGTCGAACGGAGCTGCGTCGATCCACATGTTCGCGGTGCATGGCGTGCTCGCCGACCGGAAGGTCAGTCAGGCCGAGTTGATGAAGCGCCTCACCGACTCTCCTGTCGATGAAATCGTCGTGACCGACACGGTGCCCATCGGGAACAAGGCCTCCCTTGGAGGCTCGAAGTTCCGCGTCATCGAGATCGCCCCGCTCCTCGGAGAAGCTTGCAAGCGCATGGTTCTCGGGGAGTCCCTTTCCGAGCTTCACAAATTCGAAACCGTCGACGGGCTCTAGACCGTCTACGGAAACCATGACGGCGAAAACCAGCCCTTGCGCCACAAGGCTGCATCGACCACCATCAGGCTGGAATGGTGGCGCAACCCAAAGAAAAGGACGTCGCCGCTCAAAACGGGCGTCGCCCTGTAAAGCCGCCGACTGGCGGTTATCGTAGGCTGAAAATCCCGTGGGGATGGGTCTTCGCAGCGGCGGCCGTTCTCCTCATCGGTTATAACCTCGTCGAAGCGAAGATCCATGCCGTCCAGCCCTTGCCGGAAGGCCTGATCCAGGCCAACGGGCGGATCGAAGGCGACCACGTCATCATCTCCAGCAAATTCCCGGGCCGCCTGGGCCTGCTTGCCGCCCGCGAAGGCAGTACGGTCACCAAAGGCGAATTGCTGATGCGGATCGACGATCCCCAACTGACGGCGAAGCGCGACCAGGCCGCGGCGACGCTCGCTTCCGCCATCGCCTCCGCCGACAGTGCGGGCACGAACGTCGATCTCGTTCGCGCCACCGGTTCGGGAGCGATCCTTCAGGCGCAAGGGCTCGTCGCCCAGGCCGAATCGGCGATCGGTTCGGCTCACTCCGATCTCGACCGGGCCAAGGCCAACGTCGACTCCGCCCGAGCGGCGGAGAGCGTCGCGTCGCTTGGCGTCTCCGTCGCCGAGTCCCAGCTTGCCGCCGCCAAAGCCAACCGCGCCCGCGCCATCGCGGGGCAGAATGGGGCCAAATCGGGCCTTGCGGCGGCGCGAGCAAGCCTCGCCGCGGCTCGCGCCAACGCCGAAGCGGCGCGCGCCGCCTCCGAGCAAGCCGACCGCGAGGCGACTCGCTACACGAACCTCCAGCACGAGGGCGCGGTTTCCCTCGAAATCGCAGAGCGAGCCCGCACCGCCGCCGCCCAGGCCAAGGCCGCGTTCGACGCGTCCGAGCACGAAGTCGAGGCCGCCCAAAGCGGAGTCGATGCCCGAATCACCGATCTCGACGCCGCGAACCAGGCCGTTACCGTCGCCGGCGAGGCCCTCAAGCAAGCCTCCGATCAAGTCGCGGCCGCGCGCCATCAGGCGCTCGCCGCTAAGGCCGCCGTCAAACAGTCGGTAGCACAACGGGCCGGTTACGAGCATGGGGTGGCCGAGAGCGAAGCCCGCAAGACCCAGGCCCAGGGACAGCTCGATCAAGCGCTCACCGCCAACACCCAGGTCCGGATGACGGAAAAGAACCAGACTTCCGCCGAAGCCAAGATCAAGGAGGCCCGCGCGGCTCTGGCCGAGATCGAGAGCATGATGGATGAGATGTCGGTCAAGGCGCCGACGGCCGGGACCGTCATTACCCGGTTCCAAGACCAGGGAGAGCTTGTCTCGGCCGGAAGCCCGATCCTCGAGCTTGTCGATCTCGACCGGCTTTACCTGAAGGTCTATGTGCCGGAGAACATGATCGGCAAGGTTCGCCTCGGCCTTCCCGCCCGAATTTACACCGACGCTTTTCCGAACGAGCCCTTTGCCGCCAAAGTCGGCTATATCTCTGCCGAGGCCGAGTTCACGCCGAAAGACATTCAGACCTCGGCCGAGCGCGTCAGCCTCGTGTACGCGGTGCGGCTCTACCTGGAATCCAATCCGGGCCACCGGCTCACCCCTGGCTTGCCGGCCGACGCAATCATCCAGTGGAAGCCGGAGACGCCATGGCAGAGGCCGCGCTAGAGCCCGTCGTCCGCCTCGCCGGCCTAGGCAAGGTCTACGGCAAAGTACGCGCGGCCAAGGATATTTCTTTCGACGTCGCGCCCGGCACCCTCTACGGTCTCCTCGGACCGGACGCGGCGGGGAAGAGCAGCGTCCTCAAATCCATCGCCGGCGTTCTTTCCTTCGAGGAGGGCTTCCTCGACGTCTTCGGAGTTCGCATCGACAGCGAGCGAGCCGGCGAGGCCATCAAGGGCCGGCTCGGCTTTATGCCCCAAGGGCTCGGCCTCAACCTCTATCCCGAGCTGACCGTCGAGGAGAATGTCGACTTCTTCGCCGAGCTTCGCCTCGTGCCCCGAGCCGAATATGCGGCGCGCAAGAGGGAGATGTTCGAAATCACCCGCCTCGCCGAATTCAAGGACCGGCGGATGAAGCACCTATCCGGCGGCATGAAGCAGAAGCTCGGGCTCGTCTGCGCCCTGATCCACGATCCCGCCCTGCTTATCCTCGACGAACCGACCACCGGCGTCGATCCCGTTTCCCGCCGCGATTTCTGGACGATCCTTTCCCGCCAGGTTCACGAGCGCGGCATCACCGCCATCGTCTCGACCGCCTATATGGACGAGGCGAGCCGATTCGACCGAATTTGCCTGCTCCATAATGGCCTCCAGCTTGCCGAAGGAGCGCCTGACGACGTTGTTGCCATGCTTCCCGGCTCCGTCGTCTCTCTTCATTGCCCTGAGCAGGCGGAGGCGCTCCGCCGCTTGCGTGCCGCGTTCGCCCGCGCCGACGCGCGGGGCGACCAGCTACGCGTCCGCCTCGACGCCCCTCCCGATCAGGCCGTCGCCAAAGTCGCGGAAGTCGTCGCCGGACTTGACGCGGAAGGCATCCGCGTCGAGGAGCCGACCCTCGACGACACGTTCGTCTTCATGCTCGGCGAGAAGACGGAGATCGAGGAAGCCGGTTCTGGGATGACCGTCAAACGGGATGGCGGGGAAGAGGCGATCGTCGCCCACCGCCTCACCAAATCGTACGACGACTTCGTCGCCGTCGATCGGGTGAGCCTTACCGTCCGATCTGGACAAGTCTTCGGCCTCCTCGGAGCGAACGGAGCGGGGAAGACGACCGTCATCAAGATGCTGACCGGCATCGTCCCCCCGACGGCGGGACACGGCCAGGTTGCGGGAGCCGATATGCGGCGCGCGTCCCTCGAAGTCCGGCGGCGAATCGGCTACGTTTCTCAAGCCTATTCGCTCTATCAGGACCTGACCGTTCGCGAAAACATCCTCCTCTATGCCGGCATCTACGGGCTCACCCTGAAGCAGGCTCGCCAGCGGGTCGACTGGGTGCTCGAATTCGGCGGCCTCCATGCGTTCGCCAACGAACGGAGCGGCGGCCTTCCGATCGGCCTTCGCCAGCGTCTCGCCCTCGGCTGTGCGCTCGTCCATGAGCCGCGCGTCCTCTTCCTCGACGAGCCGACCTCCGGCGTCGATCCTCTCGGCCGCCGCACGATCTGGGACCTCCTGTTTCACCTCTCTCGCGAGCATGGCGTCGCCATCCTCGTCACGACGCACTATATGTCGGAGGCCGAGCACTGCGATCAGCTCGCTTTGATGCATGCCGGGCGGATCGTCGCCAACGCCAGCCCGGAATCCCTCAAAACCCAGTTCCGCACCGAAACGGGAGCCCTCGCCGAGATCGACGTCGGCAATCTCGACCGGGGCGTCGAGGTTCTCGCCGCAGCGGGGTTCAGCCCCGCTCTCTACGGCCGCACGATCCACACCTTCACTCAAGACCTGGAGCGCGACCTCTCTCGTATTCGGACGATCTTGGAGCAGGCCGGCCTCGCCGTCCGATCGGTAGACGAGGTGCCGATCAGCATGGAGGACGTCTTCGTCTACCGAATCGCCGAATTGGAGCGCGGCGCCCTCAAGGCGGAGGACGCGGCATGAATTTCACGCGCATTCTTTCCGTCGCCAACAAGGAGTGGCGCGAGCTGACTCGGGATCGCGTCTATCTCGCCCTCGCCTTCGTGCTGCCGACGATGATGATGCTCCTCTTCGGCTATTCGATGAGCCAGGACGTCGAGCACGTCAAGCTCGCCGTACTCGATCTCGACAAGACGTCGGCGAGCCGCGAATACCTCGCCAACTTCACGAACGGCAAGTACTTCACCTTCGTCAAGGACCTCACCTCCATGGACGAGGCGGAAAACCTGCTCCGCGCGGCAAAGGTGAAGGTTGTGGTCGTCGTCCCGGAACGGTTCCAACAACGGCTGAATCAGGGCATGCCCGCCGACGTGCAAACCCTCGTCGAAGGCACGATCACCCTATCCGTCCGCACGATCCGCGGCTACGTTGACGCCGTGAACGGCGCCGCCAGCGAGGATCTCCAGACCAAATACTTCGCCCGACGTTTCCAGCTCAGCCCGGACCGCGCCGCCGACATGATGCAGCCCATGCGCGTCCAGGTCCGCTACCTCTACAACGAGGAAGTGAAGAGCATCTGGATGATGGCCCCCGATCTCGTCCTGATGATCATCATGTGGGCGATGCCGATCCTCATGTCGCTCTCCGTCGTGCGTGAAAAGGAAACCGGCTCGATCTACAACATCAACGCCTCGACGATCACCCGTGCCGAATTCATGGCGGGCAAGCTCGTCCCGATCGTCGGCATCTGCGTCGCGAACAGCCTCGTCCTCTGGGCGATCGCCGTCTTCTACTTCCACGCTCCCTTCCGCGGCAATCCCTTTCTGTTCCTCGCGGCGATGGTGCTGTACGTGATCGGCGCGCTCAGCCTCGGGCTCCTCGCCTCCGTGTTTCTCCGCACCCAGCAGTCCGCGCTGATGGTGATGATCATCCTCGGCGCGATCATCGGCACCCGCTATTCGGGCATGTTCATTCCCCTTGCCGAGATGGACGCCTCCTCGCAGTTCGTGGCGCACCTCTTTCCGGCCGCGTACTTCAACAGCGTCGTCGAAGGGTCCTTTCTAAAGGGAGCGAGCTGGCAAGAGCTTCGACCGGATTTTCTCGCTCTGCTGATCTATCCCTTCATCTCCCTCTCCCTCGGCCACTTCCTCTTCCACAAGGTGAGCAAGCGATGATCGTCTGGACCCGGCAGATGCTCGTCTTGATCGCGAAGGAGTTCGGGCAGCTCCTGCGCGACCGTACCCTCCTCTTTTTCATCGTCTATCTCTTCACCGCGAACGTCATCATGGCGGGCAACGACGCCAACCGCGAGCTGAAGAACGCCCGTTTCATGGTCTTCGACGCCGACCATTCCGAGGCGTCCCGCGACCTCGTCTCCCGCTTGCGCGCGCCTTACTTCAAATACATCGGCGAGGTTGCCGATCCCGGCGAAGGGCACGAGGCGCTCCAGACCGGCCGCGCCCTGATCTTCATCGAGATTCCGCCCAAGTTCGAACAGGGCCTCTTGAGGCAGGACAGGCCGGTCCAGGTTCAGGAGCTTGTGGATACATCGAAATCAACCACCGGCTACCTGGCAGCCAGCTACAGCGGAAGCATCCTCGCCCGCTTCGCCCAGGACTGGGCGAGCAAGGCCCGACATGTCCCGTCCGATCCCCGCATCCCTTCGATCGCCAATCAGGCCCGCATTTGGTACAACCCGAAGCTCGAGGAAAGCTGGTTCTCCGCCATCGCGGAATTGCTGATGATGCTGACCGTTTCCTGCATCCTGCTTCCGGCTTCCGCGATGGTCCGTGAGAAGGAGCGCGGCACGATCGAGCAGCTTCTCGTCTGCCCGCTGTCCGCCGTCCAGATCACGCTCGCGAAGGCTCTTTCCATGACCTTCGTGATGGTCGTGCTCACCGCGACCTGCGTGTATTGGATACTCCAGGGCACGTTCGGGATGCCGATCCGAGGCAGCCTGGAGCTCTTTTTCGCCCTGACGGTGCTGTACGGCTTCACCAGCTCCGGCATCGGCTTCCTCATCGCGACTTACAGTCGCAACTCGGCCCAGGCCGGCATGCTCGTGCTGCTGATCGTGATGCCGATGATTCTGCTTTCCGGCACCTGGACGCCCCTGGAGAGCATGCCCCAGTTCGTACAGTGGATGACCTACCTCTCGCCGATGCGCCACTTCATCGACATCTCGTTCGGCATCCTCCTTCGAGGCGCACCTTTCCCAAGCGTCCTGTCTTCGGTGATCTGGATGGCCGGACTGGGGGTCGCGCTTTTTGCGATCAGCCTCGCCCGATTCCGCAAGCAGTTCGCATAGGGGATCTCCGAGCCTCGTGAAGAGGCTCGGAGAAGTAGCGCAGGCTTCCAGCCTGCTTTTGCATCGATTTATTTGCCGTCCATCTCGTGCAACAGGTCCTTGACCGCGTTGGTCAGGACGGTCGGATCGACTCCGACGAACTTGTTGCGAATGACCCCTTTGGCATCGATCACGTACACGGTGGGCCAGCCGTGGACGTTCCACGCGGTAGCGATGGGGCCGGAAGTGTCTCCGTCCGCCGCGCTACGATAGTTCAGCTTTTGTTCTTTGATGACTTTTTGGAGAGCCGACCGGCCTCCATCGCTGTTGATTCCCACGAGGGCGAACGGTCTGTCTTTGAACTCGTTCACCATTTCGACGTTGTGGGGCAACAGCTCACGGCAAGGTCCTCACCAGAACCCCCAGAAGTCGAGCACGACTACCTTGCCCCGATAATCGCTCAACTTAAACTGGACGCCGTCCTGATCTTCCGCCGTAAAGTCGGGCGCGACCTTGCCCACGACGAGATTCTCCATCTCGAAGATCTGGCCTTTGGCCTGCTTGCCTGCCGCCGTGTTCGGATACTTGGCCAAGACCTCTCGATAGAGCTTGGCGGCGCCCGCCGCATCCCCGTTGCCATCCGGCGCGATGATCTGCGCACGCGCATAGATCGCCGCCGCCTTGACCTCGGGATATTTGGTCGCCTTCTCGATCTTGGCGAGGGTTGCTCCGATCTTCTTCTTTCGCACCTCCGGTGGAGACGCGAAATCGGAATAGGGCAGGCTTGCCACATACTCGGAAATCCACGGCGTATCGATGAACGTGCTCAGGATCGTCTTGTCGGCGAGGTCCGCCGTTTTCGTATCCTGGCTCTGCTCGGCGATCTGCTTGACCATGCTCCAGGCATCGTATCCCGTCTTCGTCTTGCCCGCCTTCTTCGCCAAGCTCTTGAACTTGGGGAGATAGCGCGGGCTCGGATTCTTCTTTGGATCGAGCTTGATCTTCCCGGCTTCTTCCGGCGATTTCGCGTTCTGGTAGGGCTTGTAATACTCCTGAAGCGCCGCCTCGTATTGCCTTTCCAGGTTTTGCAACGCGGCGGCGTTCGGGTCTTGTTTCGGCTTGTGAGCCTGCCCAAATGCCAGTAACGATACAGCCAGGAAGAGGGCCGCGGCTGAAATCTTCTTCAGCATCTTTCCTCCTCAGGCGCGCGCGTGGCCACGCCTACGAACATCTTACGATGTTCGTCGATTTCCGGAGCGGAGCGCCGCCGCAAATCACCTTCATTGCTTCGTGTCGCGAAGCGACCATCGGAGTGCCGAAGCGCAGCTTCAGCCCTTCTTGCCGACAGGATTGGCGGCATGAGGCGCCCGAGGCAGATGCTAGCGGTCGACTTCGCTCTGCGGCCCCCGCCGGACGACGAGGAACTTGATCCGGGCGGGCTGGAAGCGCTCCTGAAGCACCTCGACCGCTCTATGGACGGCGACGGTGCCGCCGCAGTAGAAGAGATCGACGGCCGCGTAGCCATGCTCCGGCCAGGTGTGGATCGTGTAATGCGATTCCTGGATGATCACCGCGCCGGAGACGCCGTACGGCTTGAATTCGTGGAAGGATTGGGCGACCACGGTCGCCTCGCTCTTGCGAGCCGCCTCCTCCATGGCGGCCCCAACCGTCGTTTCGAGCTTCAACGCCTCCGGATCGCATCCGAAGAGCTCGACGAGGAGATGGGAGCCGAGGGAGGGTTCCTCTTCCGGGCGGAAGGGAAGCCCGGTTTCGTCCGCGCCCAGCCATTCCTTGAAGGCGGTCGCGTCGTCGCACTTGATGAAAGTCCAGCCTTCCTCGCGCGTCGTGACGGGGGCGGCCGCGTCTAGCTTTTGAAAACGTCCCAGAAAGCGGCGGAACCAGCTTCCGGTAGGAACGGCAATGGCTGCAAAGGCAGCGACGCTACACAGGACAAAGGGGTTTGCCAATCACATAGACCTCACTAGAAACCGTACGCAGACATCCCGATAAATCGGAACGCGAAAGAGCCAACGATAGGGAGTCGTGCGAAAATCCAGCTCGCTTAGGGGCGAGTCCAAGTTGGACCAATCCTTGCTCGCTTGCCATATTTCCGACCCGACCTTTAGGATCTCTCCTAAGGCATTTCTGCCGTAGCCGCCCCGGTCACCCGTGACGCAGGGGAAATGGTACCAGACCCCCTCCCCCTTGTCAATCGGAAATTTCGATTCCTGGCGAGTTTGCCGCAACGTTAAGGAGAGTTGAACGCTTCACCCTGCGCGCAATACGTCTAACGCAGCGGCTTTCTCTGTCATTCCGAGCTTGCGAGGAATCTCGTTTGTGGACGAGGGGCATACGGAATCCCGCCTTCCCTCCCAAGAAACACCTTGTGATTTAGGTTCAAGATGCGGACCTGGCTGGGCAGCCTCCATAAGTTCGCGGAACCTCCATCCCCCTACCCCCCATAGGCGTTAGAATAAGGCGCTTCCTCTGGTTTCTCTTATCCGTCCTTCCTTCATGGCAAAGAGGTTGGATGTGGCGGGGGATCAGTGGAAACATGCGGTGAGTTTTCTTCCTGACG
>DASZYX010000032.1:0-108268 GCA_035545155.1 Fimbriimonadaceae bacterium | reverse complement strand
CCGCCAACGTGTCCAAGTCGTCAGGAAGAAAACTCACCGCATGTTTCCACTGATCCCCCGCCACATCCAACCTCTTTGCCATGAAGGAAGGACGGATAAGAGAAACCAGAGGAAGCGCCTTATTCTAACGCCTATGGGGGGTTGGGGGTGGGAGGTTCCGCCCGCCTACACCGTCGTCGTCACGCCGCAGGCGTGTAGAGATAGAACCCGGCCAAAGCCGCCCAACCGAGCAGGGTCACGAAGACGAACATCCAGGTCGAGAACCGCTGCACGCGAGCCTGCGCCTGATCGCTGACCGTAATGCCCCAGCGAATGCAGAAGTTCCATACCCCGTAGGAGAGGTGGTAGCTCGCGCAGAGGACCCCGATGGCATACACAAACGTCAGCAGGTGCCCCCACATCGTGAGCATGCGCTGCCACTCGCCGTACATGATGAGCGTGTCGTCGTGGTGCAGATACTTCCGCCCCGTCGTCGTCGCGACGTGGAAGCAGAGGAAGAAGAAAAGGAAGACGCCGCTGTAACGCTGGAACATGTACATCAGGTTCTGCGACCACTTGTACTTCGGGCTCCAGTAGTTGTTCTGCCCCCGATTCGTGATGAACAGACCGTAGATCGCGTGGAAGAGCAGCGGCAGCCAAATCAGCAGAATCTCCATCGCCAGCAGCACATACCAAGGGATGCTGCCGAAGAAGGAGATCACGCCGTTGAAATGCGCCTCGCCTGCCAGCGTGAACGAGTTCAGCGTTAAGTGCTGAAGCATGTAGAAGCCGACAGGAATGATCCCGGCAAGGGAATGCAGCTTATGCCACACGAAGTTTTCGCGATTGATGGCGAGCGACATGCTTCCAGACAGCTTACCGAAAAATGGCGGGAGCGCGGGCTCTCAGCCCGCACAAGGTTCGCGGACCCTTAGTCCGCCGAAACGACGGCTGTTCCGAAGCCGATCCTTCCCGATCGATGTCGATCTACTCAGACGGACAGCTCCAGCAATCGGGCGAGACGCTCCGGCTCGCGCTCGACGAGCCACGAATCCTTGGACAGAGCGGCGTGGGCTCTGGCGAAGTACGGTTTGGCCTCCTCCGCCCGACCGAGAGCATAGAGACATTCGCCCATTTCCTCGCTTCCATAGCCGGCGTCTTGTCCGCCCCGGTCCTTTTGCAGTTGCTCCTGGATCTCCAGGGCCTCCTCCACCTTGCCAAGCACTCGAAGGGACTTGCCGATGCACCACCGCGCGATCCGCTCGCTTTCGACATCCCCCATCTCCTCCGCGGCCTCCCGCGATTTGCGGAAATGCCCGAGAGCGGTCTCCCTATCTCCCATCTCGAAGTAGGTCCACCCGATGTTGTTATGGAGCGATTTACGCCATCGCCGCGCGCCTGGGTCTTCGCTGGTGATAGCGAGGCCGAGAGCAATAAGATTCCATCGCAGGGCCTCTTCGCCGGATTCGACGATCGCGATCATGTGCGCGGCATCGACGGCGAGCCGATCTTCACCCAGCTTGTCCCCCAATTCCCATGCCTCGATGAAAAGTGGCCGAGCCAAGTCTTTCTTTCCGGAAGAGTTGTAAGCCCTGCCTCTCTCCAGCAAGATCCGAAGGCGCGGACGTCCGCCCTTCGAGGCAGGCAACGTCTCCGCCCGATCGAGGATGGCATGGCTCTCGTCGAACTTCCGCTGGAGGCTCTGAGTGCGAGCGAGTTGGCTCAAAAGCTCGGACAGATAGGCCTCGTCGCCCCCTGTTTCGGCGATGGGCACAAGTTCGCGGAACTTCGCCTCCGTCGCAACCGGATCATTGAAGTCCCACAAGGAATCGATATCGATCAAGGCAGGCTTAGCCATTCATCCTCCCAAAACTCAACACTCAACACTCAACACTTCGACCCCGTCATACCGTCGCAGTCCTTCACGCACAGTCGCATGCCAGTCGGAGCGCCTAATTTGGACTTCCCGGCCCTGTCGGTCATAAACGGTTACGATATCCTTCTTCTTGCCTCCGAACATCTCGATCATTTTATGCTGTCTCCGAGCCTCAATCGACTATCCCAGTTGCCTAGGACCCGGTTGAAATTCGAGTTCCAATGGACTAGCATTCGGCTATGTCGCTGTTTCTTGCCATTGCTGCCGCGGCCGCGGTTATCCCCGATCCTTTCGATCCCGGCCCGAATCCGATGCTCATGCGGCATCCAACGATGAATGCCACGACGATCGTTTTCCAATTCGCGGGCGACCTGTGGTCCGTTCCCCGCGAAGGAGGTCAGGCCCGTCGCCTCACCAGCGCCCCCGGGGTCGAATCCGATCCCTACTTCTCTCCGGATGGAACGATGATCGCCTTCAGCGGCGAGTACGACGGCAACGAGGACGTCTTCGTCATGCCCGCCAAGGGCGGGGAGCCGCGCCGCCTCACGTACCATCCCGGAGCCGATGTCTGCGCGGGTTGGACGCCGGATGGAAAGTCCGTCGTCTTCGTCTCCAGCATGCTCGCGAACACCGACACGCCCCGATTGTTCACGGTCCCCCTCACCGGTGGCGTGCCAAAGCCCCTGCCTTTCCCGAGCGGGACGATGATCTCCTATTCGCCCGACGGCCAGAAAGTCGCCTATGTGCCCGGAATGAAGTGGGAGACCGCCTGGAAGCGCTATCGCGGCGGCCAGACCTATCCGATCTGGATCGGCCATCTCTCCGATTCCACCGTCCACGAGATTCCACGTAAGAACTCGAACGACGAGCAGCCGATGTGGATCGGCGACAAGATCTACTACATGTCCGACAAGCGCGGACCCGTCGGACTCTACAGCTATGACACCCTCAACGGCAAAGTCGAGGAGGAGATCAAAGGCGAAGGCTTCGATATCAAATCCGCGACCGCCGGACCGGACGCCATCGTCTACGAGCGTCTCGGCTCGATCAACATCTTCAACTTGAAGACGAAAGAATCCCGTCGCGTCCCGATCGAGATCAACGGGGACTTCCCCGAGGTCCGCACCGAATTCAAAGACCTGAAGCCTTACATGCGCGGCGCCGCCATCTCGCCAAGCGGTCAGCGCGTCGTGATCGAGGCCCGCGGCCACATCCTGACTGCTCCCGCCTCGAAAGGCGACGTTCGCGAGATCAACGACAAGCAGGGCGTCGCGATGCACGATCCCGTTTGGTCGCCCGACGGCAAGACGATCGCCTACATCTCCGACGAAACCGGCGATTACCGGCTCGTCCTCCACGACCACGCGACGGGCAAAGAAGAGATCCTCGCCCTCGGAGACCCGCCCGCCGCCTACGACAAGCTCACCTGGTCGCCCGACAGCCAGAAGATCGCTTACACCGACAACCGCCACATCCTCTGGGTCTTCGACGTGAAGGCGAAGACGAACAAGCGGGTCGACGCCGGTCTCTACGAAGACCCGCGCACCGACATCAAGCCTCGATGGTCGTCCGACAGCAAATGGCTCACCTGGGCTCGCGATCTCGACAATCATCTCGGCGCCGTCTTTCTCTACAACCTCGACTCCGCCAAGGTGACTCAGATCACCGATGGCTTAAGCAATGCGCAAAGCCCCGCCTTCGATCGCGGCGGCAAATATCTCTATTTCATGGCCAGCACGAACACCGGCGTCGCCGCGAGCTACCTCGACATGACGAGCATGGCCAACCTAAACGTGGTCAGCAGCATCTACTGCGTCGTCCTCGATAAGAATGGGGCGAATCCGCTTCAGCCGGAAAGCGACGAGGAAACCGGCACGCCCGAGAAGAAGCCCGGCCCGCCAGCCGGCGCTCCCCCTGCCGGAGCTGGAGCTGCCCAAGCCGCGCCGGCCCAGGCTGCTCCCGCCGGTCCCCCACCCATCAAGGTGGACCTCGAAGACATCGACCAGCGCATCATCGCGCTGCCCCTCCCCGCCAAGGACTACGTCGATCTCGAAGCCGGAACGCCGAACACGTTCTTCGTCGTCGAGACGCCGGCGAGAGCGACGCCAACCTCGGGTGGCATGCCCTCCATCACCAAATTCAGCTTCTCGGATCGCAAGGCGACTCCTTTCGCCGCGGTCGGGCAGATCGCCGACATCACGCCCTCCGGAGACAAGATGCTCCTCATGGGACCGCGTGATCTCGCCATCGTGCCGACGGCGATACCCTCACCTCCCGGCGCCGGCGCCGTCGACCTGAACGACCTGAAGGTTCGCATCGATCCGCGTAAGGAATGGCGGCAAATGTACCACCAGGTCTGGCGAGACGAATCTCTCTACTTCTATGCGCCGAACATGCACGGCAACGACATGAAGATGCTGGAGAAGAGATACGAGCCGTTCCTCGCCAACATTTGTTCGCGCGACGATCTGAATTACCTCTTCACCGACATGATGGGCGAGATGACCATCGGTCATATGTGGTGCCAAGGCGGCGATATCCCCGGAGCCGATAACCTCGTACCCGGAGGTCTGCTCGGCGCGGATTACTCTTTCGAGAACGGCCGCTACCGCCTCACACGCGTCTACGACGGCGAGAGCTGGAATCCCGGCCTCTACGCCCCGCTGACCCAGCCAGGAGTCCACGCCAAGGCCGGAGAATATATCCTCGCGATCGACGGTCAGGAGTTAAAGGACTCTAACGACATCTACGAGCTTCTCGAAGGCAAGGCCGGCAAGCAGGTGAAGATCAAGATCGGGCCCAATCCGGACGGAACCGGCTCACGTGAGTGCATCGTCGTACCGGTCGCCAGCGAGTTCGCCCTCCGCAACCGGGCGTGGGTGGAAGACAACCGACGTTTAGTCGACAAAGTGACCGGAGGCCGCGTCGGCTACGTCCACGTTCCGGATACGAACGTCGGCGGCTGGCTCGCCTTCAACCGCTATTACTTCGCCCAGGCCGGAAAGGACGCGATCATCATCGACGAGCGCTTCAACCACGGCGGCCTCATCAACGACTACATGATCGACGTCATGAAGGAAACCCTGAATGCCGTCTTTACGCCTCGCAATGGCAAGGATTGGCCGACTCCCGGCCTCGCCATCTTCGGCCCGAAGGTGATGCTGATCAACCAATACGCCGGCTCCGGCGGAGACATGTTCCCCTGGCTCTTCCGGCATAACAACGTCGGCAAGCTGGTCGGCAAACGCACCTGGGGCGGCCTCGTCCGCGCCTTCAGCTTCGAGTTGGTCGACGGCGGTCGCGTGAACGCGCCCGACGACGCCATGTTCAACCCGAACGGCACCTGGGACGTGGAGAACTGGGGCGTTGCTCCGGATATCGACGTCGACCTCGATCCCGCCGAGTGGCGGAAAGGCCACGACGCCCAACTCGACCGGGCCATCGCCGAGATCATGGAGGAGCTGAAGACCTACAAGCCCCCCACGATCAAGAAGCCGGCCTACCCGGATCGCACGAAAGTCGACATCCACCCCTAACCAGAACCCCTCTCCCCTCCGGGGGAGAGGGTCTGTGAACCGTCGCGTAGCGAAGGAGAACAGGGGTGAGGGGGCAATCGACGCTCAATTCATTCCCATGCGACAGCCTCCCTCGGGGAGTGTGAGGGGTCTACTTCCTCAAGGCGGCCGCACACTCGATCACTCGCTCAGCCGCTTCTTCCGCATCCTCCATCGGGGAAGAACGCCCAAACGTAAAGCGCAGGCCCTCCCTCGCCTCCTTCTCCGAGTAGCCGCAAGCCAAGAGCACATGAGACGGTTCCAGGCTTCCGCTCGAACAGGCTGCGCCGCTGCTCGCGCTAATCCCGGCCCGGTCGAGCCGGATCAGCATCGTTTCCGCGTCGATGCCCGGAAACCTCCCGTGGGCATGGCCCGCCAATGTTTCGCAAGCATCCGAAACCGTCGGCGCGAACCCGGCGGAGGCGAGGCGCGCGAGAAAGGCGTCGCGAACCGCCGAATCGAAGTGGGACGGAAGGGCTCGGACTGCCGCCGCAAAGCCCACGATCCCGGCTACGTTCTCCGTGCCTGCCCGCATTTCCCGCTCTTGGCCGCCGCCGACGGCGAGCGGCTTCACCTTCGTGCCGGCCCGGATGTAGATTGCCCCGGAACCCTTCGGGCCGTAGATCTTGTGAGCCGAGTAGGTGACAAGGTCGGCATCCGGAAAGCCGAAGGTCTGAACCGCGTCGCAATGGTAGAGCGCCCCATGGCGCCGCGCCAGGATCGCCACTTCCTCAACCGGCTGCATCGTCCCCAACTCGTTATTCGCGTGCATGACGCTGACCAGGAGCACGTCCGGGCCGAGCATCTCCTCCAAGATGTCCAACCGAACGCGCGCGGTCTGGTCCACCGGGATCGTCTCGACCTGGTAGCCGAGCCGTTCCAACAAGGGCCGCGTGTGAAGGACGCAATGATGCTCAGCCGCCCCCATGAGCACGCGACGACGGGATGAGTCCTCGTTTGCCAACGCCGCCCCGACGATCGCGAGATTCGCGGCCTCGGTCCCGCTGGATGTGAACAGCACTTCCGCGAATAGGCAACCAAGGCGGCCCGACAGCGTTTCCCTGGCCTGATCGATCGCCGCCCGCGCCCGCCGGCCCTCCTCGTGCAGAGAAGAAGGGTTGCCGAACTCCCGTTCGAGCCATGGCGCCATCGCCTCCCGGACCTCCGGCACGAGAGGCGTCGTCGCCGCGTGATCGAGATAGATGCGTCTCACGCCAGTCTCCGAAAGAGCTTCTGAGGCAGATAGGTCGCGATGAGGCGAAGGTATGTCTTGAACCGGGCCGGCATGCGCTTCAGCGATTCACGGTACGCGGCCCGGCCCCCTCGCTTATCGCCGAGCCAGGTCCGCTCCGTCCCCAGGCACGCCCAATTGTGAGCGAAGGCCGCCCTTAGCTCGGCCTGCGATTCGTCCCACGTCGCGATCCACTCTCGAATCCGCTTCCCGTCCTCGAACATCTTCTGATCGTTAAGCGCCGCATTCGCCCCATGGACACGGTACAGCGTCAGCGGCTCGTCAGCGAGGCCGACCCGGTACTTCTGAGCGACGCGAAGCCACATGTGCCAGTCGCCGCATCCATAAAAGCCGGGATCGAAAAGGCCGCATTGGTCGAAGGCCGCGCGCTTTACCAGGACCGAGCTCGTGATGATCTGGTTGTGATCCATCAGGTTAGCGAGCACGTCGCCCGTCGGCATGTGAGGAAAGGGGAAACCGAAAGGCGCGGGATTCGGATGACGGTTCCCCTCGCCGTCGATGAACCACCCGCTCGTGTGCGTCAGCCCGATGCGGTCATCAGAGGCGAAAAGCTCCAGTTGCGCCTCCAGCTTCCTGGGCATCCACAGGTCGTCGTCGTTGAGGATCGCGATGTAACGCCCTTTCGCCTCCCCGATGCCCACGTTCAGCGTCGCATAGGTGCCCAGGTTCTTCTCGTTGAAGATGCAGCGCATCTTCCCACCCTCGCGTTCCTTCAACCACTCCCGCGTCCCATCCGTCGATCCGTCATCGAGAGCCAGAATCTCGTAGTCGCCGAAAGTCTGATCCAGAATGCCTTGATACGCCGCCGGCAGGTAGCGCAAATGGTTGTAGCAGGTCAGCAGGATCGAGACTTCGGGCATGGTTGGATCGGCCTTCGAAGCCTAATAAACCATAATCGGCGAGATCAGGGCTTGCGAACCTCGACCGACCAATCGACGATATCTAGATTCGGATCGGGGCAATCGCCCTGTGGTTCGAGGTCCTGAAAATCGGCGTTCGTATAGATCCGGCTTGATGTCAAGGGAATCCGAACATAGTCGTTGATGCTGTTCGGGTCGCCACTGTTGCCGAGCGCGTCCCACACCTTCGAGCCCGTGTCCCCGCCCTGGGGCCGGCGGTTCATCGTCAAAAAGTTCACCTGCACCGACTGAAGCGTCGAAACGTCGCTGACGTCGGACGGCTTGATCTGCGAGATGTCGATCTCAAATTGAATCTTGTTCGTCGTTGTCGACGTGTTGATGGGAACGCCCGTCGCCACCCAAGCCATCAGGCTGGAATCCGTGAATTGATAGACCGTATAGGGCGAGACCTGCCCAAGCGCGTATTGGATGAAATGGGTCGCTCCGCCCGCCACGAACCCGTTCCCCCAGGGCTGCGAGATGACCGGCTCCGGACCGGTCGAGATCGGGAACAGGTCGGTCGAGGGGTTGACCGCGATGATATAGATGTACGGTGCTTCCCCGCTCTGCGAGCCATCCTGAATGTGCCCGGCGACGCTCATCGTAAAGATGAGATGGATGTTCTGAGCGGAGCTCGTCGCCGGGAATTTGGCGCATCCCGCCGAAACGATCACTACGCCAAGGCCGATGCCTGCCTTCAGAGTGGCTAAACGACGCCTTCCGAGTAGTAGAGAATTCGATGGCAGGATTCGCATGTGACTAACTTGTCCTCTTTCAGTGCTTCGATGGTCCGGGTCGGCAACGAGGTTCCGCAGGCGCCGCAAGTCTTTCTCTTGACGTCGACCTCTCCTATTCCGACGCCCCCATGCTTCTGTCGTATCCCCTCATATCGTGCTAACAGCGTCGCCGAAAGCTCTTTCGCCAGGGCCGGCCGCTCCGCGGACTTTTGCTTGAACTCGGCTTCGAGCTGAGTCTTGGTCTGGATCGCCGCCTTCTGCTCCTGAGCCAAGAGCTGCTTCCGTTCGGCGAGAGCCCTTTCCAACTTCGCCGCACGCTCCTTGGCGGGCGGAAGTTCCTCCCAGATTTCGAGAATCCGGCCGTCGAGATCGCCCCGGCTTCGTTTTAGAATCCCGATCTCCTTTTGGATCGCCTCGACCTCGCGCGGATTGACGACCTTGCCTCCGTAAAGCTCTTTTTCGAATTTCGCGATCTTCTCCTGAAAGCCCTTTTGCTTCAATTCGAGATCGGTCAGTTCGGCTTGGAGAGTCCGCGCTGGAGTCGTCGCCAGTTCCTCTTCGAGGGAATGAATCTCGGCCGCCGTCTTCTTCCCCGGATCGAGCGCCGCCGCCCGTTTTCGGATTTCCAAGAGAGCCAGATCGACCAGGTGCAGCTTGTAAAGTCGGCGCAACTCCGCGGAGGGCATGCCTCATTATGCCCTTACCGATGCTATCGTCTATCCAATGCTGCTTATCCCGTTGATTGCGATCGCCACTCCTCTCTACACCCAGGCCGGCGTCCCGATCGGCTCGCGAGTCCAAGACTTGGTCAGTCGTATGACGCTGGAGGAAAAAGCGCGGCAACTGGATATGTATTCGGGGACCGCCTTCATCGACAAGAAGCTCGACAACACCCATACCGCGCCCGATGCCCGTGTCAAAGCCGATGAGCTTGCAAAGGAGCTGGGAAGCCTGGGCGTCGGCAGCATCCACGACATCTATCCCACCCCCGCGATCTCGAACCAAATCCAGAAATGGGTCGTCGAGCACAACCGCCTCCACATTCCCGCTCTCTTCATCGAGGAGGGAGTCCACGGCTACAACGGCTTCGGCGAGACGCTTTACCCGTGCAGCATCAATCTCGCCTCGACCTTCGACACCCAGCTTGCCCAGGAGACGGCGGCCGGCATCGGGGCGGAGGCCCGCTCAAATGGCGTCGATATGCTCCTCGGCCCCGTCCTCGACGTCGCCCGCGAGCCGCGCTGGGGACGGATCGAAGAGGACTTCGGCGAGGATCCGTATCTGACCGGCGCTCTCGGCGCCGCCTACGTCACCGGCATGCAGGGCAACACGCTGGACAGCGACCATACCGTCGTCGCCGAACCCAAGCATTTCGCCGGTCACGGCTCGCCCGAAGGCGGCAACAACACAAACCCCGTCCACGCCGGCGAGCGCGAATTCCGCACGATCTTCCTCCGCTCCTTCGAGCCCGCGATCAAAGCCGGCGCGCAGGGGATCATGGCCGCTTACCATGAGGTCGACGGCGTGCCCTGCGCAGGCAATTCCTGGCTGCTGACCAACGTTCTCCGCAAAGAATGGGGCTTCCAAGGCTTCGTCCTCTCCGATCTCGGCGCGATCTGGGAGCTTTACGGTCGCCATCACGTCGCGGCGACCGAAGCCGACGCCGTTCGCCTCGCCATCTCATCCGGCGTGGACATGCAGTTCTACGACTTCAAGCACGACACTTTCCAAAATGCGCTGATCGACGGCGTCAAGTCCGGAAAGATGCCCCAGGCCGTGTTGGATCAAGCCGTATCCCGCGTACTGCGCGTCAAGTTCGAGCTCGGCCTCTTCGACCATCCCTACATCGACGAATCTCTCCATGCCAGGGTCAGCCGGAGTCAGGCCCACCTCGATACCGCCCTCAAGAGCGCCCGGGAATCGATCGTCCTCCTCTCCAACAAAGAGAACTTACTTCCCCTGCTCAAGAACCTGCGCAAAATCGCGGTGATCGGCCCCAACGCCGGCGTGGCTCGCCTCGGCGACTATACGCCCGCCCAGAGCGTCCATGGCGTTTCGATGCTCGACGGAATTAAGGCGATCGTCCCGAAGACGACGGAAATCGTCTTCGATGAGGGCAAGGACCCCGCCCAGGCCGCGGCGAAGGCGCGAGACGCGGATGTCGTCATCATGGGACTCGGCGAGCGCGACGGGATTTCCGGCGAGGGTTCGGACCGATCCGATCTCAATCTGCCGGACAACCAGGAAGAGCTGCTCGAAGCCGTCTACAAGGAGAACCATCGCGTCGTTCTCGTCCTCCTCAACGGCCGGCCGCTGACCATTCCCTGGGCGGTCAAGAACGTTCCCGCCATCCTCGAAGCCTGGTATCCCGGAGAAGTGGGCGGCCAAGCCATTGCGGAAACCCTCTTTGGTGACAACAACCCTTCTGGCAAGCTCCCGATCTCGTTCCCCTGCTCGGTCGGCGCCCTGCCCGACTTCTATAACCACGACATTTCGAAGCAGATGCGCTATGTGGACGGCACCGCCGAGCCCCTCTTCCCCTTCGGATTCGGCCTCAGCTACACAACCTTCGAGTATTCAAACCTGACCGCCCAACCGGCCGGTCCCGGTTCGATCAATGTTTCGGTCGAAGTCGCGAACACCGGTCCGAGAGAGGGCGACGAAGTCATCCAGCTCTATCTCCGTCCGAACACGAGCAGCGTAGAGACGCCCGCTCGCGCCCTCGAGGCCTTCCGGCGCGTTCACCTCAAACCCGGCGCGAAAGCGGTCGTCACCTTCCAACTCGGATCATACGAGCTGGCAATCTGGAGTGCGCGGAAGAAGTGGGAGGTCGAAGGCGGCCCTTACACGATCTGGGTCGGGGGCTCGTCGGATGCTAAGTTGAGTTGCGAGGTTCGGGTTGTGCCATCGGAAAGAGATGGCTGATCATGGCAGGGCCAAAAGGCACAGCCGACTGAGGCCTTTTTCTTAATATGCCGCAGAAGTTGCTGAATAGTCAGAACCTTTCATGACTCGGAATCGTTCAAAGTTCGGATGATCATAACCATCGTTCTTTTCGCAAGTCTGAATTTCACTCAATCAGGGCCACCCCCGCCTCCTCCCACCTATACGCCGGCCGACCCCTGGACTGATGGCATTGGGGGATCGATTTCTCCCAATACGGCAATCCAAGTCAAGGAAGGTGACGTTATTAGTGAATCGATCACCGGCACGGATACGGACGACTTTAACAAGTGGGTAGGAACTATTAAGTTCGAACCCGCAGTTCCACTTGGAAACGCCGCGGATATTCTTTGGGAATGGCAGCCGCCCGACGTGGGGGAGCGCAATAGCGGCGAGTTGATGTCAACGACTACTACGGCACAAAGCGCCAGCTCGATAACGCATCTGTGCACGCGTATCGCGCAAACCTTCTCGGATTTGCCCCATCCGGTACTTTGCCTTGATAAGATTAATCTCTCCGACGGCAGTGCAGGAGTTAATGCTGTTCTAAGAGATCCGAACGTAGCTGCATTTGCCTTTACCGTTTACATTAGCAAGCCCGGAGGATAGCGAGGCAATGGTCGTTCTTTCATGCATTCTGGCCATTTCTCAGGGTTACTTCAAGTTCGGTGGTGGTGACGCGGCTACCTTCGCGAAAGCTGTTGCGGTAGAGCAACACAGGCCAGTGGCTGCCCTCGTCTATGACAACAGGCCGATCAAGCCTTTCCAGTTGCCTCGCTTTGGCGCACAGGACTTTCCCCGCGATCTGAACGAGCGGACGGGATGGCGTCCCGTGATGGGTAGCGCAATCGGGCTCTCTCGGGGGTGCTGGACGCACGACGTTTACTATCCTTATGTGACGAAAAAGAGCACTTTCGGGCTTACGAAAGACTCGCCCGATGACTTGATCTTCAAATCGTCGCTCACAGTATCCAGCGCGCCGAAAACCTACTTTGAACTCGGCGATCTGCAGAAAGCACCGTGGCCGAAACCGCTCAAGGTTCACTGGTTTTACCAAAAGATGGCGGTCGTGCTCGACGCTCATGACGCCTTCCCGGCAACCATGCTAGAGGCAATCTCGAAGGCCGTTGGCGGCAAGTTCGTGGAAACCGACAAGGAATTCCGCATCGACTTCGACGCAAAGGAATTTCGTGCTCGAACGATGGCAACCCTCGCACAGAGCTTCCCCTTCGATCCGGAACGGGATAGTCCAGCGAACGATCCGAATTCCGATCCTATGGCCGGAGTCGCACGCTGCGAGCGGACCGTTATCTTGGAGACTATTCGGGCATTATCCGATGCCGACTTGGATCGACTATTTGTAAAAAAAGGGATAAGTAGAGTCATTCCCGCACCGAAAGACAGCCCCCTGTCGATGGCCGTTCAGGCAAAGTTAGCGGCTTATGAGGACATGGTGCATTCGAAGGTAAGTGTCGCGGGCAACCTGATAGAAACCTACCGAGCCGTGCTCAAGAAAATCGATGGCGACATACCGCCCCGAATATATTTCTCGTCGCCACTTGTAGCCAGTGTTGCTCTGGGCATGAAAGGCGGCGGCACGATTTTGCTTTGAAGGCCCATCCCAACTATCCGGATCGGCCCAATGCCGCCGGGCGTTCGACTACGATCGTCGTGATCGAGCCTTCTGGCAACAACATATCCAGTCGCGCCCCGTTCGCAAGTTGGGCGTCGATCTCGGCAAGGTTTTCCTTCGCCGATGTCCGGTAGGCGTGCAACGCGCCGAGACGGCCGAACCGGGACAGGTCGTAGTGAACGAACCGCTCCGCCCCCCGATTCAGCGTGACGATCACCAACTTATCGCCTTCGATAGCGGAGATCGACTGGTCGTCGTCGATCGAGACGAATCGGCTGCCTGGCGCGATGAAGCGGCTGAAGTTGGCGAAGACGTAAAGCTTCTTGTTCTCCACATAACCGGGCTTGCGGCCGTTGACGTCCATATCGATAAAGCCCCAGCCCGAACCCGTCTGATCGATCGCCTGCCAGTCGATCCAAGCCGTCGGCATCATCTCTCGCAAGTCCTTGATGATCCGCTCCGCCATCGTCCAACCCGTCGAGTCTTTCTCGCCCTCTTCGGAGACCCATAGCTCCTTCTTGGCGGCAACCGCGCGCTGGAGCAACTCCTTCTGCTTCGTCCCCGAGTAGGCGTGCGTGTCGATGCGCCAAACGAGCCCTTTCGCCTCCGGCGACAAGGCATCCCAAGACTTGACCGCCGTATCGAAATCGTTCTCATCGGAGGCGGAGACGTGGGTCTTCGAATGGCGCTTCGCAAGTGCATGCCCCACCGCCTCGATGAGCCGCGACTGCTCCTCGCCCGCCGGGACTCGGCAGCCTTCCTGCTTTCCGCCGAACTTCCACCAGGTCGCGGAGGGCTCGTTCATCGGCTCGAGCGTTTCGAACGAGATACCCCATGCCGTGCGAAAATGCTCGCACACGGTGGCAAGGTAATCGGCGAAGGCGTCCACTTTGCTTGCCGGCAGGTTGGGCTTGCCATCCCTGCCCCCGCTCGCGCACTTGCTGATCGTCATGAAGTAGGGTGGCGAATTCGAAAAGGCTTCGAACCGGTTCGCGCCAAGTTGCTTCGCCCGTTGCAGTACCCATCGTTGCCCCGCATCGCGGCTCCAATCCCACTTGCCTTTCGCATCGAGAAAGCCCTCCATTTGGGCTCTGGGCCACATGTGGCGATGCGCCGGGTTCTCGCCGCCGCCAATGTTGTAGCGCACGATGTTTAGCTTGAGATAGCCGAAGATCCGCGCCGTCAGCGAGTCCCGGACGGCGGGCATCTGACCGACAACGTTGCCCCACCAGGCGAGCGAGGTCCCCCAGCCGTCCCACTTCTGGAGCTTTACGGACGGGTCCACCGTGATCATTTCGCTTTTGGCGAGGGCAAAAGCAGCCAAGAGCGAGAGCATCGCCTAGATATCCTCGGAGTCGGACGCGACGTCATTACCCAGCGATCGAAACAGAACGGCCGAAACCGAGACCGCTGCGAAGGCGCCAATCGAATCCGCCAAACTGCCTCCATTGCGAACGTCGAAAAAAGCCCGAAACGACGCGTAAACAGAGAGACCCAAGAAGCCAAACCCGAGAAGCAGCTTGCTCAAAAGCTCCACCAGGAGCACGTACCGGTGATTCCGGATTATCAGCCACGTCTCGCCCACGCCCTGATTGTAACACTCGTACCTCAGGCTCCTGGGACCGGTGGGGTGCGAATCCACGACGCACGGCGAATCGAGCCATCCGAGTAGGATTAACGACAGGACTATGCCTCCCGCCCCAACGACGACCGAATACTCCGCCGCCCATTCCGCGGCCCTCTTCGCCCAAGCCCAGGAACTTTTGCCCGGCGGCGTGAACAGCCCCGTCCGCGCCTTTCGCGCCGTCGGCGGAACGCCGCTGTTCTTTGAGCGAGCCGAGGGCTCGAAGCTCTACGATGTCGATGGGAACGTCTACATCGACTTCGTTTCCTCGTGGGGCGCGGTTATTCTCGGCCACGCCGATCCATCGATCGTGAGAGCCATCACTGGGGCTGCCGCGCGTGGCACGAGCTTCGGCGCTCCTCACGAAGGCGAAGTTCTCCTTGCCGAGGAAGTCGTCGCCCGGAAGCCTGCCGTCGAAATGGTGCGGTTCGTCAACTCCGGAACCGAAGCCACCCTCGCTACGATCCGCCTCGTTCGCGCCGCGACCGGCCGCGACAAAATCGTCAAGTTCGAAGGCAATTATCACGGCGCCGTCGACGCCCTCCTCGCCAAAGCAGGTTCCGGCGTCGCCACCTTCGGCCTCCCCGATAGCGCGGGCGTGCCGAAGTCGGTGACCGAGGGGACCCTCCTCGCGCCCTACAATGACGCGGAAGCCGTCCGCGCCCTGTTCGCCACGAACCCCGGCCAGATCGCCGCCGTCCTTGTCGAGCCCGTCGCCGGAAATATGGGCCTCATCCCGCCGAAGCCCGGATTCCTCGAAGCCCTCCGCGCGATGACAACCGAGCACGGCGCGCTCCTCGTCTTCGACGAAGTCATGACCGGCTTTCGCATCGCCCGAGGCGGCGCGACCGAGCGATTCGGCGTCTTCCCCGACCTCGTCTGCATGGGGAAAGTGATCGGCGGCGGCCTCCCCGTCGGTGCGTACGGCGGCAAGCGCGAACTGATGCAAAACGTCGCTCCGGCCGGCCCGATGTACCAGGCAGGCACGCTATCCGGTAATCCGCTCGCCATGGCGGCCGGCTACGCCGCCCTGAAGGGGCTCGGCCCCGAGCAATACGCCCAGCTCGAAGAGACCTCAGCGCGGCTCGAAGCCGGATTGAAGCAGGCCGCGCCGAAGGCTCAGGTGCAGCGGGTCGGCTCCATGATCTCCGTCTTCTTTGCAGAGGCGCCGGTCACCGACTTCGTGGAGGCCAAGGCCAGTGACACCGCCTTCTTCGCCAAGCTCTTCCACGCGCTCCTGCGGCGCGGCGTCTACCTGCCGCCAAGCGCTCTCGAAGCCTGGTTCCTCAACCTCGCCCACACGCCCGAGGATATCGACCGCACCGTCGAGGCCTTCGCCGCCGCCATGGCCGAGGTGCAGGCTTGACCCCGCTTTTCCTCCGCGCCGCCCGAGGCGAGAAAACCGAGCGGCCCCCAATTTGGGTGATGCGTCAGGCGGGCCGCTATCTGCCGGAATACCGCGGGCTCCGCGCCGGACGGACGATGTTGGAAGCCGTCAGCGATCCGGAGATTGCCGTCGAGGCGACGCTTCAGCCCATCCGCCGATTCGGTTTCGACGCCGCGATCCTCTTCTCCGACCTCACCGTCGCCTTCACTCCGATGGGCGCGCCGTTCGAAATCAAGGAAAACGTCGGCCCCGTCGTCGAGCGCCCGATCCGTTCGCGCGAAGACTTCGACACCCTCCACTCCTTCGATCCGAATGACGGGCTCTCGTTCGTCATGGAGTCGATCCGCGAGCTAAAGAAGCAGCTTGAAGTCCCGCTAATCGGCTTTACCGGCGCGCCATTCACGCTCGCCTCCTACCTGATCGAAGGCGGCCCGTCCCGCGATCTTAAGCGCATGAAGGCGCTGATGTACTCCGATCCAGCCCTTTGGCACGATCTGATGCAACTCTTGGCGACCGTCGTTCGCGACTACCTCCAAGCCCAGGTTGCTGCTGGAGCCGATGCGGTTCAGGTCTTCGACTCTTGGATCGGAGCCATCGACGCGCGCACTTATCGCGAATATGTCCAGCCCCACATGGAGCCGATCTTCGATGGCCTGAAAGAAACCGGGGCTCCCGCGATCCACTTCGGCACCGGCACCGCCGCCCTGCTCGACGTGCAGGCCGAGGCGGGAGGCGACGTGATCGGCGTCGATTGGCGAATCTCCCTCATCGATGCCGCGAAGAAGGTTCCCGGCAAGCCGCTACAAGGCAATCTCGACCCCGCGATCATGCTCACCAACCCCGACATCATCCGCCGGGAGGCGACTCGCGTCATCGAAGCCGGCCGCCATCTGCCTGGCCACATCTTCAACCTCGGCCACGGCATCTATCCCGATGTCCCCTTGGAAAACGTCGAGGCCCTCGTCCGCACCGTCCAGGACTGGCACGTCTAAAGCGCCGCCCGCGCCAGGCCGCCGGGCTCGATGTGCCCGGCGAGCCCCTCTACCGGCCCGCCGTACCGCGGAGACGGATATCCTGGCTCGAACTGCCTACGAGAATCCGATACGTGCCGTGGGCGACGATCCAGTCGTGAGCCTTCACGTCGTAATAGCTGAATGCTCGGGCATCCAAGAGAACCGAAACCTCGCGCGACTCCCCCGGCTTCAAGCTAACGCGCACATAGCCCTTCAGTTCCTTTAGCGGCCGCGGAACCAGGGAATGCTCGGGGGAAACGTAGACCTGCGCAACTTCGGCGGCCTGGCGGTCTCCCGCATTTGTGATCGTGAACCTCACGACGGCCTCGCCCTTGTGCCCCGTCTCCACCTTATAGTCGCTGTAACGGAAGGTCGCGTAGCTGAGCCCGGCGCCAAAGGGAAAGAGCGGCTTGGTCTTCGCCGTATCGAAGTAGCGATAGCCGACGGCCAGCCCTTCCGCGTATTTAACATGGTGATTGACGCCCGGATAGTTGCCATAAGCCGGGCTATCCTCCCACCGCCGGATGAACGTAAACGGCAGCTTGCCGCTCGGCGATAGATCGCCGAACAGAATTTTCGCCAAGGCCTTGTTGCCGTTTTGGCCCGGGTAGTAAGCCATCACGAGGGCCGGAACCTTGTCGATCCATTTCGTCAGGTCGAGGGAACTGCCCGAATTGAGGACGACGATGGTCTTCGGGTTCGCCCGAATCACCTCTTCGACTAGTTCGTCCTGCCCCGCCGGCAAAGTGAACGGGTGGTCGTCTCCTTCGTGCTCGATCGAAGGCTTTAGGCCAATACAGACGATCGCCACGTCCGCCTTCCGCGCGGCTTCGACGGCGGCCTTGTACGGCTGGCCGTCGATCTTCCGCCATCCGAACCGCATCTCCGCATCTCCGCCCGCCTGGTAATACTCGACCCGCAGCCTGTAGGCGCGGCCTGCGACAAGGTGCGCCTTCTTACTCGAATCGAATGCTCCCTGGTCCCGCCATTCGTCGAGAATCGCCTTGTCGTCCAGGAAAACGCGATAGCCGTCGTCCCCCCGAGCCAGGAATTCGTAGTCGCCGCTCTCCTTCGCCGTGATCGTCCCCGTCCAACGCACCGACCAGTCGTCCTTACCGAGCCCGTTCGCCGGCGAGCCGTCCCACCTATAATCGATGCGCCGATCCATCCTCGTCGTCTGCGCCGGACCCGAGAGGGACTTATTGGCGAAGAACTCTGCCTTCAGGCCAGCCCCGTCGTACGTGCTGTTCTTCGCCGCCGGTCCCACATCGGTCAACGCCCCTGCCGCATAATCGACGGCGATCCCCGATCCCGCTCGCTCACGGATCGCGTCCAGGACGCTCACGCTATGGAACGGCGTCGCCTCTGAGCTTCCTCCACCTCCAACCACGGCCGGATCGGCGTTCGGGCCGATCACGGCAATCCGCTTCACCCCCATTAACGGCAGAAGCTTTCGCTCGTTCTTCAGCAGGGTGATCCCCTCCGTCGCCGCCTCGAGAGCCACATTCCCGGTTTCCGGATTCTCCGACGCGGGCTGGGGCGGCGCTTTCCGGTCGAACGCGCCGATCGAAATCGCCATACGCAGAATGCGCCGCACCTTGTCGTCGATCGTCGCTTCGGAGACGACGCCTGACTTGACCGCAGGCATCAGTCCCTTTTGCGTGAAGAATTCGCCGCCCGGCATCTCCAGGTCGAGGCCGTTGTTGGCTGCCTTCGCCGCGCTGTGAGTCGCCCCCCAGTCGGACATCACGACGCCGTTGAAGCCCCACTCCTTCTTCAGCACCTGGTTCTGCAGCCAGTCGTTCTCGCTCGCGTAGGTTCCATTGATGAGGTTATAGGAGGCCATCACCGCCCAAACGTGGCCCTTCTTAACGGCCGCTTCGAAGGCGGGCAGATAGATTTCGCGCAAGGTCCGCTCATCGACGTCCGAGCTGGTCCCCGTGCGGTCGAACTCCTGGTTGTTGGCGACATAGTGTTTGACCGTCGCCGCAACTCCCATGCTCTGGACACCCAGGATGAACTGCGCGGCCGTTTCCCCCGCCAGGTAGGGGTCCTCGCCGTAATACTCGAAGTTGCGACCGTTCTGGGGAACCCGGTCGATGTTCACGCCCGGCGCGAGCAAGACGTCGACTCCGCGGGCGAGGGCATCCTTCCCGTAACTCTGTCCGATCTTGAAAAGAAGGTCCCGGTCCCAGGTCGCCGCGAGGCAGATCGGAGCCGGATAGGCGGTCGTCTTCCCCCAGGTCCGCACCCCCGCCGGGCCGTCCGACATCTTGAGCGAAGGAATATGGAGCCGCTCAATCGGCCTCGTGTAGAAGCTCCGAATACCGCTCAGCATCTCGACCTTTTCTTCGATCGTCATCTGCCGAAGAAGGTCGTTCACTCGAGCCTCGACGCCGGCGGACGGGTTCTGCAAGGCGAGGCAAAGGGCTAAGGACGCAAGCATAAGCTAATGCTACTCTCCCGGCGCCGGCCTTAAAGCCGAACTATCCCTGGAACAATTTGCCTTTGCTAACAGTCTCTGGCTCGGTTTGTCGGAGACGTGTATGCAGCCTGAAAAGCTGGTAATGCCCCCGGGAAACCTGCCTTATACTGACTAGAAATGCGCTGACCAGGCGTGAGAGATTAACCATGCGACGATTGGGTTCCGTTTTCTTGTTCTTATGCATATTGATTGGGGCTGCTTCGGCCCAGTCCGGCAAACCGGACGGCTATATCGACGTGACCTTCGGCCACGTCCGCGGCCCCGGAGGCTCGACGATCAACTTGGCAGGACTCAAGCTGCCATACACGATCCGGCCCATCAAAGCGACTCCACTACTTCCAGGCTCCGGCTCCGGCGGATCGTTTAACCACGCGATCGGCGGACCTCCTCCCGCCACGACCGTCTACCAGGCCGATGCCGGCTCCGGATACGGCTACCCCGATCCTTGCCCCAGTTCGCTCGACGACATCGTTATGACCCAGGCCGGCGTCAACACGCCGTGGAAGACGATCACGTTCGGCATGAACGTTACGGACAACCACCAGAGCCTCATCCGTTGGATCATCTACGACACGTACATCCCCGGCGGCCAAGCCGGACAGAGCGCCTTCTCCGATGTCGTCGCCGATTTCGGCGGCCTCCTCGCCGGCCAGAACCCCGGCACCTATGAGTTGACCGTCGACGTCTCCCCGGCCGGTGTGGTCTGCGATCAGACTGCGATCTACGTCGCTCAGCAGTTCAGAGCCCCACAGCTAGACGGAAACGGCGCATTCGACGATACGATGGCGTCCGTCTTCAATCCCACCGCTCCTCCTCAGGTCGGCAGCAGCGACAACGTGTTCTGGTACGACGTCGATGACACCGGCATCTACGACGACACGATGCAGGATAACTTCGGCGATACGAACTATGCCAACTTCTTGTTCGCAATCACCGTCGCCGGATCTCAAGACACGCTCGTGCCCTTCACCTACACCGTCGATAACGGCACCTACGTATCGGGAGACGTGACGTCGCTCTGGTACACAGACGCCTCCTACCTCACGGTTCGCGGAAAGATCGCGCCTTCCCTTTCCACGCCGGTTGCCCGCGTCACGGTAGAAGGCTTGGCCTCCTCGACGACGGCGACGAGCATCACCTTCTCCCTGACCTCCGGTACCACGAACGGTGGCGGAACCCAGAAGATCGAGCTCTTCAACTATCAGACCAACGCCTGGGACCTGATCGATACGGAGAATCTGCCGGTCAGTGACCAGACCTACAACATCACGGTCACAAGCTCGCCGAGCAAGTACGTGAATCAGTCGACCCGCCACGTCAAAGCTCGCGTGTCGGCGTTCAAGTCCTACTTGCCGAGCTTGAACTGGGTGCTCCGCATCGACAAGACGAACTGGATCATCACGCATCCCTAGCGAGGGCCCGAAACCATGGGGGCTCGGCGCTTCTGCGCTGAGCCCTTTTCTTTTGCCTCCAGGGGCCGATGGCGTCACACCGCTAATGTCTTAATTCCATCCCCTGCGCCTTGTGCAGCTTCCCCCCGATCGGCGCCCACTGAAGAGACAGATCGAGCCCGCCCGATTTGTTGAACCAGCCGATCACGATCTTGTGCGCTCCCTTCGCCAGCGCCACCTGCCCCAGCTTCGTCTGGCCGCTATGCAGGCCGTCGTTATCGACGACGACCTTCCCGTCGATCCAGAGCTTCGAGCCGTCATCCGAACCGAGGGCGAACGTATAGACGGCATCCTTGGGAGCGGTGATCGTACCGCTGAACCGCATGCCCCAGTCCTCCTCTTTCGAATTGCCGACGGTCACCGCTTCGGCCGGGCGTGTGCTTCGAGCCGTCAAGGAATCGAAGTCGGGCACATTGTCCCACGAGCCTTTGTATTCCTCGCAAAGGAGTCCGGGCTGCGAACCGGACTCCACCGCCGGATTCGGCTCGACCTTCTCGAACCGCATCGACGTGACCGCCGAAACCCGCTTGCCGTGATGGAAAGAGGCTGCCTTCAGCGTCATCGTGCGGTCGATGCGTATCGGCTGTGCGTAGGCCCGGCCGGTCTTCGCGGTTGGATCGGAGCCGTCCGAAGTCCATCGGACCTGAAGCTCCTTCGAGCCGCTGTCGATCCGAGCTACCGTCCCGTCGACAAGCATCGCGCTCGGCGTGGTGATCTTCGGCGCGTTATAGATAATCGGCTTGCCTGACACCTCCAGTTCCACAACCGAGCAAATGGGATTGGGGGCTTTCGCGGGAACCCGGATCACCAGATTCGGCCCAGCTCGCTCCACCTTCTGCTTCTGCCTGCGACCCATGAGATGGGCGAAGATTGGCGTATTCCCAATCCCCGGGACGACCAGCTTCCCATCCTTCGGCCAATCGAAGACGTGCAGATAAAGCATCGTTCGGCCGCCCATCGCCTTCGTCGTCGAGCGCCCCCATGGCAACTTCTCGAAGACCGAAGCCTTCGTCCCGTAGATCGCATCGCCGTTCACGTTCATCCAGGCGCCGATGTCGTGAAGCCGTTGGACCGCTTCCGGTGGGAAGGTTCCGTCCGAACGCGGACCGACGTTGAGCAGGTAGTTGCCGCCCTTCGAGGCAATGTCGACGATGTTTCGGATGAGGGTTTCCGACGATTTCCAGTTCTTGTCGTGCGAGTTGTAGCCCCAGTGGTCGTTCATCGTCATACAGGTCTCCCAGTCCACGTCGCCGAGACCCGTCGGCGGGATGTACTGCTCGGGCGTCGTGAAGTCGCCCGCTTGCATGGAATTCGCATCCTCGACCCCGGCCCTGCCGACCGTCACCCGGTTGTTGACGATGACGTTCGGCTGCAACTTGCGGCACAGTGCATAGAGAGCATCGCCGTCTTTCGCGTTCCAGGTCGACTCCCATTCGCCGTCAAACCACATCACCCCGATCGGGCCGTAGTGGGTCAGCAGCCACGTGACCTCCTCGCGGAGATACTTGACGAACTTGCGGAAATCGGCCCCGTCCGCCGGACGCGTCGCGACCTCCCAGGACCGGCGCGGCAGATAGTCCGGGTGGTGCCAGTCCATGATCGAGTGGTACCAGCACATCTTGATCCCGTACTTCTTGCAGGCTTTCGCCATCTCGGCCATGATGTCCCGCTTGAACGGCGTATGGCCAACATTCCAATCGGTCAGCGGCGAGTCGAAAAGATTGAAGCCGTCATGGTGCTTGGTCGTGATGACGATGTACTTCATCCCCGCGTCGCGCGCCATCTTGACCCAGGCATCGGCGTTGAACTTCACCGGATCGAACTGGTATTTCAGCTTCTCATATTCGCCGACGGGGATGTGGGCCTCCTCCCGAATCCACTCGGCATAGTTCGTCTTCCCATCCCAGGATCCGGCCGGAATCGAATATAGGCCCCAGTGGATGAACATGCCGAGGCGCGCCTCGCGCCACCACTTCATCCGCTTGTCCTTCTCCGCCTTCGTTTCCCTCTTCAGCCCGTTTGCCTGATGTTTCGAAGGAGTTCCCGATCCCATCGCACTCGCGCTTAGCAGCGCTGCCACTACAATTACCAGCCATTTCTGCATGCCGGTTACCACTATAGCCGGACTCGTCATAGACTGAACATCGATGGCGCGGCGCAAGCTCCTGTGGATCGGTATTCCCGTTTTGGTCGTCGTCGGCGCCGCCGCCCTGTTCCTTGCGAGCGGCAGCCGGCCCGATCCCGCCTTCGATTTTCTCGAGCAGTTCCATCCCGAGCATGTCGCCTGCACCCTCGCTCCTGGGTCCCCGGCTCCGAGCCTTGGCCTAAGCGTTGGCGGCCATCGCCAGGCCATGATCCTCCCGGCCGCGATGCTCGGCAAACTCCAGGCCTCGTTGAAAACGCGCTTTCCGGCCGGCGGGCTCCGGCTGGCCGAATCTTCGGGCCAGGGCCTCGGCCCGAGCCGGGTCATAGTGACGAGCTCGAGCCTCGAATGCATGCGAAGTCCGGACGGCCACGAGATCGTCGTGATTCAGGGCGGCTTTGTCGACTCGCTTGGCCGTCAGATCGTCAAAGAGCCGCCTTCTCACGATTCCGTCATCGTGATCGCAAGCTCGCCTCGCACACGCATCGAGGCGGCGATCGACTCCGTCATGGGCTTCCTTCATATTCGATAGAGCGCCGCTTTCCCGACCTGCAACGTCCTTGCGTTCATGAGGAAGTGGATTGTTGTCGTCGCATGCTTGCTCGCCGGGTGCAAGGGGCTCAAAGATGCCCAAATCCAGGCGTACGTCGGAGACTCGCAAACCAAGGTCGTATACAAGAACGTCGGCAAGGCCGCCGCTAACATCCCCGACGACCGCAAGGTTTTCTTCCGATCCATCGACCAAGCGACCGACGCCGGTTACACCCAGAGCAACGTCTCAGACGACAAGTCCGAAGAGTAACCTTCGAGCGGCGGGAGGGTCACGCCGGCATCAGGTTGTGCAGCTCCGCGTAGCGTCCGCCAAGCTTCAGAAGCTCGGTATGTGTTCCAAGCTCGACGATTCGCCCGTCGTCGAGGACCGCAATCTGGTCCGCGTCCTGGATCGTCGACAGCCGGTGCGCGATAACCATCGTCGTCCGCCCCTCCATCGCATGCTCCAGCGCCTCGCGAACCAAGGCTTCCGAGCGCGTATCGAGGGCCGAGGTCGCCTCGTCGAGAACGAGGATGTGTGGGTCCTTGAGCAGCACGCGCGCAATTGCGACGCGCTGCCTCTGACCGCCGGAAAGCGTGATCCCCCGCTCCCCGATCATCGTCTCGTATCCCTGCGGGAAGCCGGCGACGAATTCATGCACATTCGCCGCCTTCGCCGCTTCCTCGACCTCCGCGTCGGTCGCATCGAGCCGCCCGTAGCGGATATTCTCGCGGATCGTCGCGTTGAAGAGGATCGTCTCCTGCGGCACCAGGCCGATGTGCTCGCGAAGCTCCTTCCGCCGCATGCTGCGAATCGGCACGTCGCCGATCCGGATATCCCCGCCTTGCGCCTCGTAGAAGCGGTATAGCAAGGAGGCCAGCGTCGTCTTGCCGCCGCCGCTGTGGCCGACGATCGCCGTCACCTTCCCGACCGGGAGGCTGAGATTCAGGCCGGTCAGTACGGGAACGTCCGGGACGTAGGAGAATTCCACTCGCGAGAACTTGATTTCGTCGTACCGGGCGGGGAACCCGACCGCGACGGGCGAGTCGATCTCCTCCGCCGGCTCGTCGAGGATCGCGAAGATTCGGTCGGAAGCTCCGATGGCTCTTTGCAGGCGCGTATAGAGCTGGGCAAGCGAGCCCATTGGCCCCGCGATGATCATGATCGCCGCGAAGAAGCCGATCAGGGAGCCGAAGCTCTCCCGATGGGCGAGGATGTTGACGCCGCCATACCAGATCACGCCGATGATCAGCCCCAGGAATCCCGCCGTCGCGACCGTCATCATCGCCGCTTCCGCATACGAAACCTTCACGTTGAGCCCAAAGACGGTTTTCAGCTTCGTGTCCGCCCGGTCGTCCTCGTACTCCTCCCGCACGAACGCCTTGACGAGCCGGATGTTCGAAAGAGCCTCCGTCATCGCTCCCATCGCATCGCTCAACGCGTCCAGCGAGGCGCGCGTCACCTTGCGCACCTTCCGCCCGAAGACGACGAAGAACATCATCACCATAAGGAGCAGCCCGACCGAAATGAGGCACAACTCCCAGTCGATCACGAAAGCGAGCACGATCCCGCCGATCAGCGTCACGATGTTCGGGAGCACGCTCGAAATATCGCTCGTGAGCGTCTGCTGAACCATGCCGACGTCGTTGCTGAGATACGAAGTCAGGTCGCCGGACCGCGTCTTGTCGAAGTAAACGACCGGCAGCCGGTCAAGGTGGGAGAACAGCTTCAGCCGCATCTCCCAAACGATCCGGTGACCGGTCACCGCGATCAGGACGTACTGGAAGAAGCCGAACACAGCCGACAGGAGAACGATCCCTACCACCATCAGCGCGTAACGATTCAGTTCCGCCACCGAAAGGGACTTGCTGACCTGGTCGACCGCGTAGCGCATCACAAGCGGCAGGCTTAGGTTGGCGAGGGCCGAGCCGAGCATCAAGACGGTGCCGAGGGCAAGTTGAAACTTATACGGCGCCGCCATCTTCAGGAGGCGCTTGACCGACGACCAGGTCAGCTTGTGGAGTTTGTCGTGCTCGGGATTGGAGGGCGTGTAGCGCTGTCGCATGAACCTTCAAGTTCTACGCTCGACCAGGCAATGAGGATGCCAAGAGAGTGCGGAAATGGACCCAGCGACGTTAACGTAATGGGATAACTGGCGGGCCCACCTCGTTGAAAGTCCTATAAGGGGATCGACATGCATGTACCGAAACGTCTCATAACATCAAGGATGTTGCACTTTCTGGAACAAGATGGGCGGCGCGAGGAATCTGAAACAGCCATGGAAGCCAGCCTGCGGTTCATCCAAGTCCCGCCCTCGCACCAGGAAGAGTCCCTTTCCGTCGCCGTCAAGCGAGGGCTGGCCCGTCGCCAGAAGGAGCTCCCAAGCCGATTCTTTTACGACATCGACGGCTCGCGCCTCTTCGAACGGATCACGCGGCTGCCCGAGTACTACCTGACCCGCTGCGAAACCGAGATTCTCGAGCGCTATCCGGGAGAGATCGTGGCGGCCGGAGGCGCCGATTTTCAGATCGTCGAATTCGGAAGCGGAAGCTCGGAGAAAACCCGGCTGATCCTGCGGGCCGCCGTCGAGCGACAGGACGACGTCGAATACGTGCCCATCGACATTTCATCCGAGTTCCTTCGCGTATCTTCGGAAGAGCTTCTCGCCGACGTTCCCGGTCTCCGCGTCACGGCCCTCGCCGGAGATTATCTCGACGCCCTGAAGCGCCTGCCCCATCATAACGGCAGCCGCCTCTTTCTCTTCCTGGGCAGCACGATCGGCAATTTCGAGCTCGACGAAGCGGTCGCCTTCCTCACTTGTATCCGCGAGACGATGCGTCCCCAGGACCGCCTCCTCGTCGGCGTCGATCTCAAGAAGTCCCCGTCGATCGTCGAGCCCGCCTACAACGACGCCGAGGGAGTCACGGCCCAGTTCAACAAGAACATCCTCGTCCGAATCAACCGCGAGCTATGCGGCCACTTCGATCTGAGCCTCTTCGAGCACCACGCCCCATGGATCGAAGAGCGCTCGCGGATCGAAATGCGTCTCGTCTCGAAGCAGGATCAGATCGTCGCCATCGACGGCCTCGGCGAAAGCTTCACCTTTCGCGAAGGGGAGTACATCCACACAGAGAACTCTCACAAATGGAGCCCAATGGCCTTCGCCGCCATCTGCCACGACGCCGGCCTAATGGTCTGCCACACCTGGCACGATACGAAGCATTGGTTCGCCCTGAACCTGCTACAGATCGGTTAGCCCGAAGCGCTGCCACGGCGCAATAGACGACCAGTATTCCATCTGCGTTCATCTGCGCTTATCTGCGGTTCAATACCCTTCGAACCGCCGATGGGCGTCCATGGACGCTAATTTTCACCGCCGTAAGACGAGCACCGTCAAACTCAAAGGCGAGAATTGATAATCCATCACGCTTCCTCCCACCTTCGCCCGAGATGACGCCGGCACGATCCGTCTCGGATCGTCGAACGAGTTCGTGGCGTCCGGTTCGTCCGCCTTCTTCGTATCCGCAAGCGTCCACACCTCGGCATCCTTCCAATCGCCCGGCAGATCGAAGTGGCGGGAAACCGTCTCCATCGACTCGTTCACGACGAACAAGGTCAGCGTGTCGTCAGACTCGGAAAGAGTCGCGCTGATATCCAGACCCTCCGTCAACGGCGGGGGCGGGTCGATCTTCAATGGCCGTGTTCCCGCGTAGTTCGCGTACAGCTTCTGCGCGTAGTAGGTCGGCGTCAAGTAGAGCCGGGCGCTGTCCGTCTGCAATATCCCAGAGCAGAAGCTGTTGGTCAAGTTCGATCGGTTCGCGATCTCTACGAGGTCGCAGTTCCGGTGCATCAAATTCTGGTAGCGCGAGCAGGCCAATGCGTTCTCCAGCGTCCACAACCGAGCCCGCTTCAGGCCGCGATCGCCCGCCGTCGTGTTCCACTCGGTGACGCCAACCTTGATCGGCCGTCCCGGCGCGAAGGCCGCGATCATCTGGCGGATATTCTGGAAATCCTCGTTCTCCGCGGCAAGGTTTTCGCAGTCGTAGTGGTGCGGGCAGACGTAGTCGAGCAGTCCGCCCGAACCTCGCAGCACGCCTTCCGTCGGGAAGGAGGACATCAGCGAAATCGTGGGATCGACCGCCTTCATCGCCTTGCAGAACTCGGGAAGTTGAGCCTCGTATTCGCCGCCCCAACGCTCATTCCCGACCTGCCAATATTTCACATGGTACGGTTCCGGATGCCCGTTCTTCGCCCGCAGCGCGCCCATCGGGGTGGAAACTGCGCCGTTGAAATACTCCACTTCTTCGGCTGCGTCCTTCGGCGTCTTCGCGCGCGTCCGCACGCAGATCAGCGGCTCCGCATCCACCGCACGGCAAAGTTGCACAAACTCCTCCAATCCAGGCCCCGTCGGTTGAAGCCCGCCCCAGGCCCGGAACGGCGTGCGCCGGTCGGGATCGCCGATCGTGTCCTTCCATTCGAAAGAGCCGAGATTCGGATCGTCCATCACCGAGCCGCCGATGCGGATAACCCCCGGCTTCAGCTCCTTCAAAGCCTTGACCACATCCGGCCGCCAACCGCCAACCGTACGGATGGGCATCAGCGAAGCCGCGTCCACCCAAAGCGTTCCAGGTCCCCGGAACTCGATCCTGATCGTCGCTTCCGTCGACCGCGCGCTCGGGGAGATGGTCGCTTCGTACCGCTTCCAAGCATGGCCGGGGTTAAACTCGCAGGAAGCAAGGGGTGTACCCCGCTCGCTGAACCGGACCTTCACCGGCCCGGCGATCCCATCCTGCTTCAGCCATACGCTCAGCCGGCACGGATCGCCCGGATCGAGGAAAAGCCCCTCCTGCGAAATCCCAACCGTGCAAGGCGTTCCGCCCTCCACCGCGATCTTCTGACACGTCTGCCCGTTCACCGGGTCTTTCGTATCGAGGCTGAAGTCGGCCCGGTTCACGGCGCCGCAGGGAACCCACGGCTTCTCCTTGAAGTCGCTTTGGGCGATGAAATCGAACTTGTACGGGCTCAGTCCCTCGAAGTTACCGTCGTAAAGCCTCTCGGACCACATCCCCGGCACGAGGTTGCACAAATACTCGATGAACTGCCCGCACTGCATCCCGCTGATCCGGCCTGGGCAAAGCGGATCGAGCGTCACACGAACGGTATCGGGGCTAGAAGCGATGGCCATGGCCAAAAGAAGGCTCGTCACCTCTCAAGGCTAGCACGACCAGCCGCCGTTTGCCGGAAGCATTCGTCTGCGGTTTTAAGAAGATCGGCCACGGAGGAACATAGGCACGCTGCGTCCTACTGTCCGTACGTCTTCGCCGGCCCATGCTTTCGCTCGAAGTGCCGGGCGAGAAGCGCCGACGGCATCGGGCTCACCGCCGAATTCAGACTCAAGGTCGTCAGCGCCATTTCCGCGACGTGCTCCAAGGCGATTGCGTTCTCCAGAGCCTCCTCGATCGAGTGCCCCCAGACGAACGGCGCATGCCGAGCGACCAGCACGGCCGGGACGCCTTCCGAATCGACGGCCGCCTCCACGACGACGAGACCGGTATTGCCCACGTAGTCCGAGGCAATCTCCTCGTCCGTCAAATCCCGCGTCACCGGTACCGGCCCCCGAAAATGGTCGGCGTGGGTTGTGCCTAAACAAGGGATCGCGAGGCAAGCCTGCGCCCAAGCCGTGGCAAAGGTCGAGTGGGAATGCACGATCCCATGAACGTGCTCGAAGGCCCGATAGAGGACGAGATGAGTCACCGAATCGGAGGAAGGCTTGAGGCCACCGCCGATCACTTCCCCATCCCGGCTCACGAGAACCATGTGATCCGGCGTAAGCTGGCTGTAAGGGACGCCGCTCGGCTTGATCGCCATAACGCCGGCATCCGGATCGTAGGCGCTCGCATTGCCCCAGGTGAGGTTAGCGAGGCCGACTGCCCCGATCGCCTGGTTCACGGCGCAGGCTCGTTCTTTCAGTTCGCAGTATTCCAAATCCGGGATAAGCATACTGCCAGCCCAGGTTGTATGCTTGTGCAATTCTCATGGCAAGACGTACAACTCTCGGAGTCATCGTTGGCAACCGCGGCTTTTTCCCCACCCACCTCTGCGTCGAAGGCCGGAAGACGATCCTGAAAGTGCTCGAAGAGGAGGGCTTCGACGTCGTCCTTCTCCCCGAGGAATTCTCTCCCGGCAGTTCCATCGAATCACTCGCCGAGGCCAAGGCCTGCGGCGATCTCTTCAAGGCGAATGCCGATAAGATCGACGGCATCCTCGTCACCTTGCCCAACTTCGGCGACGAGCGCGCCATCGCCAACGCCATCCGCTATTCCGGCTTGAGTGTCCCCGTCCTCGTCCACGCCTTCGGGGACGATACGAAGCGCATGACCATCGCCGACCGCCGTGATAGCTTCTGCGGCAAGATGTCCGCCTGCAACAACCTGAAGCAGTACGGCATCAAGTACAGCCTCACTACCCTCCATACCGTCGATCCCACTTCGCAAAGTTTTCGCGACGATCTGAAGCAGTTCGCCGCCACCTGCCGGATTGCCAAGGGCCTGAAGAGCGCCCGCATCGGCGCTCTTGGTGCGCGCCCAACCGCCTTCAACACCGTCCGGTACAGCGAAAAGCTCCTCGAGCGAGCCGGAATCAGCGTCGAAACTCTCGACCTCTCAGAAGCCCTCGGCCGAGCCAACAAGCTGACGGACGCAGACTCTGCCGTCACCGAGAAGCTGGACCGCATCCGCTCCTATACGAGTGTCGAAGGCGTGCCCCAAGAAAGCCTCACCAAGATGGCCAAGCTCGGCGTCGTCATCGACCGCTGGATGACGGACCTCGAATTGGTCGCCACCGCCGTCCAATGCTGGACCTCGCTGGAGGAGTTCTACGGTGTCGTTCCCTGCACGCTTATGTCGATGATGTCGAACGGCCTGATGGCGAGCGCCTGCGAGACCGACATCGCCGGAACCGTCAGCATGTACCTGCTCCAGCTCGCCTCCGGAACCCCGTCGGCTCTCCTCGACTGGAACAACAATTACGGGACCGATCCGAACAAGGCCGTCGTCTTCCATTGCTCGAATTTGCCGAAGGACGTTTTCGCCGAGCAGAAGATGGACTACCAGGAAATCATTGCCGGCACCGTCGGCAAGGACAACACCTTCGGCACGATCGTCGGCCGTATGCGCCCCGGCCCCTTCACCTACTGCCGCGTCTCGACCATCGACGAGTTCGGCGAGATCGCCGCCTATGTCGGCGAAGGAACGCTGACCAACGATCTCCTCAACACGTTCGGCGGCTTCGGCGTCGTCGAGGTGCCGAACCTGCAGAACCTCCTCCAGTTCATCTGCCGAAACGGCTTCGAGCATCACGTCGCCGCCAATCTGTCCCAATATTCGGCCGGCGTAAACGAGGCCCTTTCCAACTATCTCGGTTGGGAGGTCTACCACCACCAGTGAGAACGTGTCATTCCCTATTTTTTGTCATCCCGAGGCCCGAGGGATCTCGAAAGTCGCGTCCTTGTAGATCCACCTCATGCGAGAACCCGTTGATGAGATCGTTCAAATGAGCAGATACGCACTTGGTCTCGACTACGGCACGAACAGCGTGCGCGCCCTCATCGTCGATATCGCGACTGGCGAGGAAGTGGCGACCCACGTCTCCAATTATCTCTCCGGCCAGGACGGCATCCTGCTCGATGCCCGCGATCCCGATCTGGCTCGCCAGAATCCGCAGGATTATATCGACGGCTTCTACGATTGCGTGCTCGGCGCTCTCGGCAAGAGTCAGGTTTCGCCGGAAGACATCGTCGGCATCGGTGTCGACACGACCGGCTCGACCCCGTTACCCGTCGACGAGCATTGCGTCGCCCTCGGCTGCAAGCCGGAGTTCCGAGACAACCTCGCCGCCCAGGCTTGGTTGTGGAAGGACCACACATCCTTCGCCGAAGCCAAAGAGATCACCGATAAGGCCCGAGAAAACGGCGAGCCTTATCTCGCCAAGTGCGGCGGAACCTACTCTTCCGAATGGTTCTTCTCAAAGATCCTCCACTGCGAACGGGTCGCGCCCGAAGTCTTTGCCGCCGCCCATAGCTGGATCGAGTGCGCCGACTTCATCCCCGCCTTCCTGACCGGACAGACCGATCCCTCCCGGACCGCCAGGGGCTCCTGTGCGGCCGGCCACAAGGCGATGCACAATCCGGCATGGGGCGGGCTTCCTTCCAAGGAATTCCTCGCCAAGCTCTCGCCGGGCATGGCCGCGCTTCACGACCGGCTCTACACCGACGTTTGCCCGAGCGATCAGGTCGCGGGCTACCTGACCGAGGAAGTCGCCGCAAAGTCCGGACTGAAATCCGGAACTCCCGTCGCCGTCGGCGCATTCGACGCCCACATGGGCGCGGTCGGCTCCGGCATCAAGCCCGGCACGCTCGTCAAGATCATGGGCACGAGCACCTGCGACATCATGGTCGCGCCCTATGACCGCGAACTACCCGACGTGCCCGGATTGTGCGGGATCGCCCACGACACGGTCCTGCCCGGCATGTACGGCCTCGAAGCCGGCCAGTCCGCGGTCGGCGACCTGTTCAATTGGTTCGTCCGGCGCCTTTGCCCGCCCGAATACGCCGGCCTCGACGCCCACGAAAAGCTGTCGGCGGCTGCCGCTGAGTTGAAGCCGGGCGAAAGCGGCCTCGTCGCCCTCGACTGGAATAACGGCAACCGCACGATCCTCGTCGATCCTCAGCTCACTGGCCTCCTCGTCGGCCAAACCCTCCACACCACCGCGCCCGAGGTCTATCGCGCCCTCATCGAATCCACCGCTTTCGGCGCACTCCGGATCATCGAGCGCTTCGAGGAATACGGCATCCGCGTCGAGGAGATCGTGAACTGCGGCGGCATCGCGGAGAAGAGCCCACTGACGATGCAGATCTACGCCGACATCTGCAACCGACCGATGAAGATCAGCCGCTCCGCCCAAACCTGCGCCTTGGGCGCGGCCATCTTCGGCGCGGTCGCCGGCGGCGCCTTCCCGGACGTCCCCTCCGCCGTAGCCAAAATGACCGGCGTCAAAGACACCATCTACACGCCGATCCCCGCCCACCGCGCCGCCTACGACGAACTTTACGCGATCTACAAGGAGCTTCACGACGCCTTCGGCCTCGGAGTCAAGATCGACCTAGGCTCGATCATGAAACGACTGAGAGCGATCCGAGCCGCAAACTCGTAACCGGGTCTCCAAACTACGGCCAAATCGGCCCGTCCACAATTTCGATTTCGTGGACGCCGGCCAGCGACCGGCCCATCAACCTCCCAATCGTTCCCGAATAGGTGTAAGACCAGGGACAAGACGTCTCGAACGTGCGGAAATTGCCGCCCGGCGTCCCCTGCGGCCGAACGCGGAAGTCGGCCCCGCCCGTCGAATCCCACAGGTAGAGATCGACGACCGGCACGTCGGTAACGACCTCGAGCACTCCGTCCCGCTCGATCCGTGCTCGGATCGTCGGCCGAGCAAGCTCCAAGTCTTTCGGCTCGCATAGCAGCCGCGCCGGGTCGAACGCCGTATTCGCGCAAAGAATCGTGCGCGTCGGACTGAGTTCCGAAACATCGATCGCCAGAAGAACCCGCCGTTCGCAGCCCCGGAGAGTGACGGCCGGAATCGGCACGGAAAAAAGCTGCTCGCCGCTAAGAGAGTCGTAAGCCCCGACGCGCTCCCATCCGGCGATCTCCCAGACATCCTCGCCATCGTTGATTCCCCAAACCCGCATCGTATCGCCGACCCGCTCATAGCTGAGAAGACAGTCGTCGTACAGCCGCTCCAACTCATATGCCGCCGCCTTCCAGCCTCCCTCGCTATCGATCAGCGACCAGCTCTGCACCGGCCAGCAGTCGTTCGCCTGCCAGATCAATGTGCCCTTGCAGAACTCGGACCGCCGGTAATGCTCGACCGCATGCCGCATCGCGTCCCGCTGATTGAGCTGGGAGTAGTAGATCCACTCGTCGAGGTCCCTCGGCTCCGGATAGTGCTTCGTCAACAACTCCAGCCAATACGAAAAGGGCCTCCCCGTCTTGTCATGCCACCGGACGACCGGAGCCACCGGCGAAAGGCCCCCCTCCTTGTTTTCCTCGTGGCGCGAGACTGCCGGAGCTTCCACGCCCACAACGCGGGAAAATGAGGAGGGGGGTAGGGGGGTGGAGGGCCGCACCCGCTCCCAAGCCCGCATCCCGCAGCTCGACGGAAACCCGAACTCGCTCGAAAAGCGAGCCGTCGAGTCGGAATAGTGGACCCAATCCCCCCGTCCATGCCAGACGTCCCAATAATGCGAGTCCCCGTAACCCCCCGCGTTGCAGTCGGTCTTGCCTGGCGGAGAGCCAATCGGGGAGGTCGGAATGTAAACCCGCCCCGGATCATGCTCTGCGACCACCTCGCGCAGCACCTCGTTCCAAATCCGCTCACCGTGGAAGCGTGACGACTGCTTGTCGTCGCCGCCCCACTTCCCTTCCCACATCGTCAGGTTCTCGTTGTTCCCGCACCAAAGCGCGAGGCAACGATGACGCCGCAGCCGCTTGACGTGATAGGTCGCCTCCTTCCGAATCTGCTCCGCGAACGCCTCATCATCCGGCGAATAGCTGCATGCGAAGGCGAAATCCTGCCAGACGAGGATGTCCAGTTCGTCGCACAGGTCGTAAAGCTCATCGCTCTCGTAGAGCCCGCCGCCCCAAACCCGGAGCATGTTGAAGTTCATCGCCTTGAAGGACAGCAAAAGCTCCCGTAAACCCTCCGAGCGAGATGGAAACGAATCGATCGGAATCCAATTCGCCCCGCGCGCCCAAAACGGCTTTCCGTCCACGATGAATTCGAACGATTCCCCGAAAGCGTCCGCCTCCCGCCGCAGCGCGACCCGAGGCGGCGATTGCCTCCCAAAATCGGAAGCCGCGTCTCCCTCGATCAACCGGATCGGCTTCCAAATCCCGCAGGAAACAAGCCTCGGCCCCCAATCCCAACCGAACATGTACTGCGCCTTCCGGACAAAGGCTCGCTCCTCGAAATTGAGAACGTCGCCCGCGATCCCGTTCTCGGCAAAATAAGTCGCCCGCCGCTCACGCCCAACCCGAGCCGCCGACTGAAAGTCGACCCGCAGCTCGTTCTCCCCCTCGATCAAAACGTCGGAAACATCAATCTCGAAGGGCAAGAACATGTTGTCGTGCCGCCCGATCTCCTGTCCGTTCAGGAAGATCGTACAAACCGTATCGAGCCCGTCGAACCGCAAGAGTCGCCGCTCCGCCCCGGCCAACGGACTCCAAGAGAACTGGGTGCGATAGCACCAATCGCACTCGTCCACCCATTGGCAGCCCAATTCGGCCATCTCCTCGAAAGGGTCGCGGATGATCCCGTTCGCGACGAGATCGAGATGGACGTAGCCGGGCGCCGTCGCGGGAAGCCAGCGCGGCGACCGCATATATCCAAACGGAAGGCCGGCGAGCCATTCGGAGCGTGCGAATTCCCAGCCGGTGTCGAGAGTCGTCGTACGGTGCAAGTTGGGAGCATGCTTACCCGAACGCGGCCAAGAATGTGTGAGCAAACAGGCTGTCTCGCCGCGTCATGGCATTAAGCCATGCCATTCGACGACGCAGTTTCCGGATTTCTCATCGCGGTCGCGTGCGGGGTCGTGCTCGGGATCGCCGTGCTCCTCATTATCTACAAGATGGTAGATGGCGACATCCCCTTTCTCGCCGGGTTCGCCGCGCTCGTCATGGTCATGTTCTCCATGGTCCTCGCGATCAAGGCTCCATTTCCCGCGGTGCCCGGAATCGTGCTCGTCATGGCCCTGACCCTGATGGCCCTGTTCCCTTACGCCGAGCAGAAGCTGGAGGAATTCGAGCTTAGGGGAATCGAGGCGAACCAGATCGCCAGGAGCTACGCGGCGATCCAAATGCGCCCGGACAACTTCGCCGCGAAGATCGAGCTCGCCAAGCAGCTCTATGCCCATCAGTTCCCAATCCAAGGCATCAATCTGATGGAAAGCACCCTCCAAGGCCTCAGCGCACAGCGCGACGACGTCCAGAACCGGTCGATGCGCGACGTCTTCTACCGCGAAGACGCCTTGCTGCAGCGGTGGAAGAATACGCCGACCCAAACGGATGCCAAGTCCTTTGTCTGCCCGAGTTGTGGAAACCGGAATGAGCCCCACGAAGTTTTCTGCACGAAGTGCCAGCGCCCCTACATGCTCGACATCGTCCGGGGCCAGGAGGTCCGGCCGAGAGTGTGGGGCAAGCTCGTCCTCACTTGGGCCGCGATCGCCCTCTTCATCCCCGGCGCCGTCGTCATCGGCATGAGCGTCGACGGGTTCCTCAAGATTCTCGCCTTCGGAGGCGGGCTCGGAATCGTCGGCGGGCTCATCGCTTGGCTCTTCAAGCCACCCAAGCATGCCGTCGAATTCCTATCCGACTTGTAATCCCTGGCCGAGCGGCATGTCCTTCACCTTGTCGGCCAGCCAGCACGCCGCTTTGTGGTCGGGCGCGACCGGCGACAATCCGGGCTCCTGCTCGCACTTCCCAAAGCGGAGCGGGCAACGGGGCGCGAAGGAGCAGCCCGGCGGCAGCTTCGCCAAATCCGGTGGCTGACCGGAGATCGACTCCAGTCGCTTCTTTCCGGGCTGCGGCAAAGCGTTGAGGAGAGCCCGCGTATACGGCATCGCCGCGTGCTGCAAGACGTCGGCCGCAGGCCCCGTCTCCACGATCCGTCCCGCGTAGAAAACCGCGATCCGAGAGGAAATCGACGCGATCGCTCCGATGTCGTGGGAGATCAGCATGACGGCGGCGCCCTCTTTTTCCTGCAATTCCTGAATGAGGCGGAGGATTTGCGCCTGGAGCGTCACGTCGAGCGCGGTCGTCGGCTCGTCCGCGATCAGAACTTTCGGCCGGCAGGCGAAGGCCATCGCGATCACCACGCGCTGCCGCTGCCCGCCCGACATCTGGTGCGGATACTTCCGCGCCGAGCTCTCCGGCGCGGGCACGCCTACCTGCTCCAAAATCTCGATCGCCTGCTTCCGCGCGGTTCGCTTATCGACTTCCTGATGAAGCAGAATCGCCTCCGCAATCTGATCGCCGACCCGCATCATCGGGTTCAGGGAGGTGAACGGGTCCTGCATCACGAGGGCAATCTGCTCGCCTCGAATCTTTCGATACTCTCGTTCCTTAAGCCCAACGAGCTCCCGCCCATCAAGCTTGATCGAGCCCTTCACGATCCGGCCCGGCGCAGGCAACATGCCCATGATCGTGAAACCGGTGATCGACTTCCCGCAGCCCGATTCGCCGACCACTCCCAACGTCTGCCCGGCTTCCAGGTCGAAATTGACGCCGTGCAGAATCTTGGTCGGTCCGAACGCGACCTCGAGATCGCGCACTTCGAGAATGGGCATGGGTTATTATGCTTCGCTCGATCCCTGAGTGATTAACCGATCCACCGATGCCCTGCCGCCTCCGCAGATCATCAGGCCGACGCAGATCGCGATCACGAGCACGTGAAATTCGAACCCTTCTCCCACCTGCTTCCCCGTCCAGTTCATAAAGAACCCGTTCTTCAGGTGGACGCCGAAGATCGCCACGAGCATATTGCAGAGGATTCCGAAGGCTGCGATCCTGGTGAGAAATCCCGTCAACAACCCAAGCGATCCGGCGAACTCAGCCGCTATGGCGAGGAAGACGAGGATGGCGGGATAGTGCGCCGACATCGCGTTCATCGTCGCCGAAAACCCGTAGCCCCCGAACCAGCCGAAGGTCTTCTGAAGCCCATGAGGCAGCATGACGACGCCAAGCGCGATCCGTAGAATCAAGGGCAAGGCGCTATTCGTCGTTGCGAGAATCTTCTTCATTGGGTCTCCTGTCCTACCGATCGGAGATGGCGATACTTGGTTCCTTGCGCATCTCGTAATTATTGTATACGCAACCATTGCAACATCAATTTCTGAAGCGTATTAGAATAGGAACCGACAAATGACGACGGAGCTCTCAAAGCAAGGATTAGAAGCTTGGAAAGGGCTGCTGCTAGCCCACGCGACTCTGGTCGAGCAGATCGATAAGGAGATGGCCCAGGCGGACCTGCTGCCTCTGGATTGGTACGATGCTTTGCTCGCTCTCGAAGACGCGCCGAATCAGAAGCTCAAGATGAGCGAGCTGGCCGATCAGGTTCTCCTCAGCAAAAGCGGCCTGACCCGTCTCGTCGACCGCCTCGAAGCGAAAGGTTATATCCGGCGTGAAGGCTGCCGGGCCGATCGCCGCGTCGCCTACGCCGTCCTCACCCCAGAGGGCCTTAAAGCGCGGGAGGCCAGTTGGCCAACCTATCGTACGGCCATTCAGGAGCATTTCGCCTCGCAACTGACGGAGGAAGAGGCGCGAATCGTCGCCGAAGCCCTTCTGAAGTTCGTTGGGCGATATCGCAAGCGCATCGGCTGCAGCGGCCATCCCGCTGCCTAGGCAGAGATCGTGGCATCGCCTTCCAGGGGCTGCGTCATTGTATTGCGCGGAACCTTTGGGGTACGTCATCCTGAGCGAAGCAGCGAGTCTTGCGAGCCGCGCAATCGAAGGACCTCCGCATCGAGCACACCGTTTGTGCGGGGATCCTTCGACTTCAGAACTTCGCCGGAGGCTCGTTCTTACGCTCAGGATGACGCCGACAACACAATGACGCAGCCCCTTCTAGGCGATGTGTTGCACGAGCTTCCAGCTCATGTTCAGCATGCAGGATGGCTCTTGGGCGGAGAAGTTGAAGTCGAAAGTATGGACGCGGGCGCAGCCCGCGGCAGGCAGTAAACTAGCGCCATGAACGCCACCCTCCAGAATTTCCTTCAGGCTCAGCTTCAGGTGCTCAAGGATCAGCACCTTTACAAGGTCCCGAAGATTCTGGAGAGCCCGGCCGGCGGCCGGGTCAAGATGAACGGCAAGGAAGTCGTCAACTTCTCCAGCAACAACTACCTCGGCCTTGCCAACCACCCGAAGGTCGTGGAAGCAGCCCGAAAGTCGATCGACGAATGGGGCGTTGGCGCGGGCGCGGTTCGCTGGATCGGCGGCACCATGGCCGTCCACGATGAGCTGGAGCGCCGCCTCGCCTCCTTCAAGCACGTCGAAGCCGTCCTCGTCTTTACGAGCGGCTTCACCGCCAACTCCGGCACGATTCCCGCCGTGGTCACCGATAAGGACGTGATCATCTCCGACGAGCTGAACCATGCAAGCATCATCGACGGCGTCCGCCTCAGCTCCGCCCAGTACAAGAAGTCCGATGGGTTCGTCTACCCGCACAAAAACATGGAGGAGCTGGAAGCGATCCTCAAACGGACCCAGCACTTCGAGAAGCGGATGATCATCACGGACGGCGTCTTCTCGATGGACGGCGACATCGCCCCCTTGCCCGACATCGTCCGTCTTGCCGAGCAATACGACGCCTTCGTCATGGTCGACGATGCTCACGCCAGCGGCGTCCTCGGAAAGAACGGCGCGGGCTCGACTTCGCATTTCAATCTGTACGGCCGCGTCGACATCCAACTCGGCACCCTCAGCAAGGCTCTCGGCGTCGTCGGTGGCTACATCGCCGGCTCGGCTCTTCTCAAGGAGTGGCTCATCAACCGGGGCCGCCCGTACCTCTTCTCCACCGCCCTCCCGCCGATGGTCGCGGCCGCACTGATTGCCGCGCTCGACGTCATGGAGAACGACCCCGAGCCGATGCGCAGGCTTTGGGATAACACGAAGTGGTGGAAGGCCGCTCTCCAGGAAGCCGGCTTCGACACGATGGGCAGCGAAACCCCGATCACCCCGGTCTACGTCGGCGACGAGGCCAAAGCCCAAGAGATGGAGCGAGCCCTTTGGGACGAAGGCGTCTACGCCCTAAGCATCGTCTACCCAACCGTCGCCCGAGGCAAAGCCCGAATCCGAACCATGCCCAGCGCTGCCCACAGCCAGGAAGACCTCGAATTCGCGCTCGGCGCGTTCAAACGCGTGCGCGACAAGCTCGGTATCGGGCTAGTGGCGAAGTAGGCTCTACCTCTGCCGTAGCGGCAAGGCTTGCCTTGCGATCCGGGCTTGCCGTTCCCGCCTCGAGGTTCTCTCGCCACGCGCTAGCGGGGTGGCGGGGATCGGAGACATGCGCTCGGCTATGCCGGAACCCGCAAGCTAAGCTGCAACCAGGCGATGCGGAAGCCCAATCGCTCCGCGTTGCGGTGCGAAGAAGACCCCGGCAGGGCGCCTATCGTCGCGATATCGGCCTCCGCCGCCGCGTCCTGCAATCGTCGGCGCAACAGCGCCGTCTGGAGTCCCTTGCCCCGAAACTCCGGGGCCGTGCCACCGCCGCCGAGCACGGCCACCCCGCGACCAACCGTTAGGCTGGCCGCCGAGGCGGGAATCCCATTCCAAAAGGCCATGTAGGCTCGGATGCAAGACGCTCCGGTCGTTAGCCGGGTGAGTAGCGAAGCGATCTTGTTCGGCTCGTCGCCGAAGAAGGCCTTCTGGGTCAACTCCGCCCAGGCAACGCGTTCCGAGCCCTCGATCGCACGGACTTCGATCTCCGGCGACACCGGCTCGTCCGGCAACGGCTCCGCAAGAGGCCGATAGAGCGTGCTCTCCCAGCCTATCGGCTTCGCTTCCCAATCGGGGCTCGTCAACCGCGTCATCGCCTCGATTCCGGAGAAGGGCGTCAGAACGGCTTCCCAGGAGGCGGCCCGGTCCCTGTAGAACCTCGTCAAGGCGAGAAGCTCCTCCTCGCCGAACGTCCCGGAAGCTTGGGTCAGGGGCGATCCATCGCCCGCGAACAAAGCGCACGTATCGCCGAGGTCGAGGAAAGGCTCGCCAGGCAGACCTGCCGCCCGTACGGCTTCGCCGAACTCGGCATAAAAACTGTTTCGTCTGAGCGCCAAGCCGCTTCGCCAAGGATTCGTCCGCAAACATGGAGGAACATCCTACCCGCGCGAAAGAAGGTAGGCTCGACCATGAGCCATGGACATCACGCTCGATGTCAACGGCGTTAAGCGCCACGTCGCCGCGGACCCGGAAACGAGCCTGCTGGAGGTCTTGCGCGACGATCTCGGACTGACCGGCGCCAAATACGGTTGCGGCGAATCGGAATGCGGCGCCTGCACCATCCTCCTCGACGGAGAAAACATCCACTCCTGCGTAACGTCGCTCAGCGAAGCGCAAGGCAAGAAGATCGTCACGATCGAGGGCCTGCCCAAGAACGGAAAGCTCGACCCAGTCCAGCAAGCCTTCCTCGACGAAGGCGCGATGCAATGCGGCTATTGCGTGGCCGGAATGATCCTCGCCGCAAGAGCGCTTCTCGACAAGAATCCTCACCCTTCCGACGCGGAGATCTTCGAGCACATGAACGGCAATATCTGTCGGTGCGGCGGCTATCCGCGCATGATCGCCGCCATCAAGCGAGCGGCCGGGAACCCCAAATGAGCGCCACCACGCTGACCCGCCGGCAGATGCTCAAGACGCTGGGCGGCGGCATCCTCGTCCTTGCCGTCGCTCCCGATGCCATCGCGGCGGCCTGGGCTCAACGCCGGGGCGGGCCGCCGGTTCCTCAGGAGATCGGCGCATGGCTGCACATCGCCGACAACGGCCATGTCACCGTCTTCACCGGCAAGGTCGAGGTCGGCCAGAACGCCCGCACCTCGATCACCCAGGCCGCTTGCGAAGAGCTGCGCGTCTCGCCCGAATCCGTCAAGGTCGTGATGGGCGATACCGATCTCGTCCCCTACGACATGGGCACCTTCGGCAGCCGGACCACCCCGACGATGCTGCCCCAGGTTCGTAAAGCCGCTGCCGCCGCAAGAGAATTGCTCGTGGACGTCGCCGCGAAGAAATCCGGCCTCGACCGAGCGAGCCTCCAGGCCCACGATGGGCGGGTCGCCGGCCCGAACTTCTCGGCGACCTATGGCGAGCTTGCCAAAGGCCAATCGCTCGACAAAACGATCTCCAACGACATCGCGCTAACTCCGACCGATGCCTGGAAGGAAATGGGCATGCCTTTGCCCAAGGTCGCCGCCGAGGAAATCGTCACCGGCAAGCACCAATACGCGTCGGACATATCCCGTCCTGGCATGCTCCACGCGAAGGTTCTCCGGCCCCCATCCTTCGGCGCTACCTTGACCTCGCTCGACACGAAGGCCGCCGAAGCCATGGCTGGCGTCCGCATCGTTCACGATGGCGACTTCGTCGCCGCGGCTGCGCCGACCGAGCGAGCGGCGAGAGCCGCGATCGAAGCGATCAAGGCCGAGTGGAAGGAAACGAAGCAGCCCGGCCACGCCGACCTCTTCACCCTTCTCCGCGGCGTCGATGCTGCCACTCCCGCCGCCACCGGCGAGAAGACGCTGCAAGGAACCTATCGTTGCGAGTTCATCGCCCATGTCCCGCTGGAGCCGCGAGCCGCCCTCGCCGAATGGGATGGCAAGCGGATGACCGTCTACACCGGCACCCAGCGCCCGTTCGCCGTCCGGGACGAAGTCGCCGCCGCAACCGGCCTCACGGCCAAGGAAGTGCGCGTGATCGTGCCCGATACCGGCTCCGGGTACGGCGGCAAGCACACCGGCGATACCGCCGTCGAGGCAGCGCGGATCGCCAAGGCGACCGGCAAGCCGGTCAAGATCGTCTGGACCCGGCCCGAGGAGTTCACCTGGGCTTATCTGCGGCCCGCCGGCATCGTCGAGATCACGAGCGCCGTCAGCGCAGCCGGCCGACTCCAAGGCTGGACCCACGACAACTACAACTCCGGCCCCGCCGCGATCGATACACCCTACGCCGTCGAGCCCAAACACGCCCAGTTCCACGAAGCCGATTCCCCACTCCGTCAAGGCTCCTACCGCTCCCTTGCCGCCTGCTTCAATAACTTCGCCCGCGAGACTCATATGGACGAATTGGCCCACATGCTCGGCCAAGACCCCGTCCAGTTCCGCCTCGCCAATATCGAGAACCCCCGCCTGAAAAACGTCCTGACGGCCGCCGCGGAGAAGTTCGGCTGGCCGGGCAAAGCTCCGACCGGACATGGATGTGGCATTGCCTGCGGAACCGAGAAGGGCAGCTATGTCGCCACCGCCGCCGAAGTCGCCATCGAAGGCAATGAAGCGAAGCTCGTCCGGGCGGTCATCGCCTACGAATGTGGCGCGATCGTCAATCCCGAGCTGCTCAAGAATCAGGTCGTCGGAGCCCTCATCATGGGGATCGGCGGGGCTCTCTTCGAGGAGATCGACTTCGACCACGGCCGCATCCTGACCGACCGGCTCTCGAAGTACCGTGTCCCGCGCTACGCCGACATCCCGCCCATCGACTGCATCCTCCTCGACCGAAAGGATCTTCCCTCGGTAGGCGCCGGAGAGACTCCCATCATCGGCATCGCCCCCGCCGTCGGCAACGCGATTTTCGCCGCCACTGGCGTTCGCCTCCAGGCTCTGCCCCTCAAGCTTCCGTAGAATGGTCGATCCCAGCCATCCAGAGTTGACCGCCCTCCGTGGCCGCCTGTCCAAGGAGGCGGACCTTGATGCGGGTATGGAAATCGCGACCAGGCTCGAAGTTAAATTTGGCGTCGAGGTCGTCGACGTCCTTCCCGGAGCCACGAACTGTTTGGTCTTCCTCGCCAAAAACGAAACCGTCCTCCGCGTGCCTCTCTGCGATGAGGAAAAGAACGAAGGCTTCCGAGCCCAACTCGCCTTCTCGGGCCGGGGCGGTGTCGAAGTCCTCGCCTACGATGTGCCAACCGGCTCCGTGTTAATGCCGCTTATCCAGCCCGGCAAGATGCTCCACGAGGTCACGACCGATCCCACTGAAGAGGCCCGAATCGGCAGCGCGGTCATCCGGGCCCTGGAACATCGGGCGATTCCCGGCGCGGTCCTCATCGAAGACTGGTACCGCCCCTTCCTGGCCGTCGAGAAGGCTGAGACCATTCCCGACGCGCTCCTCCGCCAAGCCCAGCGGATGGCCGTTCGCCTCCTCGCGACGACCCAATCGATCCGCCTGCTCTACGGCGATCTTCATCATTACAACCTCTTGCAGCAGGGCGACGAATGGGTCTCGATCGATCCGAAGGGCCTCGTCGCCGATCCCGTCGTCGAAATCACGGCATTCCTTCGGAACCCGTGCGACAGTCTCAAGCCCACTCCCGAATTGATGGCGGCCCGCATCCGCACCTTCGCGGACGAACTGGGCTACCCCGCCGCCCGAATCCGGGATTGGGGTGTCGCCCATAATGTCCTATCGGCCTGGTGGGACCCGCCCTCTGGCCGAGCGAGGACGATCGCTGCCGTCGAGGCGATGCGGAATGCGGCGCTTTAACTCGCAAGCCACAATGGGCAGGAGCCAAGAAGAATGGATGATCGAGCCGTACTGAAAGAGTTGCAGAAAATGCCGAACATAGGCCCGGCCTGTGCCGCGGACCTCCTGCTGCTCGGCATCCGAAGCGTCGACGACCTCAAGACCCGCACCGCCGACGATCTCTACGCCGAGTTGTGCGCGAAAACGAAGACGCGCCAAGACCCATGCGTTTGGGACACGATGGCCTCCGTCGTCCACTACGCGCAGACGGGGGAGCGCAAGAAGTGGTGGGAATTTACTCCGATCCGGAAGGCGACGAAGAAGATTTGACGAACGCGGCATGCCCGTCCGTAAAACCTTGCGTCCTTCCCTTGCCGTGCCGGTTCGGCGGAGCCGACGTGGCCGGATCGCCCTGGGCGTTCCGGGAGACATCGAGGCTTTCGAAGATCAGAACCTCGGATTTCTGAGCCGAGAAGCCTTTTCGCGACTTGCCGGATAGCGCCTCGTTGAAGGCATAGCCGTACTTGCCGGCAACCCGTGGCCCGAATGCGTTCGGACGGCTGACGGACGGGCACGAGAAGTTCCCTGGAGAATCTGCGCGCGACTTCAGAGCATCCATCCAGAGCGATGCCGGCGGCAAATGGTCGTCGAAGTCCTCCGCGTACATCGCAGACGCCGCCACAAGCACGCGAACGTTCGAGATACAACGCCGCTCCTGGGCGATCGCCCGCGCCCGGCTGAACGCCGGGAACAGGATTGAGCCGAGAAGCCCCACTCCCCCGCAGCCGCAAATCGCCAAGATCCCGAGGACAATCCAAGCCCAGTGGACCCCGGACTTGCGGCGAGGCGGGCCGTCGTAGGAAGACTGCATCGATCTACGCCTTTTCGACGAGCTTCGCCTTGACCGCCTTCATGGCCGCCTCGGTGCGGCTGTTCACCTGGAGCGCCTTGAGAATGTTGCTGACGTGGTTCTTCACCGTCTTCTCCGCAATCGAAAGCCGCGTCGCGATCTCCTTGTTCCGCATGCCCTGCGCCACGAGGTCGAGAATCTCCGACTCGCGCTCGCTCAGCACGTACAATTCGCTGTCGTCGGTCTCCTCGTCTTCCCTGATTCGGCGAAAGTCTTCGAGCACCTTCGTGGCGATTCGCGGCGTGATCTTCGCTTCGCCTTTCGCTGCGAGCCGGATCGATTCGATGACGTCCTGCGGCGTGCTCGTCTTCAGGAGATAGCCGAGGGCGCCGGCCCGGAAGGCCTCATAAACCGTATCGTCGTCCTCCGCGACCGTCAGGATCACGACGTTGACCTGTTTCTCTTTCTTGAGGAGGTTGCGCGTCAGCTCGATACCGCTCAGCCGGGGCATGTTGATGTCGGTCAGCAAGACGTCGGGCGGATCGGCGAGGCAGATATCGAGCGCTTCCTGCCCGTCCTTGCAGACCGCAAGAAGCTCGCACTCACTCATCAGGTGCAGCGTCTTTTGCAGCGCGTTCCGGTAGGCCGGCTCATCATCGGCGACGACAACTCGAATCTTGGGAGGCATGGGGCGATTATACGGGCTGGAATCGCCATAAGGCGCGGATTTTGTGTCCTTTCCTGCTCTCCCAAGCTTCCTCCGCTTGGCCGAATGCGGCGTTTGGGGAATCCATCGTCCCGGAAGAGGTACCCTTAGCCGACCAAACGCGAGGGCCGCATTTGATCGATATAAAAGGAATTCTCGACACCCTGCCGCACCGTTATCCCATCTTGCTCGTCGACCGCATTCTCGAGCTGGATCCCGGCAAGCGCATCGTCGGCCTAAAGAACGTCACGATTAACGAGCCCTTCTTTGTCGGCCACTATCCCGGCCAGCCCGTGATGCCCGGCGTCATGATCCTCGAGGCCATGGCCCAAGCCGGCGCGATCATGCTCCTGAAGGATAACGAGTTCAAGGGGCGAATTCCCCTTTTCGGCGCGATCGACAAAGCCAAATTCAAGCGAATGGTCGTCCCCGGAGACCAGCTCATTTCCACCCTGGAGCTCGATTGGTTCCGCGGATCGATCGGACACATGCGGGGCACGGCTACCGTTGAAGGCCAGGTTGCCGCGACGATGGAAGCGACCTTCAAGTTGATGGACTAGACGAAACCCTTGGCCAAGATTCATCCATTCGCCTCCGTCGATCCCGGCGCTGAAATCGCCGAAGACGTCGTCGTCGGTCCCTTCTGCTACATCGAAGCCGACGTGCGCATTGGCGCCGGTTGCGAGCTCGACTCCCACGTCACGGTCAAGAGCGGAACGACGGTCGGGCGCAACAATACGATTGCCCAGGGCGCGATCATCGGCGGCGATCCCCAGGACCGCAAATACAAGAACGAGCCCACGTTTCTCGTGATCGGCGACAACAACGTGATCCGCGAATACGTCACCCTTCACCGCGCGAGCAAAGAAGGCCAATTCACCCGGATCGGCAACAACTGCTATCTGATGGCCTTCGTCCACATCGGCCACGACTGCCAGGTTCACGACAACGTCACCATCACGAACAGTTGCGGCATCAGCGGCCACTGCACGATCGAGGAGATGGTCACGATTGGCGGCATGACCGCGATCCATCAATGGGTCCGGATCGGCAAGGTCGCGATGGTCGGCGGCTTGAGCCGCATCGTCAAGGATGTCCCCCCGTTCATGCTCGCCGAAGGCCCTGAGCAGGTCGTTCACGACATTAACGCCGTCGGTCTGCGCCGCTACGGCGTCGCCTCCGAGAACCGGATCGCCCTCCGCAAGGCCTGCAAGCTCCTCTTCAAGTCCCAGCTCGGCCTGACGAACGCGATCGAAATCGTTCGCCGGGAAGTGCCGCAGACACCCGAGGTCGAATACCTGCTCGCCTTCGAAGAGCGCCGCTTCCACGGCAAGAACGGCCGAGGCGACCAACCCTAGACCCGGTATCCTCCACCACAAATGAGAACCTTCTGGATTCTCGTCGCGGTTGCCTTGCTTGCCGGTTGCTCTAGCAACCAACCTGCTCCCGCTCCTCCGACTGAGCCGGATACCCACCAGACGTCTCAAGAGCCCCCCAAAACGGAAGACCCGCTCTACACCCAGATCCATTCCGGGCTCTTCCAGGCCGACGCTGCGGTGAAGAAGATTTCGGATGCCCTCGACCTCGCTCGGGAGATTCAGGGCAAAGTCACCGGCGACATGGCCCAGCCGATGAAAGACATGGTCCAAGAGCTGGACAAGGATGGCTCGTCCCTTCAAGACAGCGTCGGCGGCGAACCGCCGACCGAAGAACAGGTCAAGCAATCCCCTGCCAAATATCAGGGGCAGCGCGACTTGCTCGTCGACGAGATCAATAAGGTTCTCAAGTCGATCCGCGAGCAAGCAGGAGTCGCCGATAACCTCGACCAACCCGCCGTAAAAACGTCGGCCGCCAAATTGGGAAGCCTTTTCGATGAGATCATCGACGATCTGGTCGGCGCACGAACCGCACTCGGAGGAAAAGAACCCGAGTTACAGGACACGCCGGACACCGGCGACACCAACCAGCAGATTCCCGGCTTCAATCCCAATTCGGCGGGAACGACGACGGGAGGCGGCTAACGCGGTTATTACGAGGGAGCGGCGCTTCCGCGAGTCGAGGAACCTAACGGGAGTCGGGGCCTGCTCGTAAGCAGGCCCCTTCAATGTCAGGTCCCTCGACTTCGCGCCTGCCGACTTACGCCGTCGCGACCTGGCGGCTGACGTAGATGCCGTCGAGCGCGCCGTACATCGCCGTGCAGACGAGCGCGCAAGCCGTCTTTGCCCGCGCGAACTCCTCGTCGGTCAGGGACTCGATGTGCTTCTTCAGCAGCTCGACCTCGGCGATGTCGTCGGCATGGACTCGGAAATACTCCTTGCCCTCCTCGCTCACGCTGTAGTGCTCGTTCAGGCCGTCCAACTTGGCTCGGGAAGTATAGGGCTGCTGGGCCTCGAAGGCGTACAGCGCGCCGATCGCCTCCGGCTTCGTCGCGAAGAGGTTCTTGGCCGCCGTCACGAGGGTCTGCGTGCTCGGAGCCATGCCTGACTCCCGGGTTCCCAGCGCCGTCTTGAAGTCGGTCCAAAGAACCTCGTGCTCCCGCTCCTCGTCGGCGTAAAAGTTCTCGCCCAAGGTTTCCCAACCGTCGGCGATCGTCCCGACGAAATGGCCATACTGCCCGGCATAGTCCGCCAGCATCCAAGCCGGAAGCGTCCCTGCCTTCCACTCGGCATAGAACGGATGCCCGTTCAACTCAAACTGCTTCACGATCGCGTCTAATTGCTCAACTCTGTTCATGTCAACTCCTTCCAATTGTTGAAAGCAACGATACCCTGCGAGCGAGGGGATGGGGGGAAGTGAACGTGAAGCCGAGGTCGGCTCGCGTCGAGGGAGAAAACGGGAGCTAACAGAAGATTCATTTGCGTTCATCCGCGCCCATCTGCGATTGACATACGAGGCTCGCCGCATAGGCGGCAACGGTGGAGAGATCGCCATGCAACGGCCCCCACCACCTAAGACAGACTCCTCATCATCATCCCCGGTATCCTCACGCCATGCTCTCGCTCATCTGCGCGTTCGCCATTGGCCATCAATCCTCCAACTACTTGCCCGCGGGCCCGAGGATCGAGGTGAAGATGAAGAGCGGCGGAACGTTTGTCATTACGACCGATCCCAAAGCCTCCCCCAAGACGGTCGCGCACATCCTCGATCTGGTGGGCCGGAAGTTCTACGACAACCAGCGCGTCCATCGCGTCGAATATTGGGTGACCCAGTGGGGCGATCCGCAGAGCAAGACGAAGCCCATGAACGATCCCAAGATGGGCGACGGAGACACCGGCTATCGCTTGCCCTTCGAGATGAGCGACATCGACTTCACGCGGGGCGTCGTCGGCATCGCTTCCGACGGTCTCCAGAACGGCGGAGACTGTCAGCTCTTCGTCATCAAGCAGGACCGTATCTACCTCTATCACTCTTATGCGGTCGTCGGAAAGGTGACCTCCGGAATGGACACAGTCGACAAGATCGACAAGGGTGACCGCATCGCCTCGATGCGCGTGCTCCCAATTCAGAAGAAGGTCGTCATCCCCGCCCTTCCGATTCTTCCTCCCCACCACCGGTAAACTCCGCGAATGGCCACCGCGGCTCGAAGTAGATCGTCTCTGAGCATCTACCTCGACATGATCAAGTTCGAGCATTCGATCTTCGCGCTTCCCTTCGCGATGATCGGGATGATGTGGGGCTCCCTGATCGCCTTCAAAACGGCGTGGCCCGGCGGCTGGATTTTCGCCTGGATCGTTGTCGCGATGGTCTCCTGCCGGAGTGCGGCGATGGCCTTCAACCGGATCGCCGACCGCCACATCGACGGGGAGAACCCGCGCACGAAGATGCGCGCAATCCCGGCGGGACTCCTTCGGCTCAAGCAGGTCAACCTCTTCTTTTTCGCGAGTTGCGCGCTCTTCATCCTCGCCGCCGCGATGCTGAACCCTCTTGCCCTCGCCCTCAGCCCCGTCGCCCTCGGCGTCACCCTCTTCTATTCGCTGACCAAGCGCTTCACACCCCTTTGCCACTTCGTTCTCGGCCTCTCCCTTGGCATCGCCCCCGCCGCCGCCTGGATCGCCGCCACCCGCAAGCTGGATTGGGCAATCCTCCCGATTACCTTCGCCGTCGTCTTCTGGACCGGCGGATTCGACATCATCTATGCCCTCCAAGACGAAGATTTCGACCGCGAGCATGGCCTCCGCTCCCTCCCCGTCACCCTCGGCAAAGCCCGCGCGCTGCTGGTCAGTCGTATCTCCCACATCCTCGCCGTGGCCTGCCTCATCCTCGGCGGCTTCCTGGTTCACGCAGGCCTGACTTACTTCCTGGGCGTCGCCTTCGCCGCCGCCCTCCTCGCCTATGAGCAAAGCCTCGTCAAGCCGACGGATCTGAGCAAGGTTGACATGGCGTTCTTCACGCTGAACGGCTTCGTCTCGATCGGCGTCTTCGCCTTCACCCTGGTCGACGTCCTCATCCGCCATCAGTAGCGCAGGCTTCCGGCCAGAAAAAGTAGCGCAGATTTCCAGCCTGCTCTCGCGGCGTCCGGCATCCGAATGAGAAGCTACCCCCTTCTCAGGCCCTCACCCCCAACCGCCGGGTACCCTTCTCCAATGGCGGGGAAGGGAGCGACGCGCTCATGAGCGAAGGCCAATACGCCTTGGTACTGAGCTCGGGGATGGCAATATGCGCTTTCGGCGCGCTCCTTAATCTCCTCTTCTTGAAGCGGCGCGGCAACTCCGCGTTCATTCTCTCTGCCGCGTTTCTCGTCATGGGCGCGATTCTCTGGATGATCAAAACTCACGCGTCGCAAACGTTGGTCACCCTCGCCGGGATTCTTCTCGCCGGGCTGTTGATCGCCGATATCGCGATTCGTGCGCGCAAGCAGGAAACGCCGCAATGAAAGTTGGCGTCGTCGGCCTCGGGATTTCCGGTTTGCGCGCCGCGATGCTGCTCGAAAAGTACGGAGCCACCGTCGAGCTCTTCGAGGCGCGCGGACGTCCCGGGGGCCGCCTCCATACTATCGACGAAGGCGGCGGCGCGGTCTACGAGGCCGGCGGCGAATGGATCGACGCCGATCATGCGCGCTGCCTGGGCCTGCTTGAGGAGTTCAACCTGGAGCCGATGTCCCGAGGCAGTTGGCCGGGCAAGGTCGTCTACCACGGCAAACATCGCACCGAGGCCGACCTCTGGAGCGACGCCCTCGAAGACGATCTTCGCGTGGAGGCCGCCGCCCGTGAGCTATGCCGGAACCTGACTCAGCCGCCTTGGCGAAATCAGGAGGCGAAGCACCTCGATGGCCAAACCCTCAGCGGATTCATTCGGGAATTGGCCACCAGTGAGCGCGGTCACTGGTGGGTCACCGCGAAGTACCGTTCCGACGAAGGCGACGACCTCGACCAGGTCGGCCTCCTCGGCTGGCTTGCCGGCTATCTGAATTATCTCGATCGGGACGGCGACGTCATGAGCGCCTACCGCGTCCCCGGAGGCTGGCGTCATCTTTGCGAGCGCATGCTGAGCCGACTGCATGCCGAGGCGCACTTCGGCCGAGTCTTGCAGCGCGTGCGACAGGACGCGGGCGGCGTCACCCTCGTCTTCGAGGACGGCCAGACCCACGTGGACCAGGTGGTCCTCACTCTCCCGCCGCCCGCCCTGGAACGCGTCGTGTTCGAGCCAGCCCTCACCTGCCCGAAGCGGTGTGCGATCGAAGCCTGCCGCATGGGCCGCTCGGTCAAGATTTGTTGGGAATTCGAGGAAGGCTGGTGGCAAGACCAGGGCTGGGGCGGCAGCATGATGTGCGACGGCCCAATCCAGCAAATCTGGGATGGATCGATGAGCGAAGCCCCGATCCTGACCGCCTACATTTGCGGATCGGACGCCGCCAAATGGGCCGCTCTCGGCGACCCCGTCCGAGCCGGCATCTACGAGCTCTCCCAAATCCTCCCCGAGGCCGCCAAGACGTTCAAGCGAGGCTGGTACCACGATTGGGTCACCGACCCCTACTGCCAAGGCTCCTTCTCCCACCTCGCTCCCGGCTACGTCCTCGAACACATGGAGCACATCGCCACACCGATCGATCGCATCCACTTCGCCGGAGAGCACACGTCGCAGTGGACCGGCTTCATCGAAGGCGCTCTCGAAAGCGCCGAACGCGTCGTCCCGGAGGTCCTTCGAGCCTGAAAGACAAAGACAGACGCCCACTCAACACCAAACGCCTCAACGCCAAACGCCAAACGCCAAACGCCAAGAATGCTGTACACGAACTTCAGATGGGGCTTCACCGGCGAGCGGCAATCCATGCGCGTGGAAGACGGCCGCGTCGTCCAACGAGGTCCGCTTGCCGCCGGCGAGGATTCCGTCGATCTCGGCGGCAAGTGGTTGATGCCCTCATTCATCGACGCCCACTGCCACATCCTCCCAACCGGCCTCGACCTCCAGAAGCTGCACCTCGGCGCGTGCGACACTCATGAGGCCGTTCTGGATGCCCTGCGCGACCGTCTCCCGTCCGTCGAGCCGGGGCGATGGCTGAGCGCCGTCCATTACGATCAGACCCGCTATCCCGGCGGCGAGCATCTCACGCGCTACGATCTCGATAAAGTCAGCGCCGACGTTCCCATCCTCTTGCGCCATGTGAGCGGCCATGCCAGCGTCGCCAACACCGCCGCCCTCAAGGCCGCCGGCATCCGCGAGGACGAGCCGGACTTCAGCGGCGGCACGTTCCGCCGCGACGAGCGCGGCGTCATCGACGGCGTCCTCCTCGAGCACGCCCACGAGAAAGTCACCGCCGCCGCACCGCACCCGACCTTCGAGGACATGGTGGGCGCCATCCTCCTTGCCGGCGAGCGAATGGCCGAGTTGGGAATCTCTTGCGCGAGCGACATGATGACTGGCCGTTTCAACCTCGAAGAGGAGCTTCGCGCCTATCGAACGGCTGCGGAAAGAGGCTGCAAAATCAGAACCCGCTTGTACATGCAATGGGGCGCCGTCTTCGGCCCGCGCCGCCTCGATTCCTCCAAACTGGCGGAAGCCACCCAGGATATGGATCCCGTGCGGTGCCGTGTCGCCGGCATCAAAATCTTCGCCGACGGCGCCATCGGCGCCGCCACCGCCGGCATCTACGGACGCTTCACCGGCGATCCCGACGATGGCCGCAAGACGAGCGGCACGATGATGTACACCGTCGAGCGGCTGAATCACATGGTCAGGGCCGCTCACGAAGCGGGCGACCAGATCGCGATCCACTCGATCGGCGACTACTCGACCGACCTCGTGATGGACGCCCTGGAAGCTACCGGCGAGCCGGAGCGTCACCGCATCGAGCACGCGATGATCCTCAGCGACGACCAGATCGCCCGACTTTCCCGCCTCGGCTGCCACGTCACGATGCAACCCGAGTTCCTCATCCGCTTCGCCCACAGCTATGAGCGGCAGCTCGGCCCTGACCGCAAAGCTCGGCTGAAGCGCGCTCGCTCCGTTCTCGATGCGGGAATCCCTCTCAGCTTCAGCTCGGATCGTCCGATCGTCGCCGGCGACCCTCACGACGGCATCCGGACCGTCACGAACCGGCCCCCCGGATACGACCCAACCGAAAACGTAACCCTCGAAGAGGCCTGGCTCGGCTACACGTCCCGCGCCGCCGAAGTCAACGGCGACAAAAACCTCATGGGTTCCCTCCTTCCCGGCCAGTTGGCCGACTTTCAGGTCCTCGAGGGGTCCCCTCTCCCCTCCGGGGGAGAGGGTCTGTGAACCGTCGCGTAGCGAAGGAGAACAGGGATGAGGGGCGCACGCGACGCAAACCTTGGATTCGACATCTACGGATTGACCGGAAAGTGCATCAGGCTCCGCACATAGCGGTATAAGACTCCGCGCGACTTGGGCGCGAGCTTCCTGGCCCGCCGATAAAGATCGAGAGCGGCTGCCCGCTCCCCATCCTTTTCACAATGCGCCGCCAATAGCGCCATCGTGTAGCCCACCTTCGCCTCGAGCAGCCGGCGGCATTCCGCAAGCTTCGCCTCGCCGAGATTTGGATACCAGCGCGCCAAGTTCGGCAAGACCTCTTTGTCGTACAGAGCGACCGCATACTCGTACTGCTTCCGATTCGCCGCGCTCGTCGAGCCCTGCCGGCGCGACATGTGGACGAGACGCTGGGGAATCTGAACGATCTTGCCCCGTCCGCCAAGCTGGAACCACATCAGCATGTCCTCGCCGGTTCGGAAAAAGGGATTGAAATTGCCGACGTCCAGGATTGTCTGCCGCCTCAGCAGCGTCGAGCTCGTCCAGATGTCCTCCGGGTTCGGCACGACGTGGTCGATGCTGGGCGCATTCTGCGGGTTGCGAAGCGGATATTCCGTCTCGATTCCATTCTCGTCGACGTGCCAGACCCCGCTGTAAATCAGAACCGTCTCGGGGTCGGCGGTAAACGGCTTCCCGACCTCGATCCGGTTCGGCTCCCACCAGTCGTCGTGGTCGCAAAAGGCGATCCAGTCTCCTTGCGCTTGCTCGACCAGAGCGCGCCGCGCCGCGCCGATGCCGCCGTTCGGTTGGCTGACCACGCGGACGCCTTCGAAGCCGCGTGCCACCGTAAGGGAGTCGTCCGTCGAGCCGTCGTCCAGCACGAGGATTTCGTCGACGGGAACGGTCTGCGTCTGCACCGAGCGGATAGCCGTCGCCAGATGCTGGGCGCCGTTGTAAACGGCGATACATGCGGAGATCCGCGCCAGGGTCACGCCTCCGCCGGCTTGGTCCCGCTCGGCGTCAAAACCGGCTTTGGCTTCACCGGCCACGGATTCTTTACGAGCCTTCTGAACGGCGCGCGCCCTTCTTCGCTTGCCAAATAGGGTGAGCCCGCGTAAGCCGCCAGCAGATTCATGACGATGAAGGTACGGCTGTAGAGCAGAAACTCGGCTAATCCATGCACACTGAAGCCGACGCCGATGAAGAAGGCCGCGAAGGCGTAGGGGCGGTATGCGGTCGCCTTCCGCATGAAGAAGATGAAGTACCCCTGCATGACGATCAGGAAGCCGAGGCCGACCACGCCGAACTGGGCGAACATGTAGCCGTACATCGTATCGATCGGGCCAACGTGCGAGTAATTCGACCAGATGTCGAATTTCGCGCCGGGGCCGGCGAGGAGGCTAAAGTTCGGACCGGTGCCGAAAACGGGCTGGCGCAGGCCGATATTGATCAGGTCCTTCTGCTGTTCCAAACGTCCCGTCAACGACTGGGTGTACTCCGAGCCCTGCACTTTCTCGCCCTTGAGCGAGACCATGAATTTCTCGATGTGCAGCGCGAAGACCGCGAAAACCCATATGGTGACCGCCACCGTCACCGTCGTGCCGATGACCATGGCGAGCGCATATTTCTTGTGGTAGAGGTACCAGAAGAAGGTTACGACCGAGCAGGCGCCGAAGGCCAGCAGACCGCCGCGCGACTGGGTCGCCATAAAAGCGCCCATAAAGAGCACGCCCAGGCACCACTCCCACCATTTTGGCTTGCGCCGGAAGGTCGGACCGAAAACGAGGGCAAACCCAACCAGCATCTCCAGGGCCATCGAGGTCCACCAAGTGGCCGTGCCCGAGGCGAAGGAAACGTTCGCGTCTTCCGAGTTTGCTTCGCGAAGGTTCGTCAGCAGAGAGTTCGCATAGACGCCGCTCCACGTCCGGGCGTGGAAGAGATTGAGCGTCTGCATGATGCCGACAAGCGCCGACCATGCCAAGCCCGCGAGGACCCACTTGACCGTTATATCGGGCCGGAAGCCGCGCCGGTTCAAGCCTTCCTTCGCAACGAGATAGTAGATGTAGGCATTCAAGAACAGACCGACGAACCGGCGATAGTCCTCGAAGTTCACCGGCACGCCGGGAGCCGACGTCGCCGTATAGACGCAGCCGACGCCCGTGAGAAAGATGAAGCTGAGGATGATGTAATCCCACGTGCTGAACCGTAGGCGGCTGACCCGTCCCGTGCGGTCGATCAACAGATAGATCGCGATGAGCCGGATGGGGATCGAGTTCGCCGGCGTAAAGGGAAGGCTGAACTTCAGGACGTTCAGCGCAAATTCGCTAAACAGGGCGAAGCCGAGGAGATGGGAAAGGATAAGACCCTTCTTCTCCTCTACCGAGGGGAGGAAGGTTCTTAGCCTTTCGCCGATTTCCAACTGCGATGGGACATCAGCCATTTACGCTTGTGCCGACGGAATCGATTTCACGTCGATCGCTTGCTGTTCCAACGCGGACACGTCGTCAGACTGATCCTGGATGCGTGTCAGGGTTACGCTGACGAGCGGGCATCCGGCGTCGATCAACGCCTGTTGAGCCTGGAGGAAGTCGACCGACTTCGTCGCGTTGGCCCGTACGAGAAGAACCATCTCGTCGAGCTGATTCGCCAAGAGGAACGCGTCGCCCGAAGCCTTGACCGGAGCGAAATCGAAGATCACCAGGTCCTTTCCGGAAGCCGCGACTTCGAGATCGGACGGAAGGCCGACCGTGCCGCCCGCCAGCGTCTCGCCAAGCGAAGCGTTGTAGATCGAGATATTCGCGCCGGGGCTCTTCACGTCGCCAGCCGACGGCGTCAGCTTGGTCAACGCGCTGTTGCCTGGATCGACTTCGACATAGAGAACGGTGTAGCCGCCTCGGGCCGCCGCGATGGCGAGGTTCATCGCTGTGGTCGTCGCGCCCGCGCCTCGGGTGACGCCGAGCACGCCCAGCTTGTAACCCTTCTTCTCGCTTCGAACGAAGTTCACTAGGAGCGAATCGAAGTATTCCGCCGGAGCCCGGTTCAGGCCGCGCATCGGAACCCGAAGCTCGGGAATGACGCGGTAGCAGGGCTGCAGGGACAGCCGGTTGAGCTGTCCGAGCGAGCGGATCGGATTGCGCTTCGCCTCCGTGCCGATCGACCAGAGGAAGCCGACCGCAAGGCCGAGGAAGAGTCCGAGACCGACGTTAAGGCCAAAGTTCGGAACCGCCGGGCGAGGAATCGCGACCGCCGGGGTGATGAGGTGCGTCGCCGAGCGGCGGAACGAGCCCGCGACTTCGAGAGTCTTCAGCTTGGTCGTGTAAAGCTCGGAAATTCTTTCGAGAACGAGCTGCTGGCGCTGCAGGTCTTGCAGTTGCTCTTGAATCTTTGGAAGCCGGCCCATATCCTGCTTCACCTTGTCCACAGCCGCTTGCAGCGTCGTCACGCGGCCGGCCGCGCCCTTTGCGCTCGCCTCGGAAACCGCGAGTTCTTGCTTCAGGGTCAGCGACGTGGGATTGGGCTGGGAAGACGATTCGATATTGTACGAATACTGAGGAGTTTCCTTCAGGCGCTGCTGGATACCCGAAATCACTTTGTCCTGGGAGCGAACCTGCTCGCTGTCTTCTAGGTAACGAACGAGGAGCGATTCTCTCGCCGCAATAGCGTCCATGAGCTGGCTCTTGAGCTTCGTATAGATCGGGTTTTCGCTCTTGGAAGTGCCACCGTCCGTTCGCGACGGAATGCCGGCGAGTTGTTGTCGCAGATCGGCGGCCCGAGCCGTCGAAGCCTCTAACTCGCCCTGAGCCGTGTCGCGCTGGATCTGAAGGTCGCGTAGTTGGGAAATCTCGGCAATGACCTGCTGATCGATGTTGGACGCTCCCGCGTCCTCCTTGGCCTTCGCCGCCTCGTCCTCGATCGAGTGAAGCTGGGTCTGGATCAACGCGACCTGGCTCTTCAGAAAGTCGATCGCGCGGTTGGCCGCATCCTTCGACTGCTGCTCGTTCTGATCCTCGAACGCCACGTACATCGCGCCCGCGACCTTGGCCGCCAGATCGGGCTGCGACATGCGCACCCGAAGCGTGACCACGTCCGACTCCTTCGCGGCGACGACCGTGATCTTGTCCTGCAGGTCGAAGGGGTTGAGCTCGTCGCCCGGCTGCTTGTACGGCAGGTTCATGTCCGTCGCAACCTTCTCGGCGGCCTGGCCGATGACGCCATAGCCCGTCAACATCTCGACCTGGGTCGAGACCGTTCTCGGCGCCGAGGCGTCGAGGATGTCCTTGACCGAAGCGTCCGCTTCGCTGGTGACCGGCGATCCGACCGGCGAATACGGCGCGACGAGCACCTGGACGACCGCGTCATACTGCTTTGGCGTGACGAGGCCGATTAAAAAACCGACGATCGCCGCCGCGATGCCGCAAAGAAGAATTCTCAACCAGTAAGACTTGATCATGTTCTATCTCGAGCGCGAGTCTGTGTGGGCTCCCGGAAGCCTATGATACTAGCAGACGTACCAGGTACCTCAAGTGTCGGCTTATTCAGCCTTGAATCTTAGAAATATCCGTTGCTGTCTTTCCCTGCTTTATCCATATAGAGCCCGATGAAGTTCTCCAGCCGCTGCGGGTCCAGAGCTTTGGAATCGATGCCCTGCGGGATGAAGCGATAGAAAACGCCGTCCAGGTCCGTCCTCCCTTTCACCTGATCCAGCAATAGGGCGACCTTCAGGCTCATCGTTGTTCCGAAGAATCCCCTCGGTCCCCGATAAAAGTAGACGGCGACCGTCGGCTTCCCGTCCGGCCCGGTCATCTGAGCGAGCGTGGCAGGAATATTCCCCCGCGTCTTCGTCGGAATCGTGATCTGATCCTCGTTGACGATGTTGTAGCCCTGAGCCGTGAAGCAGACGCGCGGGTCGTGGAACGAGGCGCGGTCGCGGCTGGCAATCAAGGTGACGTCGAACTTCTGGCCATTCGATTCGTAGACCCGCGCCAGGATTCCGACCGTCGGGGTCAGAACGTCGTAGACCATCTTCGGGTCCTTGTAGCTGCAAAGCGGGCTCTCGTCGGGATTCGTGCTCGGGATGAATCGGTAACCCTCGACTTCCTTGGGCGCAACCTGCTCCATCCACGACTCCGAGCGTCCTGCAACCTTTCCCGGCCGCGGGCTGAATTGCGACCATGCGGCGGTCGCCAATAGCAATCCCGTAACGATGAATGCGCGAACGTTCAGTCCTTCCATCCTAACCACCTCGCAATCCTAAAGAGAATAAAGAAACAAACGATCAGAGCGATGTAACCGCTATAGTCGTGAAACTTGTGGCCGGCATCCGAGCCATAGTTGACGCCAACCACGCCGATCATCATAATCCGCAAACCATTAATGAACAGGGCTAGCGGCAGCGCCAAGAAAACGAGCAGCACGTTGGCCCACCACCGTAGCCGCGCAATCAAAGCGAAGAAGAACGTAAATGCGAACAGGGCCAGAACGAGCTTGAGACCGCTGCACGGCACGCCGACGTCGAGCGTGAATCCTTCGAGGTAAATCACGTTCGCATCGCGGAATGGATGGAAGCCGGTGTAATCCAGCATCCGGTAGGCGACCTTCGTCGAAAGCACCTGAAGCGGATTCGTGTAATAGGTGATCGCCATATTCCAGATGGGAAAGGCGAACGCCAGGTAAAGCGTCGGGAGCGTCAGCTTGCCCATCCAGCGCCAACCCGCGATGAAGGCGATGCTGAAGAGAACGGAGAGGATCAGACAGACCGACGTCAAGCTATCGACCTGGTTGACCGTCGACGCCCTCGTCACCCAAAGGATCGCGGCGAGCGGCAGCAGCGCGATGTAGGCCGGTTTCACCGGAATAGTCTTGATCCACGGCCACCATCGATACACGACGTAGCCCGAAATCAGGGGAACCAAAACGCCGTGCGAGTAGTAGCCGTCCTCGCCGAACCAAATTTCGGGAAGCCGGTTCAGTAAGGGCCAGAAGGCGGCGAGAATTCCGACAAGAATCGCGACGGCCGGAATAAATAGCGGCGATTTCCGAATTTCCTCGAAAGTGAGCCCAGGGCGCTGCTCCGTTTCATCCGTCTTTGGAGCTTCCTGCGCCTGGCCGTCGACCGGCAAATCTAGGTTAGTGCTTGCGTCCATCGCTTTCTCCATAAATTGTTGACCTCGCGGCTTGGATCATTTATAAAACCTTGCCCGAAAATCGCTAAAGGGTGTCGCGAAGACGCTTCACTCCCGATGGCGACAGATAGGCCAATGGATTCCGAGCAAAAACCGTGCCGGTGACCATCGCGTGGAACAGCGGAATAACCCCCAGCGCCACAAAGACAACGTACCAGGGTTTGAGCGGAATCAGCGATATTCCGTAAGCGGCGACGATCGTCGTCGCCGCGATGCCCAGGCACTTCCAGAACCGTCCCAACTGCTCTCGCTCGAACTCCAGATAACGGAAAGCCGCACCGATGACGACGAGATTGACCGCGATCATTCCGGCCGTGTAGCTCCAAACGATGGTGGCGAGCGAGCTGTAGCTCCATGTCGTCAAAATTCCGATGGCTGCGATCGGATAAGGAACGAGCCAAGAGTACAAGGGGATCTTCGACCGGCCGGCAGCGACGAGCGCCATTCCCGCGAAAGCTCCCGTCACCTTAAACGCATCTCCGAGGCAGATGATTCCGAAGATCGGAATCGTTCCCGCATACTTGTCGGTGAAAAGAGCCAAAATCAGCGGCCGCGACATTGCCCCCGACGCCCCAAACGCGGCGATCAGCACAAGCGCGCAAAGGCACATGGACTTCATAAACGTCCGGCCGAGGTTCGCCGCATCGTTCGAACGATTTCCCAGCGCCACGTGGACGGTCCGGAACAAAGGGAAGAAAAGGAAATCGCCGGGAATCGCGACCAGCCGCTTGCCCACCTGATAAAGGCCGCTCGCGTTCGTGGCGAAAGCCGTCGTCCGAACCGTGCCGAGCACTTTCTCGATCGCCGCCTGGTCGGCCAAAGAGTAAAGCAGCCAGAGCACGTCGGTCGCGACGAGTGGTGTACAAACTTTCACGATCTCCCGCGCCGCTTTCCTGTCGGTTCGGAAGACGGAGTAAGGCTTCTGCCAATAGGCAAGCCCAAACTGGACGGCGGCCCGCACCACGAGCTGCGCGACGAGCGCCTCGAAGCCCCACCCAGAGAGCACCATCGTTAGGGAAACGCCGGCCGCCGTAAAGTTCGCGACCGTCTCGATCAGCCCGGCATCCCGGAAGCGCCCCACCTTTTGCAAGGCCGCCATCGGAATAACCGAGAGGCCATTCATGAATGTCGCGAGCGCCGCCCAAGCCACTCCCCAGGCCAGTTGGGGAAGGCCGAAGAAGCGAGCGAGCGGCACGCTCGCCCCGCCCAAGACCGCGCCGAATGTGACTCCGGAAATCACCGACAAACGCGCATAGGTTCGGAAGCGGGTCGGCGTGATCTCGTTGTCGTTGTAGTAAGCCTGCTTGAGGCCGGCCTCCCGCATCTGCTCGGCAAACATATAGATGTTCGCCAAGAGACCGAACATGCCCATCTCGGTCCGCAGGACCTTTCGGGCGATAAAAATGCCGACGGCCCCGAGAACGAGCTTCATCAAGCCGTTGAAGCCCATCATCCAGGCCAGGCCCTTGCCGTAGTCCGGCTGAGGCTCCGGGTGCCTTATCTCGGCTTCAAGCTCGATCTCGGTGTCGTCGATCATCTAGAAGTGGAATCCGGAACACCCGTCATGGGAGCCGCAGTTCCCTACTATTGTGATGGAACCGGCGCCAGAACTGGAGGGCGCACCCATAACCGGTAATCTCGCGGCATGTCGGAGATGGAAGGAGTTGTCATCAAGCCGTTGAAGCGCTACGAAGACGCGCGCGGCTGGCTCACCGAGTTATTTCGGGATGACGAGCTTCCCGACGAGTTCCGGCCCGCCATGTCCTATCTCAGCGTCACCCATCCCGGCGTCGCCAGGGGGCCGCACGAGCATGTCCACCAGACCGACGGCTTCGCCTTCATCGACGGGTCGTACCGGCTCTATCTCTGGGATAACCGAGAGGGCGCCTCCCGAGAGCTACATACATACGAGGTGGGCACCGACAATCCAGTCTTGGTGTTAGTTCCTCCAGGGGTCGTGCATGCGTATAAGAACATCGGCGGGCGGGACGCGTTCGTGCTGAACTTCCCGGACCAGCTTTACGCAGGCAAGGGCAAGAAGGAGCCGGTCGATGAAATCCGGCACGAATCCGATCCCTCGTCTCCTTTCAAGTTATGAAGCTTCTCGTCACCGGCGCGGCCGGATTTATCGGCTCGACTTTCCTCCGCACCGTGCGGGAAAGGCATCCCGATTGGGAGCTGGTCGTCCTCGACGCGCTCACCTACGCAGGCAATTTGTCCACGATTCAGGACCTGAACCTACCGTTTTGCCATGGCAAGATCCAGGACGAAGCCTTCGTCGCCGCGACCATTAAAAAGCACAACGTCACCCACATCGTCAATTTCGCCGCCGAGAGCCACAACGACCGCTCGATGCTCGAAACCGGAAGCTTCATCCTAAGCAACACCCTCGGCGTCCACGTCCTCCTCGAGGCAACCCGCAAATTCGGACTCGAAAAGATGGTCCATGTCAGCACCGACGAAGTCTATGGCACCATCGACGAAGGGCAGTTCACCGAGGAGAGCCCGCTGGAGCCGAACACGCCTTACAGCGCAAGCAAAGCCGGCGGCGATCTCCAGGTCCGCGCCCACGTAAAGGCCTACCGCACGCCGGCCGTGATCACTCGCGGCGGCAACACGTACGGCCCCTACCAGTTTCCGGAAAAGCTCATTTCCTTCTTCGCGACTCGCCTTATCGATGGCAAAAAGGTGCCCGTTTACGGCGTAGGGGATCAGATTCGCGAGTGGATTCATGCCCGCGACCACGCCGCCGGCGTCCTCACCGTTCTGGAGCGCGGAGCGTGCGGAGAGATTTACAATATCGGCGACGCGAACGAACGCCGAAATATGGAAATCGTCGAGATTCTGCTCCAAGAAACCGGCCGGGACAAGTCGCTGGTAAAGCGTATCCCCGACCCGCGACAGGGCGCTCACGACAAGCGGTACAGCATGAGCACCGCGAAAATTCGCGCGCTCGGGTGGAAGCCGGAAATGCCCTTCGAGCAAGAGCTCCGCAACACCGTGCGCTGGTACGTCGAAAACGAATGGTGGTGGAGACCGCTGGTGGAGACCGACGACTACAGGGGCTTTATCGGCGACTACTACGGCAAGTCGCTAGGGGAGGACCTGTGAAAGTCTCGTATTGCATCCAATTGTCGTCCTCGAATGAAGCGAAGGACCTGCCATCGGGATCGCCCGCCTGCACCGAAGCCCCAAAAACCGTCAACTCGATCACCCATCACTCACTTCCATCACTGCCATCACTGCCATCACTTCCATCACCTCCATCACCTCCATCCCATTCACCCCCTCATCCCCTCATCCCCTCATCCCCCCAGGGGGTTCCATAAATGAAGGCCCTCATCCTCGCCGGAGGCACCGGCTCCCGCCTTCGCCCGATCACCTACTCGATGGCGAAGCAACTCGTCCCCGTCGCCAACAAGCCGGTCATCGAGTACGGCATCGAATCGATCGCCGAAGCGGGCGTCACCGAATTCGGCATCATCACCGGGGATACCGGCCCCGCCGTGCAAGCCGCCGTCGGCAACGGCTCCCGCTGGGGCATTGAGATCACCTACATCCCCCAGTCCGCTCCCCTCGGTCTCGCCCATGCCGTCTCGACGGCGAAGGATTTCTTGGGAGACGACGATTTCATCATGTATCTTGGCGATAACCTGATCAAATCGAGCGTCACCGGTCTGGTCAAGGAATTCGAAACCCATCGCCCAGCCGCGACGATCCTCCTCACCCAGGTCCCCAATCCAAGCGATTTCGGCGTTGCGGAAATGAGCGATGGAAAAGTCAGCCGGCTCGAAGAAAAGCCGAAACAGCCGCGCTCGAACCTCGCTCTTGTCGGCGTGTACCTGTTCGACCGCCGCGTCCACGACAGCATTGCCAAGCTGAAGCCGAGCAAGCGCGGAGAATACGAGATCACCGATGCCATCCAAGGCCTGATCGACGACGGTCTGGAAGTCCGCTCCCACATCGTGGACGGCTGGTGGAAGGACACCGGGACCGTCGAAGCCATGCTCGACGCCAACCGCCTGATCCTCGAAGACATCGAGCCGCGCAACGACGGCGAAGCCTATGAGTCCAAGATCGAGGGCCGAGTCGTGGTCGGCAAAGGAACTCGGATCGTCGGCAGCACGATCCGCGGTCCCGCCGTGATCGGAGAGAACTGCCTGATCGAGAACAGCTTTATTGGCCCGTTTTCTGCAATCGATTCGAATACCGAGATCAAGAACACCGAGATCGAATATTCGATTGTCCTCGCCGATTGCCGCCTCGACCGCGTCCCTGGGCGCATCGAAGGCTCCCTGATCGGCCGGGGGGTGACGGTCTCAAGATGCGAGAAGATCCCGCGAACTCTGAAGCTTGTGCTCGGCGATTCGAGCGCGGTGATCTTGCCATGAGGAGAATTACGGAATTGACGATTGACGATTTACGATTGACGATTGGCAGAGGTCAAAAGTAAATGGTCGATCGTCAGTCCAGCGTCGAACCTGAGCCCCGACCGTCGCCGGTCTGCACGATCGCGATCCCCGTCTACAACCGCGAAGAGCTCGTCCGCGGCGCCATCGAATCCGCCCTCGCCCACACCCGGCCCGATATCCGCGTCCTCGTCATCGACAACTGCTCCACCGACGACACCTACGAGGTCGCGAAGAGCTACCAGACCGATCCCCGCCTCGACGTCGTCCGCAACGAAAGCAACCTCGGCCTTTTTGGCAACTTCAACCGTTGCCTGGAGCTCTCGACCGGCGACTATGTCTGCATTCTCTGCTCCGACGACCGCCACCGGCCCGGATTCATCGATGCCGCCATCGCGGCCATGGAAGCCAACCCGACGGCCGGGATCGTCACCGGCCGCCAGCGGATGATCGACGAGCGCGGCAATTTCCTCCGAGTCGAAGCCGACCACCTGAAACCCGGCCTCTACGACGGCCGTGAAGCGATCAAGGCCTTCCTCCGCTTCCAATCCCATTACGCTTTCAACATCTTCAGCCTGCCAAGCGGCTGCCTTTTCCGCAAATCGGTCGTTAGCCAAACCGATCCCTTCCTCAAGGAATGGCAGATCGTCGGCGACGTCGAGCTCTATCTGCGAATGCTGGAGCGGAGCGACGTGGCCGCCATCGACGTCGAAGGCGTCGACGTGATCTATCACATGGGCCAGGAATGGGCCCTCAACTACGGCGATCCCACCCGTACGAAAGAGCATCTCTTCCTCGTCGAGCGATACAAGGACCTCCTCGGCCCAAGCCTTTATCGCCGGTGCGTCGCCCAAACCTGCGCGATCCTGATGGCCCTCGCCGTCAAGCATCGCCTCAAGGGGCGCAAGCAGGCGGCCAAAGATCATATGGCGCTCGCCCGCTCTCAAAACATCGGCGCCATGGCCCGATGGCTCGCGCTCATCCGCCTCGTCTATTACCGCGCGATGTTCCGCGCGTTCAGGTACCGGAGCCTGCCCATCCGGCCGAAAGGAGCAAATCCATGAGCAAACCCGACTTCCTCGTCATCGGCGGCGGAGTCATCGGCCTCAGCATCGCCATTCGACTGAAGCGGAAGTATGGCGGAAGCGTCGCCGTGATGGAAAAGGAGCCGCATTCCATCGAGCATGCCAGCGGGCGTAACAGCGGCGTCATCCACGCCGGCTTCTACTACTCGGCGGATTCGCTGAAAGCGAAGTTCACGCGCGACGGCAACCGTATGTGGCACGAGTACATCGCCGAAAAAAAGCTGCCCCTCAACGAGTGCGGCAAAATCGTCGTCGCCCAATCGGAATCCGAAATCGCCGGCCTGGAGGAGTTGCTCCGTCGCGGCAAGGTCAACGGCGTCGAGTTGGCCGAGATCGACGTCAAGCAGGCGAAAGAGATCGAACCTCGCGTCAAAACCCACGAAAAGGCCCTTTGGTCCCCGACAACCTCGACCTGCGATCCGAAAGCCTGCATGGCCGCCCTCGTCCAAGACTGCGAGGACTCGGGCATCGAGATGCGGTACGGCAGCCCCTACCGCGGCCAAAAGGAAATCGACGCCGGCTACGTCGTCAACGCCGCCGGCCTCTACGCCGACAAGATCGCCAAGGACTACGGCTTCTCCGACCACCTCACGATCGTGCCCTTTAAGGGGCTCTACCTCTATTCGAGCGAACCCGATGGCGCGATCCACACGAATATCTATCCCGTCCCGAACCTGAACAACCCCTTCCTCGGCGTCCACTACACGATCACGGTGGACGGCCACGCAAAGATCGGCCCGACCGCCATTCCCGCGTTCTGGCGTGAAAACTACAAGGGTCTAGCTGGGATCAACCTCGCTGAAATGGCGCAGATCGTGGGTATCGAGACGAAGCTGATGTTCAAGGCCGGCTTCGACTTCCGCGGTCTCGCCATGCAGGAGGTCCGAAAATATTGGCGGCCCTATTTGGTCGGGCAAGCCGCGATGCTGCTGGAGGGCGTTCAGGCAAAGGACTACAAGAAGTGGGGCAAAGCCGGCATCCGCGCCCAGCTTATGGACGTCCGCAGTCGGAAGCTCATCATGGATTTCTGCGTGGAAGGCGACGAAAAGTCCTTCCACGTGCTCAACGCCGTTTCCCCGGGATTCACCTGCGCCTTCCCGTTCGCCGACTTCTGCGTCGACGAGATCGACGCCAAGGCGCACCGGGGAGCATCGGCAGCCGTTTAGGCCAGCGGTGTCGAGTGTTGAGTGTTAGGTGTCGAGGAGGAGGGGTCCCGGACGCCCAGCGCCATACGGATAAACTCCAGACTCGCGGGTTCGGCACGAAAATCGCAGTTATGAGGTTAAAGGAGAACGCATGCGCATTCTGATTACAGGCAACCAGGGATATGTCGGTACCGTCATGGAGAAGATGATGACGGAGGCCGGCCACGAGGTCATCGGGCTCGACACCGGCTTCTTCACCGAATGCTGGATGGGCGAAGATCGAAAAGACTACGTCGCCAAGCAGATCGTCAAGGACATCCGCGACGTGAATCTGTCCGATTTCCAAGGTGTCGATGGCGTCGTCCACCTCGCCGGCCTTAGCAATGACCCGACCGGCGAGCTCAATCCCGGGCTGACCGAAGACATCAATCTGGATGCCTCGATCCGGATCGCCGAGCTGGCCCGGGAAGCCGGCGCATCTCGCTTCGTCTTCGCGTCCTCTTGCAGCATCTACGGCAGCGGAGCCTCCGCCGCCCTGACCGAGGAGGATGCCTTCAATCCTCTCACCGCCTATGCTCGCTCGAAGGTCGAAACCGAATTCGCGGTCCAGAAGCTGGCCACCGACGACTTCTCACCGATCTACATGCGAAACGCGACCGTTTACGGCTATTCGCCGCGCCTCCGCTTCGACCTCGTCGTCAACAACCTGACCGGCTGGGCCGTGAGCACGCACCAGGTCAAGCTCCTCAGCGACGGCCGGGCCTGGCGTCCCCTGCTGCATGTCGAGGATATGTCGCAGGCGTTCCTCAAGGCTCTCGAAGCCCCGCGCGAAGCCATCCACAATCAAGCCTTCAACGTCGGCAACGAAGAGGACAACTGGCAAATCCGCGACATCGCGGAGAAAGTCGCCGAGATCGTCCCGGATTGCGCCGTCTCCTTCGCCGAGGGGGCGGGCGCCGATACCCGCAACTACAACGTTTCCTTCGCCAAGATTCGCGAGCGTATCCCCGCCTTCCAGCCGAAATGGAACGTTCCGAAGGGCATCGCTCAACTTTACGGCGAGTTCGCCCGCATTCAGCTCACCGAGCCGGAATTCGCCAGCCGCACCTACACCCGCCTGAAGCAAATCCAGCATCTCCTCGACACCCACCAGGTTTCGCCCGAGCTCCGTTGGATGGCGCCCGTTACACGGTAACCACACCCCTCCCTCGTTTTCTCGGTTCGCCGCCACTGAAGCGACGAAAACCCGGACCGGAAAATGAGGGGGGCCGCGCAACCAAGTCCTGCGCGACCGAGCGAGTACACTTCCCCCGATGATCTTCACCGAAACGAAGCTGAAGGGAGCCTTCATCATCGACCTCGAGCTGCGCCAAGACGACCGCGGCTATTTCGCCCGGGCTTACGACGAGAACGAATTCGCCGCGCATGGCCTCATCACCCGATTCCCGCAGTGCAATACAAGCTGGAATGTGAAGGCCGGCACGCTCCGAGGCATGCACTACCAGATCGAGCCGCACGGCGAGGTGAAAGTCATCCGCTGCACCAAGGGCAAGCTGGTCGATGTGATCGTCGACCTCCGGCCCGACTCCGAGACCTACCTGCAGCACATCATGGTCGAGCTCTCCCAGGAGAACCACCGGATGCTCTACGTCCCGGTCGGATTCGCCCACGGCTACCAGGCTCTCGAAGACGGCACCGAGGCCTACTACATGGTCGGCGAGTTCTACACGCCCACCCACGAGCGGGCCGTCCGCTGGAACGATCCCGCTTTCGGCATCCAATGGCCGATCCCGAATCCGATTCTCTCGCCGAAAGACGAAGCCCACCCCGATTTCAAGCCATGAAGATTCTGATCACCGGCATCAGCGGATTCATCGGGGCCGCCACCGCAAAGGCCTGCGTCGAAGCCGGCCACGAAGTCGTCGGCATGGTCCGCCCGTCCAGCGACCAAACCCGCTTCGCCTCCATCAAGGATAAGGTCAAGCTGATCGAAGGCGATCTGTCAAACCTGCCCGTCGCCGCTATCGGCGACGTCAAGCCTGAACTCTGCCTCCACCACGCCTGGTATGCCGAACCCGGCAAATACCCCCACGCCATCGAAAACCTCGAATCGCTGCACGGCACGACCAACCTCGTCGTCGAGCTCGGCAAAGCCGGCTGCGCCCGCTTCGTCGGGATCGGCACCTGCTTCGAGTACGACTTCGACCGAGGTTGGCTCCGCGAGGATTCCCCCGTCAAGCCGGCCACCATCTACGCCGCGACCAAGGCCGCGATGAGCACGATGCTGCCGAAGCTTGGCGAGAAAGCCGGGATCGCCACGACCTGGATTCGCCTCTTCTACCAGTACGGCCCCTTCGAAGACACCCGCCGCCTTGTCCCCGCCGTCATCCGTGCGATGCTGAAGGGCGAAACCGTCGACACGACCCTCGGCGAGCAGGTCCGCGACTTCATGCACGTCGACGACGTTGGAGCCGGCATCTATCACGCCTCGACCTCAAACCTCGATGGCATCGTCAACGTCGGCTCCGGCGTCCCCGTCACCGTCCGCCGCATCGTCGAGACGATCGGCTCCAAGCTCGGCCGCGTGGATCTGGCCAACTTCGGAGCCCGACCCTACAACCCCACCGACCCGCCCTTCGTCGTCGCCAACAACACGAGGCTGAAAACCGAAACCGCCTGGAAACCCAAATTCGATCTCGATTCAGGCTTGGAAGACACCATCGCCTGGTGGAGAAGCCAAAGCTAACTCCGGAGCCCCATCCCTCGGTTTCCCGGCCACAGGCTACAATTACTGCAGCATTACAATGGAAACTGAGGGAGGGGGTTGGGGGTGGGAGGTTCCGCCCAATTAGCAATGCGCAAAAACAGCCGAAACCACAGCCTCGAAGCCAATCTCACAGCCCGCAAACTGCGGGCCGAAATGTCTCTCAGAGAAAAGATCTTGTGGGAGCACTTGCGCCGTAAGAACCTCGGCTACACGTTCAAGCGTCAAGTGCCCGTCGGCCCGTACATTCTGGACTTTTATTGTCCATCGGCCAACCTCGCTGTCGAACTCGACGGAGAAGCCCACAACCTGCGCAAAATACGAGATCGAATTCGGGACGAAGCCGTCGGCAAAGCTGGAGTTCTCACGATGAGGATTCCCGACGAAGACCTGTATCAGCGCCTCGAGGCGACCCTCAAAAGAATCAAGGCTGCGTGCGATGAACGAGTCCGGAAGTAGGCAAAACCTCCCACCCCCTTCCCCCTCCCTCATTTTCCGCCCGACGTTCTCGTAGCTCAATGCACGACGAACCGCGAAAACGAGGGATGGGGACCGGTCAACTCCAAGTCTTCCAAGGAGCCTGGCCGGACTCCCAAAGTCCGGTCAGCAGGCGCTTGTCGCGCAACGTGTCCATGCACTGCCAGAAGTCGTCGTGCTTGTAGGCCGCAAGCTGGCCCTCCTTGCAAAGCAATTCCAGCGTCTCCGCCTCGAAGCTGCTCGGGTCGCCGCCGATGTAGTCGAACACCGCCGGCTCCAGGACCATAAAGCCGCCGTTGATCCAACCCTCGCCCGCTTGCGGCTTCTCCAGGAACTCCGCCACGTTGTCCCCGTCGAAGGCGATCCCCCCAAAGCGGGCCGGCGGACGAACCGCCGTCAGCGTCGCCAGCTTCCCGCACCTCTTATGGTGAGCGAGCAGCGCGCGAAGATCGACGTTGCTCACCCCGTCTCCGTAGGTCATGAAGAAGGTTTCGTTGATATACGGCTTCATGCGCTTGATGCGCCCGCCCGTCTGCGTCGAGGTCCCGGTGTCGATCAGGTGCAGCACCCAGTCCTCGATCTCCTTGTCCAGTCCCTCGACCTTGCCCGACTTGAGGGCGATCGTCATGCTCCCGGCCAGATTCGCCCGGTCGAGAAAGAAGCGCTTCACCGCCTCGCCCTTGTAGCCCAGGCAAACGAAAAACTCGTTGAAGCCATGCCAGGAGTAATGCTTCAGGATATGCCAGAGAATCGGGTACTCGCCGACCTCGACGAGCGGCTTCGGCTTCAGCTCCGTTTCTTCAGAAAGCCGGGTGCCGAGGCCGCCGGCGAGAATAACTGTCTTCATGCTTCCTAGTGTAGTGTCTCAAAAAGTCTCCCGCGTCCTCTCCCCTCCGGGGGAGAGGAAAGCGACCCTAAGGAGCAGGTAAGGGGGCGCCTGCGCGACCCGTTTATTTGTAAGACACTACACGAGATTATCGGACCGCCTCGGCCGCCGCCTTCACTTCAATCCTGATTTTAACGCCCGTTAGCACGAGAGTCGCCGACCGCAATCCGGGCGAGGTTGCCGTCACCACGATCCGCCCTGGCCGGCTAGCCGCCCCGACCAGAGCCATGCAGTAGCCGTTGAAGGCATGCCGCTTCGTCGCCTTGTCCGGCTCGTGGCTGCTCGGATCGCCGTTGCCGACACCAACCACCGAAGCGCCCGACACCGTGAAGCTGACCAGATTGCTCGCCGTCGGAACGACTCGTCCCTTCGCATCGACGATCTCGACTTCTACCGGCGACACTTCTTCCCGGTCCGCGGCAATGGTGGGAGTGCTCGTCTTCAGCCGGATCGCCGCCGGAGATCCCGCCGTCGCGATCTGCTCCCGCGCGATCGCCTTCCCATCCCGGTAGGCCACCGCCACCAGCCAACCCGGCTGATAAGGAACGCTCCAAGCCGCATGCCCGTAGGCCGGTACCGTCTTCTTGCCCAGGCTCTTGCCGTTCGCCAGAAGCTCGACGGTCGTCCCGTTCGTATAGACCCAAACGTCGATCGGCCTTCCCTCCTTCCCTGGCCAGTTCCAGTGAGGGAGGATATGGATCATTGGCTTGTCCCCCCAAACCGCCTGATAGTAGAAGAAGTTATCTTTCGGGAAACCGCAGATGTCCATGATCCCGAAGTGGGAATTGATGCAGGGCCAGCCGTACGGTGTCGGCTCGCCCTTGTAGTCGAAACCGGTCCATACAAACTCTCCCGCCATCCACGGCCGCGAGGCGATCGCCGACCAGGATTCCTCCGCCGTCGCGCCCCAGCCCGGCTTGTTCACGTCGTAGGCGCTGACGTAGCCCGCCTTCGCATCGTTCGCATAAATCCCACGCGTCCCGACCGTGCTCGCCGTCTCCGATCCGTACATCGGCAGATTCGGGAAAGTGGCGTGCATTCGGTCATAGCCGCGAATCCCGTAGTTGAATCCCTGCAAATCCTCGACCAGGGTGATGCCCTGCCCCCATCCGCCGTTCATCGCCCCCGTACAGGGCCGCGTGGGATCGAGCTTGCGGACCGCGTCGCGCATCGCCGTGAAGATATTTGCCCCTTCCTCCGTGCCTTGCAAACCCTCCTCGTTGAACAGCGACCACATGATCACGCTCGGATGATTTCGGTCGCGCAGGATCATGCTCCGAAGCTCGCTAAGGTCGCTCGTCCCGGTCCCCGACGCCGTCTTGGGGCTCTCCGTGTCGCCGAGGTGCCGAGTCTCGTCCATCACGACCATGCCGAGCCGGTCGCAGGCGTCCAGCAGCTCTGCCGCCGGCGGGTTATGCGAGCAGCGATAGGCGTTCGAGCCCATTTCCTTGAGCTTGCGAATCCGCCAGTCGATCAGGCTGTCCGGCATCGCGATCCCCACGCCCGCATGGTCCTGGTGGTTGCAGGTCCCCTTCAGTTCCACTCGCTTCCCATTCAGGAAAAAGCCCTGGTTCGGATCGAAGTAAATCGAGCGGACTCCAAAGGAAGTCTCGACCGCGTCGACGGTGCGGCTGTCCCGCATGATTGTCGTTCGCAACCGATATAGTTGCGGCTTCTCGATCGACCACAGCTCCGGCGCGCTCGTCGTCAAGTCGGCGGAGACGTCCGCGCTGCCATTCGCCTCGACCCGCACACGGCTCTGCGGAAGCTCGTACAGCCGCCCGCTCGGAGCGACGATCTCCGATTTCACGATGCAGAACGCCGGCCCGCCGAGCGTGTTGTCGATCGTCGCCGACAAATGGATCGTCGCCGTCGGCCGCTCGCCCAACTGGACATCCGAATGCACGAAGGTGCCCCATGGCCGCACATGCACGGGATCGGCCACGTTCAGCCAAACGTGCCGGTAAATGCCCCCGCCCTCATACCACCAACCCTCGGGCTGACGCGCATCCACATGGACGGCCAGCACATTCTTGCCGCCGAAGTTCGCGTGTCGGTTGAGACCGAACCGGAATCCGGCATAGCCGCTCGGCCAGTGCCCGAGCTTGTGGCCGTTTAAATACACCGTGCTGTCCCGATACACGCCGTCGAAATCGATCCAGACGCTCTTGTTCTTGTAAGCCGCCGGGAGAGTGAAAGTCTTTCGGTACCAGGCTTCGGAAACTGGCAGCGAGCCGTGGCTCGCGTCGGCGGTTGGCGTAAACGCACCCTCGACAACGAAGTCGTGCGGCAGATGGACGATCCGCCACGAGCGGTCGTCGAAGCTCGAAGTCGCCTCCTTGGCCGCCTTTTCAGGCTCCACGACGTGAAGAAAGACAGGCCCCGTGATCCCGCCCGGCCCGGAGTCGTTTTGAACGAGCACGACCAGCCTGTTCGGCCCCTCCGGATTCCAAAGATTCCCGATCGGCACATCGAACGGTTCCGACCATCCGCTGTGCCCCATGACCTTCTTGCCGTTGAGGAAGACCAGGCCGTTATCGTCCACATGCTCGAAGTGGATCGCGAGATTCTTCGACTTGACTCCAGAGCCGAGATCGGTTCGATACCAGACGAAACCCCGACGCCCATTGAAGACGTCGTCGCCCGCCTTGGCCGCATGCCATTCTCCCTCGTCGAGGTTGGAAGGAAGCTCTTGGATGTCCGCCGAATTATCGTAGGCAACCTTCCAACTCCACTTGAAGCCCGCATCCTTCGCTTGCGGCGTCGGGTCGCGCCGGAAACGCCAGTTATCGTCGAATCGCTCGCGGATGCGAGGCGTCTTCGCACTTTCGGCTGTCGCAAGGGAGGCCGAAGCCAGGATGGCGAGGAATATGGCGAACCACTTCATAAACGTAACTTAGCATGGCATCCTCAGACCCCCGTTTCGCCACGTGCGAAGATCGATCCCATCTGGACGTAGACTGATGGAAGCATGAGCGCGCCCCTCGCGGAACGGATGAGACCAGGGCAACTGTCCGGCTTCGTCGGCCAGGCCAAAGTCGTCGGCTTGGTCTCGACGCTTTTGGATCGCGGCAAGCGGAGCGGCTTCTTCCCTTCCCTCATCTTCTGGGGACCGCCTGGCTGCGGCAAGACGACCCTCGCCCGAATCATCGCGAGCGAGCTAGGCCGTTCGTTCCATGAATTTTCGGCGGTGAACGCCTCGATTAAAGACATCGAAGCGGTCCTCGGGGTACGCAAGGCGGGACGACCGGCAAGCCAGACCCTCTTCGACGATGCCGGCGACGAGGCCGCGGCTCCGATCATCTTTCTCGACGAAATCCATCGCTGGAACAAGGCCCAGCAGGACGCCCTCCTGCCTCACGTCGAAAAGGGCGCGGTCATCCTGCTCGGCGCGACCACAGAAAACCCCTCCTTCAGCGTCATCCACGCCCTGCTCTCCCGCTGCCGGGTCGTCACCCTCCACCAGCTTTCGGAGGAGGAGCTTGGCGTCGTCCTCGATCGTGGCCTGGAATCTCTAGGCAGGACGATCGACGAGGAAGCTCGCCTATTCGCCGTCCGTTCTTCGGCGGGGGACGGCCGGGTCCTGTTGAACGTGCTCGAAATCGCCGCGAACCTGAGCGACGCTCCCGAATTCCACGTGCCCGATCTGGAGGAGGCTCTCCAGCGCCGCCAATTAGCCTTCGACAAAGCCGGCGAGGAGTTCTACAACACGATCTCCGCCCTCCACAAGTCGGTCCGAGGCTCCGATCCCAACGCTTCCCTCTACTGGCTCGCCCGAATGCTTGAATCCGGCCAAGACCCTCTCTACATCGCCCGCCGGGTCATTCGGATGGCGAGTGAAGACATCGGCCTCGCAGACCCCCAGGCCCTGGTCGTCGCCAGCGCCGCTCACGACGCTTGCTCTAAAATCGGCATGCCGGAGTGCGCCCTCATCCTCGCCGAGGCCGTCGTCTATATGGCGAAGTCCCCCAAATCCAACCGGCTATACCTGGCCTACGGCAAAGCCGTTAAGGACGTTCAAGAGTACGGTAACCTCCCGGTCCCGCTGCACATTCGAAATGCGCCGACCGCTCTCATGAAGGCCGAAGGCTACGGCAAGGATTACGACTATTTCCACAGCCCGACCGGCGAAAAGAAAGAGGGAATCGTTTACATGCCTGATGAATTAAAGGACAGATCTTATATCTAATCCGAACGTTCGCACGGCTTAACTTCCCTATCGAAACCGCCCCCAAACTTCGTATCGATAGTTTGAGCCGAACTGAAATGCCCTCTTGACGGTTCGCACTTACATCGTATAATGGCTGCACGGACTATGCTGTCGCGGCCCAACACGCGCTTCCGAGTTGTGCCGCCAAGCCTGCTTTCCCGTGGAGGATCGGTTTCTGGTGGATGAATGGCATCGAGATATTCTTGAAGCTGCGGTTGAGTCCGCAAGCTACGGGATCGTTTCAATGGACCCGGAAGGTACCATTTTGGCCGCGAATCCGGCGATGCTCCGCATGTTTGGCCACGAGTCTGAGGGACTCGTCGGGCAAAATATCTTCATTCTCCTCCCGTCCGCATTCGACGATGGCGGAAGCCCTTACCTAAGCCAAGGCCAAGTCGCCGTCGCAAGTCTCTCCGAAGTGGAAGGCGAAACGAAGGGTGTTCGCAAGAATGGCGACGTGTTCCCAATCGAGTTTTCCGTCCATGAAGCGAAAACAGAAGGCGGGACCGTCTTCACCGGCATTCTTCGAGACGTTTCCGAGCGGAAGCAGGTGGAAGCCTCCGCCCTGCTTAGCGCCGTCGTCGATTCCGCCGTCGACGGCATCATCACCATTAACTCGAGGGGGATAATCCTTACCGCAAATCCGGCGGTAGAAAAGGTCTTCGGCTATTCGCCAAAGGAGCTTATCGGCCAAAACGTTCGCATGCTAATGCCTTCGCCATACTACGAGGAGCATGATGGCTATATTGCCAACTACCTCGAAACCGGTCATCGCAAGATTATTGGTATTGGCAGAGAGGTCAGTGGATTGCGGAAGGACGGTACGACGTTTCCCATCGACCTGGCCGTTAGCGAAACGACGACCAAGGACGGCATCGTCTTTACCGGCATCGTCCGCGATATTACGGAACGCATCCATGCCGTTGAGCTAAGCCTGGCCAAGGAAGCGGCCGAGCGCGCAAACGCCGCGAAAAGCGAATTCCTTTCACGAATGAGCCATGAGCTGAGGACGCCCCTAAATTCCATCCTTGGCTTCGCTCAGCTTCTCGACATGCGCTACGAGGATCGGGACATCCAGGCCGCCTCCTATTCGATCCTGAAAGCCGGGAAGCACCTCTTGACCCTGATCAACGAGGTCCTCGATCTGTCCGGAATCGAGTCCGGCCGCCTCGCGATCTCCCTGGAGGCGACTCCGTTACGCCCTGTCATCGAGCAAGCCATCGAGCTCCTGCGTCCTCTCGCCGCCGGAGACAATATCCGGATCGCGCTGGAATTCGAGGTCGATGACCAAGTCCTTGTCCAGGCGGATCGCCAGCGGCTTCTCCAAGTCGTCATCAACTTGCTGTCGAATGGCATCAAATACAATCAGCCCGGAGGCGTCGCCCATGTCCTATGCAAAGAAACCCAGGCCGGACGCATCCGGCTCGAGTTCAGGGACAGCGGAGAAGGCATCTCGCCGGAGAATCAGGACAAGCTGTTCCAACCCTTCGAACGGCTCGGGAACTCGACGATCGAAGGCACCGGCCTCGGCTTGGTCTTGTCCCGTCGTTTTGTCGAGCTGATGAATGGCTCGATTTCGCTCGCCGAATCCTCGTCGGAGGGCTCGACGTTCGCGGTCGAGCTGCGCCGTGCGCAGGCTGCTTCGACGGAAGCGATCGTTCGATCACGCCAATTCCAGAGGGTCAACCGGAATATTGGCGACGGATCCATCCTCTACATCGAGGACAACCTCTCCAACCTGAAGCTCGTCGAAATGACGTTCGCGATCTGGCCGGGAGTCAAGCTGGCCTCGGCGACGCACGGGCTCACCGGTCTTGACATGGCGAAAAGGCTCATCCCCGACCTCATCCTTCTCGATCTTCATCTCCCGGATATTTCCGGCGCGGATGTGCTTCGTCAACTTAAGAATAGTCCGGCGACCTCTCATATTCCCGTCGTCATCATCAGCGCGGACGCGACCCCTGGCCAGATCGGCCAGCAAAAGAAGATGGGCGCGTACGACTATCTGACGAAGCCGATCGATATCGACTCTCTCCTGAACGTCGTCGAACAAGTCCTGTCTACGCACACGCCTTCCGAATAGCCGGCCGTCGGGTGTCCGCCTTTTCTTCGCCCGCCGATGCCTCGCGCCGATAGTCGAACGCGTCGGCAAAGACCGGATCACTGCCGCATCGATCGGCGGCCATGGCCTGGCCCCGGTCCGGCAAAGATTCCGGCCAATGGTGGCCGTCGAAGAGATAGTTATCGTGGATTCCGTGCATTTCTTGATCTCCTGTTGCTTGGTCGTCGGACTCGAATCGTAAAAAAAAAGAGCCCCCGTCCTGTCCTGGACGGGGGCTCTTTTATCTATTGATTGCCGTTAGTTTTTGAGGCCGTCCAGGCGACGATGCGGATCGAGCGTCGGGGCGCTCGTCCAGGCGGTAGTCGTATGGGTCGGCATCGAGAGGTTCATGCGAATGAGTAGAGGATTATACGATAGATATTCCACTTTTGTTCGAAATCTGTCGATGCGCGCCGACCGAAGATTGAATGCCGCAGGAGCAAACCTTCGGACTGCCGAAGCGGAGCCTCGGCCTTTCCCGCTCTGACCTATTTCTCTGTGGAGCTGCCCTCGACGCCCAACAAACGGTCGATGACCTCCCCAGCCGAGTAGGTCGTTCTTTCCGCCGTCACATACTCGGCGATCTGCGGAAGGCAATCGCCGGCCGTGACGATCGCCGGCTCGATCTCGCCGCCTTTCCTCAACTGGGGCATTCCAACCGTCGCGATGAGGCCGTTGCACAAGCACTTGCGGCCAACCGTGTCGGCGGCGTCCCCGCCTTTCTTCACGTAGTCTTCGACGGGCTCGCCGGCGCACCGATAGCCGATCGTCCCGTTTTCCTTGCGATAGCTCTGGCGGAGATAGCCGAGGTCGCAGATGCGGGTTCGCCCCTCGTAGGTCTCCCGATCGCTGAGCGTGCCCTCCAGTTGCACGACCTTGAAGGGGAATCCGGTCGGCGAAGCGCACGGGTCCGTGAAGACCTGACCGTCGCCCTCCATCACATGCCGGATCACCTCGGCCTTGATCTCTCGGTCGATGCCGGATTCCTCGCAAAATGCGAACGGCGTCCCAACCTGGATGCCCGCGGCGCCCTCGCTCAATGCCTCCTGGAGGCGTTCCGCCGATCCATAAGAACCCGCAAGCCAGAAGGGCAATCCAAGCTCGCGGAAGCCGGCGAGGTCCGGCGTGTCTCTCTGCCCATAGATCGGCTCGCCCTTTTCGCTGAGTTGGAGAGCCCCGCGCGGCGGCGCGTTGTGGCCTCCCGCCGTACTTCCCTCGACGACGAAACCGTTGACCTCGCCCGTCGATTTTCGCGCCAAAGTCGTCGCAAGCGCGTTCGACGAGACGATCGCCAGGAATTTCGGTCTTTTCACCGGCTCCGCCGCGAATTGGGTCGGATCGAAGGGGGATTCGAAGATTTCGCCGGGCAAAGCGCCGGCGACGTCCAAACGAAGCGACGTCGGCTTGAGCACGGACATATCGTCCAACGCGGCTGGGATCGAGCGAGGAATACCGGCTCCCATGAGAACGTAATCGACCCCTGCCATCATCGCTCCGAATAGCGTGGGCAACGTCGGAATCTGAATTTTCTCGAGGAGGTTGATGCCGACGAGGCCTGAATGACCTTCTTTCGCCAAGAAGACCTCGACGAACGTGCCGACCACAATGAGCTCGGACAGCGCCTTCGACATCTTCGCCGCCGGCATCGGCTTCGATTTGAAAGGCGCGCCAGGGCTCTTCCCGCCCGGAATGAAATACCGCTCCCAAACGCGCTCGGCCATCTCGGCGATTGGAAAGTGATCGATCGCCCGCCGAATATGGCCGCCGATATCCCCAAGCTGAAGCCTGCGAGCGACAATCGTATCGAGGCCCGTGCCGGAGACGACGCCCAGTTGGCCCCGCAAGGAAACCGCGCGCGCCAGCGGCCATGAAGATACGGCCACTCCCATCCCGCCCTGGATGATCTTTGGATACACAGATGCCACTCCCTTGCTTGCTAGCCCAAGCGATCCGGACGTGAAGGCAGACGCCGTGTCGCGGTCCGGAATCATTGTGCTTGGATCGAAAAGAGCCGGCTATGATTCATGTCATATCCGAGAAGCGCTCGCTTCGTCGGTCTTAAAGTGACGCCGGCTCGAGATGTGTCATAATTCACTCGTTTTGGTTTTCGAGCACGCCCGGCATCACCATCATCACGTAGCCTAAGCTGCGGTGCCGCCATGTTGAGAACCTAACCTAAGATTTCGCAATTCGAGCCCACCGCAGGGAAACCGCGGTGGGCTTTTTTGTTGATTCGGACAACGGGATGTTATGCAAATAGACTTTTCGAAAATGGAGGGACTCGTTCCCGCGATCGTCCAGGATGCGGCCTCGGGCGAAATCCTGATGGTCGCCTTTATGAACCAGGAAGCCTGGGACAAGACCGTCGAGACCGGCTTTGCGACGTTCTGGAGCCGCAGCCGGAGCAAGCTATGGCTGAAGGGAGAATCCTCCGGCCACAAGCTCGTCGTCAAGGAAATCCTCACCGACTGCGACCAAGACGCCGTCGTCCTCAAGGTCGAAGCCCTCGGCCCGGGCGTCTGCCACGAAGGCTATCGAAGCTGCTTCTTCCGCACCCTTCGCGACGGCGAATGGGCCATCACCGGTGAAAAAGGCTTCGACCCAAAGGAGGTCTACGCGTGAGGCTGAAGCTCGGAATCCCGAAAGGCAGCCTCGAAGCCGCCACCATCGACCTCTTCCGCCGCGCCGGCTACAACATCGCCGTCAGCAGCCGCTCTTACTTCCCCGCCATCGACGATCCCGAAATCGAGTGTATGTTGATTCGAGCCCAAGAGATGGCCCGCTACGTCGAAAACGGCGTCCTCGATGCCGGGCTCACCGGCGCCGACTGGATCGCCGAATCCCAGGCCGACGTTCTCCCCATCGCCGACCTCGTCTATGCCCGCCAGAGCTTCGGCAAGGTTCGCTGGGTTCTCGCCGTGCCCGAAAACTCCCCTGTCCAAGGCGTCAAAGACCTCGAAGGCAAAACCATCGCCACCGAGCTTGTCGGCGCGACCCAGCGCTACCTGGCCGCCAACGGCGTCAGCGCCAAGGTCGAGTTCTCCTGGGGCGCGACCGAGGTGAAGCCGCCCGTCCTCGCCGACGCCATCGTCGAAGTGACCGAAACCGGGTCTTCCCTCCGAGCGAACAAGCTCCGCATCGTCGAAACCGTCCTCGAATCCAATACCCAGCTTATCGTCAACCGAACCTCTTGGGAAGACGATTGGAAGAAGCGCAAACTCGAAGATATCAAGATGCTCCTTGCCGGGGCCATCGAGGCTATCGGCAAGGTCGGGCTCATGTTGAATGTCGAGAAGAATCATCTCGATGCCGTTCTCGGTGTGCTTCCCGCGCTGAAAAAGCCGACGATCTCCCACCTCAGCGACGGCGGATGGCTGGCCGTGAACACGATCCTCGAAGAATCCCTCGTCCGCACGATCATCCCTCGCCTGAAGGAAGCCGGAGCCCAGGGCATCGTCGAATATCCCCTCAACAAGATCGTCGTATGAGCATCAAGATTCTCAAAAGTTCCGAGGCCGACGCCCTTCTGTCTCGCAAGGCGGTGCGGATGGCCGAGGCCGAGGAGATCGTCAAGCCGATTCTCGACGCCGTCCGTACGCGAGGGGATGCCGCCCTCTTCGAATATGCGCGCAAGTTCGACGGCCTGGACGGCCCTCTCGTCGCCGATCCTCGCGACCTGGACCAAGCTGCCGCCGAAGTGAGCCCGGTGTTCCGCAACGCCGTCGAAGTCTCGATGGCGAACATCCGCGCCTTCGCCAAGCTTCAAATGCCTCGCGAGTTTCGCACCGAGCTCGCCCCCGGGCACATCGTCGGCCAAATCGTCCGCCCCGTCGACACCATCGCCGCCTACGTTCCCGGGGGCCGCTATCCGCTGCCCTCGACGGTACTCATGACCGCCGTTCCCGCCGCCGTCGCCGGCGTCCCCAACATCTGGGTGACGACCCCCAAAGCCAACCGCGAAACCTACGCCGCCGCCGCCATGGCCGGCGTCCGCAACCTCGCCCGCCTCGGCGGATCCCAGGCCATCGCCGCTTTTGCCTTCGGTACCGAGACGATCCCCCGCGCCGACCGCATCGTCGGTCCCGGCAACATCTACGTCGCCGCCGCCAAGAAGCTCCTCGCCGGCGAGGTCGGCATCGACTTCGTCGCCGGCCCGACCGAAGTGCTCATCGTCGCGAACGAAGGCAACCCGGCCTGGATCGCCGCCGACATGCTCGCCCAGGCCGAGCACGACGCCGATGCCGCTTCCCTCCTACTTACAACCTCGTCCGAATTAGCTCGAGCCGTCGCCCAGGAGATTGAGAAGCAGCTCGAAACTCTCAGCACGGCCACCACCGCTCGCCTCGCCATCGACACCAACAGCGCCATCGTCCTTACCGAGTCCACGAGCGAGTCCGTCGATCTCTCAAACCGGGTCGCCCCCGAACACCTTTGCCTCCACGATCCCAGACTGCTCTCCCAAATCCGCCACGCCGGCAGCGTCTTCCTCGGCCCCTACAGCCCCGAAGCCGCCGGCGACTACTCCACCGGCCCCAACCACGTCCTCCCCACCGCCGGAGCCGCTCGGCTCCATGGCGGCCTATCCGTGCAAGACTTCGTCAAAGTCGTCACGATCCAAGAGCTTTCGCCGGAGGCTCTCCACTCGATCGCCGACGCCGCCACGACCCTCGCCCGAGCGGAGGGGCTGGAAGGGCATGCCAGATCGATCGAGGTAAGGCGAGAAGGTGGCACGGGCGGCCCGCCCGTGAGTGTCACGGCCGGCCCGGCCATGGAAGCGCCGCAGGCGCGAAACGCCTTCGAAGAAGGCGAGCGAGGTTTTCCGAAACCTCGGCAGTCCGTCCAAAGGATGCGCCCCTACTCGCCTCCAACCGGTGGCAGACACGAAAGCCTCAGACTCGACTTCAACGAGAACACCGTCGGCAGTTCCCCCCGCGTCGCCGAATTCCTCAGGAAGACGGTCACCGGCGATCTGCTCGCCACCTATCCCGACTATGAAGAAGCCCGGCGCGATCTCGCCGCCTTCTTCGGCGTCCGGGAAAGCCAGATGCTCCTCACCAACGGCACCGACGAAGCCATCCAGGTCCTCGTCAACACGTTCGTCGAACCGGGCGACGAAGTCCTCATCCTCACCCCCAGCTACGCGATGTATCGCTTCTACGCGGAAGTCGCGGGCGCCGAAGTCGTCGAGGTCCCCTATCGGCCCGGCGACCTGATCTTCGACCTTCAACCCCTCCTCGATGCGATCACACCCAAAACGAAGGCGATCCTCCTCTCGAACCCCAACAACCCGACGGGAACCGCGATCCCCGAAAGGGACCTCGAAGCCATCCTCCTGGCTGCGCCGGCAGCCTGCGTCCTCGTCGACGAAGCCTACTTCGAGTTCTATGGCCAAACCATGCTCCCCCGCATCGCGGCGTTCGACAACCTCTTCGTCAGCCGCACCTTCAGCAAGGCTTACGGAATGGCCGCGATGCGGATGGGTTGCCTCTTCTCGAACATTGCGAACGCCGCCATCCTGCGCAAAGCCCAATCTCCGTACAGCGTGAATATGCTCGCCGCCCTCGCCGCGCGAGAGGCCATTCAAGACGCGGAATTCACTGCCGATTACGTGAAGTCCGCCCTTGAGGGCCGCAAGCGAATCGAAGACGCCTTCGAGGAAAGGAGCATCCGCCATTGGCCCTCCGAAGCCAATTTCATCCTCTTCGACGCCGGAGACCGAGCCGACGAATGCCTCGCGAAGTGCCGGGAGCAAGGCATTCTCATCCGCGACCGCCGCCACGAAATCCCCGGAGCCCTCCGCGTCACCGCCGGCCCGCCCGACCAAATGGATCGTTTCATCCGAATCCTCGATACGATAAACAAATGAGAGCCGCCCAAATCGAACGCCTCACCACCGAAACCCAAATCCGGGGTTCCCTCGCTATCGAGGGAACCGGCCGGTACCAAATCGGTACCGGCATCGGCTTCTTCGATCACATGCTCGAGCTCTTCGCCAAGCATGGCGGCTTCGATCTCACGCTCGACGCGAAGGGCGACCTCCATGTCGATCAACACCACACCGTCGAGGATGTCGGCATTGCCCTCGGCGAGCTCTTCTCCGAGGCCCTCGGCGACCGCAAGGGCATCAACCGGGCCGGCTATTTCGTGCAAACGATGGACGAGACCCTCGCCGTCGTCGCCCTCGATCTCGGCGGGCGCTCCGCTCTCGTCTACCATGACGGCGTGAAGGCAAAGCAGGTTGGCGGGCTGACCGTCGAGCTTCTGCCCGACTTCTTCGAAGGCTTCGCCCGCGCTATTAAGGGCAACGTCCACGTGAAAGTGATGTACGGCCGCTCAAGCCACCATAAAATCGAGGCGATCTTCAAGGGCTTCGCTCGCGCCCTCAAATATGCCTGCTCCACCGACGAGCGCCTGAAGGACCAGCTCCCCTCCACGAAGGGGCTGCTATGATCGCCGTCGTCGACTACGGAGCGGGCAACCTGCACTCGGTCTGCAACGCCCTCGACGTCATCGGTCGCCCCTATCGAATCGCGCAGATGCCGCTCGATCTCGACGCGGCCTCCGCGATCCTGCTCCCCGGCGTCGGACACTTCGGCCAGATGATGCGCTCCCTCGAATCGACCGGCATGGCCGACCGCCTTCGCGAAGAAGCCGGAAAAGAAACGCCGCTCCTCGGCATCTGCCTCGGCATGCAAGCTCTTTTCGAATCCAGCGAAGAAGCCCCCGGCATCGCCGGCCTCGGCCTCCTCCCCGGCGAGATCAGGCGCTTTGTCGATGTACCGCGCGTTCCTCACATGGGATGGAACGACGTCGAAGGAGCCGGCATCTTCTACTTCGCCAACAGCTTCTACGCGCCGGTCTCCGAATGCACGACCGGCGTTAGCGAATATGGCGTAAGATTCTCCGCCATCGTCCGGAAAGGGAATGTCGGCGGGTTCCAATTCCACCCCGAAAAGTCCAGCGCGGCCGGCTTGGACCTCCTCCGCAAGTGGTGCGAGGCATGTTGAAAAAGCGGATCGTTCCCTGCCTCGATGTGGCAGAGGGCCGGGTCGTCAAGGGAGTCCATTTCGTCCAGCTCAAGGATGCCGGCGATCCCGTCGAGCTGGCCCAACGCTACAGCGACGAGGGTGCGGATGAGATCGTCTTTCTCGACATCACCGCGACCCATGAGGCCCGCGATACGATGGCCGATGTCGTCGAGCGAACGGCGCGCAAGGTCTTCGTCCCCCTCACCGTCGGCGGCGGCGTCCGAAACGTCGAAGACGCCCGCCGCCTCCTCAACGCGGGCGCCGACAAGGTCAGCGTGAACAGCGCCGCCGTTCGCCGCCCCGAGCTGATCACCGAGCTTTCCGAGGCCTTCGGCGCACAGGCCGCCGTCCTCGCCATCGACGCCCGCCGCCACGATCCCGGCTGGCGCGTCTATCTCAACGGCGGACGGCTCGAAACCGAGATCGACGCCGTCGTTTGGGCTGCTCAGGGCGAGCGCCTCGGGTGCGGCGAGATTCTCCTCACCAGCATGAATACCGACGGCGTCCGAAGCGGCTTCGATATCCCGCTCACGAAAGCCGTCTCCGAGGCCGTTCGCGTTCCCGTCATCGCCTCCGGCGGAGCCGGAAACCCCAGCCACTTCGTCGAAGTCTTCGAAAAAGCCAACGCCGACGCCGCGCTCGCCGCCTCGATCTTCCACTACGACACCTGCTCCATCGCGGCCGTCAAGCAAGCCCTCGCCGAAGCCGGCGTTGCGGTGAGGCTGACATGATCATCCCCTGCATCGACGTCATGGGCGGCAAGGTCGTCCAGCTCGTCAAGGGCGAAAGGAAGGCGATCGAGCTGGATTCGCCGGACCAGGCCATTGCCATGTTCGCCGCTTTCCCCCTCCTCCACGTGATCGATCTCGACGCTGCCCTTGGCCGGGGAGACAATCGCGATCTCGTCCGCTACCTGCTCACGAAGGTCAGGGCCCGCGTCGGCGGCGGCGTCCGCTCCTTCGAACGAGCCCTCGAATTGGCCGAGCTAGGCGCGGATCAAGTCATCGTCGGCACTGCGGCCTTCCATGCCGATGGAGTCAACCTGCGTTTTCTCGAATCGCTTGCAATGGAAATCGGCCGCGAAAAGGTCGTCGTCGCCATCGATGTCAAAGGGGGGCGAATCACGGTGAAAGGCTGGCAACAATCCCTCGATCTCAAACCGGAAGACGTCTTGCGCGAGCTAGAGCCCTTCTGCGCCGGATTCCTCTGCACCTACGTCGACCGAGAAGGCATGCTGGCCGGAACCGACCTTCCCTTCTTCCTCAACCTTCGAGGCAAGACTGTCCAAACTCTCATCGCCGCAGGAGGCATTACCACCCTCGAGGAGATCCGCACTCTCATTGAGGCCGACATCCAAGTCGCCCTGGGAATGGCGGTCTACGCCGGCAAGCTCGACCTCACGGAACTCTCCACTCTCCAACGATAGCGTGGGCGCGAAGCATCCGTAGGCCGTCACAAAAGCGGCGCAACAAGTGGAGGACCAAACTTATCTGTGTCCATCTGCGCCAATCTGCGGCTGAAATGCCCCTAAGCGCCGGTCGGCGCCTTAAGATGTTCGGCCGCCACACCGGCGAGGCCGTCCATTACGAACGCGTCCTCCCCGATCGTCGCCGCCCTGCGGAAGTTGAGCCCAAGCTCCTCGCACTTCTCCCGTGCCTCGATCCCAAGGTCGTACAGCACTTCCAAGTGGTCGGACACGAAGCCGACCGTGCAAGCCACGATGTTCTTATACTTCGGCGCGTTCTCCTCGATCACCTGGAGGATGTCCGGCCCAAGCCACGGCTCGCCGGTTTGGCTCGCGCTCTGGAAGCCGAAGGTCCAATTCGGAATCCCGCTCTTCTCCGCCACGAGCCGGCTCGTCTCCAGCAGCTCCTCCTGATAAGGATCGCCCGCCGCCATGATCTTCTCCGGCAAACTGTGGGCGCTGAAAATCACGAGCGTCTCGGCCGGATTCCAGCCTTCCATCTCCTTCGAGACCCGCGCGGCAAGGCCGCCGATCAATTCCGGCAGCGTCCCCCACCGCTCGACCACCTCGATGTTCATCCCCGCGCCATGCTCGGCCAACCCTTTGTCGATGTACTTCTTGTAGGCGACGACGCTAAAGCTCGAATACTGCGGCGCGAGCACGACCGCCACCGCCTCCTGAATCCCGTCCGCCGCCATCTGCGCAACCGCTTCCTCGATAAAGGGATGAGTATGCTTGGCCCCGACATAGAGCTTCGTCTCGATCCCCCGCTTCGCCAACCCCTTCTGGATCAGTTCCGCCTGCCGCTCCGAGATATGGGCCAGCGGCGATGGCCCGCCGATCGCCTTGTACCGGTCGACCAAGTCCTGCAGCGCCTCATCGGAAGGCGGTCGCCCGTGGCGGATGTGCGTGTAATAGGGCAATACCTCGTCGAGGGAAGCCGGGGTGCCGTAATGCATGACGAGTAGTCCGATTTTGCTCATACACATTTCTCCAAAGGCATCGTCCGCGTCGGTCTTCACTTGCCGTCACTCCGGCAACCGCCTCTCCCTCATCGGAAGAGGAAAGCCACCTAAGGGAGCCGGTAAGAGGACGCACGACGCCTGCCCAAAACGAATACAGATGAAGCATGACAGAGTCCCGCTAGGCTCGGGACAACGCTTCATCCGATCCTCCGATAATTCTCTCCGCCACGTCGCGGCCGTCTCGAACGCAATCCGGGATGCCGCTGCTGCGGTAGGATGCGCCGACCAAATAGACCGGCAGGCCCTCTAGCGCCGACTCGATCTCTGCCAAGAGCTCCGTATGCCCGACCACTTTCTGGGGCATCGCCTTGCTCCATCGCTTCACTTGGGTAAAGGTCGGCGCCTCCCGCGCGTGAAGAATCTTCCTCAGAGCCGATGCCGCCTTCTCGACAAGTTGGGCGTCATCGACGTCGTCGACGTTCAATCCTCCGTCTCGACCCATAAAGCAGCGAATCAGAATCTGCCCGGCCGGCGCGCGGCCTTCCCATTTATTCGAGCTCCACGTGCAACCGGTCATGTCGCAATCCTCGGTGTAGGGAACGAGGAATCCGTTGCCGTGCAACTCCTTCGAGAAAGAGCTCGCGGAATACGCGAAAGTCACCACCGCCGTCGAAGTGTGCCGGATCTCCAAGAGCTTCGCTCTCGCCGTCGGCGAGGCGTCGCGCAGCAGACATGAAGCCACCGGAGCCGGAACCGCGAGCACGATCGCGTCCGCCTCAATGGGCCTCTGCCCGTCTGCATAGACCCGGCAACCGGATTCCGTCTTCTCGATCCGGTTCGCCTCCGCTCCCTGAATGACGCGCACGCCATCCAATCGCTCACGCAGGGTCGTCACCAACGACGCCATCCCGTCGCGCAAGCTCAAAAAGCCCGCCTTACGTCCTTGAGGCGACGCCGGCATTTGCTCGGACGGCCCGGTCAGGCTGCCCTTCTTCTGCTCCAATCCGAGATAGGTCGGATAGAGCGCCTTCATGCTCAGCTTCTCCGGATCGCCACCGTGAATGCCCGCGAGGAGCGGCTCCGCGAGCAGGCTCGAAAACTTGCGTCCAAATCGCCGCCGGAAGAAAGAGGCGATCGACTCGTCCCGCCCGTCCCCCTTTGGCGCGTCTTTCTCCTTCAAGATGCGCTTCCGCGCCGAAGCTCCGAAGAACTCCGCCTTCTCCAGGGCGCTCGCCGCGCCCGGCATCAGCGAAGCCAACGACCGGGGAACGTGGAAGAGCCGCCCGTTCACGAGGATCGAAAAATCGTGCTGCTGGGGCTCGATGAACTGGTCTTCCATGCCGAGTTCGGTCGCCAGCTCTACCGCCGCCGGCTTGGCCGTAAAGACGGAGTCTGGTCCCTGTTCGATCAGGAAGCCGCCGATCCGCTCGGTACCGATCTTGCCGCCGAGGCGTCTGCTCCCCTCGATCAGGGTCACCTCGATGTTCGGGGACTTCTGAAGATAGTAAGCCGCGCTCAGGCCCGCGATGCCACCCCCGACGACGACGACTCGTTTCATATTGCCTCTTTCAAGGGTGTACCGTACCCGACGAGCCGAATTATGCCCTGGGGTCAAAACCCACGACAACGAACATGACGCGCGTCATAGCCGCCACACCGCCCAACGAAAACAATTCAGAGCGAGGACCAATCATGAACCCTAACCCAACCATCGACGGTTACTCTAGAAATCCGCTCCTTGTCTATTGGGAAACGACCCGAGCCTGTGCTCTTTCCTGCCGCCACTGCCGCGCTTCGGCCATGCCGACCGCCCATCCGCTCGAACTTAGCCACGAAGAAGGACTCGGGCTGCTCGAGCAGATCGCCTCGTTCGGCGATCCGATGCCGCACCTCGTACTCACCGGCGGCGATCCCCTGCGGCGCAAGGACCTTTTCGATCTTATCGCTAAAGCCCGCGAGCTTGGCATCGACGTGTCCATCACCCCCGCCGCCGGCCCCGACTTGACCCGCGACATGGTCTTCAGGCTCAAAGACGCCGGGATCGACAGCATCGCGCTGAGCCTCGATGCCTCGACCGCCGACGCCCACGACGCGATCCGCCAGGTCGAAGGCTGTTTCGCGAAGACGATGGAAGCCGCCAAATGGTGCGGAGAAGCCGGAGTCCCGCTCCAAGTTAACACCCTGCTTTCCTCCGAAACCGCCTCCGACCTTCCCGCCGTCTACGATCTCCTCCAAACCTTCCCCGTCATGCGCTGGGCGCTCTTCTTCCTCATCTCGGTCGGGCGCGGAAAACAGCTTCAAGAAGTCAGTCCCCAGCAAGCCGAAGAGATCATGAACTGGACCTTCGATCTCGCCCGCAAGGCTCCGTTCCAAATCAAAACGACGGAAGCTCCGTCCTACCGACGCGTCGCTCGCGAGCGAATGACAGCTGCCGGCATGACCATCGAGCAGCTCCGCCGAACCAATATTCATAAGGGGTACGGCATCCGCGACGGAAACGGCATCACGTTCGTATCGCACATGGGCGACGTCTATCCCTCCGGTTTCCTGCCACTCAAAGCCGGCAACATCCGGCTTCAGAGCCTTGTGGACATCTATCGGTCCTCAGAAGTGTTCCTCAAGGTGCGCGACGTCAACAACTTCGAAGGCAAATGTGGCCTCTGCGAATACCGCAAGATCTGCGGCGGCTCCCGAGCCCGGGCGTTCGCCCACACCGGCAACCCCGCGGGCAGCGACCCGGTCTGCGTGTATCAGCCGAAGCAACGCGAAGTCGCGCTGGCAGGATAGTCTCCCTATCCTCTGCCAAGAACTGTTACGGCCCTGGCTACCCCTGGGGCCGTACATTCTTATGCTGAAGGGATCCAAGTCCGGCTTCCTCGATTCCGAGTTTGGTGCCGCGTATAGATGCGAAGCATCTGTAGTCGCAACCTTTACGGTTGCGGGCGCGAAGCGCCTCCGCCCTTCGGGCGCGCCGGGGTGAACCCGGCGACCGCAGCCTTCGGCTTCCTCGACTCCCGGTTGGTGCCGCGATAGATGCAAAGCATCTGAGTCGCAACCTTTACGGTTGCGGGCGCGAAGCGCCATTTTCACCCTCCGAGCGCGCCGGGATGAACCCGGCGACTACAGCCTTCGGCTTCCTCGATTCCGAGTTTGTAGTCGCGATAGATGCGAAGCATCTGTAGTCGCAACCTTCACGGTTGCGGGTGCAAAGCGCCTTTCTCATGTCTATGAACCAGAACTTCCCGAACCGGTCGTGCCCGTGGCGCCCGAACCGGTCGTTCCAGCGCCAGTAGTGCCCGAACCGGTCGTCCCAGAACCGGTCGTCCCAGAACCTGTAGTCCCAGAACCTGTCGTACCCGCGCCCGTTGTCCCAGAACCGGTGGTCCCGGAGCCAGTCGTCCCGGAGCCAGTCGTGCCTTGGCCTCCGCCCGACCAGATGTCGTCCCAGTTCCATTCCTCGGTCGTCCCGTCCGCATAGGTGATCGTAAAGTGTCCGCTGGAATTCCAGACCATATCCGCCGGCAGCTTCGGATCGGGCCCCTCGAAGTGAGCGGACCCCGAGCCGTCGGCGTTATAGCGCCATGTGCTGGACCACCCGCTCGCGTTCGAGCACGCGTAAGTCCCGCTTCCATCCGCGTTCCACGCGCCGCGATCCTGATACCATCGCCCATCTCCCGGTCCGTCCCATCGGGACTGCCAAGAGGAACCCGCCGCCGTCCAGTTGGCCGAGCCCTGGTCGTGCGAGGTGTCCGCATATGCGTTCGCATAAACCATCGAGCCTTCGAATTCGCTCGACTGTGTGCAGTTGTAGCTGCCGTGAGCCCCTGCCTGCGTTCCCGCCGTGAAGGCGTAGTCGCTCGTGTAAACCTGGGGATAGGTGTCCCAGTTATTCGTGAACGTCGAGGTGGCGCGGCCCGCCGGCTGCGTCTTGCCTTCGTCGAGGAAGAAGTCGCTGACGAAAGTCGTGCTCGTCCATTGGGTATCCACCCATAGCTTCAGCCAATCGTCGTAGTAGAAGACCTCGCCGCCGCTGCCTCCGGAACCACCGGTCCCGCCCGTCGTCCCTCCTCGGTTCGGGCCGCCAAAGTGACGGATAAAACCGCCGATTGAGGTGAATCCGCCGCCGATCCCTCCGCCGCCGCCCGTCGTCCCACCCTCTCGGCCTCCGAAGTTGATGAAGCCGAGGCCGCTGTTGGCCATCGACTGCAGCCAGAATCGCTGCATGTTCTGAACGGATTGGGCGGTTGCCGAAAAGGAGCTCGATCCCCCATCGCCGCCGCAAGAGATAAGGGCAACGGCGCAGAGAACCGCGAACGCGAGAGCGATGAGCTTCTTCATAAAGACTCCTGAAGGACAGTGTAACTCTTATTTCCGTTGGACGGAACCGCCGAGACACATATCGGCGCTCTTCGCATTACCGTAATATTGCCGGCCCGACTTGCAAGGGTTGCGCGCGACCTCGGACGAAGTTCTGAACCCCGATCATCTCCATCACCCCAATCACCACCATCACCTCCATCACCCGTCGGTCGCCGGGGATAATGGGACCGGAAATGCTCCACTGCGAAATGCTCATCGGCGGACACATGATCGGCGGGCCGTGCGATCAGGCCGTCGGCAAACAGGTCGTGAAGGCCCCCTACGACGGCAAAGTCGTCGGGACCGCCGCCGAAGGCGACGGCAAGGACCTGCAAGCCGCAGTCGAAGCGGCCCATGAGGCTTTCCAAAGCTGGAGGAATTCGCCCCGCCGTGATCGTCAGGCTCTCCTCCGCCGCATCGCCGCCCTCGTGCGAGAGCGAAGAAGCGAGCTTGCGGAGATCCTCACTCTCGAAGTCGGAAAACCGGTCGTCTGGTCCGAGGGAGAGGTCCAGCGGCTCGCCGTCACCTTCGAGGATGCCGCCGACGAGATCGCCCATTTCGGCCTCGAACAATTACCCGTCGACTTGGACGCCCGCGGCGACGGCTATCGTCTGACCGTGGAGCGCTTCCCCATCGGCGTGATCCTCGGCATCGTCCCCTACAACTGGCCCTTCAATCTTGCCGCCCACAAGTTGGCCCCGGCCCTCGCCACCGGCAACACGATCGTCCTGAAGCCCTCTCAGCAGGCCCCGCTGTCGACACTGACCCTCGCCCGCCTCATCCACGACGCCGGCTGCCCGCCAGGCGTCTTGAACGCCGTCAACGTGCCGAGCAAAGACGTCCTTGCCATCGCCCGCGGAGCGCTCGTCAAGATGGTCAGCTTTACCGGATCGCCCGCCGTCGGGTGGATGCTGAAGAAGGAGCTATCCGAAAAACGCGTCAGCCTGGAACTCGGCGGCAACGCCACCGCAATCGTCGCCGAAGACGCCGACCTGGATTGGGCGATCCCTCGCCTCGTGGCGGGCGGATATGGCTACGCCGGGCAAATCTGCATCGCGATCCAACACGTTCTCGTCCATCGCTCCCGCTACGAGGAAACGAAGAAAAGGCTTATTGAAGGCGTCCTGGACTGCCCGAGGGGCGATCCCGAGGATCGCAAGGTTGTCTGCGGCCCAATGATTTCCGCCGACGCCGCCGCGAAAGTAATGGACTGGATCGAGGAAGCCGTCCGCCTCGGCGGGGATCTCCTGGCCGGCGGCAAGCGCGAGGGAAACGTGGTTCTCCCAACCCTCATCGAAAATGTCCCGGATTCGGCGAGGCTCTCCTGCCAGGAAGTCTTCGGCCCCGTCCTGACGCTCGCCGCGTACGATACACTGGACGATGCGATCGCCCGCGTCAACGCCTCCGATTACGGCATCCACTGCGGCATCTTCACCGCCAATCTGAAGATCGCCGAGCGCGCCTTCCGGGAGATCGAAGTAGGCGGCGTCATCGTTGGCGACTATCCGACCCTGCGCTTCGACAACATGCCCTACGGAGGCGTCAAGCGCAGCGGCTTCGGCCGGGAAGGCGTCCGGTATGCGATGGAGGAGATGACCGAGCCGAAGGCGATGCTCGTGCGAACGCTCTAGGGCCGAGAAGCCTCGTAATGCAATGTATTCCCGCCGACGAATGAATTAGGCCTCAAAGTCCGTCATACGATTGAGCAATTCGTGGCGGGAAAGCGCCGTTTTCTTCAGCCGTAAATTGGCTGCATAGACCGCATGAAATGCCATGGAAGTTCGCTTTTAAGAAAAAGAAAATTACAGTGCTAGGTCTTTCGACGGGATTTTATTAAAGATCGCTGAAATGGAACTAGCTGGAACCTAAAGCGGGTACTGTTTTATCAGCGCAAACGCCGATTAAGTGGCACCTCAAACACGGCATGCGAAGGCGCCTCCAAGCCACCACAGATGGAGGGCCGAACAATAACGGAACCTACTCCAAGAGTAGGCCAAGGCATCGGCTGTCGGAGATTCGAAGCACCCCGGCAGCCTTTTTTTCTGCCCAGTAGGTACCCTCCTTGACTATGGGTTGGCTGCAAGGGATCATGCTCGTCTATGGCATCTTCGACATCGCCATGGGGCTCGTCGGCACGCTCGCGTCGGAAAACCACGAGATATTCTCCCTGCTCGGGGGCGGAATCGCCGGCCTCCTCGTGATCGGATTCGCCGCCCTCACGAAAACGAACCCCAGGGTCGGATTCATTGGCGCAACGGTCGTCGCCCTCGCCGTGGCGGGGAAATTCGCGAGTAAGACGTTCTCCGGCCAAATTTATCCGTCCGGGATCATCTTTGCCGTCTCACTCCTGTTCGCCGCGACGCTCGTCGGGGCGCATTTCGCGGCGGTCAGCCGAAGGAAGAAGAGCGAATCAAGCTAAGTGAAGAAGGGATTGAACGGACGACGAGGAGATCGCCCCCATCACCCTCTCACCTCAAAACCCCGCCCACGTGTCGCAGGAATCCGAATCTGCGGCGATGGCGTAGTCGACCTTCAGCCTCGAAGCCCAGCCGTTGTAGTCCGCCGCTTGCGAAATGTCCGATTCGGCTGGCGACGGCTCTCGGGTAGCGAATGGCTTGGCGGCAGGAGCAGGCTTGCGGGATCGATTGGCTTGCGTAGATTCGTTCATGGTCTCAACATCTCAAGGGTGATAAGCAGGCACATCGCAACCTCGTTGCGACGCCTGGATCATCATGAGTTACCTGGTCGCTATTCCACAGTAGCGACTTTTCCTGTCATGCATTTTTGCTACATGACCGCGAAAACGAATCCCCGGTTCCCCTCAGTCCCTCTACCCTCCGGGGGAGAGGGTCTGTGAACCGTCGCGTAGCGAAGGAGAACAGAGGAGGGCGAGCGACGCCAACGTCTAGTCGAATCGTAAGATCGGCATCTGCCGGATCTCCGCTTCGACGGGTCCCGCCCCCGTTTCGACCGTGACGTAGTCCCCTTCGAGAACCGCCTCGTTCCTCAGGATCGCGCCCGCGATGTAGCCGTAATCGGGAGAGTAGAACGCGCTCGTCACGACGCCCGCGTCCTTCCGGCGGCTGTGAGCGACGGAGTTTCCCGGGCTCATCGGCCGCTCCGCCAAAAGCGCGACCCACGTCCGGTTCGTATGCCCTCGGCTGTGGATGCGCATCAAGACCTCCTGGCCCGTATAGCATCCCTTCCGGTAGCTGATATGCCGCGCCTCGAAGGCAGGCCCAAGCTCGGGAGGCAGCGTTTTCGCATCCCAGTCCCGCGTCGCCGCCGGAATACCCGCTTCGAGCTGCGCAATCTGGAAGGCTTCGCGATGGATGGCGTGGAAGCTCTTCCGAATCGACTTCGCCGTCTTGGCCGAGGATTTGGGCACGAGCACATCCCATCCGCCTAATCCGGTGCGGTTGGACCTTAACGTAAGGACCTCGACGTCCCCGGCCCGCGAGTCCGCCGCGTCGAGGGTCGGCAGGATCACGTGATCCTGAAGGGCCCGCGTCGCGTTCGGTCCCTGAACGCTCAACATCTCGAAATCCTCCGAAATGTCCTTTGCCTCGACGTCCTCCAGAACGACCATCTGCTCCACCCGCCTCAAAAAGGCATCGGCCGAAGAACGGGCGCATGTAAGGATAAACCGGTCGCGCAAGCCCCAGATGTCGCAAACCGCCAGCAACTGGCCGGTCGGCGAGCAGAGGCAAAAGGCGCTGGATGCCCCCATATCGAGCTGCTTCAGATCGTTGGTGGCCTGGCCCTGCAGCCAGCCCTTGCGGTCCTCGCCGCGAATTTCGATAATGCTAATGTCGTCCGGCTCGAACAGACCGCAATCGGCTCGCAGCCGGTCGAATGAATCAATGATTTCTGGCGCCAAAGGTTCGGCTATAGTGTCGGACATCGGGTATCCCTGCTACTCTGACTTCCATTCAGGCAGGCGCGGCTCAAGGTCAATTATGAATTACGCACTTAGTTCAACGCACGATGCAGGCAAATGATCCCGTTTCTCCTCGGACTCTTTGGCGCCCTCTTCTATTTCGGCCATTCCGAGGTACGCCATTTCGAGAATCTCGCCGCTAACGACATCCACTCGCGCCTCCACGGCGACCACGCCAAAGTCTCTGTAAGAACCGAGCTGGAAGGAATCGTCGGCGGGGCTCTGGGCGACCTCAAGAAAGTCACGATTCGCGCCTCCGACTTCGAAACGCCGGGCTTGCCCCTGTTCACCGAGCCCGACCTCTCGAAGCGCGGACTGATCAGGGACCTGCGGATCGAGCTCACAGAATTCACGATCGCCGGACTTCACATCCAGGAGCTGGTCTCCGACATCCCCGATTGCCGCTTCGATTACGACTTGGCGATCAGGAAACATAAGATTCGGCTTAGCCAGAGCGGAGTCGGCCGGGGCGAGGTCGTCATCCGCGCGCGCGACCTCGAAGCCTTTATCCTCCGCAAATTCGGATCGATCAAGCGGGTTTCGGTGAAGATCGCCGACGGGCGTGTCCTTGTCCAGGGTTACGGCGAATTCCTGATCGTCAAAGCGAACTTCACCGTCGACGCGAAGCTCGTCGCATTCCAGGGAACAAAGCTCCAACTGTCGGAAGCCAAGATCGCGCTCGATGGCCGCGAAGCGACGCCGGTCGAAAGCAAGACCCTGATGGATGCGCTGAACCCGATTGTCGATCTCACACGCGATCTGAAGCTTTATGACGCGATCTACGTGGACGAAATCAAACTCGAAGACGACCTCCTCCGCGCCGGCGGGTCGACCAAGATCCCGAACGACCCTTCAAACGAAAAAGGGCCCCCAGGGAACCCTGGGGGCAAATAAGAGCTTAAGCAAAGAAAGAGAAGTTACGCTTGCTTGGCGGCGCGCCGTCGGCTGAACGCGAGAATGCCGGCGCCGAGGCCGATCGCAAGCAGCGAAGCAGGCTCGGGAACGCATTGCGGAGTCGCGCTGCCTTGGCTGTTGTTGTGGCTTGTCCCTTGAACGTTATTCTGGGCGCTCGTCGTCGAGCCGGTATTGTTCGTGTTGACGGCGGTGTTGGTAACGCTCTGCTGATTCTTGATCGCGGTATTGATCGAAAAACCTCCGCTGGCGAAGACGGAGCCATAGACGCCGGCCACAAGGCCCGTGACGATCATCATCTTAGTAATTCGCATTTGTGATTCACCTTTTCCTTTGCCCTATTTTGTTGGCGATTGAGATAGGTGCATATCCTGTGCTAAAACGTTTAGACTTCGCGATTACTGGCAGTTTTCCTAGCCCTCGCCTTAACAAAGAGAAAAGCCCTGGGCTAACGCCTAGGGCCTTATGTTAAAGACGCGGTAGGTTTACGCCTTCTTCGCGCGCTTCTTCAGGAAGACCATGCCGGCGCCAATGCCGAGGGCCAGCATCGACATGGGCTCGGGCACGCAGGTGCCGCCGTTGTTGCCGCCGCCGCCGGTCGTGTGACCGCCGTCTCCGCCCGTGGTACCATGGCCGCCGCCGTGATTCCTCGAAGTGAAGTTCGAGGGGCTGACCGCGGTGTTGTTGACCGCGTTCTGGGTGTTGATCGTATTGACAACCGAAGTGTTGTCTCCGCTCGCGAAACCGAGCGAAGAAATGCCGATGGCGAGGCCCGCGATCGCAAGGACCTTGGCGCTCGTCTTGTTAATAAGTGCAGACATTCGCAGTGTTCTCCTCTTGCCGGAATAGGCAACACAACTTTACGACATCTACTATGCCTAATCCACGTGTCAGAGAAATAACTAGCGCCTTTACCGGACGGCAGGATTACCGGCTATCCCCCGCGAAAATACGAGCCTAACCGAATACATGCGGATCAGTCGCGATCACCTTGCTTTTTCTTGCTGGGAGTGTTTGGCCGGTTCGGCCGTCGGACGGTCGGCGAGACGCTGGACGTCGAACACCAGGGCCGCCGCAAAGAGCATCACCACAGCGATCGCCCCGGCGTTGACCACCACGTTCTGCACCTGAATGCTGAGTCTCCGCCCGCCCCTGAGAAGCTCCGCGAAGGCCATCAACATCTGTCCGCCATCGAGGGGTGGGAAGGGAAGCAAGTTGAAAACACCGACCATGATGCTGAGCAGCCCCATCCACTCGATGATCTTCGAGACGCCTTCATGGGTTGCCTCCGCCGTCACCGCGACCATCGTTACCGCGCTGCCCGCCTCGTCCTTGAAGCTCGAGGGCCGTTCGATAATACCGACGAGTCCCTCCACGGCGATGACCGGCTTATCGACTGCGTCCAAAAAGGCGGCGGGAACGCTGAGCACTACGTGCTTACGGCCGAACATAACGCCCATGCGACCCTGCTTCTTGGTGCCCGAACTTGTCAGGTCGGGTCCATAGCGCGGAGAGATGCCGAGTTCGGGAGTCAGGATCGTCGTCCGGTGGTCGCTCTTTCGATCGTAAGCAATGTGAAGGCCCACGTTCGGATTGGCGTTCACCTGCACCAAAAACTGATAAAACGTGCTGACCGGCTTCCCGTTCACGGCTGTGATCACGTCGCCATCTTGGAGGCCGGCCTTGTAAGCAGGTGTCAGCGCGCCCTCGTTGGACTTGAATACCGTCCCGAGAATCGGGCGATTATCCGGCACATCCTCACCGAACGTGCTGTAAACGACGGTCAGGATCAAAAGCCCCGCCAGAACGCTGAATAGCGGCCCGCCAAAGAGCACGAGCAATCGTTGCCAGGGGGGCTTGCTGTAGAACCCGCCCGGAATCCGGACCTCGCTTCCATCCTCTTCCGGCACCATGCCCTTGATCCGCACGAATCCGCCGATCGGAAGCATGCGAATCGTAAACTCGGTGGGCTCGATGAGTTGGCGCCCCTCAGGTGTCTCGACGATCCGCGACGACGACTTCGAAATCGAGCCGCCCTCGAACGCCAGGCCTGCGCTCCTCGCATTGGGATCGTGAACATAGGTCAGAGGCGCAGGAATCGCGGTTTCGGTCCTCCGCCAAATCTTCAGCTTCTTCCCCATCCCGATCGCAAACTCTTCGACGCCCATCTTGAACAGTCGCGCAAACAGGTAGTGCCCATATTCGTGCGCGGCGACGAGGATGCTGACCATCGCGAGGAACACGAAGGCGACAAGCAGATCGAACAAAACGGTGTTCATAAGGATCGAGAGAGGCCTTTCCCTATTAGCTTACGCGCGATTGACCTTGCCTGCGCGTCTGCGGCGAGAAGATTGTCGAGTGAAGGGTCCAACGGATCATGAGCTGCGACGGTTCCTTCGACGATGGCCGCGACGTCGAGGAAGCCGATCTCACCCCGAAGAAAAGCGTTCGCCGCCTCCTCGTTCGCGGCGTTCATGGCGCATGGCGTCGTTCCGCCCCGCTTTGAGCTGGCGATGGCGAGCTTGACGCTAGGAAACGTCTCGTGATCCACCGCCTCGAAGGTCAGACTCGGCGTATCGAGCGGGCTCCACGGCTTCAACTGGTTCGGGACTCGCGCCGGATAGAGGAGCGCGTACTGGATCGGCAAGCGCATATTTGGCCATCCAAGCTGCCCGAGAACGCTGCCGTCCGCGAACTTCACCATCGAATGGATGACGCTCTGCGGATGGATGATGACCCGCACCTGGTCGATATCGACGTCAAAAAGCCACTTCGCCTCGATCGTTTCGAGTCCCTTGTTCATCAGCGTCGCCGAATCGATCGTGATCTTCCCTCCCATCCTCCATGTCGGATGATTGAGGGCTTGTTCTACCGTGACGTTTTCCAGATCGGCCCGTTTCCTCCCCCGAAATGGCCCCCCGCTCGCAGTGAGGATCAGTTCGGAGATCGAACCCCCGTCGCACCCGGCCAGGCACTGAAAGATGGCCGAATGTTCGCTGTCGATAGGCGTCATCGTAACCCCGTGCGCCCGGACAAGCGGCATCACCAACTCTCCCGCCGCGACGAGAACCTCCTTGCTGGCGAGCGCGATATCCTTCCCCACCTTGATCGCCTCGATCGTCGGCAGGAGCCCGATCACTCCCGCCACACTGACGACCACGATGTCCGCCTCTGGCATCGTCGCCAGGTCGAGAACCGCCCCCATACCGTCTCGGTCGAATAAAGCCGTCCGGCGAACTCGAAATCGCGCCGCCTGCTCTTCCAGCAGTCCCGCATTGCTCCGAGCCGCCAACCCGACGATTTCCAGGCGGTCGGGATGCTCCGCGACGACATCCAGTGTTTGGGTCCCGATACTCCCCGTCGACCCCAGCACCACCACCCGCTTCATCTCCGCGAGTCTACCGAGGGAAGCTCAGTGCACGACGAGCGGATAACCCTCGGGCCCGGCGATCAGCGCGGCCCGGTTCGAGCCGGCCGGCATTAGGCCATTCTCGCCCGACTTCAAATTACGCCAATACAAAGTGCCGTCGTCCTGCCATGTCGCAAGGCCCGTCGGCAGCACGCTCGCATACTTGCCTTTGCCCAGCCGCACCGGCTTCTCCGCACCGAGGACCGCATAGCAGCTCCCGTCGATCGAATAGGCCCGGGCCGAACCATGCATCCGCGGCCCGTCCATCGGGCATCCCGCGAAGACCCAGCCGCTGTTCGTGACCGGCTTCGCTTCCCACGTATTCGCCGCCGGGGAGCCTGTCGCCTCCCAGATATCGCGCACGTTCCCAATCCCGCTTCGATAAAGAATCGCGATCCGATCGTCGTCGAGAAATTCCACGGCAAGGCTGCAACAAGAGCAAGCCCGGACAGGAGCGCGGGCACTCAGCCCGCACAAGGTCCGCGGACTCTCAGTCCGCGAGGATCCCATCTGCTTGTTCGGCCCGAACGTCTTCCCCGAATCTGTGCTGAGGCAGTACCAGATCGTACTCGTCACCGGCGCGCTCGCGTCTTGGCCGCCCCGGCCGTCGAGCCAGAAAACCGCGACCTGCTTGCCGCGAGCCGCGATCGCGACCTCGTCGAGCCCCGGCGTCTCGCCATCCACGAGATTCCGCTGCGCCTCGAAGCTCTTCCCCTTGTCGAGGCTCCTCGCGAACCATACTTTCGGTCCTTGCCGGTAATCCCCCTGCCAGGCAGCGCAGATCGCCTCCTCGGCCACCGCAACCTTCGGTCCCCGCTCGCCGCCGGCCGTGACCGTCCCGTCCTCGGAGTTGATCCGAATTCTCCTCTCTCCTCCGGTCCTGAAGAACCAACCGTTCGTCCCGTCGCCATAGGCCACGCACACCGATTTCCCGTCCAAAATGGCATCCGGACATCGAGCCATACGAGGCAACCGAAGTTCGGCGGGCGCCATTACGGCGAGGGCAACGAGAGCAAGCATGACGTTAATCTACACCGACTTTCCTTTGAAGATGGCAAGCCGCTGAAGCACATCCGTCTCAAGTGCGGCGTCGTTCATTACGTGAGAGCTTTGTTCCTCGCCGTCTTCGCCCTATGCGTCGCGTTCGCGCCGGCCGACCGGTTCGACGATTTCATCAAGGCGAAGATGGAGGAGGAAAAGATCCCCGGCATCCAATTCGTCGTCGTCTACAAGGGCAAAGTCGCCATGTCCCGCGCCTATGGCGTCGCCGACGTCGAAAAGAAAACCCCCGTCACGAAAGACACTCGCTTCGAGATCGCCTCCGTCAGCAAGCCCTTCGTCGCCACTGCCGTGATGATGCTGTGGGAGCGGGGCAAAGTCAAACTGGAAGAGCCGATCGGCAAGTACGTGTCCGATATGCCCCTCGCCTGGTCGGATGTCCCGGTATGGAACCTCCTTAGCCACACCTCCGGCATTCCCGAATATCGCGCCGGCTCCCTGTTCGCCGCTCACAAGCTCGACGACACGCCCTTTTCCGAGATCGTCAAGCACACGCCCGCCGATAAGCAGTTCGACGCCGACGACCACTTCTCCTACAGCAATACGAACTATCTCCTGCTCGGAAAGCTGATCGAGGGCGTCACCGGCAAGCCGTACACCGAGTTCCTCCAGAAGGAAATCTTCGAACCGCTCGGCATGACTTCGACCGGGTTCGTCGACAAAACCGATCACGCTCAAGGCTACGTCGCCTGGCGGTCCGGTTTCGTCCCTGATCCCGGTAGCTCTCTCGCCTGGTCAGGACCGGGGGGCTCGATCGTCTCCACCGCCGAAGACCTTGCCAAATTCGACGCCGCTCTTCGTACCCAACGCCTGATCAAGAACCCGACCCTGATGCGGATGCTCGAGCCGACGGCCACCAAGCTCGGAACGATGGACTACGGCCTCGGCTGGCAGACCGAGAAAGTCGGCAAGACCACGATCGCTCTCCACGCGGGCGAGATGAATGGCTTCTCCTCGATGTTCCTCCGCCTGATCGACGAGCAGATCACCGTCATCCTCCTCACCAATGCGAGCGCCGTCGATGGTAACACGATCACCCGCGGAATCCTCGGCCTCTACTTCCCTGAGATGGACCCGCTGAAGCTGACGCCAACCGTCGACGAAGCCCCCGAAACCACCCGCGCCCACCAACGCATTCTCGTGAGCATCATCGCCGGCCACCCGGACATGGACGCCTTCAGCGACGACTATAAGGCCCACATCTCGGAGGAAAAGCTCCTCGCCGTCGGCTCCGAGCTGCGGCGAGGCGGACGCATCCGCCCCCTCCAAGTCGTCCGCCGCTACCGCAAAGGCCAATACGACGCCCACGCCTATCTCCTAACTCAGGGCCAAACCCAACTCCTCGTCACGTTCCTGGTGGATGAGAAGGGAAAAATCGCCGGCCTCACGATCGCCGCGCCGTGATGGGGGATGAGGGAGAGGGGATGAGAGGGGTGAAAGGGTGATGGAGGTGAGATGGGTGACCGGTGACCGGAGTCGCCGAAGAGCTTGGTAGTCACAGGTTTCTGGTTTCCGGTCACCTCCGCTTGACACCGGTTACCGGTCACTGGTCACTTCCATCACCCACTCACCCCCATCACCCACTCACCATCTCACCCATCTCACCCATCTCACCCACTCATCCCCTCATCCCCTCATCCTCCAGAGTTGCGTCATACTGACTGCGCTGTGCGGCTCACGAAGGCAATCCTCTTACGACTGCTTTTTGGTGTATTGGGCCTGCTCTTCATCAGCTTTGTGACCTTCAGCGCCGGCAAGCTCGACCCGGCTGACGCCGCCGTCGTCCTCTCCGGCGAGAAGGCCACTCCGCAGGCGATCGAGGCGAAGCGCCACCAACTCGGCCTCGACCGCCCGTTCCTCGTCCAATACGGCAGCTACGTGTGGAATGCCGCCCATGGCGATTTCGGCCAAAGCTGGTTCGGCATGCAGGAGCCCGTCCGCGACATGATCGCCCAGCGGGGCAGCATCACCCTCCAGATCGCCCTTCTCGCTATGATCGTCGCGGCCGTGGTGGGCATCACGCTTGGCACTGTAGCCGGCATCTATCGGACGCGCGCGCCTGACGTCGGCATTCTCACCCTCAGCACGCTCGGCGTAACCGTACCGAATTTCGTCTTGCTGCCGATTCTCGTCTACCTCTTCGCCAATACCTGGGGGAACCTTCCCGGCGACTGGAACGACGCGACCAACTGGGCCTGGCTCTCCGCTCGCGCCATCCCCGTCATCGTGCTCGCCGCCCGGCCGATGGCCCTCCTCACCCGCCTCACGCGAGCCAGCATGATCGATTCTCTCCAGCAGGAATTCATCAAGACGGCCGTCGCAAAAGGCGTTCCCCCGATGCAGCTTATTTTCAAGCACGCGCTACGGAACGCTATCCTGCCGGTAATTACGGCAATCGGCGTGAATTTCGGCTATCTCCTCACCGGCTCGTTCGTCGTCGAGCGCGCCTATTCGATGCCCGGCCTCGGCAGCCTCGCCATCGAGGCCGTCTATCAACGGAATACGCCCGTCATCCAGGCGACCGTGCTCGTTACCGGCGCGCTGTTCATCCTGATTAACCTGATCGTCGACATGATCCTGCCGCTCATCGACCCGCGCATCCGGGAGGCCCAGGTTTGAAGAAGCCGCGCCCGATTCTCCTGTGGCTTGGGATCGGCTACCTCGTGCTGATCCTGATCGTATCCGTCGTCATCCCGATGCTGCGCGATCCGGTCGCGACCGTCCAGCCCGAGCTCGTCAAGGATCCCCTCAGCGGCCAAATGACGATGCATACGACGTTCCTTCCGATCAGCGGCCACCATTGGCTCGGCACCGATCAGGGCGGCCATGACGAATTCGCCCGGATCGCCAAGGGCGCGCAGAACTCGCTCATCATCGGCATCGTCGTCGAGTTGATCGTCCTCGTGGTCGGAGTGGTCATGGCCGTTCTCGGGACGTTCGCGCCGAAGTGGGTCGCCTATCCCCTCATGCGACTCACCGACGCGATGTTCGCCTTCCCGGATATCCTCCTCGCGATCCTCCTCATCGGAATCATGCGCGACCTGAGGCTGCCGCCCGGCCTCTGGGCCGACCTGCTGACCGCCGGCTACCTACCCGTCATCGTGGCGCTCTCGATCACCGCCTGGCCCGGCCTGACCCGCATCGTCCGCGGCCAACTCGCCTCTCTGAAAGACAGAGAATTCGTCGTAGCCGCGAAGGCGAACGGCGCTTCGACCGCCTACATCGTCGTCAAGCACATCCTGCCCCAGCTTTGGGGAATCCTCCTCGCCATCAGCATGGTCGACCTCGCCGGCGTCATCCTCGCCGAAAGCACGCTCAGCTTTATCGGCATCGGCGTTCAGCCGCCGAATCCAAGCTGGGGCAACATGATCGACAAGGCCAGGCAGGACATGAATTCCCATCCGGCTCTCTTGCTCTGGCCGTGCATCATTCTCAGCTTGACGATCTTCGCCCTGAACTTCGTCGGCGACGGCCTGCGCGCCCTTACCGATCCGAAGTCGAAATAGGAACGAGGACCGCGATCTCGCCGGACGGCGAGATTTGGATTTGGCCATCGGTCGGAGCCAAGACGCGGCACGCCGCGATCCTCGCCTTCAGATCAGCGATCTTCTTCTTAAGCTCGGCGATCCGGGTCTCCGAGCTCTCCATCGCCTTCTCGTCCACCATCACCTTCATGGGAATTGCCGGAGCCTCCTCGGTATTAACGACGAGCGGCCGCCGCGTCACGATCTTCGCCTCCATCGCCGGCTTGGGCTTGGCGGCCGGTGCAGGTGTCTTTGGAGCCGGCGTCGCCGCCGCCTTGGCCAGCAAGTCGTCGCTCTTCTGCAATGCGGCCGTTGCCGCGTCGACCGCCGTTTGCGCGGCTTGCGCCTCGCCCTTGGCGTCGGCGAGCCCCTTTTCGGCATCCGCCTCCAGCCCCTTGACGGCCTCCAAATCCTTCTGCGCCGCATCTTTTTCCGCGGACAATTGCTCCGCGCGCTTTCGGCTGATCACTCCCGCATCGAGCCATTGCTGGGCTTGATCGGCCTTCTTCGCCGCCTGAGTCGCCGCGACCTGCGCCTGGATTTCCTTTGGCCGCAGGGCATCCCTCGCCTGCTGGGCCTCGGTCACGGAAGTCGTTGCCTTCGCCAAGGCCTGGGTCGCCTTGTCGAGCGCCGCTTTGGCCCGTTGCTGCTTGTCGGACGCCACTTTGTAAGGATCGATGGCCGGCTTCATTTCCGGCTGAGGCGCAGGAGCGATGGCTTTCTTCGCGGGAACCTTGACGACTTGGGGCTTGGGCAACTCCTTCGGAAACGTGCCCGAGATTCCAGGAATCGCAATCAACGGCTGGATAGCGGCCTGCGATTGATCCTGAATTTGCTTGAGTTCTCCCTCCGCCTTCGCGAGATCAATCTCGTAGGCCGAGGAATCGAGCTGGGCGATCCATTGCCCCTTCCGAACAAAGTCGCCGTTCTTCACTTCGAGAGCGGCAATCTTCCCGGAGAGAGGAACGGACACGGAGCGAACCGCAACCGCAGCCGCTTCCCTGCGAGCCGGTTGCTTGAGCGTCATCGCGAAGACGGTCGCGAAAATCGAAATCGCCAGCAGCGACACGATTGCGAGCCTGAGCCTTCGTCGCTTTGCCATCCCGAGTTCCACGCTAGATTCTACGTTCCAGCCGCGAAAGACTCCCGCCGTAGGTCCCAAACGATCACCAGGTTTCTGGCTGGGACTGCAGCCGATTCACAGGGGGTCGGGCCATCCCATCTGCCAACATCTGCGCGAATCTGCGGTTAAGCGGAAGCACATCTACGGCTCCCAGCCCTCAACCCCGCGAAGCGATGAGCGAATCCACCGCCTCGCGCGCGATGCGCGTGGCGATAATGCCGTCCTCGGCCGTCGGCATTTCGACGTTCTCGCCGTTCAAGCGGCGTACCAGCGCCGCGTAAAGGCCGGGGAAATTCTTCTCGCTCGCCCCCGGCGCGGTGATGGTCCCCTGCCCGTGTCGCGCCTCGAGGATATAGCCGTCCCGGTCGTAGCGGAGAACCCCGCCAGTGCCGATCAGTTCGTAAGTGAAGATGCTCCGCGGATGCCGCGCCGTGTGGCCATACGAGTAGCTCACCTCCACCGTAGACGTCGCCCCGTTTTCGTGAAACAGATGCAGCCAAACGTGATCGGGTGCCTCGTAGTCGGTCACCCAAGCACCCGCCGCCGACCACTTCGCCGCCTTCGAACCCAACCACCAGCGAGCGAGATCGATCTGATGAACGCCGCAATCGACGATCGGGCCGCCCTCCTCCATCCTCCCGACGAAGAGCGGCCCCTTCACCCAGTTCCCGTCCGAATCCTGCATGTATTCGCCATGCAGATTCCAGACATAGATGAGCCGCAACGACCGGATCTCCCCGACGACCTCCTCCTCCACCCAATGCTTGATCTGCTGGGCCACCGGGCTGAAGCGGTAGCAGAATCCGACGAAGAACTCCTTCCCCGCCTTTTTCATCGCCGCCACCATCTCGGCTCCCTCCGCATCGTTCATCGCGATCGGCTTCTCGCAAAGCACGTGGACCTTGTGCTTCGCCGCGTCGAAGACGTTCTGCAGATGGGCCGGAGCCGACGACGTCACCGCGACGACGTCGAGATCGTTCTTGAAGAACGCGTCGGAATGGGTGAACGGCGTCCCGCCGAAGCGGCGCGAGTACTCCTCCGCCCGTCCCGGAGCCGGATCGAGAAGCGCGACCAACTCTAAACCGGAGGTCGAAAGAATAGCGGGCAGATGGCCGAATTCGGCGACCTGCCCGCAACCGATCAGCCCGATGCGGAGCTTCCTATCCGCCGCCAGAGATGCCTCCGGACGCCGGCTTCTGAGATGGGGGCGCAGTGGAGGTAGCCGCTGAAGAAGCCGCAGGCGTGCGTATGGGCTCGGTTGATCCCAGGAGCACCACTGCGGGACCGGCCCCCGGCAACGTCCCGGTTTCGCCCGGCAGTCCACCCGGCGTAGAAGTCCGATTCTTGGCGATCTCCCCGAGGCTGGCCGTATCGTCGCGTGCATCCATCGTCGGATTGTCGGTCGCATAGCTCTGGCGGGCATAAGTGCCGCCCGATCCCTCGGCGATCCCGCCAAAGGTGTACGGATCGCCCTTACCGGGCATCGACTGGATTTCGTCGTTTCGGAAATTCGTGTTGTAGCTGTCCAGTTCTTTGAAATGCGGCATACAGCCCGCCATTCCCACGCACGCCAAAGCCAAAATCGTTATCTTCTTGATCATCAGTAGCTCACATCCACCGGCTGCTCCTTGCCGGTCTCGCTGCTCTTATAGAGTGCATCAAAAACCGCATTCAACACTAGCCCCTGCTCTCCAGGAACAGGAGACGGTTTGCCGTGGACGATCGCATCTACGAACGCGCGAACCTCGTCCACATGCGAAGACTCCACGTGCGGGATATTCGCCGGCTTCATATTGAAAAGTTGCTTGTTCTGCTCCGTGTATATCTCGATGGGGTCGTTGTCGTAGACCTTGATCAACGCGCCCGCCTTCGTCCCGTAGAGCTGGGTCTGGAAGGGATTGCCGTCCATATTGCCCATAAACGAGCTTTCCAGCGTAACGACGACATCGTTCTCGAACTTGATCAGCCCGACCGCGAAGTCCTCGACGGTGAACTTGCCCCGATCGTAATCCCCCATCCCATTCCATAGATCGGGATTTTTTCCGAGGACGTCCCAAGTTTTGCCGCTGGCGCTGACCGGCTTCGGATACCCCATCAGATAGAGCGTGAAGTCGAGGATGTGGACGCCGATGTCGATCAGCGGCCCGCCGCCCTGCTTTTCCTTGTCGATGAAGACGCCCCAGCCCGGCACGCCCCGCCGCCGAAGCGCCTGAGCCCGCGCGTAATACACGTCGCCCATCGCCCCGCCGTCGATATACTGCTTCATGAACCGGCAAGCCGCTGTCCACCGGTTTTGCAGCGCCACCTGGAGAATCTTCCCGTTCGCCCTCGCGGCCGCGCACATCTGCTTGCATTCCGCCGCGTTCATCCCGAGCGGCTTCTCACAAAGAACGTGCTTGCCCGCGTTCAGCGCATCGACCGTCGGCTGGACGTGATACTTGTTCGGCGTCGCCACGCTGACCGCGTCGATCTCCTTGTCTTCCAGAAGCTGCCGGTAGTCCGAGTACATCTTCCCAGGCCCCCACTTCTCGCTCGCCGCCTTGGCCGATTCCGGGTTGACGTCGCAGAAGGCGACGATTTCACAAAGGTCCGGCATCGAGGCGTAACCCTTCATGTGGACCTGGGAAATCCCGCCTGTGCCGATAATTCCGATCTTGAGCTTTTTCGACATCCTGTTTCGCCCGTGAGATTACCGCCATCCCCGATCTGCATAGCCAGGACACAGAAGCGAGGCCCCTCTACCCTCCGGGGGAGAGGGTCTGTGAACCGTCGCGTAGCGTAGGTGAACAGGGGGTGAGGGGGCAATCGGCACCCAATCTTATTCCAATGCGACAGTTTCGCCGGGGGAGAGGGTCTGTGAACCGTCGCGTAGCGAAGGTGAACAGGGGGTCAGAGGGGGCGACTGGCGCCCAAGTTTGTAGTGACTACTCCGAAGATTCCTCCTCCGTCGCCGGTTTGCGCGCAGCCAGGAGCGAGCCGCCGATCGCGATAAAAGCCATCCCGCCCCAAAACACGACCGGCGGCAGTTCCGGCACCTCGCCGTGGAAGAGATCGAAAACCTGCTCGAATGAGTGCGCGGCGATGAACAGCAATTTGATCCCCGCCCACCCAACCAGGGCATAGGCCACGTGATCCAGTCTCGGATACTTTTCCAGCACGCGGACGAACGCGCTCGCCGCGAACCGCAACAGAACAATGCCGATGATGGCCCCCGCGATGACGACCCAAAGCTTGTCCGAATGCCTCACCGTATCCACGACCGCGACGGCCACGATCACGCTATCGAGGGCGAACGCGGTATCCACCAGATTGAGATAGATCACCGTCGGCCAAAAGGCCATCCCTTCCTTGTCCTCATACTTCGCCGGATTGCGCATTGCTGCGAAATGCTTGACCGGCAAGTAGATGAGGTAAGCGGCTCCGATCAATTGCAGCCACCAGAAATTGATGATGTACGCGGCGAGGAGAATAGCCGCCGTGCGCAATGCAAAAGCCCCGGCCAGGCCATAGAATAGGGCCTTCTTCTTGTCCGTCGGGCTAAGATGGCGAACCAAAATCGCGAGGACGAGGGCATTATCGGCGGAGAGGAGAGCTTCCAAAACGACCAGGAACCCAACCGTCGCCAGGTCTCCTAATTGGAAGCGCTGTCCGAACATAATCAATGTTCAGCGTACCGGGACGGTGAAACGCTCCCGCAGCGTCCGAACGTCAAACATACTTCGGGTCAAAACTGTTATGCCAACCTACGTTTACGAATGCAGCAACTGCAACGACGTTTTCGAAGTCGAGCAGAGGATCACCGAGAATCCGATCGACGAATGCCGGTGTGGGGCGAAGGGCACGGTTAAGCGTTTGATTCAGCCGGTCGGCGTCATGTTCAAAGGCGCCGGCTTCCACATCAACGACTACGCCTCCTCCTCCGCCCCGGCAAAACCTCCCGAGCCGGCCGAAAACTGCACCGGCAACCCCTCCTCCTGCGCCTGCAGCACGCCCCAAGATTCGGATTCCTAGTTGACCTCTTTCAGCGATGTAGCGCCAAGAATTCCTCTCCCCTCCGTGTCCGATGACATGACATCCTTGACACCTATGACAAGACATCCTTGACGGATGCCTTTTCGAGAGCTGAGCAAGATGGATGCGCGCAGGCGGCTGGCGAGTTTGGTTTTGGAATCGGGTTGGACGGT
>DASZYX010000031.1:0-61123 GCA_035545155.1 Fimbriimonadaceae bacterium | reverse complement strand
ACCGTCCAACCCGATTCCAAAACCAAACTCGCCAGCCGCCTGCGCGCATCCATCTTGCTCAGCTCTCGAAAAGGCATCCGTCAAGGATGTCTTGTCATAGGTGTCAAGGATGTCATGTCATCGGACACGGAGGGGAGAGGAGCTTTACCCGAGCAACGACAAATGAAGGATGATGCCACTCAGGTTAGAGCCCAACCAATGACGAAAGCCCCATAATGCCCCTTCCGATGCGCATAGAATGAACGGCAGATGGACTGGCTGAAGGGGATCGAGCCGAACGTGGCGGGCTATGCGAGCGTCGCCGCGATCGCCGTCTTGGCCCTGATCATGTTCCGGGTCGCGCGTCGGATCGTCCAACTCGGATATTTCGTCCTCTACTTCTTCATCGGGTTCGGCATCGTGTACGCGGCCAGCGTCTACGCGACGCGCACGATCCAGGTTCCTTTGTCGATGCCGATTATCGGCGGGCTCGCCTTCGCAGCCGTCGCCAATGCCATCCGGGCCCGGCTCATGAGAATCGTCAGCGCGGTCATGTTGATTGCCTTGTTCTCTCTCGCCGGAAAGTTCTGGAGCGAATATACGGTTGCCCACAAGCCTGGCGGCGACAAGAGCGCCGTCGCCGAGAATCAGCGTCTCGCGATGCAGGGCCTGAGCGCTGCCAAGGGCGAATTCGACGCGATCGTGAGCTCCCTCCCCAAGAAAGATGGCAAGATCGAGCCCGGGTGGGTTTCGCCGGAGACGCTCCGAAAAGCCGGAATCGATCCATCGCTTCAGAAGGTCGACGAGAAGCCGGCTTGGCACACATGGCTCACCGGCCTTTACAGCCAAGAAACCGAAGACCTCGGTATCTGGACCGACGGCGGCAGTCCGGAACATGCCAAGAAGACGCTGAAGCTGAAGCCACACCCATAATCTTTACGAAATCTTTATGCGGGTTCGATCAGGTTCAGGACAAGCCAGAAAGGCCGCTTTCGGCCGCAACCTGGGTTCGGTAGTATCCGTGCTTGTTCGTGGGTTACAACGGCGCAGCCCAACGTTCATCGCACAGCCGTATGGCACAGAAGAAAGTTGGAGTTGTGGCGCGAATTCGTCGCGCCTTGGTTGGGAAGCCGATTCCCACCGCACAGGCTCACCAAGAGCGTCTCGGCCCCCTACTCGGTCTGCCCGTTTTCTCGAGCGACGCCCTCTCGTCGGTGGCTTACGCGACGGAGGCGATCCTCGGTGTGCTCGTGCTCTTCAGCATGGGCGCGCTGAAGGAGCAGATTTGGATCACCCTCGCGATCTGTCTGCTCATCATCGTCATCGCGACCTCGTACAACCAAACCATTCACGCCTATCCTACCGGGGGCGGCTCCTATATCGTCGCGAAGGAAAATCTCGGCGAGACGCCTGGACTGCTGGCCGGCGCGGCGCTGCTGATCGACTACATCCTGACGGTTTCCGTTTCGATCGCGGCCGGCGTCGCGGCGATCGTCTCGGCTTATCCCAGCCTTCATCCCTACCTCGTCCCGATCAGCCTTTTCTGCATCGCGGTCATCGCTTGGGCAAACCTGAGAGGCGTGAAGGAGTCGGGAACGGCCTTCGCGGTGCCGACTTACGGCTTCATCCTTTGCATCTCGACCCTAATCATCGTCGGCATCTTCCGCCTCGTCGGCGGTCCCGCCGTCCATCAGCACATCGAGGCCGACCCCGGCGCGATCGGACGGGAGGCGAACTTCTGGTTCGGTTTCATCGTGCTGCGCTCCTTCGCGGCCGGATGTACGGCGCTGACCGGCATCGAGGCGGTGAGCAACGGTATCCAGGCCTTCCGCGCTCCCGAGTCCCGCAACGCGAGCTTGACCCTCCGTGCGATGACCGCGCTGTTGACCTTCATGTTCCTCGGCATCGGGTACCTGTCGCTGCACGTGCCGACCCTGACTCTCTACAGCACGAGTAACAAGAACTATATGAGCGTTGTCGCCCAGGTGGCGGCGCATACGTTCGGCCAGGGCAGCATTCCGTTCTACGTCATCCAATACTTCACGGCCGCGATCCTCGTTCTCGCCGCGAACACCGCCTTCGCCGACTTCCCGAGACTCGCCAGCCTGATGGCCCGAGACGGATACTTGCCCCGTCCCCTCGCTCGGATCGGCGACCGGCTCGTCTTTCACAACGGCATCCTCCTCCTTGCCCTCGCGGCGGGCGCTCTCGTCGCCCTGTTCAAAGGCGAGCTCGACGCTCTGCTTCCGCTTTACGCGATCGGCGTTTTTACCGCATTCACGCTCTCGCAGGCCGGCATGGTCAAGCACTGGTTCGACGAGAAGAGCAAGGGCTGGCGGAATCGCGCGGCAATCAATGCGGTGGGAGCGGTGCTGTCCGGCATCGTCGCCATCGTGATCCTGTCGACGAAGCTGGTCGAGGGGGCGTGGATCGTCGTCATCCTCCTCGCCATCCTATTCACCTTGTTCAGGACGATCAAGGGTCGCTACCGGTCGATTTCCGAACAATTGCTGATCGAAGGGGAGCCGCCCAAGCGGCCGGCCAAGCACACTTCGCTGCTGCTCGTGCCGAGAGTCCATCGAGGCATCGTGCGGGCTCTGGAATACGCGCTGCTCCTCGACCCGCATTGCCGGGCCGTGCACGTAAAGATCAACGACAAGGCCCTGCCCGAGGTGCGCCGCCTGTGGGAGAAGTACGGCGAGGGCGTGCCGCTGATCCTTTTGCCGACGCCGCACCGCTCGCTCGTCCAGCCGATCCTCGACTACGTCGACGAAATGCTCGAAGAGGACCCGGATCAAGTGATCACGGTGATCGTGCCGGAAGCGGTCTCACAGAAATTCTTCCAGAAGTTGCTCCAGGAAAACGTCGCCCAGCAGCTCCGTACGGCGCTGGCGGAGCGGGAGAACGTCATGGTGACCAACGCTCGCTACTTCTTGAAGTAGGGCTATTCGAGGAAATAACGCACGTTCGTGACCATCACGTTCTTGCGTTGGGCGAGAGCGGTCCGCAATTGGTGGGCCACGTTCTCTTGGAGCAGCCGATGCCAAAACTTGCGCGAGACGGCCTCGGAGACGATGACGGTAATGACCTGGTCTGGGTCTTCATCCAGCATCTCATCGATGTAATCGAGCACGGGCTGGACGAGCGAGCGATGGGGAGTTGGCAGGATCGTGAGCGGGACGCCTTCGCCATACTTCTCCCACAGCCGCCGCACATCGGGGAGCGCCTTGTCGTTGATGGCGATATGGACGGCCCGGCAATGGGGGTCGAGGAGAAGGGCATACTCGAGAGCCGCGACGATGCCGACATGGACGCGCGGCACAAGCAGCAGCGAAGTATGCCGATGGGGTTTCGGCGGGATCTTCTCGGGGACGACGGTCAGTTGGCGGGCGATCGCGTTGTAGCGCCTCTTCACCAGTACGAAGCTGGAGACCAGGATCGGCAAGATGACGACGACGATCCAGGCGCCTTCCAGGAACTTGGTGGCGAGGATGATCGACAGGACGCAGAAGCACAGGACGGTGCCGATACCGTTGATCGTCGCCTTGTATTGCCACCCCCTTCCCCGGAGTTTTTGCCAGTGGCGGAACATGCCGGCCTGGGAGAGCGTGAACGCGGTAAAGACGCCGACGGCGTAGAGCGGCAAGAGCTGATCGAGCTCGCCGTGGAAATAGGTGACGAGACCCCCAGCCACGACGGCGAGGACGATGATGCCGTTGTGAAAGACGAGCCGGTCGCCGAGCCTCGCCATCGGCCGGGGCAGGAAGCCGTCGCGGGCGAGGAAGCTGGAAAGGCGCGGAAAGTCGGCGAAGGCGGTGTTGGCGGCGAGGATCAAGATCGCGGCCGTCGCGAATTGCACGTAGTAGAAGCCGAAGCTGTCCTGTCCGAACGCCCAGCCCGCGACCTGGGAGACGAGGGTGCGGTAATCGTCGCTCCGCGTGCTGTGCAACTCCAGATGGGGCAGGTGCTGGCTGATGTAGCCAAGACCGAGGAAGATGACGGTGAGGATGCCCGCCATCATCTGAAGCGTCCTGGCCGCGTTCTTCGATTCGGGCGGCCGGAAGGCCTGGACGCCGTCGCTCACCGCTTCGATGCCGGTCAACGCCGTACAGCCGGCCGCGAAGGCGCGAAGAATGAGAAACCACATCGGCATCGTCCACTCCGACCCGATCAGGTTTCGCTGAACGTCGTGTGCGACGACTTGCGGCGTGCCATCCGCCACCCCCATCGACCGAACGAAGCCGACGAGCAAGAGCGCGAGCATGCCGACGATGAAGCTATAAGTCGGGACTGCGAAGGCGATGCCCGATTCCCGCATGCCGCGCAGGTTCGCCCAAGCGACGACGGCGATAAAGAAGAGGCTGATCTCGACGAGATAAGGGTGCAACACCGGGAAAGCCGAAGTCAGAGCCGCCGTTCCCGCCGAGATGCTGACCGCGACGGTGAGAATGTAATCGGTCATCAAGGCCGCGCCCGCCACGAGGCCAGGCGGCGTACCGAGATTGTCGGATGCGACGATATAGGAGCCGCCTCCCTTCGGATACGCGTGGATCGTCTGGTTATAGGCGAAGGAGATCAGCAGGATAAGAGCGCAGATGCAAAGACTCAGCCAAATCTGAAGATGCAACGCCCCGACGGAATGCAGGATCAGGATGCTGAGGATCGCCTCGGTGGCATAGGCGACCGAGGACAGGGCATCGCTGGAAAAGACCGGTAAACCGAGGAAGGGTCCCAGCCGCTCGTGATGAGCGTGGGCGGTTGCGATCGGCTTCCCAAAAATCTTATGGCGGAGGGCCTTCCACGAGAACCCCTTTTCTTTGTCCATCGCTGATTCGCGCGTTTCCTCGGGCGCGAGAGTGCATTCTACCGGTGTCTGTGCGGGGAAACCGAAAGATTGGGCTTTATGGGGAGTAGATGGCGTTGGTCTCGAGCCGTGTCCAGCGCGAGGCCGCCGGCCGGCTCCCCTAGGGCGGCTTTCCTTTACCGACGAGGACGTCCGGAGGCTTATGAGACTAGCCTGCCTGATTTGCGAAAGGTACAAACAAGCCGCAGCGCGAACGCTGGGATCACAAAGCTCCGTCACACTCCGCCTGCTCGCCAGTGCCGCGGAGCCACGTGCTGGCGCCAACGATTCGAGGCTGGATCCATCGAAAGGAAGATGGCGCACCAGGCGACTCGCGAGCGGTAACGTGAGCCCGTGCTCGCTCTACTGCTCGCTTGCCAGCTTCCGATTCGCACGATCCGAATTCTGAAGAGCCCGAGGGATCTGCTGAATACGTTCGTGCCGGAAGAGACGCTCGGAGCTGGATTCGATGGGCATGAGAAAGGCGAGATCGAAAAGATCTTTCGCCCGGACACATTGCGGGAGATGCGCTCGGCCGGGCTCCAGCCCTTGAGCTATCGCCTGCGTACCGAGCTTGCCGTGGACGCCTGGCACTGGAATCCGCGGGGTTCTTGGAGCGGACGGGGCGAGGGCTATTGGCATTCGTCCCAGGCCGGGCCGATAAGGCTCAGCCATGGTTACCGGCTGCCTCGCCGGGGCGGGACGGGGGACGAAGCGAACAACGACGGCTACTCGCGGATCGACGACGGCGATCCCGCGACCTTCTGGAAGAGCAACCCCTACCTGGCCAAGTCCTTCACCCACGAAGAGGACTCGAAGCATCCCCAGCAGATCGTGCTGAACCTGGGAAAGCCGCGGCCGATAAACCAGGCGCGAATCGCGTGGGGCGCGCCCTACGCAAGGGATTTTGCGGTCGAGTATTGGGACGGCGAAAACCAATTGGGGGAGGCGGAAGGAGGATGGAAGCCGTTTCCGCACGGAAAGGTCGTCGGTGGCCGGGGCGGCGATCAAACGTTGACCTTGGACGACAAGGAGGTCGAGGCCCAATTCGTGCGCATCCGTATGACCCGCTCGTCGTACACGTCGGCGAAGCCGTCGAAAGACGTTCGCGACCGGTGCGGCTACGCGCTGAGGGAGCTTTCGGTCGGGCTGTTCGCGGATGGGCGGTTCAGCGACTGGGTCGAGCACGGGAAGCAGGGCCACCAAACCTGGGTTTGCGTCTCCTCGACCGACCCTTGGCATCGGGAGGCCGATGTCGATTCCGGCGTCGAGCAGGCGGGATTCGACCTCATCTCGGAACTCGCGCAAGGGCAGCCGATGCTGGTTCCGGTTCCGACGCTGTACGGGACGCCGGACGAGGCGGCCGGGATCGTGCGCTATCTCCGCTCCCGCCATATTCCGATTCGGGGCGTCGAGCTTGGGGAGGAACCGGACGGGCAGTTCGTCTCGCCGGAGGACTATGCGGCGCTCTATATCCAGATGGCCCAGGCGATTCGGCGCGTGGACAAGAAGGTTCCGCTCGGCGGGCCGTCGTTCGAAGACATCCAGTCGGACGTTTTAGAATATCCGCATCCGCCCCAAACGGCATGGTCGACGCGCTTCCGGGAGGCTTTGCGAGCGAGAGGAAAGCTGGGGCTCTTCCAGTTCTGCTCGTTCGAGTGGTATCCGTACGACCGGATCGACGAGCCGGCGTGGCGGCAGTTGCAGGGCATGGAAAGCCGGATGCGGGAGGCCATCGTGAACCTCGACCTGCCGCGCAAGTTCCCGCTCATCATTTCCGAATATGGCTGGTCGGCCTTTGCGGCTCAGTCCGAGGTCGACTTGGAAGGGGCGTTGATGGATGCGGATATCGTCGGGTCCTTCCTTTCGTTCGGCGGCAATACGGCTTACCTGTACGGATACGAGCCCTCCAACCTCGCCCAGGATCAGCCGGAAAACGGCTGGGGTGACAATATGCTGTTCCTCGGGGACGCCGAGCGGAGGATCAGCGCCAAGGTCGCCCGGTACTGGGGTGCGTTCATGGAGACGCACCACTGGGCGACGCCTGCGACCGGGCGCCTTCGCCTCTACGATGCGAGGGCCGACGCGCCGCTACGGGCTTTTCCCTTGCGGCTGCCGGGTGGCTCGTGGTCGGTTCTCGTGTTGAACGAAGATCCGGATCAGGCTTACCCTGTGCAGATCGAGGGCATGGGGAGACGCTGGCGGGTCTGGCAATTCGGGCGCGAACAATACGCCTGGAAGGCGGATGGGGCTCGTGGGAAGCCCGCTCGCTCCTTGCCGCCGCGGTTCTTCACGGCGGAGGGCACGGCGACCTTGCCGCCCTACTCGATTACGGTGATTCGCGACTAGCGCGCTTGCGCTCTTGGAAGCGGCGGGCCTTAGCGAGATTGCCGCAATCCGACATCGAGCACCAGCGGCGCGTCCGGTTCTTGCTGTGGTCGATGAAGATCCAGCCGCAGCCCTCGTTGGCGCACTCCCGGATGCGGGAAGCGAATTCGCCGGTCAGCAAGTCCGTCGCGGACAAGGAGACGAGTATCAAGGCTCGCTCCAGCGGATCGTTTTGATGGAGCGCCCAACTGAGGTCGGGAAGGAGCTCCAGTTTGGCGAGGGCTTCGCAAAGCTCGTCGTTCAGTGCCTCCAAATCGGCGTCGCCCGGCTCGCGGCCATCGGCCACGGCCGAAAAGATGCGGTACAGCGCATCGCGGAGTTGCAGAGTCCTCGCCCGGTAAGGCTCGTCGATAGCCGTGCCGGCAGGGACGATCCGCCGCTTCAGGAGCCATTCCTTCAGGTCGCCGGGCGTGGCCAAATATTCGTTCGGGCTCTCGGTATTGCGCGAGCCGACGGTATTGACGAACTGCACGCAAAGCGGTTCATCCCCTTCTTCCAGCCCGAGCGAGCGCAGAACGGAATCAACCATCAAAACTAGATACGATGGAGAAGACTTGATGTATCATTAACTGTCTAAGATTATTTTGGAGGTTATCAGTTGGATCAGCAGATTCTCACCGATACGTTGAAGTACGGCTTTCGAATATCCCATACGGAAGAGGGCTGGATTGAGCCGCTCCTCGATGCCGTAAATGGGGTCGATTTCGAGACCGCGAAGTGGAAACCCGCCCCGAAGGTGGCGTCGATTTGGGAGATCGTCGCCCACGCGATCCCTTACACCGAGTCGCGTCTCTGCGACTTTACGGGCGCGACAAAGGAAGAGGAGCCGGATTGGCCAGAGATCGCGGACCCGACACCGGAGGCCTGGGCTCAGCTTCAGGAGCGGGCTCGAAAGGTGGTAAGCGAGTTCCAGTCCGTCCTCGAGGCGGCGAGCGGCGAGGAGATCGCCGGGCCAAAACCGGGCAAGAAGACGCCGCGGGCGGAGCGGCTGATGGACATCGTCGTCCACGACGCCTACCACGCGGGGCAGATCGTGAAGCTGAAGCAGGCTTACAAGTCGCGGGCGGCCCTAGCGCACGCTTAGGTAGATCGCTACCACGGTCATCAGCGTGTAGCCCACTTCCTGGAGGCCGACGATCGCGGCTCGAACGTTCATCCGGCAGCTCGAAAGACCCCAAGCCGAGCGAGCCGCGAGAACGGCGAAGGCGGCGGTCGCCGGCCAAGCCAAACCAGCAAAAGAGGTAATGGCGGTTATGGTCGCCAAAGCGGCGACGGAGCCCGCCCAAACCGGCCATAGGGCAATCTCGACGCCTCGGGCGAGACGGACCCGGGCGGCGGCATAGGAGATCGCCGTCGCGGCTTGCAGGGCGAGGGCTGCGGCGAGCAGCCAGGAGCGGCTTGCCAGGAAGCCGCCGGCAATCGCGATCGCCGTGGCGACGGAAGCGAGCGAGGCCGCGCCGCAGGCCTCCGGAACGAAGCTTCGTCCCTTGCCCTGGATATCGTGGGCGAACTGAATTCCTCCCAGGAGGGCGGCGGCGCCGAGAGGGAGCCAGAAGGTGGCGCGGGCCTGGATGGCCGCTTCGGCGAGGGCGAGAAGACCGACGAGGCCGTAACCGATGGCGAAGCGAAGCGCCCATGCCGTGCGCGGATAGCGCTTGCCCTTACGCAGATCCATGATCGCGAGCCGGAAGGGCTGGCGGGTCAGAAAGGCGGCGAGCGCCGCGAGCCCCAAGAAAAGGCCCGGCCAAGAAGGCGCCACGAGGAGACCGAGGAGAATCGGCGCGCCGAGCATCCCCCATCCCCCATGCTCGCTGGGAAGGGCGATCGGCTTGAGGCGGACGGTCGGCTGCGGCCGGGTCGCAAGTTGGGCGGCGACGTTCTGCACAACCTCAGTGTCGTCTCATTTTCTGGCAAGCGCCATGATGCGCGTCATGGTTTCAGCCCGTATGTTGGCAAAGACGCTTCATTTGTCTTTTCTTCAGAGGGGGAAGGCGAACGGCTCATCGCCGGTCTGCTGAGCGAGAGATCCGGTGAGCCCGGATCGGGGTTCCCGCAAGCGGCATCCTGATCGGGCGCAACGGAGCGGTTCGGCCGTTGACGACGACGTGATGGAAATCTCCGTGAACGACGAATCGAGGCTCGACCTTGCCGTAGCCGGCCTCGATTTGGCTCCATTCGACCCGCAAAGCCTTCTCCGTCCATTCCATTTCGATCTTCAGGGCCGACCGCTCGCCCCGGCGGTAGCCGTAGGAAAGGCCGTCGTCGGCTCGGTAAAGATATTCCGACTTGCCCGGCTTCGATGGGCAGGCGAAGAGATGGACCTCGACTCGGCCCAAGTCGGTCTGGATATCGGCGGGCACGCCGGGCCGCATCGGCACGATCGCGCCGTTGCGGAAGAAGAGCGGAGTCGACATCGGCGTACGGGATCGGTGAAGGACGCCGGGCTCGACCCAATGCCCGGAAACGGCATCGAACCACGGCTCCTTGCCCGGCAAAACGACGTCACGCATCGTCTCCTCCCCGACATGCGGGGCCTGCAACACGAAAGGGCCGACGAGGAATTGGTCGTTCAAAGCGTCGAGTTCCTTGTCGTCGAAGTGGTAGAAAAGCGGACGCAGGATCGGATCGCCGTACTCTTCCTGGTCGATGAACAGGTTGTAGAGGTAGGGTAGGAATTTGTAGCGGAGGCGGATATAGTGCCTCGCGACGCGCAGGGTGCCGGGTTTGAAGGCCCAAGGCTCCTGCCGGCGCGAGTCTTTGACGGAGTGGTTCCGACAGAAGGGGAAGAGGAATCCGGCCTTCACCCAATCGGCGAAGAGCGCATCTTCGGCGTCCCCGCCGAAGCCGCCCATGTCGGGGCCGTTGAACGGCATGCCGGACAGGGAGAGGCCGAGCGTCGTCGGGATCGCGGCGCGGAGGTAGAAGCGGTTGGAGACGTTGTCGCCCGTCCAGATGGCGGCATAGCGGCTGGTTCCCGTGAATCCGGAGCGGGAGAGAAGGAAGGGGCGCTCGTCGGGGCGGGCTTGGAGGAAGCCTTGGCGAGTCGCGACCTGCATGCCGAGGGCGTATTGGTTGTGATAGGCCTCGTGGGGCTCGGCCCCGCCGTTGAAACGCATCCCGGTGGGATCGACTGAACCGGTGGCGGGATCGTTCATATCCAGCCAAGCGCCGCCAAAGCCTTCTTCGAGGAAGGCCTTGGCATAACCGGCCCACCAATCGCGAGCCGCTTTGCTCGGGAAGTCGGGAAAGTGGGTCTCGCCGGGCCAGACGAGGCCGACATACGGCTTGCCCTCCGCGTTCAGGCAGAAGGCCTTTGCTTCCAAGCCGTCGTCATAGACAGGATAGCCGGGGTCTTTCTTGACGCCTGGATCGAGGATCGGGACGATGCGGCGGCCGTGCAGCTTGCCCGCCGTCGCTTTGGCGCCCTTGGGGAACTGAGCAGGGTCGGTTTCGAACACGCGGTAGCCGCGCATATAGTCGATGTCCAGCCAGAGGCCGTCGCACGGAATCCGGTGCTCCTCGAACTTCGCGTCGAGATCGAGAAGGTCGGCCTCGCCCGCATATCCCCAGCGGGATTGGTGGTAGCCGAGCGCCCAGAGAGGGGGCGTCGGCGTGACGCCGATCATTTTCTGCAGCTTGCGCGTGACCTCGGGCAGGGTTGGGCCGCAAATGATCCACAGGCTCGGCATGCCGCCTTCGGCCCCGAGGATCAGGCGCGTCTCGGTCGGGTGAGGTGTGGCGATCCACGTCGGATAGGGATTGTCGAGGAGGAATCCGACGTATTCGCCGCCGATCCGGCAGACCACGTACGGCGTGGAGAAGTACGGCGGATCGGTGGGCTGATCCAGCCATTGGCGATAGTGGAAGTCGGCCCAGACGTCGGTGTTCCAGAACTTGGTTTGGGTATCCGACAACTCGACCCGGCCGAACGTCTTTTCGCCCATACCGTAGAACCGGCTCCCCTCCAGGAGGTCGAATTTGAAGAGGGAGGCCTCGCCGGAGACGGCGAAGCATGCGCCGGGCCGGCCGGCGACGATCGCCTTGCCCTTCGGGCCGAGCAGGGAGAGCCCTTCCCCGATGGAGAGGCGCTTGGAGGCCGCCTTCGCGGGCGGCTGCAGCGGCGCGAGCAGAGGATTCTCCTTCCCCTTGCCCCGAACCCGCAGATGGTGGATCTCGCCCTTGTAGGAGGTCAGCTCGGCGACGGCCTCCAGGCTTGGAGCGAAGGTGAAGTTGGCGGGATGGGAATATTTCGTGAAGTACATGTCGCTCAATAAGCTTAAGGCGAGTCGAGATAGTAGTAGGCGGTGGCCGACCAATCGTCTTGCCGCCAGAAGTTGCACCACTTGTCGGCGTATTCGGGCAGGCGAAGATCGCGGAATTCGTCATCCCTGTTCTCCTTCGTTCCATTCAGGTTCACAGGCCCTGTCCCCCGGAGGGGCGAGGAGGTGCGCTCGCTCTCGCACAGGCGGAGGAAGCCGCCGATTGCGCCGGTGTCGATCGTGACGGGTGTTAACGGCACGCCGCGGTCCAGGAATTCGAGCACTTGGCGCGTCTCGTTGCCGCCCATCGTCTGGATGGAGACCTGGCAGGCGTCGTCGAAGTAGACGGGATCGTCGAGGTGGAAGCGGTAGAAGGCCCAGTGTCCGGCCTCCTTGTCGGCGACGAGGCAGCCCTGGGTTCGATGGGCGAACGCGCCTTGTCCCCATCCGGCGCCGATGTAGTCCTCGGTCCCGGTTCCGCAGAGGGTCGGATGGGGGTCGTCGCCGAAGCGCACCTTCACCTCGCCCTCGCCCCACCACGAGCCCTCGTAGGCGGGGTCGGCGATCACCCCGACGTTGCATCCGAGGAACCGGCCGCTCCCGACGACTTTGGGAAGGATGAGGAACTCTTCGCCGAGCGCGTTCGGCGACTCGCGCCGCCAGCAGGCATGGAAGTACAGCGTCTCGGGGGAGTGCTGGACTCCGAGGAGGAGATCGACGTCGTAGAAGAGCAGGTTCAAATCTCTGTCCGAATCGTTCGTCAGAGTGACTCGGGCAGCGGTGCGGAATGGCATCGGGATGAAGCAGTTGAAGCTGCGGCCCTCGGGATCGGAGAAGAGGGCGTTTTCGAACGGAACGCGGCGGCCGAGACCCACGCCGAAGAAGTCGCCGAACGGCACGGAGACGGCGGGCCGCTCGGAGCCGTCCCAGAACATTTCGAGGCGAAGGCTGCGGAGCATCTCCGGCGAGCGATCGCCGATGGTCGCCCAGATGCGGCAGACTTGGCCGCTGCCGTTTACGTCGAGCAGAGTCTTGGTTTCGCCGGCCCGAAGGCTGTCGAAAGCGTGCCCTTTCGCGCCTCGATTTTCCAGGCCCGCCCGGCCGCGCTCGGCTTGGCCGTTTTCGAAGGAAATCCAGTGCGTCTGCACGCCGGCCGGCTTCTCATAGAGGTTCATCCACTACTCAAGTCGAATCGAGGTCGCGGTATGTTTCGCAGGAGCATGAAAATCGCCTCGGTGTTCATGGACGTGGAAGATCCGGTCAATCCGCTTGCCGACGACGCGGCGGGGGAGATTGCGGCGTTGTTCTCCGAGGCGGGCGTGCGCGGCTCGTTTTGCCTGACGGGCGAGAAGTGCCGAACGCTGCTGACTCGGGGCAGGTTCGACGTGATCGAGGCGCTGCGCCCCCATTGCCTCGGCCTGCACACCGATACCCACTCCGTTCATCCGACGACGATGGAACTCCTGGAGGATTGCGATTTCGAGGAGGGTTGCGAGCGGGCTTATGAGGCCGAGAAGCGAGGCTTCGACGCCTTCTCGGCGGCCTTCGGGCGGCCGCCGGCCTTTTGGGGCGGAGCTGGGAATACTTGGTCGCCGGAGATCACGGAGGCGCTGAAGCGGCTTGGGATTTCCGCCTGCTCCTATGCGCTCACGTTCGCGGGCGGGCGCATTCATCGCTTCAACGGAGTGACGGCGCTGCCCCAGCACTTGAGTATTTCGGAGGATGATTGGGCAGACGATGAGCGGGCGGACGCGCGTTCGGAGCGGGCCTTCGGCAGCCTCCACGATGATTGGACGGGCCTGTTCGTCGGCCACCCGACCCGGATGCGCTATGCCGAGTTTTGGGATAAGTCTTCTGCAGGCGGACAGATGCCGGAAACGCCGGAATTCGTGGAGCCTGTAGAGGACGCAGTATACGAACGGTCGAAGCGCAATCTCCGATCCTTCTTGAGCCGACTGAAGGAGGTCGTGCGGATCGTCGGAGTGGACGAGATTCCGCCGATGAGATTCGAAAAGCCGACTGCGGAGGAATTGGATGGCTTTCGCCGAGAGACGGCGCGAGCGCTGCGAGAAGCCGTGGGTTGGCCGATCCACCGGCCGGGCCTCGATGCGTCGCGGATCGTCGACAAGACGCTCGCCCTGGCGGCCACCCTTGAAATAGGCCGCCAATTCGTGTAGTGATTCATAAATCTCCCAGCGCTCACCTGATCTAAAACTCCCATCTCGGCTAGCCCGTTCGCTCCCGACCGAACACCGTTTTCGCCGGTTCTCAGAGGTGCCGCCCATGTCGCGAAGCGACCTTCGGAGCGCTGAAGAGTAGCTTCAGCCTTACGTCTCGTCGTTCTGTGGTAATTCCACGGGCAGAGCTGCCAGTCGTTGGGAAAGGCGGAAGCTCCGCTTCAGCGCACTCCGGAGGTCGCTTCGCGACGGGCGCGCCTCCGCTGACCTGAAACTCCGATCCACAAAAATTCGAAATCGTGGAACGATTCTCGTTCCGCCGTTCCCTTAAGGCCATAGTTCCGCTGCTTAGCGGAGAGGAGAGCGACGCTATGATTCGTTTCGTAAATAGGGCTCTTGCCCTGGCTATTTCGGTCGCCGTCGTCGGCGCCGCCGGCGCCGATCAGTTCCAAATCACGGTCACCAATATGGGGCCGCAGCCGATTAGCCCGATGTTTCTCGCTGCCAGCAATTCGAACTTCGACGCCTTCACCGTAGGCTCGACGGCTTCGCTTGGCATCAAGAACATCGCGGAGATGGGTGACGCGACGGCGATGCAGTCGATCGCCGCGGGCGCCGGATCGGACATCTCGCAATACATCGTCGGGCCGAGCGTCTTGACGACCGGCCAAAGCTACACGGTGAATCTGATGGCGGATTCCGCCCATCCGTACCTCACCTACATCTCGATGCTCGGCAAGACGAACGACGGGTTCGTCGGCGGAGCGATCGGGGATGACGCCCTTAACCTCTATGTCGGGAGCAACCCTCTCGCCTTTTCCTATATTCTCACCGGCACCCAGGCCTGGGACGCCGGCACCGAGCTCAACACGCAGAATGCGGCCGATCTCGCCTTCCTCGGCGGGACGGGCAACCCGGCCGACTCCAACAACCTGATCCGCCAGCACGCGGGCGTGATTCCGGGCGTTGGCGATAGCTGGCAATTGATGCCGGCTTGGGGCCTGACTCAAGACCTCGTTCGGCTCGACATCGCTCCGGTTCCGGAGCCGGCCACCCTGGCCGTCCTCGGCATCGGCCTTCTCGCGGCTCTTCGCCGCCGAAAGAAGTAGGGCCTCAAAGGCCAAGCCAGCGGGACGCATTGCCGTGCAGCAGCAGGCGCGCGTCCCGCTCCATTTCCGCATCGCTTGGCTCCCATCCCGTCTTTGCCAGAGCTTCGTAGCGATCGGCGAGAGCATTCGCGATCTCCCGCTTCGAGTGCCGCCATTTGTAGATCAGGTGTTCGAGCACGCGAGCGTCTGAATGCTGGGGCACGAAGCTGGGGCCGAGCATTTCCAGCCGCATGCGCGTGGTTTCCGCGACCAGCGAGGGGTTGTTCATGAACCACCAGCAGCCGAACGGCAGTAGGTTCGCGAACTTGCGCGCGGCGACGCATAGCGCCTGCTGATTCTCCCTCGCGAGCATCGTCACGAGGAAGCGGTTATCCGGGAAATCGAGGCACAGCCGCTCGACCGCGCCGACGTCGGCGATGCCGACACTGTCGCCCGCATCACCGAGGCCGGGATGGACTCGTTTGCGGACGCCGATCATCACGGCGAAGGGCAAATTGTGATCCCGACAGGCAGGAAGCACCGCCTCTTTCAGGATATGGATGCGGGAAGAGTCCTCGGGATAGGCGAAGGTGGGAGGAAGGGAGACCGCGCAGTAGAGCGGCTTCATCCGCTCGATCCAGTCGTCGAGGAACTTGCGAGTTTGTCCCACCCCGTAGCCCCAATCGAGCAGCCGCCGCTCGGCGTTCGGCCAATCGTTGAGGAGAGGATCGAGGCGGAGCGCCGCATGGAAGCGGGGATCGCGCTCCGGACTCCCCATCCAGTGAAGGGATTCCCGGTCGTCGAATGGATCGTTGGTCATCACGACCGCCTCGACTCCGGCTAGATCGAAGACGCGGGCGAAGTGTTCGTCGGCCTTTTGGGAAGCGAAGTAGGCGCGGGCGTCGCGAAGGCCCTTGGCGCGAGGATCGAGGCCGAGCGCCTTGAAGATCGTGAGCACGCCGGTGGCCGCCTCGGAGATCGGGGAATTGCGGACGAAGAGATGCTCCCAGATGAGGTCGGCCTGAGCCGCTTTCGGCATCGCGAAGAAGTCGCGGGGATTGGTCGGAGCGAAGCGCATGACCTCCGCCCCGAGGTAGTGGTAGGTCAGGATCTCGTCGATTCCCCACAGGGTCATCCCGAACGACGGGAGATAGAGGTGGGTATGGATGTCGAAGACCGGCGTTTGGCCGACGATCCTCTCGACGCGGTCCCGAAACGTATGCATCGAAAGCAATGTAACCTCTGGCCGGGCGGATTGTCCAATGCTTTGGAGGATTGCTTTGTTTAGCCGCCTAGCCTGTGTCATCTGTCTTCTCGCCTTCGGAGCTTTCTCCTCGGCCCAATCCGAGATCGACAGTCTCGTTTCCCGCATCGATTCGCTCAAGGATGCCGATTACGACCGGTTGAAAGCCATCGGCGATTCGGCGTTCGTGCGCATCCTGCCGATCGCAAGCGAGCGGCTGAAGACGGAGAATGCCCGTCCGACCGAGAAGAACGCCGCCAGCGCCGCCTATGCCCTGCAGGCTCTCGTCGCCTGTGCGACGCCGCGGCGGACGCGCGCGGTGACCGCGTTGTATGACAAAACGAGCCGCGAGACCCTTCAGTGGATCCTTTTCCAGTGGATGGCTTCGGAGGGCGACCCTTCCGTCAATCGCCAGTTGTTCGAAGACAAGCTGTACCTCGCATCTCGAAACGCGAACGGTCAATCCGGTCTCGCCGTGACGGGGCTCGTCCGGATTGGCGACGCGGCGGCGGTCAAGTTGCTGATCGGCTACATGAAGAACAAGAAAACGCCCGAGGATTTCCGGAACGGCATCTTCGTGCGCCTCGCGAGGACGGGTTCGCCGCAGGCGCTCGACGCGGTGAGGCGAGCCGTTCCTCGGGATCGCAAGCTCCCGCCTCTATCCCAGCGGGTGGACCTATCGGCGAAGGATGACGTCGTGGCGACCCATCGCGATAAGAGCGGCGTGGAGTGGGGGCTGGTTCGATCGAGCGGCTTTGGCTGCCCAAACGATCTATGGCTCGTTCGAAAGCGCAGGGGCCGGTGGGGCGACGCGGTTTTCACCGGAGTCAGCGAGTATTGGCCGATGTATCAGACCGGCAGGCGACTCGAAGGCTTTGAGGCGCACGATGCCGAGCTCAAGAATCTAGTGGAACTCAAGGGGTGGATCAAGCGGTTCGTCGGAAATCCCGATTTGACGAAGGACCGCGACGGCGACGGGTATTCGGATGTCGTCGAAAAGTGGCTCGGGCTCGATCCCGGCAAGACGGATTCGGACGGAGACGGGCTGCCCGACGGAATCGACAAGAATCCTTTGGCCGCGAGGCGGCCGCTCGACGATATCGAGAGCGCTCTGCTTGCGGCGTTCGAGGCGGAGACGGCCGAGCGGCGGATGGAGGGCACTCTCTTCGTCGCTTACCCAGCCGGCGTCAAGCCCTTCGAGGTCACCTCTTGGTCCGGGCTTGTGCTGCCCGACGAGGGGCGAGCGAAGCCGACCCGTCCCGAAGCTCTATTTGGCTTCCGATTCCGCCTTGGTTTCTCTTCCGGTCCGCCGGTGAAGTTCGGTAAGGACGGGAAGACCGCGGAGGTGCAGATCCAGGAGTCGGGCGGCTATTACGAGAAGATCGACGTCGTGACCTTGCGCAAATTCGGCAACGAATGGTTCCCCGTCGATGTTCGGAATGCCGGCTGGGCGATTTCCTAGAAGCCAATGCTTGCCCCGCCGTCCACGGGTAGAACGACGCCGGTGAGGAAGCTCGCCGCGGGCGAGCAGAGATAGACCGCCGCCCAACCGATATCTTCCGGTTGGCCGAACCGCTCCATCGGGGTGCGGGCGAGAATCCGGTTCTTGCGCTGGGGATCGTTGTCGAGGGCGCGGTGAAGCATCGGCGTTTCGATCCAGCCGGGGGCGATCGCGTTAACGCGCACGCCGTGGGCGGCGACCTCAGTCGACAGGGTCCGGACCATGCCGAGCATCGCGCTCTTCGCGGCCGCGTAGGCGACGACCTTCGGCATGCCGAAGAGAGAGGTCATCGAGGCCGTGAAGAGGATGTTGCCGTGCTTTCGCTCGATCATCGCGGGAAGAGCGGCGGCAGTGAGAGCGTGGGCGGCGACGATGTGGGTTTGGAGGACCTGGTCGAATTCGGCGGGCGTCGTGTCGACGGCCAGCTTCTTGAGATGGATTCCCGCGTTATTGACGAGGATAGAGAGAGGGCCGGCCTGCTGCATGAGGTTGCCGGCTTTGTCGAGCTCGGTGATGTCGTGCACGAGGTAGCTCGCGGCTTCTCCCAGAGCCTGTTGGGCTTGAGCCAGCTCGGCTTCTCGTCGTCCGACGAGGACGACCTTGGCCCCGGCCTCGACCATGCATCTGGCGATGCCGAAGCCGATCCCGGTCGCGCCGCCGGTGATGAGGGCGATTTCGCCGGCGAGGGAGAAGGGGCTGTCTGTCACTAAGGATTACGTTACCGCTCTTCAACACAGAGGAACGGAGGGAACGGAGATGTTGGTGAACCGCACTCTTCGATTCGGATCTCCGTTCCTCTGGCTCTCCGCGTTGAAAAATCCGAGCGAAGCTCCCACCCCAACCCCTCCCTCATTTTCCGCCCGAGCGAAAGGCTCCAGTCTGCTCGCGCCGCGAAAACGAGGGAGGGGCTTTCGGTCACAGACTCGATAGGTGTTCGTCCGTGAACCGGAATCCCCAGCCGGGGGCTTCGTTGGGATAGGCGAAGCCGTCTTCCATCCGGATCGGATGGTCGATGAGGGGATCGACCCAATCGAAGGATTCCGCGCCGCGTCCGTTCGGGATCGTCATGAGGAGGGGCACGTCGTACTCCTTGTAGTAGTGAGGGAGGACGGGGATGCCGTGCGACTGGGCGAGGGATGCGGAGGCGCGCCAGGCCTCGACGCCGCCGAGGCGTAGGATGTCGGGCTGCCAAAGATCGAGAGCTTGCCGCTCGGCCAACTCGCGAAGGGCGACCGCATCGAATTCGCGCTCGCCCATCGCGAGAGAGATTCCCGCGACCTCCCGCAAGCGATGATAGCCTTCGAAGTCGGTGTTCGGTAGAGGCTCCTCGAACCAGGTGATTCTCAGCGAGCGGGCGGCTTTGGCCAGGGCTTGCGCCGATTCCTGAGTCATCCCCTGGTTTGCGTCCATCATGATGTCGATTCCCTCGCCGACCGCTTCGCGGACCTTGGAGAGCCGTTCGACGTCTGTCTCCAACAAGGGTGAGCCGACCTTGATCTTCACCGCCTTGAAGCCTCGCGCCACATAGCGGGCGGCTTCTTCGAGGAGCTCTTCGGTGGAATAGGAAAGCCAGCCGCCGCTGCCATACAAGGGAACGCGGTCGGCATGCACGTCGAAGAGCTTCCAGACGGGCAACTCGCGCGAGCGCGCGACGGCGTCCCACATCGCGATGTTGAGCGAGCCAAGCGCCCAGCGGTTGATGCCGGGATTGCCGAAATACTCGGATTCGCGCTCCCAGTGGGCAGTGAAGCCGGCGGGATCGGCGGCATCCCAGCCGAGAGCCGCCTGGCGTGCGTCGTTTAGCGCACCGAGGATCGCGTTCGGTGAGTAGTGGAACGCCAGCAGATAGGCCTCGCCCTGGATGCCGCCTTCGCATTCGATGCGGGTGACGACGAAGGCGATTTCCGGGATTTGGTGGGTGGCGTCGGCGATCGGTTGGGAAAGCGGAGAGACGGCCCTGAAGAAGTCGATCCGTTCGATCTTCACGCGCGGCATCCTTCGAGGAGATTAGGCGTGTCCTGATGCTTGTACATCACGAAGTATTCGCGGTGGCCGAGGGCTTCCGGCTTGCTCGGCTCGCCCGCCGCGACCCGGCCGACGAGAGCGGCGAGCTCGTCGGCGGCTTCCGCCATTCCGATCTCGCCGGAAAGGATGCGCCCGGCGTCGAAGTCCATATCCTCTTCCATGCGCCGGTAGGTCTGGCTGTTGCCGGTGACCTTGACGAGGGGGGAAACCGGCGAGCCGATGACGCTGCCCCGGCCGGTGACGAAGAGGACGATCTGCGAGCCCGCCGCGATGAGGTCCATAATGCCTTCCGTGTCGTTCGGGTTCGTGTAGCCGAATTGCATGAAGTGCTCGTCCGGCACCGAATCGAGCAGCCAGAGTCCGGGATGGGGCGGGGTTTGGGCGACTTTGAGAACGCCTTGGATCGGCCGGGAACCGCTTTTGGCGAAGGCCCCCATGCTCTTCTCCTCGATGGTGGTCAGGCCGCCTGCGAAATTTCCGGGCGAGACGCTGTACTGGCGGACCTCGCGGCAGTACCGCTCTGCCTTGTCGTAGGCTTGAGCGAGCTGTTCTTTGGCCGTATCGTTCGCGGCTCGCGCGAGGATGATCTCTCGCAGGCCGATCATCTCGACGATCTCCTCGAAGATGGCCGTGCCCCCGGCGTCGACGAGGCGGTCGAAGAAGGCGCCGACGACGGGATTGCCGGCGAGGCCGCTCGTGCCGTCGCTGCCGCCGCACTCGCAGCCGACCGTTAGGTCGGCGAGGGTCATCGGCACGCGCGGCGTCTCTTCGCGGATGCGCTCCCGCATGAGGCGCACGGTTTCCTTGCCTCGCGCGATGCTCGCGCGCGTGCCTCCTTCCTCCTGGATATAGAACCAGTCGCTCGGGCGACCCGAGGCGGAGACGACGTCGGCGATCCGATCCGGGCGGGTGTATTCGCAGCCGAGGCCGACGGCGAGAACGGCCCCGACGTTCGGATGCCGGGCGAGGGCGAGCATCAGGCGGATCGCGTATTCGTTGTCGTAGCAGCCGGGGAAGCCGACGACGTGGACATCCTCCTCGCCCTCCGCGATGGCGTGGGCGACGAACTGGGCGCACTCGACGGTGTAGACGACGAGGACGAGGTTACGCACGCCCTTGCGGCCGTCGGGGCGAAGGTAGCCGATGAATTCGCTATCCATAGGCAGTATCGGTGGCGGCTCCGGTGTGGAGGTCGAGGGTTTGACTGCGCTCGTCGTAGTTGCTGCGGCAGTTATGAAGGTGAACCCAGGCGCCGGCTTCGATGTCGATGGAGGCATGGCCGATGGGGACGCCGAACTTGAGAATGGGCTCGCCGGCGGCGATGGTCCGAAGCGCGATTTTGTGGCCGAGGCCAACCGGTTCGCGGAGATCCAGTCCTTGAGTTTGGCCGAGGATGGTCAGCGCTCCGGGTGTGGCTTCGTCCAGCATCGTCGCGACGTTGTCCCCTTCGTGCACTTTGAAGCAGCGGCGAGTCGTTCCAGGGAGTTCGTCAGTCCTCATTCGCCGGCTCCTCGTCGCAAAGCGACTTTCGGAGTGCGGTAGCGACGCTACCGCCCAACTCTATGTCGTCGTAGGTTAAGGGAGGCTGAAGCTGCGCTTCAGAGCTCCGACGGTCGCTTCGCGACTCGGCGAGCTCAACTTTCCTCAAGCTTCCCTCAATTCGACTTGCTCCAGCTTTGGCACGAGGAAATGCATGATCCCGAATGCGATCAAGTAGGCGCAGGGCGGGATGATGAGGATGGCCTGGTAATTGTGGGACGCCTGGAGGGACTTGGCGACATACGCGGAGAAGAAGATCGAAACGAGACTGCCCGCCATGCCGCCTATGCCGACGACCGAGCTGACGCATTTCCTCGGCATCGTATCCGAGGCCCAGGTGTATAGGTTGGCCGACCAGCCTTGATGGGCAGCCGCGGCGAGCCCGATCAATCCGACCGCGACCCACTCGCTCGATACCGTTGCGGCGAGGAAGACGGGGACGACGCAAAGCGCACAGACCAGCAGGCCGGTCTTGCGGGCCTTCGTGACTGAGAATCCGCGCTTGAGAAGGGTCGAGGAGAGCCATCCGCCACCGACGCTGCCCACGTCGGCGAGCACATAGACGGCCACGAGGGGCGGGCCGATGTTCGTCATATCGAGCCCGAACCTCTTGAAGAAGAAGTCGGGAGCCCAAAAGAGATAGAACCACCAGATCGGGGACGAGAAGGAGGCGCCGACGATGTAGGCCCAGACGGCGCGATATCCGAGCAGACTGCCCCACGACACATGGATCGGCTTGTCGGGCGGGTCGCTGCGGATGTATTCGAGCTCGGTTGGGCTCAGACGCGGCTCCTGCTCCGGCGGCCGGTACATGAGGAGCCACCACACGAGCCAAAGCGCACCGATAGCCCCCGTCACGAAGAAGGCCGATTCCCAGCCGTAGGCGAGGGCGAGGGGCGGAACGATGAGCGGCGTGAGAATCGGCCCGAAATTCGAGCCGGCGTTAAAGATGCCGGTCGCGATCGCCCGTTCTTTGGCGGGAAACCATTCTGTGACGGCTTTGATGGCGGAGGGGAAGTTGCCGCCCTCAGAAAGGCCGAGGCCGCCGCGGATGACGGAAAGCTGGAGCGCCGAGTGGGCAAAGCCGGTCGCGAAGGCCATCGTGCTCCAAAGCCCAACCGCCCATGCGTAGCCTTTCTTTAGCCCGATCACGTCGCTCAGCCGCCCGCCGAGCAGGTAGCCGGCCGCGTACAGGGCCTGAAAGGCCATCGTCACATAGCCGTAGAGGATCTCCTTGTTGTCTTTCGTCCAGCCGAGGGCGTCGGAGATGTTCGGCTTGAGGACGCCGATGACCTGGCGGTCGATGTAGTTGACGGTGGTGGCGAAGAAGAGCATCGCCACGATCCACCAGCGGTAGTTCCCGATCTTGCCGACAGCCTCCCTCACGGGAGCCAGTATAGGGGATTTACCGAGTCTTGGCAGCCTGCGCGGCTTCGACGAACTGGCGGGCTCGTTCGGTGAGCTTCTCCCAATCGCGGGATTCGAGGATATCGTCGGAGACGAGCCGGGAACCCGCGCCGAGGGCGACACACCCGGCCTTGAGGAACGGGCCGCAGGTTTCCGGGCTGACGCCGCCGGTGGGAATGATGCGCAGCATCGGCAGTGGAGCCAGGATGGCCTTGATGTAGGCGGGGCCGCAGATTTCGGCGGGGAATATCTTGACGAAGTCGGCCCCTGCCTCGTGGGCGGCCAGGGCTTCGGTTGGCGTGAAGGCTCCGCAGGCGACGGGAACGCCCATCTCCCGGCAAGCCGCGACGACGTCGAGCCGCAAAACCGGGGTGACGACGAACGCGGCCCCTGCGTCGACGGCATGATGGGCATCGTCGGCGCGAAGCGCGGTGCCGACACCGACCGCCATTTTCGCCCTGGTCTCCCTGGGCAGCGAACGTATGGAATCGAGCGCTCCGGGCGTCGTCATGGTCGCCTCGATGGCGCGGACGCCTCCGGCGTAGAGGGCCTCCGCGACGTCGGACAGCGAAGCCGGGCTGCGCGCCCGGACGATGGCGATGATGCCGGGATCGAGGAGGCGGGCAATGGTCTCCTCCTTGTTCATCTTTGCACCCGCCCCGAGCCGCCGCCCGCGACAAGCGCCTGAACCTCGGCGAGAGAGGCGATATTGAAATCGCCTGGCATGGAGTGCTTCAAACAACCGGCGGCCGCAGCGAAGTCGACGATCTCTTGGGGAGGCATCCCTCGCAGGTATCCGTAAATAATCCCGGCGGCGAAGGCGTCGCCGCTCCCCACCCGGTCGACGATATCGATGTCCACGGGATCGCTAAAGAAGCTCGAGCCGCTGCCATAGAACATCGCCGACCAGCCGTTGCGCGAAGCCGAATAGCTTTCGCGAAGGGAAATCGCGACGGATTGGAAGTCAAAGCGGTCGGTTAGTTTCTGCGCGACCTGTTCGTATCGGCGGCGATCGATCTGTCCGGCCTCGACATCCGACCCCTCTCCGGCGATGCCAAAAACCGATTGGCAGTCTTCCTCGTTGGCAAGCAGCACGTCGACGGCCCCCATAAGCGAGGACATCACCCTTCCTGCGCGCTCCTTGGACCAGAGCTTCCTGCGGTAGTTGAGGTCGCAGCTTACGGTAAGGCCGAGCCGCTTTGCGGCCTCGACGGCATCCCGGCAGGCCGTCTCCGCATTCGGCGAAAGAGCCGGCGTGATACCCGTGAAATGAAACCACTTCGCGCCGGCCAGGATTTGCTCCCAGTCGAGGGCGGAGGGATCGATCTCGCCGATCGAACTGCCCTTGCGGTCGTAGGTGACGGTGGAGGGGCGCTGGCTCGCGCCGTGCTCGAGGAAATAGATGCCGAGCCGGTCGCCGTTCCGAAGGATGTGCGACGTATCGACTCCCCAGCCGCGCAAGGCATTGAGCGCGGCTTGGCCGAGATCGTTTGGGGGCAGGGCGGTGACGAAGCGGGAGGTAATTCCGAATTGCGCCAGAGAGACCGCGACGTTCGCCTCGCCGCCGCCGAACGCGGCATCGAAGGAGCGAGCCTGAAGGAGCCGCTCGTGGCCGGGCGGGCTGAGGCGCAGCATGATTTCTCCAAAGCTCACGAACATCGGCTTGAGTGTGGACCTTGATCCAAGGGCAAGTCAAATGGGGATAGAGTCGACATCCCCGCAAGAAGGCAAAGTGCACGCGATCCGACGGCCTACCAAATGAAGGGAAAGAGACTTGGTCGCGCCCCCGCCTTTCTGAGGATGGCGAAGGTCGTCGCATACCTCCGGCGCTCGTTCTCCCCTTTGGCCTCGCGTAGTTGATTCTCGGCATATGCAAGGGCATTTGCGCCGTCGTCGTCGGCGTTGACGTCGGCCCCGTGGTCGACCAGGAGGCGAAGGGCCTCGGGATTTCCCGCAACGGCGGCGCTCGTCGCCGCGTTCCCACCCCAGAAATCGGGCCCATTCACGTCCGCGCCTCGATCCAAGAGCATCCGAACCATAGGCTCGGATCCCTGGGCACCCGATGCCGTAGAAAGCAGGCCCACGTATTCGTCGCCAAAGTCGGCGATCGAATTCGGACTGGCCCCCCCATCGAGCATACGCTTAACGGCCGGCAGGTCTCCGTCCGCGGCCGCCTGGACGATTCGGTCGTTTCGCGGCCGGTTCTCGAGCTTCACGCGGACCGGTGCGACGTAGCGGGGCAGAGCCGCGAACAGGGACAAACCAAAGGCTCCGATGAGCAGGGCGAGCACTGCCATCGCGGCGAATACCTTCACGTTTCGAGCCCCGGCCCAGATACTGCGGCGCTTCATGTTTCCTAGGAATGGCCAACAGGGCCGACGGGCGGACCGTTCCGCTACCGCCTCGTGTCCCGTGCGCGCTGGAGGATTTCCGCGACGCGCTCTTGCCATGTCACGCGCCTGAGGCCGGCGGTTGCGATGGCGTACTCTTCATACCGTTGCCGGAACTCTTCGAGCCTTTGTTTCGATTCGGTCCGACGGCGGGAGCCGATCTGGTCGTAGACCTTCGCGGCGGCGTCGAAGCAGAGGCCGGCCGTTTCGATCCGCCCTTCTCGTTCGTAGAGCTCGCCAAGCTCGGTGAGCGCGATTCCCGCCTGGACGCGGCGGTCGCCCTCCGACGCGACGCGAAGCACATGAAGCAGTCCTCGCTCGCCTCCTTCGAGATCGCCGCAGGCGATACGAACGCGCGCGACCTGGGTCTCGACGAACAGCAGGGGGTCGCGCTCAGTGGCGGTTGCCGCTTCTCTCTCCGCCTCGGCGGCGAGGCGCATCGCTTCTTCAGGCTCTTCTCTCCAGACGGAGATGCGAGCGCGGAGGGCTCGGGCGGTCGCCGTCAGTTCGGCCTTGTTGGCGCGAACGATATGCTTTTCCGCTCGGTCCAGCAGAGCCGAGCCCTCGTCCAGCTCGCGCACCTGGAGGTGCTGGATGGCGAGGTCGATGAGCGTGTCGGCGGCGCCGGCGTCGTCTCCCAATTCGGAGCACGTCGCCACGCGTTCGAGCCAAAGCCGACGGCACTTCGCCTCATCGCCCCGGCGCGCCGCCATGGCTCCCTCCAAGCCCAGCAGGGTCGAGGCCAGCCCGCGGTCGGCGAGGGCATCGGCGGCCCGGTAGCCTTCCGACGCGAAGAACTCGAAGTCTTGCCAGAGACCGGCTTCCATGAGCGTTCGACACAGAGCGGCGACGAGCCGCGAGGACTTGTCGATCCGCCGGTATTCGGCGCAGAAGGCGAGGGCCGCGCGAAAGTTCGACAGGTTCACCCAGAGCGCTGCGGACGCCTCGGCCCATTTGCCTTGCTCCATCGACGCGGCGAACTCGTCCGCGATCGCGCAGAAATGGGCGGCATGCCGCTCGCGGGCCTCCAGCCAGACGATGGCGGTTTTCTCGTCCTGGATCATGGCGGCCATATGCTCGCGGATCGTATCGAGGACGCGGAACCGCTTTCTTTCCGGGGTGGAAACGCTCTGCAGGAGCGAGCTGTCGCATAGGCGGGTCAGGCCGTCGAGGAGCTCGAAGGGGTCCTCGGGATAGACGGCCATCACGTCTGCCCAGGAGAAGCTGCCCACGAAAATCCCAAGTCGCCGCAAGAGTTCGCGGTCTTCGCGAGAAACGAGGGATAGGGAGCGCTGAATAGCGAGGCTGAGCCGCCCCAGTTGGCCGTCCAATAGCCGGAGCGTATTTCTCTTCAGGAGGAGTTGGAGCTCGGTCAGGTCCAGCAGGCGGGCTCGGCCGCCGGCGAGGACGATCGCCAGGGGCAGACCTTCCAGGTGCGAGCAAATCTCCGCGACGACGCGGCGCTGAGATTCCGTCGTGCCGCGCTGATCCAATCCCGCGGCCTCAAAAAAAAGCTCGATGGAAGGGGCTCCTCCTGACCCCATTTGGGGGGCTTCGAGGGGAGAGAGGGCGTAATGGTCTTCGGAGGGCACGTCGAGCCGGGTACGGCTGGTCGTAACGACGGTGATGCTGGGGGCGAGGCCGAGAAGCTTCTCGATTTCCTTTGCGTGCCCCGTCGCGACGAGCCCTTCGAAGCAATCCAAGAGGAGCAGGCACCGCTTGTCGGCAAGGTAAGCCGAAACCGCTTCCAATGCGGTCCCGCTCCAACTCGTCAATCCGGTGACGCCCGCAATTCTGGCGTAAAGCTCTTCGATGCCGGTGATAGAGTCGCATTCGATCATCCAAGCGCCGTCGGGATAGTCCGACAGGAGGCGGCGCGACAAGCTCGCCGCGAACCGCGACTTACCAATGCCGCCGGCTCCCGTGATCGTCACGAGCCGGGAATGGCGCTTGCCGATCCTCCAGGCGACCTCTTCCATGTCCTTCTCGCGCCCGATCAGCCGCCCGCCGAAGGTTGGAAGATTGTTCGGCGTCTCCCGCGACGCCCGCGTGACGGGAGCCTCAACAAAAGACCTCGCCTCCGCGCCGAGGTAGAGCACCGGCGTGGCCCACGCCTCGATGTTGGAGGCTTGCGATTGGCGAGCCTCCGCGACGGCTTCGTCGATGGCCGCTCCATCCATCAGGCTGCCGTAGAGGGTGCGCGAGAACTGCGGCAACGTGGCGTCCTGGATGGAAGCCTGCATCGCGAGCACGGCGGGGACGCCGGCGTTCTGGATCGCCTCGCCGAGGGCGGACGAATGGCCGGCGGTATCGCAAGCGGCGAGGACGAGCAGTTCGACGCCGGCGGAGGCGAGCCAGCTTCCAAACTCTTCGGCGTGCAGATGGGTCTCCGTTCGCGGAGTCGCCCCCTGAAGCACGAGCACTCCCCCCGTCGGGCGCGCCTCGCCGTGGCCGGAGAAGTGGACGATGTGAGGACGGAATTCGCGCAGGGTGCGCTCGAGGACGGCCGGAACGACGTCGAGCAGCGACCGTAGCGCGATTCCCGAATCGGCGCGCCGCGCGAGAGAGGCGGAGATCGCCCGGAATTCGGACGGAACCCAAGCGAGCGGCCGGTACTTGCCGGTGCCGGGATCGGCGGAGGCGACCAGCACGCGGAGGTTCCGAGGCGGCTCCGGCAACCCGACGCCGGTCTCCCGCCCGACGCGAAAAAGCCGGACTCGAGGATGAAGGGCGAGGGGGCCGTCGAGCGGATCGGCCGCGGATTCGGCGTGGGCGGAGGAAGCCTCCCAGGGCAGCTCGCGCATCAGAGCCGATTCGCAAAGGATGCCGAGTCGGAGCGGCGCGGCAAGGGCAAAGCGCTCGCTGGCGACCCTCTGCAATGCGGCAAGAATCCGGGCGCCGAAGACGGTTCGGGAGAGCTCGACGCCCAGCGATTCCAAGGCCCGACCGGGAGAGCCGGCCGCGGATCGCGCCGCGCGCCACTGAAGGGCGAGAGAACGCAAGGCGTCCGCGGAGACTTCGCTCGACGCGATCACCTGCCCAGTGGAATCTTGTAGAGCTATTCGTTGCGGGCCTTCGGAATCGTCGGGCAGTACAAGGTATAAGCTGCCATTCATAAGATGAACGCAACGCGCCGGCGCGACAATGTCGAGCGACTAGAACGGTTCATCTTTGATCCGAAGGAGCCGAACCTGGAGGATCGACCCGGTCTCGAACGAGCCGTCCTTGGCGCCAGGCACGGGCATGCGGAAAGTATGGGCATCCTCATTCCAAATATCCATAGGCCAGGTTCCCAGCAGTAAGAGGATACTTCCCACCGGAACCAAGAAATCGATCCGATATCCTGCCAGCATTTGCCGTACAGATTCCTGAGCCAGCAACGTAACGATGAGTTCGGCGCCTTGTATTCGAGGTTCATCTAGTATTTGAAATGCGACCGGTCCCGATCCGGAGGGGAACTCGGCAAAGAGATGGTTTCTTCCACGAGGCAACGGTTGGGCATTTCCAAGTGAAATCCTGAAGAGGCTGCTGGGCAGCAGTCCCGGAGATAGGCCGCAAACCGAGCCGAAATCCGGAGCGTCGACCGACCAGGCTTGCAGGCAGACCCGCCCGGTTGCAATTGGAATAGAGCCGCCGGAGGGATCGAGGAGCTCGAGCGCGACAGGCTTGTCGACGATCGCCTGCAAGGCTCCGCTTACCTGCTCGCGAAAGAGGACTTTGGCCTTCAGCATCCCGTCGGAGTCGAGGTTCGCCTCGAACTCTATAGCGAGCCCAGGCGGCAAGTATCCTTCGATGCTGGGTGCGTCGTCCGAGCCACGGACGACCGCGAATCGCGGCGAGCTGAGGATGCCTTGAAGCGTGCGTCCGGCGGCGGCCAGCGCGGACCGGGCGGAAATGCCCTCGCTGGAAGAGCCGCCAGAGATCGCGGTCCAGTCGTTGGTCAGGCACCATTCGCGCATCCTGGAATAGAAGCTAAGCGATCCGTTCAGTCCTTCGGCGAGGCACTTCGCGAGGGCGGGCGCGATTCGGGATTCCGCGACGGAGTGCTTTTGCGCCGCCTTCAATTCGCGATGCATCGAGACGAGCCGATCTCGAAGGGACCGGGACTCGATGAGAGCGGCTGTCGTCTCTTCTCGCTCGGCGGCTGTGGCAAGGCCGGTCACGAAGCGGGCCAGGTCGGCTTCACCGACCGGGACCGCAGCGCTTTCGAGCCCGCTATAGAAGACGCGTACGGCCGCAACCGTCGCATTGGAGAGTTCGTGCTGATCGTCGAGGCGCATCTTAGGCCGGCACCTCCGACATAAACGCCGCAAGCTGGGCGAGGAGACGGTTCATGCTGATCCAGCCGGTGAGCTTGGCTTCGGTCATCTTAGTACCCACGACCTCCGCGGGGGGCGCGGTTCGCTCGAGGATCTGTTTTTGGGGCAAATCGTCGCTGAAATCGTATTGGAAGACAAGCCGACGCCAGAGTCCCGTATCGATCAGCCGCATCACATGATCCGCCGCCTCGTACGCATCGCGGAGCTCCTTGCCGATTCGAGCCATTGGGTATTGGTTTCGGACCCGTTCCGCGACGCCCTCCACTTCGTCCTGGTCGAAGTTGTAGTGATGAAAGCTCAGGATGCGATCCGTGGTCAGTCCGTTTCGAACTCGGCGAAGAACGACGAACGCCTCCCTGGGCGTCCAATCCGAGATTCTCGTGGCGGGTTCGTCGCCGTTCAGCGCTTCGTTCAGCCGGTCCAATTCCGGCGGCGTGAGGGGCTCCTTCGGGCATAACAGGTAGCCGGCCAGCCGATCGTTGCTCCAGTAAAGCTCGACGTAAGCGAGATGGCGGAGAACCGCGCCGTCGGATAGCCACTCGTCCAATTCGTGCGACGCGGTCCGGGCATCCTTGCCGAGGACCTGGGCGACCTCGCGCCAGTCGAGCCCGTGAAGATAGAAGAGCTGGGCAGCCAACAGCCGACTGCGGTTTTGACTTTTCTGCCGTCGAGGAAGGCCAAGCCAAAGCGCGTCCGCCGCATCGAAAATGTCCTCCCGGAGAAGAACGTCGAGGTAGGGAATATCGCCGGCCGGAATTTCTTCGGCGTCGGCGAAGGCGTCTTGGCGGTACCGAGAGCTCCGGCGAACGATGTCGATCGCGTGATTCCTGGCAATGCGCAAGAGGAAGTTCCACCAGGCTCCGAGACCAAGAGGCTCAAAGGACCGGCGTGCCGCCCAAGCGCGGCGCGAAACTTCTTGCGTCAGATCCTCTGCGTTATCCTCCGAAAAACCTTTGCCCATGAAGTAACGAATCAGGCGTCGACGCTGGTTGGCGAAGATCTTGTCGAACGCGATTTGGGCTTCCTTGTCGGGCGCCTGCGAAAAGGCGACAAGCTCGTCCTGAAGCTCCCAGCGATCTTTCCCTGAATCTATGCCAATCATAGCGTTTTCATACTATTAAAAGCCAGTGAAGGTCGAATTGTACGTTTAATAGCTTAATTACAAAACGTCAGGCCTACCGCAAATCTATCACCTATGATCGCCTTGATTCCGGTTTTCTTTCCACAAAAGGCGCTTTTCCGTACCATGCCGCGCTCTCGTTCTCATGAGTCGCAGAGCGATAGAAAAATATCGCTAGATTTGCTGGGTTTTGGCCTAATGCAAATTGGCGTCCTACCGAGAATCTGACAAGGAACATGAGATTCTTTGGGGAGAAACTGAACAAGTCATGCGAGTTTTGACCGCCCTAGCCGGGCTCCTCGCATTGTCTACGATGTACGGCGACCGCCCAGCGCCGCTTCGTCTCAAAGTCGGTGATACCGTCGAAGTCACGAGCAACTACGGCGGAGTCTTCCCGATTATGCCCGACGGGGCGATCTACGGTCGCGGCTTCGGGCGGATCGTTCTGAGCGGGCTGACCTGGGAAGAGGCCCAAATGACGATGCGCAAGGCCTTGCACCGGTTCGTTCGCGACGACGAGGTCAACCTCTCGATCAAGGACATCCGGCGAGACGTCGTGTATCTGGTCGGGATGAACGGCGGCAAGGGACCGATCGACCTCGCGCCCAATTTGACGCTGAGGCAGCTTCTTTCCGGCGCTCCTCTCGACGACAATGCGGACCAGGAAGAGGTCCAGCTATTCCGAAACGGGGCGAAAGTTTGCGATTACAACGTCGCGAGCCTCCTGTCAGGAGACCCGTCGACGACGGATCAGATCCTCTCTCCCGACGACGTCGTGACCCTCCAGCCGGTTCCCTTTGTCCGGGTGTGGCTCACCGGATTCATCGACAAGACGGGGCAGCTCAAGGTGCCGGCCGGAACCGACGTCTATCGCGCTATCGCGCAAGCGGGCGGCATCAAGTGGCCGGACCTCGAGGCGGATACGAGCCTCCAGCAGTTTGGCAAGGTCGTGGTGCGGCGCGGCCCTGAGACGTATAACTTCCCCGTTCGTCCCGATCTGAACGCCAAGCCCTTCTTCGTCGAGGCCGGCGACACGATTACCGTTATTGCGCCCGAAGAGCGCCGGATTACGATGGCCGGCGAGATCGAAAAGCCGGGCGAGATCGTGATGCGGGGCGAGCATTCGCTGACCGGCGCGATCGCCATGGCCGGGGGCTGCGGACCCGAGGGAACCCTTGCGAACGTGCTTGTCCTTCGAAAAGGCGAGCTTTATCAAATCGACGCGACGCCGCCACCCGGATCGAAGGAAATATCCAAATTCGAAGTAGAGGCCGGCGATCTCGTCTACATCCAGCGCAACGTTCGCTCGTTCGTCGTCCTCGGCGAAGTGAACAAGCCGGGCCGGGTCTTCATGAAAGACAGCAAGAACTACCGCCTAAGCGATGCGCTGGGCGAGGCGGGCGGCCTTTCGGAAAGAGGAACGCTGCGGAGGGTCTTCATCTCTCATCCGAATGAACAGGGCAAGATCGTGGTCACCCAGTACAACCTCGACGAGTATCTGAAGGACGGGACGCTTGCGAGCAATCCGGAAATCCTTCCCGGCGAGTGCATCCTTTTCGGCCAGCCCAAGGGCTTCACCCTGGCCTCGGCCGCTCAAGTGCTCTCCAACGCGCTTCTCTTCGAATCCGTGACGAGGGCCGGCAAATGATGAAACCGGGACCCGAACAGGAATTGCCTTCGTTGACCAGCCTCATTTGGAAGCGGCGAAAGATCGCGTTCGGAGTCGCCGGCGTCATCGTCGCGGCTGGGATCGCCTACACGGTTTTCGCGCCTCCGATCTGGGAGGCGAAGGCGACCATCGTGTTCCCGGTTCGGACTCCGAGCATCCTGGGATCCTCGAACTTCGATCAGTCATCTCTCGCGGCCACCCTCACGGGCGGTCCGACGCCTCTCAAGGTCTTTGGCGGCATGCTGGAGAGCCAGCACGCCTTGGAATACGTGGCGAAGGCAACGGGACTGAAGAAGCGCGAAGTCAAGGACATGCGCACGATTCAGGACCAAGCGATGGAAAGCTCGATAACGATCAGCGCCCGCGATCGCAATCCCGATTTGGCGAAGAAGGTCGTCCAGCTTCACCTCGACGCGCTGCAAGAGATTAACCAAAAAGTGAGCAAGCCGCTCGACTCGAACGACGCCGACGTCCTCGCGTCCCGGATCGACGCCCAGCAGAAGAAGCTCGCGGACGCCGAGCAGCGCCTTCTTCAATTTCAGAACCACGCCGTGACCGCGCCGTCGTTCGTGGCGTCCGGCTCGGGCAAGGATACGACGATCGTGCCCGCCGCTTCGAAGTGGGCGGAAAGTCTGAAGCAGCTTCAACTGGACTATGACCGTGCGAACAGCGCGATCCAAGACGTCGATTCGCGGACCCACGCGATCGCGAAGAACGGCGGCAAGTGGCCCTCCAACATTCCGCAGGTCCAGAAGTGGCGCGACAAGCTGTCCGACCTCCAATACGATTTGCAGGTTCAAGAGATCACGCTTGCCCCGACCGCGCCCGAGATCGTCAAGATCAACAAGGCGATCGACATCACGAAGGACGAGCTGCAGAAGGAGCTGAACAAATACGCGGCAGCGACTTCCGCGGGCGCGATCAGCCCGGCCGGTTCCGATCTCGGCCCCAAGCTTCCCGAGTTGATGACCCAGCGGGTCGTGCTCGAAGCACAGATTAATGCCGTATCGAAGCTGGCGAAGCTGGCTCCCCAAGAAGCGATGGAGCTATCCCGCTTGACGCGCGAAGTCAGCACGGAGAGCGGCATCCTGCAACAACTACAGGCCGAGCACGAACTCGCGAAAATCCAAGAGGATCGCGACCCCAATCGGTGGGAAGTGCTCGACGAGCCGGAAGTCGACGACAAACCGGTCAACAAGAGCTTTAGCAAGAATGGCGCGATGTCGCTGATCATCGGCCTCGCCCTTGGCGCCTTCGCGGCGCTTGTCTGGCCGAAGCGGAAGTCTCCCAAGCTGGCGGAGGCAGCCGAGCCCCAAAAGAAGGCGGCTTAGCGACGATGTCCCAGCCGGTTCTGCGACGCAAGGCGGCCTACGTAACCTTTGCCGGTTCGACGGCGACGACGCTCGTCGCCTCGGTGCAGGCCCTGCTGCTGATGCCGCTGTACCTGCATTACATCGGGCCGAAGCTCTACGGAGCATGGCTGGCATCGGGCGATCTGCTCGTTTTCATGCTCGCCTTCGACATGGGCATCCCGAATCTGATCATCCAGCGGATCGGAGCCGCGCTCGCCACTCACGATAAGCGGACGATCGGAGCTTATTTTGGAACCGGCGCGGCGATCCTTCTGACGTTTTCGGCCCTTCTCGGCATCGCCCTCATCTCGGTTTCCCCCTTCATCGCGGGATGGATGCACATCGAGGGAGCCCAGGCTCAGCAGCTTCGCGGCGCCTTCCTGCTCGGTAGCGGCGCCATCTGCACGATGCTCGTGAACTACATCTTCCAGGGTCTTGCAAGAGGCATCCAGGAAACCACGGCCGTCAATATCAGCGCCTTCGTTGGCGTGGTCCTCGGATTCGCGGTCACCCTGACGATGCTTCTTTCCGGATACGGCGTGTGGAGCATCGCGGCCGGCTTGGCCGTCCGGTCCGGAACGGTTTTGATCGGCTGTTTGGGCTTCCTGTTCTTCGGCGTCGACCGGGAAATCCGGCGTCATATTCGACTCGACCGCGCCGTCGGGCGCGAGTTTTGGCGCATCTCGCCCCCGCTCTTTATCTCCGGCCTCGGCTATACGTTGATGAACGACAGCCAGGTCCTTCTTGCCGCGACGGTCCTCGGGCCGGAAAGTGCGACCGTCTTCGGCTTGACTCGCAAGGCGGCGGAGATGGCGGGCACCATCCTCGACGGCGTCGGCCAGGGATCGTTCGGCGGTTTCAGCCACCTCTACGCGTCGGGCGACGGGGCACGCTCGAAGACGGTTTACCGCGAGGTCGTCGCCGTCTATCTCGGCGTCGGTTTCGCCCTGATGTGCGCTTACGTCGCCGTCAATCCTGGCCTGGTCGGCGTCTGGGCTGGGCCCAAGATGTTCGGCGGCACGGCGTTGACGGTTCTCCTGGCGATTTCCGTCTTGATGACCGGCTGGAGCTACCTTTCTCTCTGCCTCTACCGCTCGACCAATCATCACCATGCGGCCTCGGGCGCGCTTCTGTTGGAGTGCGTCTGCCGGGTGCCGCTCATGTATGCGTTTCTCCGAATGTTCGGTCTGCCCGGCATTCCGGTCGGGGCCATTTCGACGAGCCTTATTTCCGGGCTCTGGGCGCATTTCCGGATCGTGCGGCTCCTGCCGGCCGATACCGAGCGGGCTAAAGCGACGGTACAGGTCTGGACGACCCGCCTCGCCTTTTTCGGCTTCGCCGCCGCGGTCTGCGTCTTCTTCGCGCGGCCGAGCTGGTCGTTCGTCGTGCTCGCCGGCGCGGGCATCGTCGCGCTGGCCGGCCTCGTCTTTCTGCGGATCGATCCCTCGCTGCTTCGAATGAAGAGCGTGCTGGAGCGCCGCTTCGCGGGGGCGCGCTAGTGGAGCGGACGCACGGATGGATGCGGCGGCTCGCTCCGATGGTGGTGATCCAGATTTACCTATGGATCACGCTCGGCCTGTTCGCATTCGGGCCGTGGCAGTGGCCCCTGCGCAATCCGACGGGGTTGTACACGTTCCTTTTCGCCGCTCATATCGCCCTGCTCCTCGGCTACTTGTCGGCAGGCCACAAGGCGCCCAGCGCCGCGAAGTGGCCTTACGACGTGAACAAGATGGTCCGGTTCAGCCTCTGGATCAATCTGCTCGTGCTGCCGATTACCTCCTATGCCCGAACCGGCAACTGGATTCCCAATATCGTCGGCGGGCTCACCAATCCAGGCGAGGCGTACGGCGACGCCCACATGTATGCGGAGGGGGCCTCGAACGGAGCCAGCTACCTGCGGATTCTCGTCAGCCCGGCCCTCGTCATGTTGTTCCCGCTCGGCGTCTATTTGTGGAAGCGCCTGACCTGGGGCACGCGGGTTCTCCTCGTTGGCTGCATGCTCGCCGTCGTCGCGATGGCGATCGCGACGGGGCAGCGGCGCGACATGGCGGACCTGCTGATTACGGTTCCCTTCATCGTGATGGCGGCCCATTGCGCGGGCGTCTCGCCCTTGAAGCGGCGGACCCTCGTGATCGGCGCGGCCGGCAGCTTGCTCGCCATCGCCGCGTTCGCGGTCTACTTCACGTATTCCCACGTCAGCCGGGTCGGCAAGGGCTCGGCGGACAGCGGTGCCAACCCGATCACCCTGCAGGCCCCGGACGTGGACAATCCGATGCTGGCCCAGTTGCCGGACGACCTGCGGCCCGGCATGATCGCGCTCCTCAACTATCTGACGACCGGCTATTACGGCCTCGGCCTCTCGATCGACCGGGACGTGAAGCCGATGTACGGCTTCGGCCATAGCATGTTCCTGACTCGCACCGTGGAGCGCCTGACCGGCGACGAGAATTTCGAATCCCGATCCCTGCCCGTCCAGATTTCCGACAAGGATGGGTTCAAGTATCCGGTCCACTGGTGCACTGCGTATCCGTATTTCGCGAACGACCTCGGCTTCTTCGGGACGGTCGTGATGCTCTTCTTTGTCGGCCGCGCTCTGGCCCAGTGCTGGATCGACATGCTCGGTGGGCGGAATCCCTATGCGGTTGTCTTCTTCGCGCTGCTGATGACCCTCGTTTTCTACCTTCCTGCGACGAACCGCATGCTCCAGGACGGAGAGGGCGTCATCGCCTTTTACGGTTGGCTCGCCGTTTGGTTGAGCTCGCGACTCTCGTTCCGGCGAAGCCCGGTCCCGGTGCTTGCATGAAAAAAGAATCCCAGAATCCGAATCCGGAGATGGCGCTGCTCTACATCGGCGCCTTCACCCCCGACAGCCCGGAATACCGGAATCCTGGATCGAGCACCGCGGGAAATATGTTTCAGCTCAACTTCCTGACCGCGCTGGCCCAATCGGACCTGCCGAATCCGACGGTTTACAGCTATTTCCCGGTCGCCTCCTTCCCGCGCGTCAAGCAGCTTTTCTTCGGCTCGACGACGGTGCGCCTGGGCAATGGGCTGCGCGCAACCTCACTTCCTCATCTGAACCTGGGCGCCTTCAAGATTCTGACTCTCGGCATTTCCGCAGCATGGCGAACCTTCCTGTGGGGCCTGAAGAACCGTCACGTCGAGCGCCGCGTTGTGATTTGCTACAACCTGACCGCGCCGCCGGCCATGCCGCTGGCTCTGGTCTGCCGCTGGATGGACATGGACCTCGTTCCCTTTATCGGGGACATCTACGTCCCCGGCGAGGTCGTGAAAGACACCTGGCTGCGACGGCTCGAATTCGCCTCCCAGAAGATGGTGATTCCAAAGGCTCGGGGCCTGCTGATCGCCAACCAGGCGATCATCGACGATTTCGCGCCGGACCGGCATGCGCTGCTGATGGAAGGGGGCGTAATGGACGATTTTCTGCGGCGATTCGAGCGAAAGCCGAAGCTGCCGGACGGCAAGTTCCACGTCGTTTTTGCCGGCCAGCTTTCCGTGCTGAACGGGGTGACGATGCTCCTCGACGCGCTGAAGCTCCTCGACATGCCGAATCTGCGTGTCTCGATCGTCGGCGGCGGCGAATATGTCGATACGGTCCGCAAGGCGGTCGCGAAGGACGTGCGGCTCGCTTACCTCGGCCTCGTGCCTCACCGCGAGGTGATGGAGCTTTATGAGACCGCCGATCTGCTCGTCAATCTGCGGCGGACGGACTATCAGACCCACCGTTACGTCTTCCCGTCGAAGGTCGTCGAGTGCCTGGCCACGGGGCGGCCCCTGCTGTCCACATGCACCGGACATGTGGAGGAGGAATTCGGCGAATTCGTCTTCAAGCTCGAAGAGGAAACCCCGGAGGCCCTTGCCAAAGCGATTCGGGACATTGCCCGAATGGACCCGGAGGCGAGAGCCGAGCGCGGCCGCAAAGCGCAGGAGTACGTTCGGGAGAACAAGACCTGGGAGGGCCACGCCCGGCGGCTAAAGGCTTATCTGGACGACCACGTGTTCGCCGAGGAGATGGCGGCGTGAAGCTTCGCGTCCTCGCCTTCGCGGACTACTACCTGCCCGGCTTCAAGGGCGGCGGGCCGGCTCGATCGATCAGCCGCATTGTCGCCGGCCTGAGCGAGGAGATCGAGTTCGCGGTCTTCACGCGCGACCGGGACCTCGGCGAGGAAACGCCGTACTCGGACGTGGCGATCGGAGAATGGTCGGAGAGGGAGGGCGTGCGCTACTTTTACGCCCGTCCCGATCAGCTCAAGGCGCGGTCGATTCTTGCCGCGATCCGCGAGGTGAATCCCGACGTGATCTACCTCAACAGCTATTTCAGCCGCCTGACCCGGACCGTGCTCTTGCTCCGCTTCTTCGGGCTCGTCCGCGAGCGGGCGATTCTCATCGCGCCGCGGGGCGAGTTTTCGCAAGGGGCTCTTGGACTCAAGGCGGCGAAGAAGCGCCTGTATTTGAAGGCGGCTGCGTGGAGCGGATTGCACCGGAAAGTGACATGGCAGGTCTCCTCGATGTACGAACTTGCCGACACGAGAGCGGCAGCGGACCGCCATCCCGACTACTTTCTCAAAGCGCCGGACCTAACCCATCTGGAAGCGCCGAAGGACTCGACGCCATTATCGAAGGAGCCCGGCATCGCGCGGTTCGCTTTTCTCTCCCGGATTTCGCCGATGAAGAACCTGGCGGGGGCGATCCGGATGCTGGCCGACGTTCGCGGCTCGGCGACGTTGACGATTTATGGCCCATCCGAAGATGCGGCCTATCGCGCCGAGTGCGAGGAGGCCGCCAAAAGCCTGCCGCCCAACGTGGACTGCGTCTGGGCCGGACCGGTGGCGCCGGAAGCCGTCGCGAGCGAGCTGAGCCGCCATCACTTCTTCCTCCTTCCCACGCTCGGAGAGAACTTCGGGCACGTCGTCGCGGAAGCGCTCGGAGCGGGATGCCCCGTTCTCGTCAGCGACCGCACTCCTTGGCGGGACCTCGACGCGCAAGGCGCGGGCTGGGTCTTGCCGCTCGAAGAGCCGGACTCCTGGCGGCGCGCCTTGCAGCAATGCCTCGACATGGACGCCCCGGCTTACCAAGCCATGAGAGGACAGGCGCGGATGCATATTTCGCGCCTTGCCGACTCAAACATCGGCCTCGAATCGGGCCTGCAGATGTTTCAAACCGCTTTCGACCACCAAATCATTCAGGCAGCATGACCATGGAAAAAACCAACCTACCCAAGACCAAACTCGCCCCTTCCGCCCAACGGCTCCTTGACCGAATCGAAAGCCGCGAAGCTGTCGTCGGCATCGTCGGCATGGGCTACGTGGGCCTTCCCCTGGCGCTCTGCTTCGCGGAGCAGGGCTTCACCGTCGTCGGCTTCGACACCGACGCCAACAAGGTCGAAATGCTCGGCCGCGGCGAGAGCTATATCCAGCACATCGGCGCCGACCGGGTTGCCGCCGCCGCTGCCTCGAAGAGGTTGCTCGCCACCGGCGATTTCGCTCAGGCCTCCAAGGCCGACGCGATCATCCTCTGCGTGCCGACGCCCCTGGGCAAGCACATGGAGCCGGACGTTTCCTACATCGTCAAGACCATGGAGTCGCTGGAGCCGCATTTGGTCGAGGGGCAGATTCTCAGCCTGGAAAGCACCACTTACCCAGGCACGACCGAAGACCTTCTGAAGCCGATTATCGAGGGCCGGGGCTTCACGATCGGGAAGAACTACTTCCTCACGTTCTCGCCCGAGCGGGAAGATCCGGGCAACAAGGATTATTCGACGTCCACGATTCCGAAGCTCGTCGGCGGTATGACCCCGGCGGGAACGGAGGTCGCGGTGGCCCTCTATCGTACGGTCATCCGGAACGTAGTGCCGGTCGGCTCGCCCCAGGTCGCCGAGATGGCCAAGCTGTTCGAGAACACGTTCCGCTCGGTCAATATCGGCCTCGTCAACGAGTTGAAGATCGTCTGCGACAAGCTTGGCATCGACGTTTGGGAAGTCATCGACGCGGCCGCGACCAAGCCGTTCGGCTTCATGCCTTTCTATCCGGGACCCGGCCTCGGCGGCCACTGCATCCCCATCGATCCCTTCTATCTGACGTGGAAGGCGAAAGAGGTCGGCATCCACACTCACTTCATCGAGCTTGCGGGAGAGATCAACAGCCGCATGCCGGAATACGTCTGCGAGAAGGTCGGCGAAGCTCTCAACGAGGCGGGCGTAGCGGTCAGCCGCGCGCGAATTCTGATTCTCGGCGTCGCCTACAAGCGGGACATCGACGATCTGCGCGAGTCGCCGGCGCTGGAGATCATGGAAATCCTTGGCAAGCGGGGCGCGACCCTGGAATACTGCGATCCGCATATTCCGCGCATTCCCAAGACCCGCCGCCACAACCTGCCGTACCGGTCGATCAAGCTGACGGCGGAGAAGCTGCACAGCTATGACTGCGTCGTGCTCGTGACCGACCACACGGATTTCGACTACGAGATGATCCGGCGATACAGCGCGATGATCGTCGATACCCGCGGCAAGTTCCGCGAGCGAGATTGCAATGTGATTGCGGCATAGAGGGAAAAATGCGCTGATTTTGGCTCGCAATCCTACGAGGCGATCAGCGCGTACACCCGAGATTTACACCAGGTCGGTCGCGGTGGGCTCTTGATCGCTTTTTTCAAGGGCCGGCGGGTACTTGCGTCCGTCCTGGGGAATTCCAAAGTAAAGACCAGCTTAATACCGTTAAATTTGCGTTGGACCCCTCTCTCGCAATGCGATATGGATACCGATAAGAATGCTGGGCTGCCGAATAAGCAGCCCTGAGAGTTTTCGATGAAGGTCTTGATTCTAGGTGGCACGGGAATGCTTGGGCATAAGCTCTACCAGACGATGGGCGAGCCGTTCGATGCCTGGGTCGCCGTCCGCCGGGAGGCCTCGTCGCTGGCTCGCTATAGCTTCTATTGCCCCGACCGGGTGATCGGCGGCGTGGACGCAAGCCATGAAGCCTCGATCCGCGGCGCGATCGAAACCGTCCGCCCGGATGCGGTGGTCAACTGCATCGGCCTCATCAAGCAGCACCCGCTTGCCAAGAATCCGGAGGCCTGCATCTCGATCAACGCCCTATTGCCCCATCGGCTCGCCTCGATGTGCGCCGAATTCGGAGCCCGGTTCGTTCACATCAGCACGGACTGCGTTTTCGCCGGGCCCCGGGGCGGATATAAGGAATCCGACCTCACCGACGCCGAAGACCTCTATGGGCGCACGAAGGCGCTCGGAGAGACGGCGGCGGCCAACGCGGTGACTTTGCGAACGTCGATCATCGGCCGCGAACTTGAAGGCGGCTACGGCCTGGTCGAGTGGTTCCTGGCCCAGGGCGACGCGGAGACCAACGCCTACTCGAACGCTTTCTTTAGCGGATTCACCACCCACGAATTGACGCGAGTGATCGAATCCGTCATTCTTGACCATCCCGGTCTGACCGGGATCTACCAAGTATCGAGCGATCCGATCGACAAGGCCTCGTTATTGGGGCTCTTGCGCGAGAGCTACGGTACGAACACCCCCTTGCGGCCGCTCGCCGAGCCTCGGATCGATCGAACGCTCGACAGTTCTCTCTTCCGCAAAGCGACCGGATACCGGCCGCCGGCATGGCCGGAGATGGTTCGCGAAATGGCCTCGGATGCGACCCCTTACGCTCTTTGGAGAAAGAAATGATTCTTGCAAACAAGCACGTTCTCGTTACCGGCGGAACTGGTTCGCTGGGAAAGACCGTCGTCCGACGCATTCTGTCTGGCGAAATTGGAATCCCGCGCCGAATCACTGTCTTTTCCCGGGACGAGGCGAAGCAGCACCAGATGCGAGTCGACTACCGGAATCAAGCCTACGCGACCGACGACATCATGTTCCGAAAGGCTCAGGAGATCCTGACCTTCCAAATCGGGAATATGAGGGACTACGATTCGGTCTGCCGCGCGGTCGCCGGCGTCGACATCGTCATCAACGCGGCTGCGCTCAAGCAAGTGCCGACCTGCGAGAATTTCCCCTACGAGGCGGTGAAGACCAACATCGAGGGCGCGGAGAACCTCGTTCGCGCGATCCGCGAAACGAAGGCGCCCGTCGAGCAGGTCGTCGGCATTTCCACCGACAAGGCCTGCAAGCCGATCAACGTGATGGGCATGACGAAAGCGATCATGGAGCGCATTTTCGTCGAGGCCAATCTTCAGTGCGGCAAGACCCGTTTTAACCTCGTCCGCTACGGCAACGTCATCGCCTCGCGCGGATCGGTCGTGCCCCTGTTCCTCGACCAGATCGAGAACGGCGGGCCGGTGACCATCACCGTCAAGGAGATGACGCGGTTCCTGCTCAGCCTGGACAAGGCCGTCGACACGGTCTTCGAGGCGCTCCACGTGGGGCGCATGGGCGAGACCTTCGTGCCCAGAGTGGAGGCGGCGCGAATGGTCGACCTGGCCCAGACGCTCATCGACGGGCGCGACGTCCAGATCATCTACACGGGCATCCGCCCCGGCGAAAAGCTCCACGAGATCATGGTCTCGGAGGAGGAGCGGTGGCGCACCGTCGAGCGCGGCGATTACTACGTGATTCAGCCGATGCTCGACGAGCTCTATCCGATTCAGCCGGACAGGCCGGTGCTTCAGGGCGAGTATTCCTCGGAGAACGTGACTCTCGACTATCACGGGCTCCGGACGCTTCTGGAGCCGATCGTCGGGCCTCGCCACTGGATGAAGATTGCCGCCTAGCGGCTTCCCGGCGCAGCCTTCCGCCTTGCCCCTTACGGCTGGAAGGCTTGCGCCAACCAATCTAAAAGAAAGAATATGAAAGTTGCCACTCTGTTCGGGACGCGTCCGGAGATCATTCGTCTAAGCCGGGTTATCGACCGCTTGGACGTCCTCTGCGACCAGGTGCTGGTTCATACCGGTCAGAACTACGATCCGAACCTGAGCGACATCTTCTTCGAAGAGCTCGGCGTCCGTCAGCCCGACGAGCACTGGGGCGTGCGCGGGGGCAGCTTCGGCGAGCAGATCGCCGAGATCATCCGGAATTCGACCGAATTCTTTCTCCGCGAGAAGCCCGACCGGGTGCTGATCCTCGGCGATACGAACAGCGGCCTCGCCGCTCTCATCGCGGCGCGGATGCGTATCCCGGTCTATCACATGGAAGCGGGGAACCGCTGCTACGACGACCGCGTGCCCGAGGAAACCAACCGCCGCGTGATCGACCATTGCAGCGAAGTCCTGCTTCCCTACACCCATCGCAGTAAGGAAAACCTACTGAGGGAAGGCTTCGACCGGACGCGAATCTTCGTGACCGGCAACCCGATCTGGGAAGTGATCCGCTATTACGAGAGCCGGATCGCGGCCAGCGACGTGCTCCTCCGCTTTTCGCTCACGCCTTCCCGTTACTTCGTCGTGACCCTGCACCGAGCCGAGAACGTCGACGACCCCGAACGCCTTTCGAAGATTCTCGCCGGTCTCGACCTCGTCGCGGAAAGTTTCAAGCAGCCGGTCATCGTCAGCCTGCACCCGCGGACGGCGGACAAGATCGCCAAGAACGGCCTCGCGCCGAAGTCTTCGCTCGTCCGCTTCATGACCCCGGTCGGATTCTTCGATTTCGTCCATCTCGAGCAGCACGCCGCGTGCGTCCTGACCGATAGCGGAACCGTGCAGGAGGAAGCGACGCTCCTGAACGTTCCGAGCGTCATCCTGCGCGACGTGACCGAGCGGGCCGAGTGCTTGGAAGCCGGATCGGGAATCCTCTCCGGCGCAGACCCGACGTCGATTTTGGAGGCGACCCAGGCCGTCATCATGGCCGGGCCGGGATGGCTTCCTCCGGCCGAGTACGTGCAAGAAAATGTTTCCGCCGTCGTCACCTCGATCGTCCTCGGACACCGCCAGGCAGGGGTGAGGGCCGCCTAGAGGTTAGTTTGATGAAAGTCTTGTTCCTTTCGATGCACTACCGGCCCGAGCCGTGCGACACCCGAACGTCGCAGCTCGCAAAGGCCTTTGCCGCGAAAGGGCACTCCGCGACGGCGCTGACATCCTTCCCAAACTATCCCTTCGGGAAAATCTATCCAGGCTACAGGCAGAAACTGTGGGACAAGCGGCAGGTCGATGGCGTTAGCCTCGTCCGGGTGCCGATGGTGCCGGACCATAGCAAGTCCTCGAAGAAGCGGGCTCTGAGCTATCTCAGCTTCGGCGCTTCCGCCGCCTTCATCGGCGCGCTCGTAACCCGCCGCCCCGATCTGATCTGGATTCATCATCCGCCCCTCGGCACCGGACTCGCCGGCTGGTTCCTGGCGACGCTCAAGCGAGTTCCGTTCGTTTACGAAATCCACGATCTCTGGCCGGAAACGCTAACCAGCACCGGCATGGTGCGGGAGGGAAGGCTGACTCACGCGATCCGGAAGGTCTGCAATTTCCTCCATCGCCGGGCCAACGCCGTTGTCGTCACCTCGCACGGCATGAAGCTGCACCTCGAACGGCAGGGGCTCGATCCGGAGAAGATCCACGTCTTTCCCCAGTGGGCCGACGAGGAGACGTTCAAGCCGGTCACGCGCGATGAGGCCTTCGGGATCGAGCACGGCCTGGCAGGCAAGTTCAACGTCGTCTTCGCGGGCAATATCGGCGTCGCCCAGCAACTTCAAACGGCTCTCGACGCGGCCTCCCACCTGCGGGACGTGCCCGGCTTGCAGCTCGTCTTCATCGGCGCCGGCGTCGAATTGGAGAGTCTCAAGCGCCGGGCGAAGGAGCATAACCTGGCCAACGTGCTCTTTCTCGGCCAGCAGCCGCCGACGGCGATGCCGGACTTCTATGCCTGGGCGGACGGACTCCTCGTCCACCTAAAAGACGATCCGCTTTTCAGCATTACCATTCCCTCCAAGGTCCAGACCTACATGTCGTGCGGCGTTCCGATTCTGTGCGGCGTCTCCGGCGACGCGGCAGAGCTCGTCGCGAATGCGAATGCGGGTATCTGCTTCCCCCCCGAGAATGCCCGCGCGATGGAGCACGCGGTCCGCGAACTCGTATCGATGAAGGCGGAGCAAAGGGAAGAGCTGGGCCGGAACGCGGCGGCCGGCTACGAGCAATTCTGCTCCCAGGCGATGCTCGTCGACCGCTATGAGAGCCTGTTCGAGAACGTCGTGGAGAGCCGCAAGGCAGCCCTGCTCCTCGGGCGGCTGCGCCACGCGTCGAACCGGCGGCAGTAACGCCATGTCCCATGGCAGGCGCCGTCAAGCTTCATGTGGCGTGTCTCCAAGAATTCCTCTCCCCTCCGGGAAACTTTCGCAAGGGAATGAATCGGGCGCCGTTTGCCCCTCACCCCTGTTCACCCTCGCTACGCGACGGCTCACAGTCCCTCTCCCCCGGGGGAGAGGGGGCGCATGCCTCTTGCTCAGACTTGCCAAACGAGGCTGATAGTCAATGCCTTGATCTCCAGGACGGCCATTCGTCGCTTGCTCTTGGTCGTGAGGATCACGGTCTTGCCGAGAGCGAAATCGATGAGGCCATTGATGCTCTCCACCGTCCGCCCATCGGGGATAAACGGGGAAGCGGAGATAGATAGGAAGGCTCTCAGTTCCTCCGCTCCTCCGTGTTGAAAGAGCGGCCCCAGTCCAGAAAAACCGGTGCAGCATGCACCGTCCTGAAACGTTCATTCTTGTGAGAGAGGTTTAGCAAGAATGTTTTCTTTGATAGCGGCGACTGTGCTGGTGACGCAGAGCCCAAAGACGCTGACCGAGCACATCGCGGCGGCTTCGATGTTCAAGAACGGCTACGCCGTCGTACTCCGCGAGATGGACGTCCCGGGATCGGGCACGTATCTCTTGGACCGGATTCCTCAGGCCTCCCTTGGAACCCTATGGTTCACGACTTCGGACGGAGCCAAGCTCACCTCCGTCGTGAACACGGAGGTGCCGAAGTCGGACGACGTGAAAGCGCAGTCGATCGGCGACCTGCTGACCCTCAACATCGGCAAGCGCGTGACTCTGTACTTCATCGGCCAAGAACCCGTGTCCGGCACGCTGGTCAGCGCCTCGGGCGCGATCCTATTGGTGAAGGATGGAGAGAAGACGACCGTCGTGGACCGTGGGTCCGTCGTGCGGATGACTTCGCCCGATACGCTGACCGATTCGAGCAAGGTGAACTCGAGTGTGCGCAGCCTTCGTTTCCAAATCCAGGCGAATGGTCCGAGCAAGCTCTTCATGCTGAGCCTGGAGCGGGGGCTTACCTGGGCGCCCGGCTACGCGGTGACGCTCAAGGAAGGGAAAAAGCTCGAAATCGTCGGTAAGTCCACCGTCATCAACGATCTCGAAGACCTGAACGGCATCGAAACCCGCTTCATCACCGGCTGGCCGAATATCCCCTACGCCTACATCATGGATCCGCTGAGCGATGCGAATCTATATCAGAGCGCGATGAACGGGATGGCCGCGCCCAGCGGGGCGGCGGGCGGCTTCGGCGGCGGCCGCGCGAGCGAGGCCTTCCGCAATCAGGCTCCCGCCATGAAGGATTTCGGCGAGTCGATGGCTCCGGCCGACTTGGGCGGAAACCAGAACGAGGACCTGTTCTTCTACCGTCAGCCCGACGTGACCCTGAAGAAAGGGGAGCGCGGCTACTTCATCGTCTTCGTCACGGAAGCGCCCTACGACGAGGTGTACACGTGGGACATCGACGACTTCGTGCAGGACGCCCAATACCGGCCGATGCCGCCTTTGGGGCAGCCGGAAGAGGTCTGGCACACGATCCGCTTCACGAATGCGAGCAAGCAGCCCTTCTCGACCGGCACGGCGACGATCTTCAAGGACGGCGAGATCATCGGGCAGGACATGATGAAGTACGCCTCGCCTGGAGGCAAAGCGGAGCTGAAGATCACGAAGGCAATGGACGTCGGCGCCGATCAGCTCGAAGAGGAAGTCTCGCGCGAGCGGGCTGCGCTAAAGAACGTCTACAACCAGGCGACCCACGACCTCGTCACCCTGAAAGGCACGCTCACGATGATCAACCACAAGACCGAGGCGATCACCGTGCGAATCCGCAAGTCGCTGACCGGAGAGGTGATCTCGACGACGCCGGAGGCGAGAGTGACGAAGGTGGCCAGAGGGCTGCGGGACGTCAACAGCCGCGCCGAAATCGAGTGGACGGAGAAGATCGAGCCAGGGAAGACCTTGACCCTGACTTATAGCTACAAGGTGTATATCCGCGTGTAACCCGGTTCGAGCTACCGGGATACACTCGCACGATCATTGGTTTTGACCGCAAGGCTCTTGGATTTGCGAAGAACCGGTGGTACCTTGTCGGCGTGGCTGGTGCTCGCCGGACGAACAAGGAGGAGAAGCAGGGAAAGGCGGCCCTCGTGCCTGTCCTTCCGGTTCGCGACGCCGTCCACTTCCCGCACCTGATCAACACGCTACACGTGGTGCGGGAGGCCTCTCAGCGAGCGTTGCGGAGGAGTATGGAAGGCGACCGGCGCGTGCTGGTGCTCAGCCAGCGGGACATGTCGCTGGAAGACCCCCACGCGCAGGACCTCTTCCGGGTCGGAACTCTGAGCGACACCCTTCAAGCCGTGCCGATGCCGGACGCGAGCGTACGGGTCGCTTTGCGGGGAATCTCCCGCGTGCGCGCGACCAAGATCGTTAACCGCGCGGGAGCGTTCTGGGCAGAGATCGAAGAGATCGAGGAGACCGGAGAGGAAAGCCCCGAGATCGAAGCCTTGATGCGGGCCATCGTCGAAGACTTTGGCCGAGTCGTCGCCCTGAGCAAGTCGATCCCGCCGGAAGCGATGCAGAGCGTGGTGCACCTGGAGGATGCGGACCGGCTGGCCGATGCGGTCGCCCACCATTTGCCCCTCCGGTTCGGCCAGAAGCAGGAGTTGCTGGAGACTGCGGACTGGGGCCGGCGGCTGCGCATGGTCTTCGATCTGCTCAAGCGCGAAGAGCAAATTCTGTCCCTCAACGCGGACATCCATCACCGGGTCGAGAAGGAGCTTGGCGAAAGCCAGCGCGAGTACTACCTGCGCGAACAGCTTCGGATCATCCAGGAGGAGCTGCAAGTCCGGGAAGACCGGCTCGGCGAGCACGACGAATACTCGGCCAAGATCGAGGCCTGCGGTATGACGGAGGAAGCTCTCGCCCGCGCCAAGGCGGAGCTGAAGCGGCTCGACCGGACGCCGGCCGCCTCGCCGGAGGGCATGGTGCTCCGGAACTACCTCGATACGATGGTCGCCCTGCCGTGGAACGAGGTGACGGCGGACCGGCTGGACGTCCATCACGCATCGGAAATCCTGCACGTCGAGCACTTTGGCTTGACAAGCGTCAAGGAGCGCGTCCTCGACCACCTGGCGGTCCGCCAGCTCAAGAGCGATCTGCGTGGCCCGATCCTATGCTTCGTCGGCCCGCCGGGCGTGGGCAAGACGAGCATCGGCCGGGCCATCGCGGAAGCCATGGGGCGTAAGTTCGTGCGGGTTTCCCTCGGCGGCGTGCGCGACGAGGCCGAGATTCGCGGCCACCGGCGAACCTACGTCGGCTCGATGCCCGGCCGGATCATCCAGAGCCTGCGCCAGTGCGGCACGCGCAATCCCGTCTTCATGCTCGACGAGATCGACAAGATCGGCGGCGACTATCGCGGCGATCCGACGAGCGCCCTGCTCGAAGTCCTCGATCCGGAGCAGAACAGCCGGTTCAGCGACCATTACGTCGAGGCCGCCTTCGATCTCAGCGCGGTCTTCTTCATCGCGACGGCGAACGTGCTCGCGAATATCCCGCCCGCTCTCCGAGATCGGATGGAGGTCATCCAGTTTTCGAGCTACACCGATTCCGAGCGCCAGGCGATCGCCCGAAAGTTCCTGCTGCCGAAGGCGCTCGAACAGCACGGCCTGTCGGCCGGCGTGGTCGAGATCGAGGACGAGGCGCTTCGGATCGTCGCGACCCAGTACGCGCGGGAAGCCGGCGTCCGCGAGTTGGAGCGGCAGATCACGAGCCTGGTGCGAAAGTGCGCGAGGCGGGTCGCGGAGCGGGGATGCGAGAAGATTCGCATCGGTGAGGCCGACCTTCCCGAGTTTCTGGGCCGCGCCAAGAACGTGGCGCGCCGGCCGGCCGAATCGGGGGTCGGGGCCGCGACCGGCCTGGTCGTTTCCGAGCTTGGGGGCGACACGATCGTCATCGAGGCGAGCCTCATGCCGCCCAGCGGCACCCGCCCCGAGCTTCGCCTGACGGGAAGCATGGGCCAAGTGATGCAGGAGTCCGCCGAGGCGGCGCTAACCTACGTCCGCTCGCACCAGGGCGAGCTTTCCGCTTCGGAGTTCCGCTACGACGTCCACGTCCACGTCCCGGAAGCTGCGATCCCGAAGGATGGTCCGAGCGGCGGCATGACGATCGCGGTCGCTCTCGCTTCCGCCTTCACCGGAAGACCGGTGCGAACGGGGATCGCGATGTCGGGCGAGATCACCCTTCGCGGGCGAGTGCTCGGCGTCGGAGGTATTCGCGAGAAGGTCCTGGCCGCCTATCGGGTCGGCGTTCGCGAGCTGATTCTCCCGAAGGACAACGAGCCCGACCTCGACGACGTGCCGTCGGAGGTGACCGCCGAAATGCGGATCCACTTCGTTACCGAGCTTGCTTCCGCGCTGGAAATCGCGCTCGGGCTACGGCATCAGGCCCTGATCGAAGTCTGAGCCCGGCGTCAACTCTGACGGTTTGTCAATTTTAGTTTGTTTACGATAGCGCGGGCGCTTGTCGGGCTTGGACGTCTACGTCCGAGAAAGCTTGCTGACTTTAGGCAAGCCCCTTTCGGGGAGTCCTTTCGAGTCAATGACCTCGCGCACGAATTCGCATCGTCGAATGATCCGGAGCAGCAGCAAGCCGTCGCGAAGCGACCCTCGGAGTGCGGAAGCGAAGCTTCCGCCCAAGCCCGCGTCCTCATCGAACGAAAAGGCCGAAGCTGCGCTTCAGCACTCCGAGGGTCGCTTCGCGACAGATTTGGCCGCCAAGAGACGTGTCTGCGGCCGAGGGACCTGATAGACGCAAAACCCATGGTCCTAGTGACCACTGGGTCAGGTCGGTAGCATGCACCTGAGATGCCACTGTTGTCCCTTCTCATCGCCGCTGCGCATGCTCCGTTCGCTCTGAATTCGGCCGATGCGCCGCTGCTTCTGCGCCATCCGTCGCTCAGCAAGACTCAGATCGCCTTCTCCTTCGCCGGCGATATCTGGACGGTCCCGCGCGAAGGCGGGCAGGCCGTCAGGATTACGAGCAATCCGGGCGTGGAGGGCGATCCCTGCTTCTCACCGGACGGCTCGATGATCGCCTTCTCAGGGCAATACGACGGGAATACGGACGTGTTCGTGGTGTCCGCCAAGGGCGGCGAGCCGAAGCGTCTCACCTATCATCCCGCCCCCGATGTGCCGGTTTCGTGGACTCCGGACGGCAAGAACATCGTCTTCGTCTCGTTCATGCTATCGGCGACCGACTTGCCGCGACTGTTCGAGGTTCCCGTCGACGGCGGAATGCCGGAGGCCTTGCCGTTCCCATCCGGATCGGCGGCCAGCTTCTCGGCCGATATGTCGAAGGTGGCCTATATGCCGGGTATCCAATGGCAGGATGCCTGGAAGCGCTACCGTGGCGGCCAGACGAGTCCCATCTGGATCGGCAATATGGCCGATTCCAAGGTCACCGAAATCCCTCGGAAGAACTCGAACGACAAAGACCCGATGTGGGTCGGCAACAAGATTTACTTCCTCTCCGATCGAGCGGGAACGTTCAGCCTGTACAGCTACGATACGGGTTCCAAGTCGGTTAGGCAACTCGTCAAGAACGACGGCTTCGATATCAAGTCGGCCTCCGCCGAAGGAGACGAGATCGCCTATGAACAGCTCGGCTCGATCAAGCTGTTCGACATCAAGACCGGGCAATCGCACGAGGTGCCGATCGAAGTCGACGCAGATTTCCCGGAAGTGCGGACGGGATTCAAGGACGTCGCTCCCCTGATCGGCAATGCCTCCCTCTCGCCGAGCGGCATGCGCGCCGTCTTCGAAGCGCGAGGCGATATTTTCACGGTACCGGCCGGGAAGGGCGACATTCGCAACTTGACCCAAAGCTCGGCCTCTTGCGAGCGCGACCCGTCTTGGTCGCCGGATGGCAATTCGATCTGCTATTTCAGCGACGAGAGTGGCGAATACAAGCTCGTGGTGCGTCCCGCCAACGGCGAGGGGGCGGCCAAGAGCTTCGAGCTTGGAAACTATCCGGCCTACTACTACAACCCGACCTGGTCGCCGGATAGCAAGAAGATCGCCTACCTCGATAACCACCATGTGATTTGGTATCTCGATCTGGACTCGGGCAAGAACGTGAAGGTCGACGAGCAGCCCTACGAGAACCCGGCGGTGGGCGTGACGCCGATTTGGTCGCCGGACGGTAAGTGGATCGCCTATCACCGCGACCTCGATAACCACCTCGAAGGGGTCTTCCTCTACAGCCTGGAATCCGGCAAGGCGACCCAGGTTACAGATGGGATGAGCGACGCCAAGTCGCCGATCTTCGACGCCGATGGCAAGTACCTCTACTTCCTGGCGAGCACGAATACGGCCGGCGGCGCGGGCTGGTTGAACCTCTCCAGCTATTCATGGAGGAATACGCTCAGCAACGTGTACGTCGTCGTGCTTAGAAACGATCTTCCTTCTCCGCTGGCGCCCGAGAGCGACGAGGAGAAGGCGCCCGCGCCTGCGCCTCAGAAGGCCGGACCGCCCGCGCCCGAGCCGTTCCGGATCGATCTCGACGGGATCGGTCGTCGAACGCTGGCCCTTCCGATCCCGGCGCAGAATTACGTCGGCCTGCTGCCCGGCCCCGCCGGAACCTTCTTCCTGGCCTCCCTTCAGCCGATGGCGTATATCACTTCGCCGGCCCAAACGAGGATGTTCAAGTTCGACTTGGGGGACCGGAGCCTTACGCCCTTCCTTTCGAATTTCTCACGGGTGGCCGTGAACAAGGGCGGGGACAAGATGCTCGTCCAGCAGGGCCCGATGTGGGCCATCGTCTCGACGATGGCGCCTCCGGCTCCGGGTCAGGGCGCGCTGAATCTGAGCGGCATGACGGCCAAAGTCGATCCGCGGGCGGAATGGCGGCAAATGTTCCACGAGGTCTTGCGGATCGAGCGCGACTTCTTCTACGATCCCCATTTCCACGGCCAGAACCTCCAGGCATTGGAGAAGAAGTACGAGCCGTTCCTCGCCAATATCATGTCCCGCGAAGACCTCAATTATCTCTTCACCGACATGCTGGGCGAGCTTTCCGTCGGCCACATGTTCATTTCGGGAGGCGACATTCCCGGCGTGGAGGGGGTTCCCGGCGGGCTTCTCGGCGCGGATTATACGATCGAAAACGGCCGCTACCGCTTCGCTCGCATCTACGATGGCGAAAGCTGGAATCCGGGCATCCAGGCGCCCTTGACCCAGCCCGGCGTCAACGTGAAGACGGGCGACTATCTGCTGGCGATCAACGGCAAGAATCTCACATCCGCCGAAAACGTGTACGGCGCGCTGGAGGGGCTTGCCGGCAAGCAAGTGAAGATCGAAGTCGGCCCGAATCCGGATGGGACCGGCTCGCGCGAAGTCACAGCCGTACCCGTTCCCGCCGAAGGTGGCTTGCGCCATCTGGCCTGGATCGAGGATAACCGGCGTAAGGTTGCCGAGCTGAGCGGCGGCAAGGTCGGCTACGCCCACATCCCGGATACGAATGTCGGCGGATGGGTCAGCTTCAATCGCTACTATTACGCTCAGATCGACAAGCAGGGCATGGTCATCGACGAGCGGTTCAACCACGGAGGCCAGGTCGACGACTTCCTCGTCGAGATGATGAGCCGGCCCCTGATGAGCATGTGGACGTCCCGCTATGGCAAGGATTTCTCGAGCCCTCTGAGCGCGGTCTTCGGCCCCAAGGTGCTGCTGATCAACCAGTATGCGGGCTCGGGCGGCGATTACTTCCCTTGGCACTTCCGGAAGGCCGGCCTCGGCCCCCTGATCGGCAAACGGACTTGGGGCGGGCTCGTCGGCATCCTCATCTTCCCCCAGCTTATGGACGGAGGCTCGGTGACCGCGCCCAATATCGCGTTCTATAACCCGAACGGGACCTGGGACGTGGAGAATCACGGCGTCGATCCGGATATCGACGTCGACCTGGATCCCTACCTATGGCGGCAAGGCCACGATCCCCAGTTGGAACGAGGCGTGCAGGAGGTTCTGAAGCGGATCGCCTCGCAGCCGAAGCAGGAAGTGAAGAAGCCGGCTTACGTCGACAAGAGCAAGCTGCCTCCGGGCTAGCTCATTCTGTGACCGGCTTCAACCATCCCGGAGCGCCACGCATTCGACGCGAAAGCTCCTCGGGCGCGGACTCCCAAGCTGCGACGATCAAGGGGCGGGGGCACGGCGGTTGCGTTGCTCGCCGTATTCGGTACTGAGGACCAGCCACTGCCGGATCTGCTCGTCCACGTCCTCTGGACGCGCCAATTTCACGTAGCAAACGTGCTGATCCGGAGCCAGGGATTCGACTTTGAAGATCCGAGGATGCTCGATGACGGTCCGCGAAAGAAAGTGGAAGCGGATCGCCGTCTTCGTCGGCGTACCACAGGCGCAACGGGTTCGAAGCTGGAAACAGGCGCGGGTCTTCTGAACAACTACGTGGAACGGCGCGACTTCGAGCGCCATTTTCTCCAACAGGGCATAGATCTCGCGGACGACCGGATCGCAGCCCTCGAACAGGGCATCGAGCGTGAACTTCCCGCAAGAATGCCACATGTTCTTGCCCGTGAATTTCTCGCCGCATTTTGGGCAAATCCAGAGGTCGGCGTCCGAGTGAGCCACCCGATCATTATCCGCCGGAGGGAGTTGCCGCATGGAGAATTCGGTGACACGCCTTCGGGGTCGATGTCTGCCGTGTCTCTTGGTCCCGGGGTCACCAGAAGGACCACGGGCTAGCATTGTGTGAACGCTTCGCGGTCGCGACGGAGCCCGGGCAACGGCCCCCCTGAAGGCGTACAATCGGTGGCATGTCTCCCTTTGTGGCCTTGGATTTCCCCTCGCCCGAGATCGGCTTGTTCGCTTCCTGCCTCCAGGACGCGACCAATGAATGGCGGGAGGAACTCGGCGAGGTCGATCCCGATACGATCGTCTGGCAGCCTTTTCCGAACGGTCACAGCATTGGAGCTCTGATCCTTCACAACGCCGATGTCGAGGCCTGGTGGATCGAGGAAGTCGTCGCCGGCAAAAAGCGGCCAGACGGCGAGGAGCGCCTCTTGATGTCCGAGGAGACGAAGCAATACGGCGTCGAATGGCCGGCGCCTCCGCGCCAACCGCTCTCCTGGTACTTCGGAATCGCAGACCGGATCAGGGCGAGCACGCTCGAAACGCTCCGTGAAATCGACGATCCGGACCGGATCATCCAGCGAGAAGACTGGTCGAGCCCTCTTAACGTCCGGTGGATCGTGAACCACGTCGTCGGACACGAGGCGTACCATGGCGGGCAGATCGTTCTGGTGTCGCTTTTGAAGCAAAAGATGGGTTAACCGCAATATATGATAGCCATCATGGTTTTCCGGCCATGGAGCACCAAAATCGAAATGTGACTAACCTGGACGTCGCCCAAAGCGCAACGTTGCGCGAGATAGCCGAAGTGGCGGCATCGGCAGGACTCTTGCCGGCGGACTACGAGCCGCTCGGCCACTACAAGGCGAAGCTCACCGCCGAAGGGATCAAGAAGTACACCGAGAAGGGCAAGGACGGCAAACTCGTCCTCGTGACCGCGATGAGCCCGACTCCAGCCGGCGAAGGCAAGACGACGGTGACGGTCGGCCTCACGCAAGCTCTCAACCGGATCGGCCGCAAGGCGATTTCCGCGACCCGCGAGCCGGCCCTCGGCCCCATCTTCGGAATCAAGGGCGGAGCCTGCGGCGGCGGCTACAGCCAGGTTCTCCCGATGGAGGACATCAACCTCTTTTTCACCGGCGATTTCCCCGCGATCACGGCCGCGCACAACCTTCTCGCCGCCCTCTTCGACGCCCACCTGCAAAATGGCAACGAACTCGGCATCGACATGCGCTCCCCGATGTGGCCGCGCACGCTCGATAACAACGACCGGTCTCTGAGGGAGATCGTCGTCGGCCTCGGCGGCCGAGCCAACGGCGTCGTTCGGCAGGATGGATTCGTCATCACTCCGGCCAGCGAGATCATGGCGATCCTTTGCCTTTCCAACGACCTCGCCGAGCTGAAAGAGCGGCTGGGCAATATCGTGGTCGGCGTCACCAATGCCCGCAAGCCGATCTTCGCCCGCGACTTGAAGGCGGTCGGCGCAATGGCGGCCCTGCTCCGGACGGCGATCCGGCCGAACCTCGTTCAGACGATGGAAGGCGGCCCGGCGCTGGTACATGGCGGCCCGTTCGGCAACATCGCCCACGGATGCTCTTCGATCGTTGGCACGAAGGTCGCGCTCGGCATGGCCGAGTTCACCTGCACGGAAGCAGGCTTCGGCTCCGATCTCGGCGCGGAGAAGTTTATGGACATCGTCTGCCCGCGCATCGGACGAGGCCCGGACGCGATCGTCGTCGTTGCCACGATCCGCTCCTGCATGCACCACGGCGCCGGCGATCTGCGGAAGGGAAGCGCAAACCTTCTCCGCCACGTCCGCCACATGCGAAGCTACGGGCCTCCGCTCATCGTCGCGATCAACCGCCGCGCCGAGGACTGCCCCGAGGAGCACGAAGAGTTGATCGAGATTCTGAAGGCCGAGGGCGTCCAGGCGGTTTCCGCCGATCCGTGGAATGGCGGCGGCAAGGGCTGCGAGAAGCTCGCGGCAGAGGTCGCCGAATTGGCCTACAAGCCCAGCAAGTTCGCCCCGCTCTACGCGGAAAACACGACCGTTTACGAGAAGCTCACGACGGTCGTGCAACGGGCGTATGGCGGCTCCGGCGTGAATCTTTCCGACAAGGCGAAGAAAGACCTGGATTGGATCGAGAAGAACGGCTTCGGATCGCTGCCGGTTTGCATCGCGAAGACGCAGTACAGCGTCAGCGACGACGCGGCGAAGCTGAATGCGCCGGAGGACTTCACGATCAACGTCCGCGAGATTCACGTCTCGGCGGGCGCGGGCTTCCTCGTGGCCGTCTGCGGCGAGATCATGTTGATGCCGGGGCTCGGCAAGACGCCGGCCGCGTTCAATATCGACGTCGACGAAGACGGCAAAATTACCGGTCTCTTCTGATATCCAGGTTCAAAGCCGATGCCGCGCGACCTGCAATTTTGTTGGTCACGCGGCATCGTTGATGATCGCATCGCGATACAGGGGCCGGATGTATTAGACTGTGCAGTTGATAATAAATTGCCCTGCCAATTTTATCGGGGCTTATTCCTTGAGGAGAAAAATGAAGAAGATTGCTTTACTGGCCACTCTGGCGCTGGCTTCTGCGTTTGCCACCGCTCAAAACACCCCGATCGCCGTTAACGGATTCAACTTCGACGGGATTGCCAACGGGGCCGATTCCTCCGCAGCCGGCGTTCAGGGCAGCACGACCGGCGTGATGGACAGCATTTACGACTACTTTACGCTCGGGTTCGATCCTGCGGCTCCCACCGTCGGATTGCCGACGACTTCCTTTGTGTCCGCCGCCAACGCGATGACGACGTTCCAACTTGGGCCGGCCGACGGGAACAATCTCCTTCTCCTGCGACAGGCCAATTCCGGTCAATCGTCGGGAACGCTGAACCTGGTCACGCCCGGCTCCTTTACGTCGTTGGCCCTGCTCGTCACCGGCTTCAATGGCTCCCAACCGGGCAGCTACAGCCTGAATTTCAGCAGCGGCATCCCGACGATGGGCGCATTCACGGCGACCGACAACTTCAACGGCAGTGGATATGCGATCAGCGGTTTTGGCCGCGTCAGCCGATCCGACGGCGTCTTCGATCTCGCGGGCGGAACGAATCCGCGGCTCTACGAAGTGGATATCACGCTGTCGCCGACCGATCAGACGCGGACCCTCACCAGCATCACGTTCACCAACAACGAGACGTCCGGCGTCACCTATCACAACATCGGCGTCTTCGGCGTGAGCGGCGCCGGCGTCCCGGTTCCGGAGCCGGCCGGCCTGCTCGTCGTGGGCCTCGGCGCAGCCTTCCTCGCGAGACGGCGACGACGACGCTAGAACCTTAATCTCCGACCAATGACGAGGGAGCCGAGCAAAGCTCGGCTCCTCGTTTTTTGCGTCGTACGAGAGGCTCGTACGCAGACATGAATTAGGCGTGAAATTGACCTTTTCGCTGTATGATTGCGAGCATCCGGGCGTCTGGAAAGCGCAGGACCAGCAGGCCCTTGGCGGTGGCTGGGAGAAAACAGATGAACAAGTTAGGACAACGGATTTTTGTATTGGTTGCGTTGCTTTCTTGCGTTGCCATCGCGGCTGCGCAAGGGGGTGGTGGCCAGGGCCGAGGCGGCCGAGGCCAGCGTGGCAATCGTGGCGGTGGCTTCGTAAGTGAACTCAATCTGGCGGGGCGATCCGACGTTCAGAAAGAACTGTCGGTTACCGACGACCAGAAAACGAAACTGAACGACCTGATCCAAAAGTCGCGCCCCCAACGCGGAAGTGGCGGCAATGGCGGCACGACCGATCCGGCCGAGCGAGCCAAGCAGGCAGCCGAGCGACGCGCTCAGCAGCATAAGGACCTGGCCGCGATTCTCAACGAGACCCAGATGAAGCGGCTTGGCGAGCTTCTCCTCCAGCGGCAGGGCTACTCGGCTCTTAACGACGAGAGCGTCCAGCAAGCTCTGAAGATGACCTCCGAGCAAATTCAGAAGGTCAAGGACCTCACCGACAAGGAGCGCGAGGCCTCCCAGGCTCTGTTCCAGCGCCGGCGAGACGGCACGATGACCCAGGAAGAGGTCCAGGCTGCGATGCAGAAGAATGCGGACACGACAAAGGCGGAACTCGCGAAGGTCCTCACACCCGACCAGGACGCCAAGTTCAAGGACATGCAGGGCAAGCCCTTCACCTTCGAGAATATCGGCCGCGGCGGCGGACGAGGCGGCGGCGGAGGCCGATAGGTTTTACGAACCTCCAAACGATAAGGCAGGGCTTCGGCCCTGCCTTTTTTGATGGAGATAGAGTGGCTCCCCAATCCTTCCAATCCTCTAATCCTCCAATCCCGGCCCCTCCCTTGCGCTTTGGCAAAACATGTAGTATCTTGTCTACATAAACGGCCATGTCGCTCCAACCCTCGCTCTTCGAAGAACTTGACGCGCCCGCCGCTCCGGATCGGCTGGGGCAGGCGACGATCGGTATCCGTCCTCGCTCGAAGGTGCTCACCTCCCCGAAGGGGATGGCGAGCGATTTCGACTACTCGCTGAATCCCTACATCGGATGCGGCTTCGGCTGCGCCTATTGCTTCGCCGCCAATTTCGTAGCCGACGAGCAGCGGAAGGCGGACTGGGGCAAATGGGTCGATATCAAGGTCGATGCCGAGGAGCAGATCGCCCGCGCCGAGCTTCGAGGCAAGAAGATCTTTATGAGTTCCGCGACCGACCCGTACCAGCCGCTGGAGCAGCGGGTCCGGTTGACGCGGCGCATCCTCGAGGTCCTTGTGCCGAAGCAGCCGTACCTGGTCGTCCAGACCCGCTCTCCTCTGGTGAGCCGCGACATCGATCTTTTTCTTAAACTGGATCAGGTTCGCGTGAACATGTCGATCACGACGGATTCGGAAGAGGTCCGCAAGCGGTTCGAGCCTTCCTGCGCCTCGATCGACCGGCGTTTCGAAGCCCTCGCAGAGGTCTCCTACGCAGGGATCCCCGTGAACGTCTGCATCTCGCCGATGCTGCCAATCGAAAATCCGGAAAGGTTCGCAAAGCGGATTCTCGAAGTCCGGCCGGCGCGCGTGTACAGCGGCTTCTTTCACCACAACGAGAAGCAGTTCGCGGCCAGCACCCGACCCGGAGCCTGGGACGTCGCCAAGCAATACAAGTGGACCCGCGACGACTATACGCGGGTGCTCAAGGAGCTGAGCCGTCACCTGCCGATGCTGAAGCCCTGGGAGGACGCCGAAATCGAGCCTCCGAGGATGGTGCGAAAGAGCGCGTAGAAAGTGGCATTGCCTTCCAGGCGATGAGTGCCTAGCGAAACCGCGCCTAGTGAAACCGAGCCTCGAAGGCCACCGACGCCTGTTCCAGGTTCACCTCGGCCTGAAGCTTTGGATTTGCGGCGATCAGCGCCTTCTGCAGAGGCGTCGGCTGCCAGCCGGACAGCCGAACCGCCTCGAACCCGGGCCGAATCCCCTTCCCGGCATAAAGGCTCTCGCCGGGAAGAAAGGAATAGTCTAAGCTGTTCCGCGCGAAAGACTTCAGGTCTTCGTAGCCAAGGCCCTGCTCCCGCACGCCTCGAAGCCATTCCATCGTGAGATTGCTCCGGTTGACCCCCTCGTCATCGGTGTTCAGGCTGACCGGAACGCCCGCATCCATGTAGAGGTGCAAAGGGTGCGCCCGGCCGTAGACGCCGAGGATGCCGCGATTGCTCGTCAGGCAAATCTCGACGAGAATATGCCGATCGCGCATCTCCTCGAGGAGTTGGGGAAGATTCTTTTCCCAGGCGATCGAAATGCCGTGCCCGATCCGCTTCGCGTGGCCAAGCTCGATGCTCTTTCGGATGCGGTCGAACATGGGCTCGACGGGCGAGGCGTCCAGCGTCAGCTCGCCTGCGTGGAGCGTAACGTTCGGCTTGTCCATGCGCTTCCATAGAAAGTCGAGAATCTTCATCTGCTCATCGAAGTGCATGAGCGATTGGGGGTGGTCCTCGGGCCCGACCATGTTTAGCGCGACCACGCGCGGGTCGGCCTTGATGACCGCCATCGCGGCCGCGGCCGTGACGAAGAAGGTGGGGTCGTCGCTGAGCCGGTAAAGCTGGATGATGTAGCGTATGCCGAAAGGCGAAGCGAGGCGAGTCGGCGAAGGCGTCCCCAACCGCTCGGCCAGCTTCGCATCGCGCCGGTCCAGATTCGCTTTGACGGCCGCGACGTATGGCGCAAGCCGCGGCTCCACGGCCTGAAAAGCGCTTTCCAGATCGTCGACTGCGGGAAGGTCCTTCACCAACTCGGCATTCGCGCTGGACGGCGCCACGCCCGTCATCAGCTCCATGTACTGCTCGTTCTGAGCCTTCGCTCGGCGGATGACTTCGATGAGGGCATCCTCCGCCGTATAGCTCGGCGCGCCGAGGTGGCTGAACGTGGCAAAGAAAAGGTCGTGCCCGTCGACCGAGGGATTCCAGCCGCGCATGCTCACCGTCCGCAGGAAGACGTTGAGCGGGCTGTCGATGTCGCCGACCGAGCTCATCGAAATCAGGTCCGAGGCCTTGATCCGGTCTGAGCCCGGATCGGTCACAAAGGCGTTGGCCTTCGTGTCGAACCAAAGGCCGGCCTTGGCCGCCGAGGCGATGTAGTTTTCCGCGAAGATCGCGCCAGAGACATGGTTGTGCAAATCGGCGCCTTTCGGCATCTCTTTCAGGAAGGCGATCAACTCCGGATCGGAGCGCAGGGCCTTTTGAAAGGCCGCCCTGGTCTCCTTTTCGCCGCCGAAAGCAAGCAGACCAAGGGCGAGGACGAGACCCACGCCGACGCATTTCAAAAGTCGGGCACGCATACTCGATTATGTCGGCTTTGATAAACCGTCAACCGATTACCGATGGCGAGCCGAAGCTTCATTTATTTTGCGGCCGACGAGGGCCGGAACCTGTGGATCGAGATCACCAAGGATCTGCAGGTCGCCCTCATGCTGTCCGAGACACGGCTCAATCGAAGGCTCGCTATCGTGCGTATCGAGGAATTCGATTCGATGCTCGACGCGACGAGCCGCCTGAAATCGCTCCGGAAAATGAGCATCGCGCGGCGAAAACGCCTTGTCGAGAGCAGGAATCCCGAATGGAAAGCCTCCGACCTTCCTCTGCGAATTCCCGTAACCCCGACCGGAGCCGAAGTGGTCGGACCGTCCGTGCCGCTCGGCGAAATCCTGGAAAGGAGGAATGAGCCTCCTCCGCCGGCGGGCGGCGGAGTATTGGCTCGCCTGACGATTCCGCCTCGGCCGAGATCGGGATGGGACGCGAAGCCGTTACCGGATTCCGGGGTGCTGAGCCCGTTCGATGGCTTCGTCCAAGTCGGGGGCCGCGGTTTGGTCGTCCTTGGATGCCTTGAACCCATAGACGAGCGATACCACGCCTAAGCAGGCTATCACGATTCCGGCGATCAAGGGCTCGACCGTCTGTCGAGAGCTCGTCAGATTCACCGCCGCATCCACATGCAAAAGATCGAGCGGATCGTAGACGACCTCGATCTGGGAGCCGAAAGGATGATCGTCGTAGGTGGTCCGGTTGACGTAAATGACGCGCCGGACGGTCGTCGACGGCGTCGGGAATTCAATCGTCATGCCGTATTGCCTCGTGTCGTAGCTCGCCCCGACCGGAAGGTTGTTCGCGCCCCTCACGACCACCGTTCCATAGGTGTGAACGCCTCGCGACTTCAGGACGGCGAGGCCACGGCCCGCAAAGATGGAGAAGGCGATGACGAGTGCCGCGAAGATGAAGCAGGCGATGCCGGCCACCCTGTACCTGATGTATTGGCTTGTCATTCCCTTAAGGTCAAGTATAAGGCGATAAATGCTCGAGAGGTAAAATGATCGCTCCCTCGCGCCGGTAGGTCGCGCAAGGCTGCCGAAACGAATGGACCAGGCGCATATCCGCAACTTTTGCATCATCGCCCACATCGATCACGGCAAATCCACGCTTGCGGACCGCCTGATCGAACGTTGTGGCGCGAT
>DASZYX010000030.1:0-180114 GCA_035545155.1 Fimbriimonadaceae bacterium | reverse complement strand
CGAGAAGAAAATGGCAAACAGGGCGAATATCAAGGTTATCGGCGTTGGCGGTGGCGGATCGAATGCGGTGAACCGCATGATCGAGAGCGGCATCCAGGGCGTCGAGTTCATCGTCATGAACAGCGACATCCAGGTTCTGGACCTCGCGGTCGCTCCCAACAAGGTCCAAATTGGTGGGAACATCACACGCGGCCTCGGGGCCGGCGGCAACCCGGAGGTTGGCAAGAGTGCGGCCGAAGAGAGCAAGAATGAGATTCGCAAGGTGCTCGAGGGCTCGGACATGGTGTTCATCACCGCCGGAATGGGCGGCGGCACCGGCACCGGCGCGGCCCCGGTCATCGCGGACCTCGCTCGCGAGCTTGGCGCCCTGACGGTCGCGGTCGTGACGCGTCCGTTCGGTTTCGAAGGCCCGCGCCGGGCGAAGATGGCCGAGAACGGCGTGACCGCGCTGCTCGGCCGGGTCGATACGATCATCACGATCCCTAACGACCGCCTTCTCAACCACGTCGAGAAGAAGACGACCTTGGTCGACGCCTTCCGTGTGGCCGACGACGTTCTTCGACAGGGCGTTCAAGGCATCTCCGATATCATCACGATTCCCGGCCAGATCAACGTGGACTTTGCCGATGTCCGCGCGGTCATGAGCAACGCCGGACCGGCCCTCATGGGCATCGGCTACGGCGTGGGCGACCAGCGCGCGCTCCAGGCCGCCCAGTCCGCGATCAACAGCCCGCTCCTTGAGCAGACGATCCATGGCGCGACCGGCCTCCTCGTCAATCTGACGAGCGGCGAGGATCTGACGCTCGCCGAGGCGAACGAGGCGATGGCCTATATCCAGCAGCTCTGCGATCAGGCCGAGGCCAACATCTTCTTCGGCACGGTCGTCGATCCCTCGATGGACGGCACGGTTCGGGTCACGGTTCTCGCGACGGGGTTTAACCCGTATACGACCGAAGGCCGCAAGGTCTCCGACGCGACGTTCTCGAACGAGCGCCCGACCTATGCCGGCACCTACGGCACCGCTTCGTCGGTTCCTCCGACGACGCCGACTCAGGCGGTTGCGGCGGCTGGACCCGAGATCAAGATCGATGCCGAAGTGATCAACGCGACGCCTCCCGCGACGCGCGGAGCCAGCGGCAATCAAGCGGACGTCTTCGACGAGACCGACCTCGACATCCCCGCCTTCCTCCGCGAGCATCGCGCCCGGAACAACTAAGACTATCGAGAGCACCCCACTTGAAAAGCCCCGCCGGTTCGGCGGGGCTTTTGTTTTGATGGAAATGATGGAGGTGATGGAGGTGATGGAGGTGAAACGGTGATACCCCCTGACCCGAACGCCCTCTAAGCAGGCTGGAAGCCTGCGCTACTGTGGCTGCGCTACTTGGTTGGAGCGCATTTCCATGACATCGAAATGTCGGTATTGAGGACTAAACTGTCGTCATGGATGCTGTCGGCTGGAATCGTTTTCAGTTCGGGTTCCTGGTCACCTACCACTACCTGTTCCCGGCCTTGACCATGGGGCTGGCCTTGATTCTGGTGATCTTCAAATGGATTGCCTATCGGCGGAACGATGAGGTTTACGACCGGGCGGCGCAGTTCTGGGCTCGGATCTTCGGCATCAACTTCGCGGTAGGCGTCGTCACGGGGATTCCGCTCGAATTCCAGTTCGGTACAAACTGGGCGCGGTTCTCCAACTTTTCCGGCGGCGTGATCGGCTTGACGCTTGCTCTCGAAGGTCTCTTCGCGTTCTTCGCCGAATCTGCTTTCCTCGGCCTCTTCCTCTTCGGGCAGAAGAAGCTGAGCAAGAGGGGCCACCTGTTCACCGCGTTCATGGTCTTCGCGGGCTCCTGGCTCTCCGGTTATTTCATCGTCGCTACGAACGCCTTTATGCAGCATCCGGTCGGCTATGCCGTCGGCCCGGGCGGCGCGCTCCAGCTTGCCGACATGTGGGGCTATCTGTTCAATCCGTGGGCGATCTGGCAATACCTCCACAACATGACGTCGGCGGTCATCGTGGGCTCCTTCGTCGTCGCTGCGGTCGGCGCCTTCTATAGGCTTTCCAACACCCATACCGAGGTGGCGAAGGCCTTCCTCAGGGTAAGCGTGACGACGGGGCTCGTCGCATGCATCGTCATCCTCTTCCCGACCGGCGACCAGCACGGCAAGATGATGGCGGAATATCAGCCGGCGGCTCTCGCCGCGATGGAAGGGAAGTTCGAGACGAGCGACCGGGCCGAGCTTGCCATCATCGGACAGCCGGACGTCCCGAATCGCCGCCTCGACAACCCAATCATCGTGCCCTACGCTCTCAGCTACCTCGCCTACGGCTCGTTCGGGGCGGAAGTGAAGGGCATGAACGACTTCCCGAAAGACGAGCTGCCCGACAATGTCGAGCTACTCTACTTCGCCTATCACATCATGGTCGGACTCGGCACGATGTTCATCCTGCTGATGCTGACCTCCGCAATCAAGCTCTGGCGGGGGACGATCTTCGAATCGAAATGGCTACTGTGGATCCTGATGCTCGCCTTCCCATTCCCTTACATCGCGACGACGATGGGATGGATGACGGCTGAGCTCGGTCGGCAGCCCTGGGTGGTTTACGGCCTACTTCGAACGGCGAAAGGAACCTCGCCGACGGTGAGCGGCGGCGCCGTGACGTTCAGCTCGCTTGGGTTCATGGGTCTTTACCTCGTGATGGGCGTCTTGTTCCTCTATCTCATATCAAAGCAGATTGCCAAGGGTCCAGCCGCGTCGGAGGCTTCTTAGGAGGAGAAGATGGAAACCGTCTGGTTCACAATCGTCTCGCTGATGCTCGCAACCTACGTCGTTCTCGATGGGTTCGACTTTGGGGCTGGAATCCTGCACTTATTCGTGGCAAAGAACGACGATGAGCGCCGCACCGTCATCACAGCCATCGGTCCGCTTTGGGACGGGAACGAGGTTTGGCTGCTCGCCGGAGGCGGCGTCCTCGTCTTTGCTTTCCCCAAGGCGTATGCGGCCGGCTTCAGCGGCTTCTACTTGCCCCTGATGCTGGTCCTTTGGCTGCTGGTCCTTCGCGGCATCTCGATCGAGTTCCGATCGATGGAGAAAGCGCCGCTGTGGCGGAGTTTTTGGGATGGCGTCTTCTTCCTGTCCTCCACGCTGATGGCGATCGTGCTTGGCGCTGCCTTGGGCAACGTGATCCGTGGCGTGCCGATCGGCGGCGACGGCTACTTCTCGGGGCCGCTTTTCACGGACTTCCGGCTTGGCAAGAACCCCGGCGTTCTGGATTGGTACACGGTCACCGTGGGCCTCTTCACGCTCGCCGTTCTGGCGATGCACGGGGCTTTGTACCTTCGCATGAAGACCGAGGGATCGGTTCGCGACCGATCGGAAGCCGTGGTTTCGCGGCTATGGCTCGCGTCGCTCGTTCTCGGAATCGCGGCGACGGTCGAGACGGTTTCCGTCCGCCCGAAGCTTTTCTCTCAGATCGGGGCGAGCCCACTCGGTTGGATTCTCGCGGTCGCGTTCATCGCATGCTTCGTCGGCGTCCGCTTCTCGCTTGGAAAGTCGCGCGAGTCGCCCCCCTTCCTGTTGTCCTGCGGCTTCATCGCCCTGATGCTTGCGGCAACCGCGTTCGGCCTTTATCCGACACTGCTGTCTTCTACGATCGATCCGGACTTCGATCTGACCATTGCGAACGCGACGTCCGGCCAGCTCAGCCTCCACGTCGGGATCGTCTGGTGGATCCTGGCGATGATCCTGGCGGTCGGCTACTTCATCTACCTCTTCCGCTCATTCAGAGGAAAGGTGGACTTGAAGCAGGACTATGGCCACTGAGCTTGCGGATGATGGAGATGATGGAAGTGAGCCAAGGTTAAGTGTTTAGTGTTGAGGGCGAGGGTGAGGGTGTTCGGACAAAGAAGCTAGATCACCCCCATCGCCTCCACCACCTCCATCACCTCCATCACCTCCATCACCCCCATAATCTCCATCACCTCCACGCCCCCGTGTCAGAATTCCATCCATGCGCCCAGGGCTGACACTTCTCTGCATCACGAAGGATCAGGCGCCGAAGCTGATGCGGATGCTGCAGTCGATGCAGGGTGTGGTCGATGAAATGGTCGTCGTCGACACCGGCTCGAAGGACCTCTCTCCGGGCGTTGCCCGGATGCAGGGCGCGCGGGTTATCCAGATCGAATGGCCCGGCTCGTTTAGCGAGGCCCTGAACGTCGGGATGAACGAGGTGCGGACGGAGTGGACGCTGCGCCTCGATACGGACGAGTGGATCGCTCCTGGGGAAGGATCGAAGATTCGGCGGCTCATGGACGAGAAGGCCGCTTTCGGCTTCTATTTGATTCGCCAAGATCTGACGGACGACGAACATTTCTCGGAGAGCTGGCATCTGCGAATGTGGCGAACGCACGCCGAGTTGCGCTTCGAGGGCTTCATCCACGAATACTTTCCCGATGAAATCCTCGAGCGAGTCGCCGGCCATCGCAAGATTTTCCGCGCCCCGGTCCGTTTCCTTCACGACGGCTTCCTGGGCGGCATCCCGGAGGCGAAGCATCGGCGCAACATCGAGCTGCTGCGAAAGGAGCTAGAGGCGAAGCCTGGCGAGCTTTACTACGAGGCCGAGCTCGCGATGACGCTGATTCTACTCAAGGAACCGGGGGGCGAGGAGCTGGCGGCCCGGCTCGCCAAGAGGCTTGTCGAGGAGCAGGGAAGCAAGCGGCCGGAGCCGTTTACCGCCAGTATCCTGGGGACGGCCCTTAGCCACACCCAGAGCGAGGATTTGGGCTCGGAGACGACGCAACGGATCATCGACCGGGCCTGGGAATGGTTCGACGCCAGCCCTCCGATGCTGTGGTCGATCGCTCAAACCGAGCTCAGGCGGAACAACACGGAGGGTGTCCTGCGGGCTCTGCTCAGGCTTGAAGAGCTCAGCGAATCGGGCGAGTATGAGCGGGAATGGACCTTCGATTCCCGCATTCTCCATGAAGGGCTTTGGGAGTTCCTGAGCCAGATCGCCGCCAAGCTGGAAAAGGAAGACGTTGCGGCGCGGAACCGGGCCCGGATCGAACGATTCCTCGCTCAGCGGCGTTAAACTGGGCGGCATGCTGCTCTTCACGCTTCTGCTCGCCAGCAAGACATTCGGCCCCTATACCGACCTGAAGATCGAAGGTTGGAACGTCAAGGTCGAGAGCTCGGAGATGAAGGACGCAACGTGGGCCGAGGTTCGCCAAGAGCTGACGACCCAGCTTTATCGCATCAGCCACGTCGTGCCGGACGGGCCCCTCTCCAAGCTCAGGAAGATCACGATTTGGATTCACACCGACGACGCCGCGACGAAGTGCATGGCTTACCATCCCGCCCCCGAATGGCTGAAGGAGCATGGCTCGAATCCGGCGATGGCCCACGGCGTGGAGATCGCCAACGCCAAGAATTTCATCTCCTGGACCTATGAGCAGCCGTGGATGGTCCTCCATGAGCTTTCGCACGCCTATCACCATCAATTCCTGCCGGACGGGTTCGACAACAAGGAGGTGAAGTCGGTTTGGGATGAGGAGATGGCGTTGAAGAAGTACGACCATGTTCTCCACTGGGACGGCAAGACCGTGAAGCATTACGCGGAGACGAACCCGATGGAATTCTTTGCCGAGTGCACCGAGGCGTATTTCGGGGAGAACGACTTCTATCCGTTCGTCAACGCGGAACTCAAGACCTTCGACCCGGAGGCCTACCATTTGATGCAACAGGTTTGGGGTACGCCCCAGAAGCGTCTCTAATTTTATTGCAAGACAGGCGTTTTAGCGAGCGTCGGTGTGATCGGGAATAGGGAATGAAGGCATTGGAGAGCTTGCGCTTCGAAGGTGGTCGAAATGTCCGTCTTTAGGCTTCTCAGGTTCGCACACGGGCACAAATTCCCGGCAGGAGACCGGCTTTACTATCGCTGTGCCGTCTGTGGCGAGACGATCACATCGATTCCCGAAGTGTCGGCTTCTTGCCGTTGCGGCAACCTGGTCATCAACGCGCGAACCGGAACGTTTTGCGAACATCGCAAGGGCACGGCCACATTGCTTCGACGAATCTCCTAAGGGAATACAATTGCAGACGTGCAAGCCCTTCTCGCTGCCGTCTGCCTTATGCAAGACCCCGCCGTTAGCGCCCTCCCATTCGTTCCGCCTCAGCCCCGCAGCTATGGCTGTGCTTATGCCACGAAGGCGCCAAAGATCGATGGCGACGTGGATGCGCCCGCTTGGAACGCGGCGCCGTGGAGCGAAGACTTCATGGATATCGAAGGGCCCAAACACCAGCCTCAACCGTGGCTGCGAACCCGGGTCAAGATGCTCTGGGACAAGGATCGCCTCTACATAGGCGCGAAGATGGAGGAGCCGAAGCTGTGGGCGACGCTGACCGAGCGGGATTCCGTGATCTTCCGCGACAACGATTTCGAAATCTTCCTCGATCCCGACGATGACAACCACCAGTACGTCGAGTTCGAAATGAACGCCCTCAACACCGTGTGGGACCTCCTGCTCCCGAAGCCGTATCGAGACGGCGGCCCTCCAGTCAACGCCTTCGATATCGAGGGGCTGCGTACAGCCGTGAAGCTAGACGGCGCCTTGAACGATCCGTCGCGTCCGGGTAAAGGGTGGTCGGCGACGATCGCGATTCCTTGGAAAGCGATCAAAGGGCTGTCCACCAAGCCGATTCCCCCTCGTGAGGGCGATCGCATGCGCATCAACTTCTCTCGGGTCGAGTGGGACCTGGACGTCGTCGACGGGAAGTATCACAAGATCGAAGGACGCCCAGAGCATAACTGGGTTTGGTCGCCTCAATGGGCGATCAACATGCACCGGCCTGAGACCTGGGGCTTCCTGGAATTCCAGAAGACGGCCGGCCCTGTCAAGCCCGATCCCTATTGGAAGGAGCGGTGCGAGCTGATGGGCCTGTATTACAAACAGAAGGCATACAAGGATGCCCACGGCGTCTACGCAGCGAGCCCTTCCGATCTGGGCCTCAAGTTCTCGGGCTACTTCCTCATGCAGGACGGGTTCTGGTTGGCTTCTTTGCGAGCGAAAGACGGGGCGGTTCTCACGGTACGGGAAGACTCTCGGATGACCCTCAATCGCTGAGGCGCACGTCATGGGATATCCGGGATCGAGCAGTCGGGAACAGAGCGCGCCATTTGAGCGCCATACAGCGGTTTGAGGAGAAAGTGGATATGTACGTTAAGACCTTCGCGATGATCGCCCTGGCGCTTGCCGTCGTCGCGCCCGCGAGCGCCCAGTCGATTGGCCTGGCCAATACTCCGACGCTGTCTTTTTCCAGATCGGCGGATCGCGACACCTGGCACACGGTCATGATCGTTTCGGCCGTCGTTGGAATCGTCGGTTTGCTCGACGGAGATGGGACGTTAGCCGTTCTCGGTGGCGCAGGCGTGGCGCTTTCGCTGATCGAATCCGACTCATCGCGATTCCAGCTCCGGCCGTTCCGATATGGACTCAACCTGGCCAAGGCGGGCCCCCTGTCCTTTGGCATCGATCCGATCGGTTTGTCGCCCGTATTTGCAAAGCCGCGGCCGTCGGTCTTCGTGCGAGCGACGTTCAAGTTCTAGGCCGAATCATTCGCGTAGACGGCTTACTTCTGAACGCTCGGAACCCAGGCCGTCGTTCGGCCGCCGACCGGTTCGCGGACGATCTTCTTGCCGTCGATCTCGGTTCGCCCTTTCTTGCCTCCCCAGCGGGAGCTGAACAGCCAGTCGGCGGGATACTTATCCGAGTCGGCTCCGGCTTCGACGGCGGTGTGGATCACCCTTTCGAGGGCGTCGCGAAGTCGCGCGACTTCGGCCGGTTTGAGTGAATCGGCCGATCGTTTCGGCGCGATCCTGGCGTGATAAAGGGTCTCGTCGGCGATCCAGTTGCCGACTCCAGCGAAGACGGTCTGGTCGAGGAGGACGGCCTTGATCGGGGCGCTTCGCTTGGCGAGAATCTCCCCGAGCTTCTTCGCGTTCGGCAGTTCGTCATAACAATCGAAGCCAAGCTGCTTGATCCGGGAATCCTTGGCTGGATCGGCGCCTAGCCACATCCGGGCGAGGCGTCGTTGGTCGGTAAAAGCGATGCGCCGGCCATCCTCGGCCGTCAGCATCATCTTCAGAAACCGGGGACGGCCGTCGCCATCATCGAGGGGAGCGTTGCCATGCTCGCGCAGGCGGACGGTCGGCGCGCCGAGCTCGCGAATCCATCCCGCCATGCCGAGGTGGCCGAAGAGGTAGGTCTTGCCGTCCAGCTCGATCCACCAGTACTTGCCCTTTCGCCCCACATCGGTGACGGCGCTGCCCTTCAGGGCTTCGACGAAGGCCTCGGGAGGCGTCGAGCCTTGCACAATGTCGTCGGGCACGATCTCGACCTCCGAGATCTTTTGCCCCTTGAGGACGCGCTCCATGATGCGGCGTACGGTTTCGACTTCGGGCAGTTCAGGCATGACTCATTTGCGATTTTGGATTTTCGATTGTGGATCGTGAATCCTCACCGGATCAATTTCCTTTGAGTTTGGCTCGTAGCTCGGGGATTGCGTCGTACAAGTCGGCGACGAGTCCGAAATCGGCGAATTCGAAGATCGGGGCGTCCGGGTCCTTGTTGATTGCCACGATCACTTTGCTGTCCTTGATCCCCGCCATGTGCTGGGTCGAGCCGGAGATGCCGGCCGCGATGTAGAGGTCGGGCGCGACGATCTTTCCGGTCTGGCCGACTTGGGCCTCGTTAGGGGCGATGCCGGAATCGACGGCGGCGCGGGTTGCTCCGACGGCTCCGCCGAGTTGGTCGGCGAGTCCGCCGATCACGCTTTCGAAGGTCGCGGCATCCTTAAGCGGCCGGCCTCCGCTGACCACGATCTTTGCTTGGGTCAGGTCGGGCCGGGCTCCGCCCCGCGAGGTCACCGAGACGCGCCGCGTTCGCCCAGACATGTCCAGGGTGACGGGCTCGACTGCGGGAACGCCTCTTGTCTCGGGTTTCGGAAAGCCCGCAGGGCGGAAGGTGAGCACAACCGGTTCCGAGAGGACCTCGACGGTCGCGATGATCGAGCCTGCGACGATCGGGCGTTTGAAGACGGTCGGAGACTCGGCGCCGATCACGTCCGTGACCATCGCCGCGTCCAGAAGACCCGCCAGCCGGGCGAGAACGTCCTTGCTTCGCATCGAAGCGATCGCCGCGACGTGGCTGTAGCCGCTCGCCCGAGGGATCAGACCCTTGGCGAGGCCGTCCGCCGGTGGCAGGTCCGAAAGGCTTGCCAAGAGGAGTTTGGCGGCGCCGGTATTGGCCATTCCTACTGCCGTGAACGACGGTTCGCCGTTGATGGGTCCGCCGCCATATTTGATGCCTATTTTGTCGGCCAAAACCTTCGATCCGGAAAGCAGCAAGATGTCGAAGGGCAGCCCGAGCGATTGGGCGAAGCCTGCGCCTTGCTCGACTTCGTGAGGCTCGAACGCGATAAGGAGGAGTTTCGCCATTAGATCACCCCCCGATCCCGGAGGGCCGCGACGAGTTCGTCGACGCTCCCGACTTTCCGGCCGGCCGCGCGAGCGGGCGGCGCTTCCGCCCGGGTCATCTTCGTTTTTGGCGAGGGCATCGTCGAGGGGCCGCGCTTTTCGAGCGGCTTGCTACGCGCCTTGATGATGCCGGGGAGAGCGATGTAACGCGGCTGGTTCAAGCGAAGATCGGTCGTGATCAGAGCGGGCAAGTCCATTTCCAGCACTTCTTCGCCGGAGTCGGTTTCCCGCTCCACGCGGATGCTCGAACCGTTCGGCTCGATCTTGGATGCGAAGGTGGCTTGCGGCCAATCCAGCTTGGCGGCAAGCATCTGCCCTGCCTGGTTGTTGTCGTCGTCGGTCGCCTGCTTGCCCATGATGATCAGGTCGGGCGAAAGCTCCCGAGCCAGCGCGGCGAGCTCGGTTGCGACGGAGGGGGAATCCCAGGTTGAGGCCGATTCGATAAGGATCGCCTTGTCGGCCCCCATCGCCAGGGCCTTACGAAGCTGCTCCTCGCATTGCGCCGTTCCGATCGAGACGACGGTGATCTCGGTGGCGGCTCCCTTTTCCTTCAGCCGAACCGCCTCTTCGACTGCGATCTCATCGAAGGGATTGATTTCGAACTTCTGGCCGCCGGTATCGACGCCGCTGCCGTCCGGCAAGGGCCGGACTTTGGCGTAAGGGTCCACGACCCGCTTGACTGGAACGAGAATTCTCATGGTTGGGGCCGCGTCGGAGACATGCGGCGCCGATGAGATTACCCGTCTGGGCGGTCGTGAGGCCTTATAATGCAGCTATGAAGCGCCTCGCCGCGAGTCTGAGCGAGTGGTACGAGGAGTTCCGGACAATGCGGTTCAACTGGATCGTCGAGACAATCGTCGCCCTCGCCCTGCTCGTTATACTCCTCTCCTGCGAAGCCAGACGCGGGGCTCCTGCTCCCTTCTGGTTCTGGTCCTAAACGTCAGGGCAGCAGCTTGTTCAGCAGAGCGGCGAGCCGGTAGCCGGCGAGGGTCGCCCGTCCGCCCGCGATCGTCTTCGCTGTCGTGACGTAAAGCAGGTCGATCTCGCCCCCGGTGCGAACCTTGTAGACGATATTCTGCGCCGTCGCGTAGCTTTCGTCCGCCCAGTCCTTTGGGTTGAGATCGGTGAGCATATCCCCTTTGAAGGCCGTCGTCGGGAATCTGGCGACCAAATCTTGACCCTGGATATGGATCTTGGCGAGGTCCTCCGGGCTGAGCGGACGAGTCACGATATTCGGCATAAAGATGCCCGCCCCCATATCCCAAAGAGAATGAAGGTTCGTCGGCGGATGCTGCATCGTGGTGAAGAGATCGTCGGTCGTGATCGGAAAGTCGTTTCCGCCCCGGTCCCCATCGGGATGCTGATCGCTTTCCATCGTAATCGCATGGAGCGGCTGGTGGACGTCGCCGACGAAATGGATCAGATAGCGCAAGGCGTCGGCGCGATCCGCGTCCGGCTTGCTCTTATCCTTAAGAATGTCGCTGAAGTGGTTGATCGCCCAGACGACGTTCTCTTCGGCAGGCTTCGTCTTGGTTGGCTTGCCGTCCGTGCGGTAGGGAATATCGATGTAATGCCAGGGCCCGGTGGTCTTGTTCTTCGTATCGTCGGCCCAGCAGGCAGCCGCGACGAAGCCCTTGGTCTTTTCGGTTCCTCCGATCGCCAAGAGACGCGTGCACTCCTTGTAAGCGTGGTCGCTCAAGCGATCCTCGGCGATGGCCGCGATGATCATGTGGCCGGTGTCGTTCCAGCAGTAGCCGGTAACGGCGAGGGCGAAAGCGCCGAGCGCGGTGACGGTTCTTAGGAAGCGGTTCATCTTATGTTGTCATTCTGACGTTTCGGGCGGGATCGGATTTGCAGAATTCTGGACGATTGCCCTACCGAGGCGCGATCGAGCCCTTGAGGACAAGCCAACTCCCCTCGGTTTCGACGGAATCCAGCATCGCGTTAACGGGTAAATCCTTAACATCGATGACGGGATTGATGCCGTCGAGCTGGCGCTGAACGAGATTGTGGGCTCCGGAGCCCCCGATGGATTCCATGCGAACAAGTTCTACGAAGAGCTTCGTCCCGTCCTCGATGCGCAGACGGCAAACCGCGCCGACGTTCACGGAAATGATGATCGAGGCCTTGGCTTCGACATGGATGAGGCCGTCGGCGAACCGAACCCTGAATTCGCTCAAGCCGCCAGGCGCCCGGCGATCGAGGAAAGCGGCAAGAGAAGTGTCGCTGATGCGGACCTCCATCGAACCGGGCGTGGGCAGGGAGATTTGAAACGGGTCTTTCTCGATGTGAACGTTCTCACCCTGAATAACGATCTCGTCCAGGGTCAGGCCCATCGGAAGAGTGACGGCGAGCAGTCGGGCGGCGAGATGTCCTACGTCCAGGCTGTTTTGGTCGGCCACGATTCAAAGCGTACTCGCTCGGGCTCTCTCCGCACCGGGATGAGTTTGGGAGGGCTTCCTTTCTCCCTTACTTCATCCCGCCCGGCGTCCCGGGAGATGAAGGATTCGGGAAATGGGGAATACCCCCGCACTTTTGCGCGTAAGAACTTACGAAGCGGCGTCGGCGTCGCAGAATGAACAGAAATGCTAGCTCTCCTTGCCGCCGCGGTTTCCGTCGCGCCGATACCTCTCGCGGTGCCGGCCATGCCCCGCGAGTTCCGCGCGGTTTGGGTGGCTACCGTCGCCAATATCGATTGGCCGTCGAAGCCGGGAATCCCGACCGAGCAGGCCAAAGCCGAGATGCTCGCGATCCTCGACAAGTGCCAGCAGCTCCACCTCAACGCGGTGATCTGGCAAGTCCGGCCCTGCGCCGATGCGATGTATCCTTCGAAGCTGGAGCCTTGGTCGCCTTTCCTTACCGGGCGTTCAGGCCAGCCGCCGAATCCTTATTGGGATCCGCTCGCCTTCGGGATCAAAGAGGCCCACAAGCGCGGTCTGGAATTCCATTGCTGGTTCAACCCCTACCGGGCGAAGCACTCGGTCCAGAAAGGGGAAGAACTGAGCATGGATCACATCTGCAACGCGCATCCGGAGATCGTGAAGCAATACGGCGACTTCATGTGGATGGACCCAGGCGAGAAGGAGACCCAGCGGCATACGCTCGCCGTGATCATGGACGTGGTCAAGCGCTACGACGTCGACGGCATCCACATCGACGACTATTTCTATCCCTACAAGAGTTACGGCAAGGGCGAAGATTTCCCCGACGATCACAGCTATAACGCCTACGTCAACGCGGGCGGGCGGATGTCTCGCTCCGATTGGCGCCGCGCGAATGTGGACAGCTTCATCGAGGCCGCCTACGCCGGTATCCACCGCATCAAACCGTGGGTGAAGTTCGGGATCAGCCCGTTCGGCATCTATCGCCCCGGCTATCCCCGGACCGTGAAGGCGGGGATGGACCAGTACGCCGACCTTTACGCCGATCCCCTCAAGTGGTGGCAAAAGGGCTGGTGCGACTACCTGACGCCGCAACTCTACTGGAAGATCGATTCGCCGCAACCTTACAAGGACCTCCTCGCCTGGTGGGATAAGGAGAACACGGCCAAGCGGAACCTCTGGCCGGGAAACTACACGAGCAAGACCGACAGGGTGGAAACCGAAGGCGCGGCCACATGGCCGGCCAAGGAGATCGTCAATCAGGTGGAGATGACCCGGGAAGAGGGAGCGGGCGGCAACGTCCACTTCAGCATGCGCGCCCTGATGCATAACGCCGGCGGCATTGCGGACGCGCTCGCCAAACTATACAGGGAGCCGGCGCTCGTGCCGGCCTCGCCTTGGCTCGGCGACTCGACGCCGAAGCGGCCCAACCTCCGCCCTACCGGCGATAAGAACGGAGGGCAGACGAGCTTCTTCTGGAGCCCAGGCTCCGACGGCGAAAATCTGCGTTGGGTCTGCGTGTATTCGCTACGGGGCGACACCTGGTCCGAGCAGGTCTTCTCGGCCGATCAACCGACAGTTTCGGTAGCTGGGAGTCCGACCGCCGTTGCGGTTACCGTCATCGACCGAGTCGGCAACGAAAGCCCGCCGATCGCTTGGCCTTCCAAATATACGGCCACGCTGAAGTAGGGAAGGGGTACCTTCCATTTTGTGATTCGATCCACCACTGTGATCGGCGTTCGCCGCGACGGGAAGACGGCGATCGCCGCCGACGGCCAAGTGACGCATGGGGATGCGACGATCCTCAAGCACTCCGCGAAGAAGGTTCGCCGATTGGCGTCGGGCAAGATCGTCTGCGGGTTCGCCGGTAGCGTCGCGGACGCCCAAGCCTTGCAAGACCGGTTCGAGGCGAAGCTGGAGAGCTTCGGCGGCAACCTGAAACGGGCTGCCGTCGAATTCGCCAAGGATTGGCGGACGGATAAGATTTTGCGCCAGCTCAACGCCCTCATGCTCGTCGCCGACAGCGAAGGAATGCTCCTCGTCAGTGGAGACGGAAACGTCATCGAGCCGGACGACGGCGTCGCCGGAATTGGATCGGGCGGTCCTTATGCCATCGCGGCGGCGAGAGCCCTGGTACAGAACACGTCGATGGACGCAGAGCAAATCGCCCGCGAGGCGTTGCGCATCGCAGGCGAGATTTGCGTCTACACGAACGACCGGATCACGTTGGAAATGGTCTGACCCCCGAACTCGGGCTTTTAGCCCGAGCTACCGCGCTCTACTGGCCTTTCGATAGACGAGGCCGTTCAGTGAAACCGAGAACTCGTGCCGGTCGGCGTTGTATTTCACCGAGTAGGACGTGGGGTAGTAGCCGGTCGTGTCATAGGCCTTCGGAGGCGCGATCTTCTGCCAAAAGGCCGGCTTGGATTCCAGGAACTCCTTGGTGATCATGGGCTCCCAGAAAGCGGTTCGCCCGTTGTAGGTGCCGTAGATGAACGTGCTCGTGAACTTGCCGCCGCTTAGCTCGGGGGCGGTTGCCGGATTGATCCAGTGAGTACCCATCTTCGGGAAAGAAGTGTCCGGAGGCAAGATATATCCGGCCGGGACGAACTTGGCATCCGGCTTCTTCAGGCACCGCTTGAGGTCGGCGCCGGCCGCCGTGATCTTCTGCTGGGTCACCGAGTCGATCGTGTAAAAGTGGAAGTCGAAGTGGGGCTTGTCGTAAATCTTCGCGGGCGGATGGCCGACTGGGTTCCAGTCGATCTCGACGTGGTCGTAGGGAAGCCCCTGAATCTCCTTCGGCAGTTCCAGGTCCCACATCTCCATGGGGATCGGAGACTTGATGTCGGACGCCTTGGGCAGCCCTTCCAGGGCGGTTTCGGTCATGGTGATCCCGACCGATTCGATCTTCTTCGTCGCCTTATTGAACTTCACCCAGGTGAAGGCCATGCCGTTGCCGATGGCGACGGGCTTGCCAAAGACGAATCCTTTCTTGCAGTTTTCACAGGCGGAGGCCGTCGTTGCGGCCGAAACGATCGCGCCGGAGAGAGCCAGCATTCCGATAGTTCTTGCTTTCATTCGCATCATCCTCTCAAGAGTTAAAAACTCGACTGAAGGAAGATATCACGGGAAGATGCTGCCGGCATAGTCCTGGGTCGTCAAGCCTGGGCCTTGACATTGTCGACATGCCCATCGTGACGCCCTCCCGGCGGGGGACTCCCGCTCAGGCCGCTTCTTCCAGAATTCATGCCGACTTATCGTATTCCCGCCGGTCGAAAACGAGGTCGCTGGCGATCTTCCAGACTTCGGGGTCGATCTTGTTTTCCGGCTGGATCTTGCTGAAGTGCACGATGGCGCTCGTCATGCCGGCTTCCAGCGCGTAGTGCAGGAAGGCGGAGTTGAGGACCTGCCGGGCCGCGGCCTTCAATCCGAAGCTGATGTTCGAGACTCCGAGAATGGAGTTGACGCGCGGATGGCGGCGATGGATTTCCGCGATCGCCTCGATCGTCGCCTGGCCGGCTTTCCGGAATTCCTCGTCTCCCGAGCCGAGGGTGAAGGTGAGGCAATCGATGAACACGTCGTGATCGGGGAGGCCGTAGCTGCGCGTCGCTTGGAGCAAGCGCTCGGCGATGGCGACCTTGTCCTCTACGCTCTTCGCCATTCCTCGCTCGTCGATCGTCAGCGCGACGATGGCAGCGCCGTAGCGGCGGCACAGCCCGAGCACTTTCTCCACGCGCTCGCCACCGTCCTCATAATTAATCGAATTGACGATCGGCTTTCCGGCGACGCTCTGCAAAGAGGCCTCGATGACCGGCCACTCGGTCGAGTCGATCATGATCGGGACCGTGATGTGCTGGTTATAGCTCGCCAGCAGCCTCCGCATATCCCTTTCCTCGTTTCGGCCGACATAGGCGGTGCAGACGTCGAGGACGTGCGAGCCTTCGGCTTCAAGCTCACGGGCCAGTTCCGTGAGGCCTTCCCAGTTCTCGGCGGCGAGCATGTCGCGGAAGGCCTTCGATCCGTTCGCGTTCGTCTTTTCGCCGACGATGAGGAAGCTGGAATCCTGCCGATAGGGCTGGAACTGGTACAGGCTGGAGCAGCCGACGAGGGCGAAGCCTTCCTGTTTGGCCTCCGAATCCGTAAGGTCGAAATCGAATCCGGGGAACAAGTGCCGCACTCGCCGCCAGTGGCAGTCGGCGGTGTGGGCGTGGCCGCCGACCGCCTCGGCAATCGCCTTCGTATGCTCGGGCGTGCTGCCGCAGCAGCTTCCCACGAGGGCGACGCCGTGCTCGGCCACGAAGCGGCTGTGATGGCGGGCCATGTCTTCCGGGGTCAGCTTGTAAACGGCGCGCCCTTGCTCCATCACCGGCAAGCCCGCGTTCGGCTGGACGCTCAGCGGTCGCGTCGATTTCTGGCCGAGGAAGCGGATATGCGGAGCCATTTCGACGGGGCCGGTGGCACAGTTGAGCCCGAACGCGACGACGGCGGGGAAGGCCTCGATCATGTTCAGGGCGGCGCCGATCTCCGAGCCGAGCAGCATCGTCCCGGTTTGCTCCATCGTGACCTGGACGAAGAGAGGCACTCGGCGGCCCGTCTCTGCCATTGCGTTTTGAGCGGCGATGATCGTCGCCTTGACCATCAGGAGGTCTTGGAGCGTTTCGAGAAGCAGCGCGTCGGCGCCGCCTTCGAGCAGGCCGCGGAAGCCGTCCGTATAGGTCGTTTCCAACTCCTGCCAGGTGGTCTGTCGAAGGGAGACGAGCTTGGTTCCGGGGCCGATGGCGCCGACGACGAATCGCGGCTTCTTCGTCGTGCTCCGGGAGTCGGCGGCCTTTCGGGCGATGCGAGCCGCTCGGAGGGACAGATCGTAGACCATGCCCTCGATCTCATATTCGGCGAGGACGATCGACGTGGCCCCGAAGGTGTTCGTTTCGATGAGATCGGCGCCTGCGTCGAGATACCGCTCATGGATCGTCTGGATCACGTCGGAGCGGGTGAGATTCAGGATTTCGTTGCAGCCGTCGAGATGACGCCCCTCGAAGGTGAAATCGGCGACCTCAAGGCCGGCGTTCTGGATTTGCGTGCCCATGGCCCCGTCGAAAACGAGAACGCGTTCGGCAAGGGCATCGAGGATCAGCGACTGCATATCTCTTATTATGAGAATTCTGCTTGCGGGGCTAACGCAAACGTGCTACAAAAAGCCGATTATGAACCCAGACAACGCGATTGCCGCAGGATCGTTCGGCGCGATCCTCATATTCGAAATGGTCCTGGTCGTTCTGATGGTGGTCGTTTATTGGAAGATTGCGACCAAAGCGGGCTACCCCGGCTGGTATGCCTTGGCCGTCATCGTGCCATGCCTCAATTTGATCCTGTTCATCGCTTTCGCCTTCTCGGAATGGCCGATCGAAAGGGAGCTAAAGCACCTGCGGAGCTTGCAGTCGAACCAGCCGAACGCCTATCCCCGCTACCCGCAGAGCCCAACGCCGTAACGACTTGGCGTCGGAGCGCAAGCCCGGTCTCGACTCTCGGATGGGACCGGGGAGCCGCTTAGTCGGTAACGATCTTTACGAACGCCTTTTCGCGGGACTTCGCGGCCACCGCGCTGACCACACAGCGAATTGCGGAAACCACGCGTCCCGACTTGCCGATCACCTTGCCGACGTCTTCCGGATTGACGTTCACATAGAACGTACGGGTGTTGCCGTCCGCGTCTTCTTCGATTTCGACCTGCTCCGGGTTCTCGACCACGGACTTGATCAGATGCTCCACAAAACCGCCGTAGGTGCTCATGGTTTAAGCCTCTTCGGTGGTCGCTGCTTCCGCTGCCGGCTCGGGTGCGGGCTCCGGCGCCGCAGGCTCGGGTGTAGGCGTCGGGGCCGGGGCGGGTGCGGCTTCTGCCTTGGGCGCTTCGATCGCCGTCGGCACGGAAATCGCGGCCGTTCGCTTGTCGAGGAACTTGTATTGCTTCTTCGCGCTGGGCCGGGCTTCGAAGTACTTGGCCAGGACGCCGATCTTGTTGAGGAGGATCGCCGTGGTCTCGCTCGGCTGGGCTCCCTGCATCAGCCAGTGGAGGGCTCGCTCTTCGTTGATATTGATGAGCGTCGGCTTCACAACCGGATCGTACGTGCCGATCGTCTCCACGAAAGCGCCGTTGCGTCCGGCCGTGCTCTTGGCCACCACAACGCGATAGAATGGGCGGCCCTTTGTGCCGATGCGTCGAAGTCGAATCTTTACCATGGTTTCGTAAATCGTCTTTCGAACCGAGCGCGACGCGAGGACGGTGAGGCGCGCGAACGGTCCGTGAGAACTGCTTATTATATCCACACGCGCAGCTAACTTGCTTCCTCCTAGTGCCCGGAATGGAGGAAATTGGCGAGGTTCGATTCGAAGCCAAGCCGATAGGGGAGGGCCTTTAGAGCCGATTCCGTATCCTCCGCCGCTTGCATGGCTGCCCTCTCGTCGCCCTGCGCGCGCAGGGTACCGGCGAGCCTGAAGAGGACCCAGGGCACCAGTTCCGGTCGCCGGACCGGGCATCGCAGGGCCTGCTCGAACTGCTCCTTGGCTTCTGCCGGCCGGTTCGCGCGCCGGTAAAGGTTGCCGAGGCCCATGTGAAGCATGAAGGCCTCTCCGAACCGATCCGGTATTTCCACGCGGCTGAGTCCTTGCTTGAACAGGGTCTCGGCATCCTCTTGCAGCCGCATCGAAGCGAACAGAGCTTCCGAATAGTCCTTGAGGGCTGTCGCCTCGGCTTGCCGCTCGGGCGTCGAGTGGAAGACCTCCCAGTTGGGATCGACGTCCACGGCGGCGACCCGCTTCGACGCTGGAATCGAGAAGGTCTTGGATTCCCCGTCGAACTCCAGCACCTTCGCGATGGCGCTGCCATCGTCAAAGGAGATCCTTACGGGCAACCGCAGTCGATAGGCCGGCGCGGTCTGGCGGAGAGTCAAGTCGATGCCGCCGGAGCGCGATTGCCAGGTCGAGGAAACGACGGGCGCACCCTTGCGCTCGAGCCATTGGTCCAAGATCGGATTGACGTCTTGCCCGGCAGCCGCGCGTATCTCGTCGAGGAATTGGTCGAAGGTGAGGGATCGCCAAGCGTACTTCGAGGTCACGGCGTGGAGAGCCTTACGGAACCGGTCGCGGCCGATCTGGCGCGCGATCGTGTCCCAGACGAGGAAGCCTTTCGAATTCGCGAGCTGGTGGTAGATCGGGTCGTAGGCCGGCGGCATGTGGGCGAGGGGACGATCCGCGTCGGTCGGACCGTAGAGAAGAGCGCCCCAGCCGCACTGCATGCTGTTGTACGCCGGATAGCCAAACGAGCGGTAGCGCGCGGCGAGGACCGAGCCGCCGATCTGGTCCACGCACTGGAGCGAGCCGTATTGCGCCATCGCCTCGCCGAGCATGTAAGCGCCTTTGTCTCCATCCATTTGGACGAGGTTGCCCCACCATTGATGGCCGATTTCGTGTCCGAAGTAGGCCAGATTGAAGCCGTCGTCGACGCTGTCGGAGTCGGCGAACATGAAGCCTTCGAAAGAGGCTCCGGAGAAGCCAAGCTCATTGCTCGATTCGGGGGAAGGAGTCTCAATGATCGAAAAGTCGGGAAACGGGTAAGGCCCGAATTCTCGAGTGAGGACGCCAAGGATATTCGAACAGCCTTCCGCGTATTCCTGGGCGACGGGACGGTCCTTCAGCAAATAGAGCGTCATCGGCACGGTTCCGGGAAGGCGGATGACCTTGAACGGAGCGGCGGCGAAGGTCGGCACAATTGGTTGGCCGAGCTCGAAGTTCGTCTTGCGCCGCCCGCCTTCCTCCCGGGCCGAAATCTCCTTGCCGGATGCCTTGACTATGAATCCGGCTGGAGTATCGAACTCGATCTTTCCCGTCATCCGGCGCGAATCGCCAACGGCAGGAAACCAACATGTGTTGTAGCCTCCGGCGAGGCACTCCTTTGTTCCCAGCAGGTACACAAAGCCCCTCGGGGCTTTGCTGGAATAGTCGAAGCCGAGCTTCAGCTCCTGGTTGGCTTTGAGGGGCTTGGGCAGACGGACCTCGTAGGTCACGTCGTGCGCGACGGAGGATTTCTTGGTCGCCGTCGCCTCACCGGCGATCTCCGCCGGCGCCAGGATACGCACCTTCGGGACCTCCATTTCGTCGGCGAGCGTGAACGTCGTCGTATCCGTGGCCTTGTCGCCGGGAACGAAGGCGACCGTGCATGCCACGTGCATGCTCGCCCTTTCGGGGCTCAAGGCGCAGCGCAAGTCGATCGAAGGAGTGCGTGGCATCGTTATGGCCAGGCAGAGGGCGCAAATCATGTCTCGATTCTTGTCGTTGCCGGACGGCCGTTTCTTGGAAAATCGGAGCCAATTCAGGCGTGGACGACGCGCCTCAAGGCGGCCGGCGTGAATCCGGCAAGGCTCGCGAAGGCGTTCGCGAAATGGCTTTGATCGAAGAACCCGGCGTCGAAGGCGATCTCCGCGATCGGGCAGGCCGACTCGATCAGGAGCTTTGCGCCGAACCGGATTCGCTGCAGGCGGGCATATTGGCCGACCGAAAGCCCGTATGCGCGACGGAAAGTTTTGGCGAGATAGCTTGGATGGACGGCAAGCTCCTCGGCAAGCGGGCCGAGGGAAAGGGAAGGGGTTGCATCGATCCGCGCTCTCGCACGCCGAATCCAATCCGGACTCCCGACCCAGCGGTCCTCGCCGGCGGAAGCGATCAGAGTCCGGATTTCCGTTGGGACGTACGAAGCGGTTGCCATGCATTCGTGAGGCATATCGCCTGTCTCGAATTCGAGGTTGAGACAACGGGCCGGCCGCGCCCCGAAGAGATTATCGTGCTGCACGTCCGGGTCATAAAGGACGGCGTCGCCTGGGAACCAGAGACAGGCTTTTGAGCCCATCCGCTCCAGATAGCAGCCCTCGACGAGAATCGCAAGGTGGCTGCTCCCGTGGCTGTGGCCGGGTAGATGCATCGAAGGCTCGTACGCAGTTTCCGTGACCAGCATCGAGCCCCGTTCCTCGACTCGAACGACCTCGCCGAAATAAGAATAGGCTTCGAGCTTCATCGCCTCCGGCCGTGCTTCTTCTTCATGCGTTCCTGAAGCTTGCCCATCTGCTTCATTCCCCGTCGCATTTCATAGAGCTGGCTGATCAGCTTGTTGACTTCTTCCACCGAAGTGCCCGAACCGGCGGCGACCCGTTTGCGCCGCGATCCGTTGATAATGTCCGGATTGCGCCGTTCCTTCGGCGTCATCGACAGGATGATCGCCTCCAGACGGTTGATCGACTTGTCGTTAAACTGGCTCATCGCCTCTTCGGGAATCTGATTGACTCCCGGGATCATCTTGAGCAGCCTCCGCATGTCGCCTCCCGCCATCTTGCGCATCATCGCGAACTGCGAGAGCATCGTGTCGAAGTCCATTTGGCCCTGCATGACGCGGGCCTCCATTTCCTTCGCTTGGGCCTTGTCGACGGACGCTTCCGCTTGCTCGATCAGGCCCATGATGTCGCCGAAGCCAAGGATGCGCTCGGCCATGCGGTTCGGATAGAAGAAGTCGAGGGCCTCGACCTGCTCACCGACGCCGATGAAGCGGACGGGAACGCCGGTTGCCGCGCGTACGCTGAGGACGGCGCCGCCGCGCGTGTCGCCGTCCAGCTTCGTGAATATCGCGCCGGTCACTTGGACCTGCTCGTGAAAGGCTTGAGCGACGTTGACGGCTTCCTGTCCCGTCGTCGAGTCGAGGACGAGGAAGACCTCGTTCGGCTTGGCGACCTGGTAGACCTGCTTCAGCTCGGCCATGAGGGCTTCGTCGATCTGAAGGCGGCCGGCGGTGTCGACGATGAGCGTATCGAGGAGCAGATGGCGGCACCGCTCCAGGGCCTCCTTGGCGATTTGGGGCGGTTTCGTTCCATCGGTTTTCGCGTAGACCGGCACGTCGACTTGCTCGCCGAGAACCTGAAGCTGAGTGATGGCGGCCGGCCGCTGGGTGTCGCAGGCGGCGAGCATCGGCTTCTTGCCCTGTTTCTTCAGCCAGACGGCAAGCTTGGCGCAGGTCGTCGTCTTACCGGAGCCCTGCAAGCCGCACATGAGGATAACGGTCGGCGGCTGCGATCCCCACCGGAATGGAGCGGGCTCGGTTCCGAGAACGGCGACGAGCTCGTCGCGGACGATCTTGATAATCGTCTGCTCGGCGTTAAGGCTGCCAAAAAGATCCTCGCCGACCGCCTTCTCTCGGATTTTCGCGATGATCTCCTTGGCGACCCCGAAGTTGACGTCGGCCTCCAAGAGGGCGACGCGAACTTCGCGGAGCATCTCGTTGACATCGTCAGGAGTGATCCTGCCCCTTCGTCGAAGGCCGGAGAAGATGCCCGATAGCCGCTTCGTCAGGTTGTCCAGCATGAGCCTAGAAGTGTACCGAGGGCAAGGGAGGACTCCGTGGGTGTAGGTCTTATTGCTGGGCTACGAACAATCGAGGCGCGCATGAGCGTCATAAACCTCCAGAAACCGCGCACGCAGACGATGATCAAAGATAAGAGGGTGTGCGAGGTGAACGACATGGCCGATAGCCAAGAAAACAGTCAAACCGGGACGAGCCGGGCTCTATATCCCGCGCTGGCCGTCACCGCGATCGCCGGTCTCGCCGTCGCCTATTTGTTCATGGCGCGGAAGACGAAGGGCGTTGAAGATCGGCTGTCGTTGGATAAGGTCGTCAACCTCTGTAATTCGGCAGCGGACAAGCTCGACGCCTACGTCGCTCACTCGCTGGCCGGCTAAAGCTCCCGTTTAAGCTAATAGACGTCTTCGCTAACGGTGTATTCTCCGTGGCGGAGATTTCGATGTTAACGCTCTTACCGGCTCTGGCCTTTGTCGTCGCTTTTCAGCAAACCCCCTACCGAACCGTCGACCACTATTCGAAGATCGAGTACATGATCCCGATGAGGGATGGCGTGAAGCTCTATTGCGCCGTCTACGTCCCCAAGGACGTTCCCGGCAAGCACCCGATCCTCATGGAACGAACGCCCTATAGCGCCGGCCCCTATGGTCCGACCGCGTTCAAGGGCTTCCGGGGAAGCATCAAGCTGCGAGAGGCGGGATACATTTTCGCCTTCGAAGACGTGCGGGGCAAGTACATGTCGGAAGGCGACTACGTAAACATTCGCCCGGAGCTCGTGCCCGGTCAGAAGGTCGACGAGAGCACGGACACGTGGGACACGATCGACTACCTTGTCAAGAACGTGCCCGACAACAATGGGGCGGTCGGCCTTTGGGGGATTTCCTATCCCGGGTTCTATGCGGGCGCGGGGGGCATTAATAGCCATCCTGCTCTGAAGGCGATCTCTCCGCAGGCTCCCGTCAGCGAATGGTTCCTTGGCGACGACGTCCATCACAACGGGGCCTTCTTCCTGCAAGACAGCTTCGACTTTTCTTCCTTTTTCGATTTGCCGCGATCCGGTCCTGGCCCGAGGCCGGACGGCATGAGGATCGATCACGGAACGGACGGAGCCTACAAGTTCTTTCTCGGCGTCGGCTCCGATGCCGACTTTGGAACGAAGGAGTATGAGAACAAGATTCCTTACTGGGACGAGCTAATGCAGCACGGCACGTATGACGACTATTGGAAGGCTCGCAACCTCGAGAGTCACATGAAAGGCGTCAAGTGCGCGGTGCTGACGGTGGGCGGTTGGTTCGACGCCGAGGATATGTATGGCGCGCTCCACTTGCCGAAAGCGATCGGCGCCCAGAACCCCAGCACTCCAAACTTCATGGTTATGGGGCCCTGGTATCACGGCATGTGGGCCGGCCCGATGGGGAAGACGTTCGGCGACCTCGATTTTGGCGAGAACACCTCCAAATACTTCCAAGACAACATCGAGTTTCCGTTCTTCGAAAAATACCTTCGCGGCGTGGACGTTCCCCCTCCCGCCAAGGCGACGGTCTTCGAAACCGGCTCGAACAGGTGGATGACGTTCCCTCAGTGGCCGCCGGCCGGGCTCGGCAAGCTCAGCATCTACCTGGGCGACGGGTACACGCTGACGCGGACGAAGCCGACCGAAGGGCCGCCATACACTTACGTCAACGATCCGAGCGACCCCACGCCCTATCTGGCCAAGCCGGAGACGGCGCGCCGCACTCGCGAGTACATGATCGACGACCAGCGGTGGGCGGATGCCCGATCGGACGTGTTGGGCTTCAAGGGAGACGTCCTCACGAAGGACATGACGGTGGCCGGCCCGGTCGATGTCGATCTGTGGGTTTCGACGACGGGAACCGACGCCGACTTCGTCGTCAAGGTAATTGACGTCTGGCCGCTGGACAGTCCCGCCAGCCCGCGAGGCTACGATATGTCCGGGTACGAGCAGAACGTCCGCGCGGACATCATGCGAGGCAAATTCCGCAACTCCTTCGAGAAGCCGGAGCCCTTCGTTCCGGGCCAGCCGACCGAGGTCCACTTCAAAATGAACGATCTGTTCCACACGTTCAAGAAAGGGCACCGAATGATGATCCAGATTCAGAGCGACTGGTTTCCGCTTGTGGACCGGAACCCCAACAAGTTCGTGGACATCTACGATGCCGCTCCTTCCGACTATCAGAAGGCGACGATCTCGATCTACCACGATGCCAAGCACCCGACGTCGGTCACGTTTGGCCTGTTTGGGCAGTAGTGAATTGGAGACGGTGCGCCGGACATTCTGGCCCCGTCTCTAGTTGGGGAGAATTTGACCGCAACGCCAAGTCTCCCCGGAAGTCGGTAATATTCGAGCCTGCCGGCTGAGGAATTTTACGAATGAAGCGAAGTGTCCTGTTTTCCGCGTGTATCGCATTCGCCGTCACCCTCCTAGCGATCCTCCTGTCCGGGTGCGGAGGCAAGGGCGTCGACTTCAACACGTGGGCCGGATCATATACCGGTACGGCAACGCTCGACAACAATAAGTCGAGCACGCTCCATCTCACCAGCGATTCCAGCGGCATCGTCGCCGGCACGATGGTCGTCACCGGGGCCGACGGCACCGACTCGGACTTCAAATTCACGGCTGGAACGTACAACGTGACCGGAAGCATTACGAGCACGAGCGGCGGGTTTACGGTTTCGGGCGCGGTGCCGAATATGGGCAACTTCTTCATCCGCGGTCAGTTCCCGACGGATGGAAGCACCACGGAATACCGAATCGGCACCGAGGCTTCTACTACGTATCCGACCTCGCTCACGTATACCGGCACGCTCAGCATGAACTGACGCGGGTATAATTCTCTTTCACGCCGAGAGGTTGGGCTGCCTTTGCCGAGGCGGCTGGAATTCGCGGCGGGTGAAAAACAGAATCCGAGGCAATCCATGAAAGTACGCATCAGGCTGCGCGCCTACGACCATCGCATTATCGACCAGTCGGCCGAGAAGATCACCGACACCGCCCGGCGCACGGGCGCTCGCGTCGCCGGTCCGATCCCCCTTCCGACCAATATCCGCCGCTTCTGCGTGATCCGCGGCCCCCACATCGACAAGGAGTCGATGGAGCACTTCGAACTCCGAACTCATAACCGGCTCATCGACATCCTCGAGCCGACGAACAAGACGATCGATGCCCTCATGCGGCTCGATCTCCCAAGCGGCGTGGATATCGAGATCAAGAGCGCTTAGGCTCGCAAGGGTTTCCATAACGACGCCGCCGCGACATTTTCTGTCGCGGCGGCAAAAATTTGTTTCGAAATATGTAATTGTCATAACAACTATTGCGTATACAATAATAGAGGAGTCAACAACTCTTCGACAGTCAAGCATTCGAGGCAAGGAAATGGAACAGGGAACTCTTATCAAGACAAATACATACACAGCCGATCCGAATCATTCCGCGATCCACTTTTGGGTGCGGCACATGATGGTCGCGAAGGTTCATGGGCAGCTCGGCGAGGTGAAGGGAACGCTGGCGTTCGATCCGGCGAATCCGACCGCGACGCAGATCGACGTCACGATCGACGCGAAGGGCCTTACGACCCGCAACGAACAGCGGGACGGCCACCTGAAGAGCCCGGATTTCCTCGACGTCGAGCAGTTTCCGACGATCGCCTTCAAGTCCACGAGGGTGAGCAAGGCCGGAGACGGGGAGTACGAGATCGTCGGCGACCTGACGATCCGGGGCGTGACCAAAGAAGTCGTCTTCCAAGCGGAAGCGACGCCGGAAACGAAGGGCCATTTCGGAGGCTACGTGATCGGCGTCAGCGCGAGCGGTGTGATCCACCGGGAGGACTTCGGCATGACCTGGAACCAAGCCCTCGAAGCGGGCGGCGTCCTCGTCGGCAAGGAGATTCATTTCCAGATCGACGCGGAATTCAACCGAGCCGACTAAACGCGTCGATAGGCGAATTTTGAGGATTCGGCAACCGCCTCGTTTGCTTTCTCAAACCAGACGATAAAGCGGTCTTCCTCACGGACGAAGAGGAGCCAGAGAGGCTCCTCTCGTCCGCGCATCAGCCATACGGCTCTTCGGCCGGCGACATCGACGAGGTCGAATTCGGCCGACTCGTCTTTTTCCTCCCAGCCCTTGAGTCCGGGGTGAAAGTGCTTCACACGGAGAACGAGGCCCTCGCCGCTCTCCTCGACGGTCAGGATTTCGAAGAAGCGAACGGCGCCGTCGCGAATCCAGCGAAACATGCCCATCATGCTCGCGGCGGCGGGGGCGCTCCAATACTCCTCGACCGGCTCTCCGTTGCGCTCTCCAGACCAATGCCCTTCGAACCAGGCGACGTCCTCGCATCGGGCCTTGCAGGGTCGGGTTGAAAAGTCAGCCATGTTTATCTCTGAAGCCTAACCAAACGATCCACCGTATTTCGTGTGGAGGGAAACATGGCACTCGCAGTTTTCGGCTTCATCATCTTCATATTCTCCTTTGTCTTGAAGGGACTGAATAAGCAGACTCCTGAGCACGTCAACATGAACGCCTACGCCTGGACGGCTCGGGTCGTCGGGGTCCTGATGATCGTCGGGGGGCTTCTTGTCGCGTCGGTCGTGATCGTGCCATCCGGCAACCGGGCGGTTCTACTTCGCTTTGGCGCCGCGTTCGGCGACCTCACGGAGGGAATCCATCTGATTACTCCTGGCATGGACTCGACGGTGCTGATGGAGACCAGGACCCAAAAGGAGGAGAGCAAGGCGACGGCGGCCTCGCGCGATCTCCAGACCGTCACGACGTCCCTGGCCCTGAACTTCCACGTCGACCCATCTCGAATCGCCTCGATCTATCGCAACGTGGGAACCGAGTACAACAGCCGGATCATCGACCCCGCCGTGCAAGAGTCCTTGAAGACGGTTACGGCGAAGTACACCGCCGAAGAGCTGATCAAGAACCGCTCGCAGGTCAAGTCGGAAGTCGAGCAGGACATTACCGCCCGGCTCAAGGCTTACGACATCATCGTCGAGCCGGCCGGGCTTTCGATCACCAACTTCGACTTCTCGCCGGAATTCAATCGAGCCATCGAAGCCAAGCAGGTGGCGCAGCAGGAAGCCGAGAAGCAGAAATACGTCCTCCAGCAAGCGGAACTGCAAAAGCAGACGGACGTGACGAAGGCGGAGGGAACGGCGCAAGCCGCGAAACTGAACGCGGAGTCGCTGAAGGTTCAGGGAGGCGCGCTTGTCATCGCCCGGGAATGGATCGAGAAATGGGACGGAAAGCTTCCCAGCGTGTCAGCCTCAGGAGGTGGCGGAATGATCTTCGATCTGTCGACGCTGATGAAGGAGGGATTCGCGGAAGGGCCGTCTTCGCCGGCTCCGCGGGGGCACTAACTGCGTTCGCTTACTCACGCCATTCAGCTTCGGGAATCTCGGCGTGAGTGAGAATCTGTCGTAGAGTCCCAATGGGCAGCGGTTGATTTCCGTGCAATGGCACGGTGACCTGAATGTTGGACTGCTGGTTCCACCATTTTCGATGGCTGCCCCGTTGGGAAACAAGGGCGTAACCGAACCGGGAAAGAAGCGATTCCAATTCTTTCGCTGATAGCCGCCGGATCTTTCCGGACACTCTAGACTGCGACCTTCAACTCGAATGCCCCTGGGGGCGTCTCGATGGGCAGCGGCTCAAGGTAAAGAGCGATGGCCTCCTTCATGTTTTCGACGGCTTCGTCACGAGTCATTCCCGCCGAAATACAACCCTTAAGCTCCGGGCACCAAGCTGCCCACTCACCAGTTTCTGCGTCCTGCTCAAGAATAATGCGCCAGATCATACTATTCATTATGCGTTTCCTCTGCGCATCGTTCGCGATCAATGCCGCAAGCTAGGATTAGAGCCGCTCGCCGCTCGCCTCGGCAAGCGCGTTGGCCCGCCTTTCGACCATTCGCGCGAGAAGAGTGAGGGCATGCCGGACAGCGTCAGGTCCCCCGAGCGCTTGGTGACATGTGGCGGCACGTCGACAAAGACGTTTTGCGCTGTAGCATTGTCGGCTTGGACGTGTTGGCGGATCTCGGGTTGGGCGACTCGGAGGATATCGCAGCAAAGTTCGATGCAATCGCTGCAAACGGCGCCATGGAGTCCTACAACTAGCTTCGTGACCTACGACTTCAACTTGCCGCACATGCAACACCGATTCCGACGTTCAGCTTCCGCCGATCCACGATAAGCCAATTATATAGATGTGTGTCTAGTATGCGGCTCGCCCGGCTCCTTGAGGCTTTGCGGCCGAGCGTCGTAGTCGGCGCGAATGGCCTGCATCGTCTTGGCGCCGGCGGGCGTTATCCATGAGGTCGGCCATCTTGATTCGCAGATTTCGAAGCTCGGGCGGTCCTGATTCGATCATCCGGTTTCGGCGATCCCGCTGTCGCTGAGCGTGCTTTTCCTGAGTTACTTTGAAGATCTCTTCAGGATTGGGCCATGGCCGTTCGCCTGGGGCGTTCATGGTCCAGATTGTTCCATCCCCGGTAACCTACGTGCATGGATTTCTCGCTTTCGCAAGAGCATGAACTCATCCGTGAATCGACCTACAAGTTCGGGCAATCGGAGATTGTGCCGGACATCCGGGAGCGGGACCGGGAAGCGCGAAGCGACCGCGCGATGCTCGACAAAATGGCGGCCGCGGGCATTCTGGGCATCGCCATCCCCGAGGTCTATGGGGGCTCGGGAACCGACTACATTTCCCTCGGAATTGCGTGCGAAGAGCTCGAGCGAGCCGACACCTCGGCTCGTGTCGTGATGAGCGTCCACTCGGGCTTGCATTGCCTTACCATTCTGCAATGGGGAACCGAGGAGCAGCGAAAAAGGTGGCTGCCGGCGCTGGCAAGCGGCAACAAGGTCGCGGGCTTTGCCTTGACCGAGCCAAACGCGGGATCGGATGCGATCAACATCAAGACTTCCGCGAAGAAGGACGGGGAGAGTTATGTGCTCAACGGCAGCAAAACCTGGATCAGCCTTGCCGACTATGCCGATCAGTTCCTCGTTATCTGCCGCCTCGCCGATAGCGGCGAAAAGCCGCGCCATGCCGGATTTATCGTGGACCGGACGATGGCGGGATTCTCATCCCGGCCCCTGCATGGCAAGTTAGGCGTCAGGGCGGGGAACACGGGGGAGATATTCCTCACCGACGTCCGGGTGCCGACGGAAAACATGCTCGGTGAAGAAGGCGACGGATTCAGGATCGCGATGTCGGCTCTCGACCATGGCCGGTTCACGGTCGCGTCCGGGTCGGTGGGAATTATCCAGGCCTGCCTCGACGCTTGCGTGAAGTATGCCAACGAGCGGACGGTCGGCGGCGAGGCGATCGGCAAGAAGCAGCTCGTCCAGCAGATGATCGCCTCGATGGTGCAGGGAAGGGAAATCGGCCGGCTCCTTTACTATAAGGTGGGCTGGATGAAGAACGTCGGCTTGCGCCATACGAAAGAAGTTTCGCTTGCCAAGTGGACGAACTGCGCGGCGGCGTTCGACGCCGCGAACAAGGCCGTCGAGATTCACGGCGCTTACGGGTATTGCGACGAATTCCCGGTCGAGCGCTATTTCCGCAACTCGCGCGGAGCGATGATCTACGAGGGCACTCACGAGATCCACACGCTCGTGCAGGCCGAATACGAGTTGGGATATCGGAGCGACCGACCGCTTGCCCATACGTTGCCGACTTGGCCTTACGAAGGATAAGTTAGCTACCTGCGACGAATGGGGCTCCGGCTCGCGTATTCTAAACCGTTATGAAGCGGTGCCTCCTCACGTTGCTTTCTCTGTCCTTGGCCTCGGTTGCCCTCTGTCAATGGAAGGATGTTCAGAAACTCGGCACGGGGGGCGAGGCCTTCGTGAGCACCGATGGCAAGGGCAACGTCTATGCCACGAGCCACGAGCCGGCCAAGCTGTATGTCAGCCACGATTTCGGCAAGACGTTCGCCATTAGCCACGACTTGCCCGAGTCGATGTGCGACGTTTGTTCGACCGTTGCCCCGGATGGGCGGCTCTACGTCATCTATATCCGGCCCGGCGTCAGTGGCATGCAGGTCGTCACTTCCTCGGACAAGGGCGCGAACATCGAGAAAGCGGGCGCGCTGCTCGGCTCGTACGACCGGGAATGGATCGTCGTCCATCCCACAACCGGCCAGGTCGGCTTCGATTACTCGGATGGCTATATCGGGGGGCCGAAGTCGAAGGGCGTCTTTTACGCCTCGTCCTCCGACGAAGGCAAGACATTCAAGACCCTTGCGAGAATCGACCGGGAGCCGGCGGGGAGCTATCCGGTCGATCCTTACCTGACGATCGGCTCCGAAGGGCGCATTTACGCCGGCTGGGCGACGACGGCCGATTGCAACAAGATCGATAAGTACAAGGCTGCGGTCAGCAACGATGGTGGGAAGACCTGGACGAACCAGACCGAAATTGGGGCGACCCATGCGGCGTTTGGGGACACCCAGGAGCGATGGATGCTGGGGAGCATCGCCGCCGTCGGCAAGGATACGGCGATGATGGTTTACCAAGACTATTTGAGCCTGACCGTCGACGGAAAAGAAGTGAAGCCGCTGCTCGCCTTCTACCGGGTCACGACCGACGGCGGGCAGACTTGGAGCTCTCCGAAACCCTGTCTGAGCCCGAAGGAGATCGAGCAGACTCTGCATGACTTTCTGAAGGCGGGCGGCCCATCGGCCCTCGTCGGGACCTACTGCCAAACTCTGCCTTGGATTTGCTCCGATCCGAAAGGCCGCATTCACTTGGCGTTCGTCGACAATCGCTCCGGTACGAGCAAGGTCAACGATAAGACGGTCGGGCTCTGGCATGTTCGCACGGCGACCTGGGACCCGGCGAGCGGATTTGGGGCCTCGGAGAGGGTTTCGAGCGACTGGGCCGCGATTCGTCCTCCGCTCGACTTCCTGAGCTGCTGCTCCGACGGGGACAACATGTGGGTGATTTGGACCGAGAATCCGGAGAAGGTTGCCGGCTGGGACTTTTCCGGCGAGTTGTACATCGGGCACAAGAGTCTGCAGTAGTCGCCGAAACCGTCGCAGCGAAAACTCGTCGGAACGATTGACGCTGCCGTTCCCATATTTATAGAACGAGGAGCGCACGATTTCAGGAGTTCATATGAAGATTAACTGGATGCTCATCGCGGCTCTGGCCTCATTGATGGCGGCTCCGCTGGCCGTTTCCGCGCAATCGAGAGATCGGGACTCGCGGTCGAACCACGGTTCCGACAGTCGCCGAACCGATCGGTCGGGTAACGAAAATAGGAGAGACGGCGACCGACGCGACGACAGACATTCCGACAACAGGCGCTCCGATAACGGACGTGACTGGCGCGATAGCGGCCGACAATCGCCGACGGCGAGGCAGCAGTATGATAACGACCGGCGCGCCGACCGCAACCGAAATTGGGACCGCGAACAAAATTGGAACAGGGACCGAAATCGAAATTGGGACAACGATCGCAGCCGGAATCGGGATCGCAGCGACGATCACTACTACCGCGACACGTCCTACGTCTTTCGCGGCAGCAGCCGGAACGAGTGGCGCGATATTGCCGTGACCTTCGGCGCGGTGAGCCTGCTCGGCCTCCTCGATCACGACGATTTCTTGACCTTCTCCGGCTCTGTCGGGGCGCTCTACGCGATTTGGCGTTACGACGAGGACCGCTCATGCTCCGATCCCTATCGCCGGGCGCGGGCTCACTACTTCAGCCTCCCGTATTTCTACCGGGACGGTTGCCGCTTCGAGCGGCGAATCGTGGATCGAGGCGGCGAACGCTACTACCAATTCGTTCGCTGCGACTGAGCTTTCGGGACGGCTTGGGCTTTGCTCAAGCCGTCCGCAGCGTTGCCTGAGGCGGTCGGCGCTCCTGTTCCCAAAGCCGAACAGGTAGGAACACGCGTAAAATTCAGAATTATTGCGCCGACGTAAACTTTCTGCTAAACTTCGGCAGTCTTATGAATATCGGGGCAAAAGTCTACGTTTGATTCTCGCCGCGATATCGTTATAATTGCCATTGTTGGCCCAATTATTCTTGCTTCGGATCTGATGCGCATGTTCTTGCAACGTAGTGTCAGTCAAACTTGGGGAACCAGACCTTATGCGAGGTTCCGGTGAATAAAGCTATGAATAGAAAAGCATTTACGCTCATTGAGCTACTCGTTGTAATCGCAATCATTGCCATTCTCGCTGCCATCCTCTTCCCAGTCTTCGCCCAGGCGAAGCAAGCCGCAAAGGCGGCGGCCAGCCTCAGCAACGTCAAGCAGGAGACGCTCGGCAACATCATGTATGCCGGCGACTTCGATGACGATCTTCCGCTCGGTACGGCTTGGAACACCGGTAACGACCAGGGATGTTATGGTGCCGGCCTTTGCTTCTCGGTCTGGAGCTGGAGCATCGCCCCGTACGTCAAGAATTCGCAGATTTACATGGATCCGCTCGCGGTTCCGAATCCTAAGTCTACGAGCCTTCCGCAGACCAACTACGACACCTATTACATCCAGTACGGATACAACTACACGTATCTGAGCCCGATGCATGTTCAAAATGGCCCTGAGTCCGGTCTTTCGTCGACCGCCGTTGGCGATCCTGCCGACACGGTTATGATCAGCTCGAAGTGGGCCAACTCCGAACAGAAGAGTGGCTCCGACTGGGCGACTTGGTTCCCCAACGGACAGCTCGCCGCCGCCGCCGTCGACTCGCCGGACTGCTGGCACATCAACGACTGGTGTCTGGATAGCTGGGGAACGAGCGGCTTCTATCAGAGCACGCTCCTGCTTCCGAACGTTGCCGGCGCTCTGACGGGTGGTAACTCGATCCGTGCAGCCAACAACTCCATCGTGTCCTTCGTCGACGGTCACACGAAGAAGATGGCCCCGGGCAACCTGGCGGCCGGTACGAACTGGAATACCACGGTAGTTAACAGCTCCGTCGTCATCAACGATACGAGTAAGTATCTCTGGGACCTCCAGTAATGAAGAAAACCGCGATTCTCTCCGTTATCGTCATTTCGGTTCTTCTCGCCGGTTGTAGCGGCGGGGATGATACCAATGCCGGAGCTCCTCCGACCAAAGGTCCGACAACGGCCGGCGGTGGAGAAGCGGGAGCGATGAAGGGCGGCAAGGGAGGCGCGAAGGGCCTAAGCCCGAACGACCTCACTCCGCCACCCAATGGTGGAACCGCGAATTTCGGGTCCAAGTCTGGCGGCAAGTAAACGCTGCTGACGCTAGAGAAGAAAACCGCCAACGGCCAAAGCCGTTGGCGGTTTTCTTGTACCTGGTAGGCTCTAGGCCGTGAGGCTGAGCTTTACCGTCGAAGGCAAGCTCGACGGCCATGCCAACATGGCGCGGGACCTCGATCTTCTCGATCACGCGGAGGCCGGCGCGCCAGGCTGCCGTGTCTACGGCTGGGATGGTCCGTGGGTGAGCCTTGGCCGTTTCCAGTCGCCTGAACGCGATCTCGTCGATCCCGAGCATACGAACTGGGTCCTTCGCCCAACGGGTGGCAAGGCCGTCCTTCATGGCCATGACGTCACCGTCGGTCTCGCGATCCCGCTCGACTTGCTGGGTTTGGACAAAGGGGCTCTAAAGGCGGCTTATCGGGCCGTCGTAGGGCCACTTGTCGCCGGGCTTCGGGCCTGCGGCGTGCCGGCCAGACTCGCCGAGGATACGAAATGGTCCGGACAGGGGAAGAAGACGGCCGACTGCTTCGCGTTCTCCTCTCCCAACGACGTGGTCGATGAGACGACCGGCCTCAAGGTATGCGGTTGCGCGCTCCGGCTTACGGATTCGGCCGTCTTGGTCCAGGCGAGTCTTCCGAATGGTCGTCCGTTGGTTAGTCCGGAAACCGTCATTCGGAGCGCGGCCTTAAGCTACCGGGAATGGAAGTCGGAACCGTTTGCCGCCGCTCTCGAACAAGCCCTTATCGCAATACTTTGAGCAGATCGGGCGACCATCGCGGAAGGTTCTTGCCGAGCTTGTCCGCCGCCTCGTTGTAGGTTGGCAGCAGCAGCCGGGGATCGCGATAGCACTCGATGAGCTTGCCCCGGCCGTCTGCCGCTTCGATCATGCATCCCGAGTTCAATGCATCGCTGGACCCTCGGCGTTCAACGGTATGATCTGTCCTATGCCAGCTTTCTGTTTCCTTGGCATGGGTTGTGGCGGATGACATCGTCCGAGAACTCTCCGAGCCGCCAAGGCGAGCCGAAGTTGTTCGATGTGAACCTCGATTTTGGCTATGAGTTTAGATACTGGTCTTCTGGTGTCCTAGTCTACCGAGATATGTGTGATATATTCATTATCTGCGCCATACTTCTTTGTGAAGGGCATGACGAATCTCCGTTTACATTTGCTAAGGCACGGACAGACTCAGTTCAGCGAGGAGAATGCCTTTTGCGGTTCCGGACTTGACCCCGATCTCACAACTGCCGGTCGACGGATGGCGCAGGATTTCGCCGACCATTACGGAGCATTGCCGTGGGCCGCGATGTATTCCAGCACCTTGATCCGGGCCGCCAACACGGCTAAACCGATCGGGAAGGCATACGGCATTGAGGTCCTCCACGATGCTGGGTTGTCAGAACTGGCCTATGGGGAGTGGGAAGGGCAGTCGATGGAAGCAGTGATGGACTCCCATCCGGAGGCTTTTGCAAAATGGGTTCGTGACCCCGCATGGCACGCCCCCACGGGCGGCGAGACGGCAAACGAAGTTGCGTGCCGAGCCCTGAACGTCGTGGACCGCGTCAGGCGAGACTTTGTCGGCGGTAACATACTCTTCATCTCACATAAGGCGACCATCCGGATCCTCTTATGCAGTCTCTTGGGGCTAGACGTAGCCCTCTTCCGTCACCGATTCTCCTGCCCGGTAGCTTCCGTATCCATTGTAGAGTTCACCGACGCGGGACCAATGCTCATTTCCCTTGCCGACTGTGCGCACTTGTCTGACGATCTTCGCGCCCTGCCCGGAACGTAGGGATACATTCTTACGCTCATGGCCCATCTGCTTGATAGAACGACCACGAAAGCGCTTGCCTTGGATGTTCGGGGCACCCTTATCGACCCAGTCCACGACATTCCCATGAGCCCGGACCTCGCATCCAGTCTTGTCCGATTGTCATGCGATGGCATCAAGATCGGCATCGTGACGGCCACGAGCCTTGCCAGTCTGCAAACCCTCATCGTGCCGTGCTTGGTCACAGCGTCGATTCAACTCCAGGCGCCTCATGAGTGGTCAAATCCGTTTCTCGTTTACGTCGATAGCGGGACAGCAGCCTATTCTCTGGACGCTGATGGGACGCCACGCAAGATGGCCGAATATGAGTTTCAGAGCTTCAAGGATGAAGAAGTTCATGCGATCTTGAAAGTGCTTGACTCGGTCTGCTCCCGACTAAGGTGGCCCAAACCTTTATGGAAAGTTAAGCCGGGTCAGATCAACTTCTACTGTGGATCGGATTGGGCCACGAGGCACAAACTCGCGCATGTCATCAAGAGCGCTTTCTCGGCGATCGCTCTCCACCACGTTCAGGTGATGGTTCCTACTGCCAAGGAAACGATCGATATCGCGCTTTCCAACAAAGCCAGACCCATGCTCGACCTGCTTCACAGATGCGAGATCCCGCCTGTGGCGCTCGTTACCGTTGGTGATTCGATGCAGCCGGGAGGCGCCGACCTTGATATGTTCGATGCAGCATTAGGGTGCGTCGGAGTTCAGGTAGGTGAAATACAGCCCGGCTCCGACGTCGCTTTTATGGAAGGTTATGGGCCAGAGAGGGCATACCAAATCCTATGCGACTTGCTCGACTGAAGAACGCAAGGAACAAGGTGGTGACTTCCAAGAGCCCGACGATGGTGTTGGTCTCAAGCGAGGCCGTCCGCAACTTTGTTGCCGAAGAATATGACCGTGTTGCCAATTACACAAAGGTGATCTACGACACGCGGGATCGGTTCTTCACGAACTACATGACGGTGGCGATGGCCCTATTGGGTTTCCTGGGTTACGTAATGCAACAGGTCACGGGTGGCAAGCTAGCGCCCTCGGCGACGAGCAGTTTGACCCTCTTTGGGAGTTTCGCCTTGCTAGTGCTTGTCGTGTTTGGGTTGGGCACTCTCTTCCTGCTGGCGGGCAACTGGATCGCCCGCGACTACTATCGCCAGAGGCGGAAGCGCCTGCAACGGTTGCTACTGTCGACTCCGGAAGACGAGGCGGTGCGGGCCGGCCTTCAGAAGTACTTGGACTTTTCGCGGAATCAGACTGCTTGGTCCTACCGCTGGAGCAGCATCTACTGCATCTATATCTCCTGCATTTCCCTGAGCAACTCGGTCGCGCTCGTGTTGGCTGCAAACATCAACTTCGGAAGGATGAGCTTCCCCCTTGGCATCGGAACCGTTTGCGTAACGGTGGCAATCCACCACGTTATCACATACCTGTACGTCCGGCTTTACATACGCAGTGAGTACAGCGAAGGGTGACCCCTGTGAGAATCACTGCGAATCGAGCATCGCAGAGCAGCTATTCGCTCGTCGTGCGCTTCTTGAGCCTCGTTAGCGAACTCCTGGACTGCAAGCTCGCCCCCCTCGTCACTCTCGGCCAAACCCTGAAGTCTTGGGCCGAAGAAATCGTCACCATGTGGTTCTCTAAGAACAACGGGATCACCGAAGGCTTCCACAACAAAATGGAAACCCTCTCAAGACAAGCCTATGGCTTCAGGAATTTCGAGAACTACCGACTCCGCGTGAGGGTAATGTGCGCTTAGGCTCGTCTGGGCACTTGCCCCCATTAATGGTGTGGATCCAGTGCTCTGGTGCCCAGGAAAGGACTCGAACCTTCACGTCCTTGCGGACACTGGCACCTGAAGCCAGCGCGTCTACCAATTTCACCACCTGGGCAAGCGGAGAAAAATGGTACCCGATCACTGGGGCGGACGCAACGCGCCTTGGGCGTTGGGTTGTTGGGCGGTCGTTTCTTTGCCCAGACTCCATCGAAGATATCCTTTCCTCTAGCGGCGAGATGATCGGTATTTCTCGCTTTTCGAGGGCCGGCGTCCGAACGAACTCGTAACTCGTCTCGCCCGATGGCAGGGATAGCCTCGTTCAAGGCTTGCGGATCGGCGCTGCTCGAACCGTGAGAGTCACTGGAGCCGTCTGTCGAATGGCGCAACGAAGGGCGAGGGCCAGCATTTCCGCTCATAGCACAGCAATTGCAGCGGGACCTCCAACAGGAGGCAGCGTCGTATAATCTGAAAGCCCATGAGCAAAGGAACGCCAGGCGTGCGATATGCGGAAGTCGAGCGCGAAACGAGAGCGACGCGAGTCCAAGTGGTTCTCGACCTCGACGGAGGTTCGAGAAGGGATATCTCCACGGGAATCCACTTCTTCGATCATATGCTCGCCGAAATGGCCTTTCACGGCCATCTGGATCTCGGCATCGTCGCCGAGGGCGACCTCGAAGTGGACGATCACCACACTGCAATCGACGTCGGCATCGTTCTAGGCGACGCGATCGCGATGGCGATCGAATCGGACGACAGCATCGTTCGGTTCGGCAGCTCGACGGTGGCCTGCGAAGACGCTCTCGTGCTCGTATCGATCGATCTTGCCGGGCATGGCAGCCTCCATTCCGATCTCACTTTCGAGCGCGACCGCCTCGGCGGTCTATCGAGCCAGTCGGTGAACGAGTTTTTCCGCTCGCTGGCGATCAACGCCCAAATGACGATTCACGTCCGCAAGCTCGCCGGCCGGAACGACCATAACGTATGCGAGGCGGCATTCAAGGCTTTCGGGCTAGCCGTTCGGGATGCCGTCGTAAGAACGGAACGGCGAGGCTCCAGTGCGTCGAAAGGCACACGCGACTAAGTTCTCGTCGCATAATAAATATCTCTATGGCTGATTGGATTTGGATCATGATTCCGCTGACGGCGCTGATGATTCCGATCGTCGCGGTGTTGACCAGCCACCAGCAAAGGATGGCCCAGATCCTCAATCGGACGACAGGCGATCATTCGGAGATCGAGGCCTTGCGACGCGAGATCGCCGAGTTGAAAACCCTGATCCACCAGCAGGCGATCACCCTCGATAGCATTGCCGGAGTCCAGCGGGCGACCTTGGAGGCCCCACCGCCCACTCCGAGGTTAAGCGAGCGGTTGGGGCCTTAGCGGCTAGATGACGGTGGCCCGTCCGCTGTGCCGGACCGCATCCTTGTTGATCCGGTGCATGGCAATCTTCGTCAGGAGCTTGTCCGCGTCTTTCTCTTCGTCGAGAGTCTTGCCAAGGAGCTCCTTTGCAAAGTCTCGGTCCATCGCGTCGGCTATTGCGGCAACGGTTCCGTATGAGGCCATTTCGAAATGCTCGGCCTTCTGCGCCGCTCCAATGATGATTGCATCGGTTGTCGGCGACGGCATCGCGTTTTGCAGGGTCTTCTTCGTGTCCTCGACGAGCGCCCGTGCGACCATCGATTGCTTTCCCACCGGCTGCCATCCCATGTGGGAGCAGATCTGCTCGAGACGGCGGGCATGCTCCGTCGTCTCCGTGCGATGGTCGGCGAGGGCCTTCCGAAGGTCGCCATCGTCCGCCTTCTCGTAAAGAAACCCAAGGGCCTGGGCGAACTGATTCTCCGCATCGTGGAGCTCTTGAATCTCCGTCATCATCACGTTGTGAATATCCATCGTTGCTCTCCTTGAGCCGGGCGTCGGAGGGCGCTCGGAACATTTCTTTGACTGCGAGCAAGCGGGATACTTTCCGTCCTCGATCCGTATTGCGGGAAAAAGAGCCTCTTCATGAATCGGAAATGAACAGATGGCTCCGCCCTTCGAACGTCTGGAGTGGGTCGTGCTAGTTCGACCCGAGGCCGCGCACGAAGAGTGCGCCGTCGAGAATGTATTCGACAGCCTTCTCCTCGGGGCCAATCTCGGCCGAATCCGCATTCGCCGCGACCATGACGCCGACCGCGTTCGTTCCCTCGCCCCGCATCAGCCACAGGCTCTTCGAGTTGCCCGACGAGCGTCCGAAGTCGAGCCTGCACGGATGGCTCACTTCCTTCATCGTACTGGCATGGGGCGCATGACCTTGCCACGGACCGGGAGACCGAACCGGTCGAAGAACTCCATTGGCCGGAACGACCTCGTAGACGGGCGTTCCAGCGGGGGGAGCCGACGGCCTGAATTTCAGAAGGAGGTGGACGATGTTGGTCGTCAGGTCGTCGGCCGTCGTGAGATCGATCTTCGCCGATTTATCGAGGACCAAGTTAATCGTACCGGATACCTCGCCGGCCTTTTGGGAGTCTACGGTGGTAGTTATGAAATTGTCGTTCTCAGGGACGGTCTCAAGCGTTTGAACCGCGCCCTTGTCGTAAATGGCCGTGCCATCTTTCGACCAGGCGGGCCCGGCAAAGCCTTGTTCGGTCGCCTGATCGATATCGGAGGAGGCGATCATCCGACCGCCGCTGATCGGCAAAACCATGTGATAGGTTTGCTTTCCCTGGCGAACGGTCACGATGGCATGAACGAGCAGCGGCGAGAGTTCGCAGTCGAGACTGACCTCGTCGCTCACGTTATAAAACCTGGAGAAGACCTGATAGGACGTCTCCTGCTTGCCGTTGAGGAGATAGATCGCGGCCTCTTTCTTCGGGCCTTGCGCGGTCATCACCTGGCGGTAAACGGTAACCAATGCCGTTGCGGCGCCTTCGAACCACTCGGCGCTCCACTTGTCGCTCGGGCCAAGGTGCAGGACGACCTTGCCCTCCGCATCCCCGAGGTTGTAAAGGCCAATTCCAGTTCCGCCCTCTTCGTCGCGGGAGTAGAGGAGGGAAGATCCATGCGGATGCCATTGCACGGATTTGACGCGGATATCGACCGGAGTCGCCGGCGAGAGCTTCGGTAGCTGCTGGCCGAAGGCGTGCAGGCATCCAGCCAGGCCGAGGAAGATGACAAGGTTCCTGTTGATCATCGGGATACTTCTCAAGGGTGGGGCTTGATTTGTCGGACGAACAGAGCCCCGTCGATTGTGTAGTCGATCGCCTTCTCATCCGGCGCGATTTCAGCGTTGTCGGCATTGGCGGCGACGAGCGTTCCGGGCGCGTTTTCTTGCGATCCGGAGATGATCCAAAGGCTCTTCGACGTGCCCGACGAATGACCGAGTTCCAGGCGCATAGGATGGAATAGCCAGGTGTCGGTTCGCTTCTGTCGGCGGACTTCGTCCCATGGGCCCGGCGAGAGGACTTGGCGCAGAACGCCGTTCGTCGGAACGACTTCCAGGACGGGCGTGCCCGTGGCGGGCAACGACGTCCCTCTGAGGGAAAAGAGGAGAGCTTGTTCCGCCGCCAATTTATGGGCTTGCGAGTCTTCGAGGGTGATGGTCGAGTTCCTAAGGATGGGCTTCGACTCGCCGGCAACGCGAGAGTCGTCTCCTTTCGAAAAGATGGCTGTTCCATTCTTCGACCAAGTGGGTCCCGAATAGTGCTCGGCGACGGCCTCGGCGATATCTCGGGAATCGATGAGCTTCCCTCCGCTGATCGGTAAGACCCCGTAGAAGGCAGTTTTGCCATCCTGGATCGTGACGATGGCATGAGTAAGGGAAGGGGAGAGTTCGGGGACTACACTGATCTGCGCACCGGGATCGAAGAATTGCGAATAGACCTGGGAAGAGTCTTTTCGGCTGCCTTCGAGCAAATAGATCGCGACTTCCTTCTTTCGGCCTTGAGTCGTTGTCACCTGTCGTTGGACGGTGACCAGGGCGTTGGTCTCGCCATAGAACCAATAGGCCGTCCAATCGTCGTCATGCCCGAGATGGAGGACCACTTTTCCTTCGTCGTCCCCATTAACGAAAAGCCCGAGACCCACGCCCTTGCCTTCCGTTCTGGAGTAAAGGAGCGCATCCCCGCCGGGAGCCCACTTTACGGACTGGACGCGAATATCGACGGCCGTCGGCGGACCGAGTTCGGGCGGCTTCTGAGCATAACATGCACCTGCAGCGGCCATTGCGGCCAACGCCAGCCATTTCATCCTTATAGAGTACGAGGAATTGCATCTTCCTTGCACCCGGCAGGCGCAAAAAAAGCCTGCCAAACGCAGAGCGGTTGGCAGGCTCAATGGGAACTCTAGTTGAAGAAGCCGACGGATCGAGCCAGGCGCATGTCGTCGCCGCCGCTCAACTCGTCGAGATCCTTCAATGGAAGTTCCTTGTTGTTGACGTCTTCGACGGCGACCTTCAGGCAGAGCGACCGAAGCTCGTTGACGAGAATCTTGAACGACTCCGGAATGCCCGGTTCGGCAAGCGTCTCGCCCTTGACGATCGACTCGTAAGCCTTCACGCGTCCCATGACGTCGTCCGACTTGATGGTCAAAAGCTCCTGGAGCGTGTAGGCGGCGCCGTAGGCTTCCAGAGCCCAGACTTCCATCTCTCCGAAGCGCTGGCCGCCAAACTGCGCCTTACCACCGAGCGGCTGCTGGGTGACGAGCGAGTATGGGCCGATGGAGCGGGCGTGGATCTTCTCGTCCGCAAGGTGCTCCAGCTTGAGCATGTAGATCATGCCGACCGTCAGCTTGTTCGGGAAGGTTTCGCCGGTCAAGCCGTCGCGCACCGTCGACTTCATGCTCTTCGGATCGAGGCCGGCTCGCGTGAAGACGTTCTTCCCGATCTGCTCCAACATCGCCTTGTAGACGTCGTTCGCGGCCTTGACCGGCGTCTCGTCCGCCTCCGCCTCGATTTCCTCGGGAACCCAGCTTTCGAAGTCGATTTCCATTAGCTCGGCCGTCGTGCGGACAGGTGACTGACCAAGGATACGGTTGATCCTTTCGAGCCCGTTCTCGCCAAGCTGGCGAAGCCGGCTTTCCGTCTTCTCGGCCATTGCCTCCAACGAATCGTCCTTCTCGAACTTGATATTCAGAAACAGTTCGGTGTTGACATACGCGGCGAAGACCTGTTTGCGCATGTGCTCGGCCAGGCGATCCATCTCCTTCAGAATCTCGCCTTCCGTGGCGCCTTCGAACGCCGGGCACTTGTACTCGATGCCGAGATGCTTGCCCACATAGCCAAGGTGCGTCTCGAGAATCTGGCCGATGTTCATACGGCTCGGAACGCCGAGCGGATTGAGAACGATGTCGACCGGCGTGCCGTCCGCGAGGAACGGCATATCCTCGACAGGCAGGACCTTCGAAATAACGCCTTTGTTGCCGTGCCGTCCCGCCATCTTGTCGCCGACCATCAGCTTGCGCTTTTGGGCGATGTAGACCTGGACGGTCATGTTCGTGCCGGCGGGCAGCTCGTCTCCCGGAATCTGGAGCAGCGGCTCGTCGGTGCGGTCGCACACGAGGCGCTCGCGCTTCTTCGATTCCTTGTAGACGTAGTTGATGCTCGGCGACAGATACTTGTAGCGGCTGAAGACCTTGACGTCAACGACCGTGCCCTTTTCGCCGTGAGGCAGCCGGAGCGAAACGTCGCGCGTCTCTTCCGCCTTCTTACCGAAGATGGCGATGATGAGCCGCTCTTCCGCGGTCATCTCAACCTGGCCCTTCGGAGCGACTTTACCGACGAGAATGTCCTCGGGCCGAACTTCCGCGCCGATCCGGATGATGCCGTTCTCGTCGAGGTCCTTCAGGGCCTCTTCGCCGACGTTCGGGATGTCGCGGGTGATTTCTTCCGGTCCCAGCTTGGTGTCGACGGCCTCTGTCTCGTGGCGCTCGATGTGGATCGACGTATACACGTCGTCCTTCACGAGCCGCTCCGAAATCAGGATCGCGTCTTCATAGTTGTAGCCGTTCCAGGGCATGAACGCGACGAGCACGTTCTTACCGAGGGCGAGATTCGCATTGTCGCAGCATGCGCCATCGGCGAGGGCGTCGCCCTTGAGCACGCGCTGGCCGGGGACGACCACGGGGCGGTGCGTAAAGCAGGTCGACTTGTTGCTCTGCACCAGATGCATGAGGTCGTACCGGTCGATCGTGCCGTCGTCTTGTTTGATTCGGATTTCGTGAGCCGTGACGTATTCGACGGTTCCCGTGTTGTGGGCGATGACCGCCGCACCGGAGTCGATGGCGGCGACGCGCTCGTAGCCGGTGCCCACGATGGGCCGCTCGGAGCGGAGGGTCGGAACCGCCTGGCGCTGCATGTTCGCACCCATGAGCGCGCGGTTTGCGTCGTCGTTCTCGAGGAACGGGATCAGCGCGGTCGCAACCGAGATGATCTGCACCGGCGACACGTCCATCAGATCGATGCGGTCGCGGGGCACGATCGGGTAGCTCGCGCCGCCGAGGTCGCCGCCCGCGCAGCGGACTTGCATGCGCGTGTCGACGATCAAGCCGGTCTCATCCGTTCGGACGTCGGCGGGGGCAACAAGAAGGCCTGTCTCCTCCTGCGCGGTCAGGTAGACGATTTCCTCCGTCACGACGCCGTTGACGACGCGGCGGTACGGCGTCATGATGAAGCCGAACTCGTCCACGCGGGCGTGAGTCGTGAGCTGCGAGATCAGACCGATGTTCGGACCTTCAGGCGTCTCGATCGGGCAGATGCGGCCGTAGTGCGAACGGTGGACGTCGCGGACTTCCAGCTTGGCGCTGGTCCGCTGAAGGCCACCCGGTCCCAAGGAGGACAGACGCCGCTTGTTCGTGATTTCCGACAGCGGGTTCGTCTGGTCCATAAAGGTCGAAAGCTGGTTGGAGCTGAAGAACGACTTGATCGACGCGGAGACCGGCTTGACCGAGAGGATAATTCCCGGCAGCAGGTTCTCCTGGTCGGTCGAGGTCATGCGTTCGCGGGCGACCTTCTCCATGCGGACGAAGCCGAGGCGAAGCTGCGACTGCAGCAGTTCGCCGACGGAGCGGACGCGCTTGTTCTTCAGGTCGTCTATGTCGTCCCGTTCGGCCTCGCGCTGGACGTAGGGAAGCATCTTCTCGAGAATGCCCGCCATGTCCTCAGCCGTGAGGGAGCGAATTTCGAGAGGCACGTCGATTCCCAGCTTCTGGTTCAGGAACCGACGTCCAACCTTGCCGAGGTCATATCGCTTGACGTCGAAGAAAAGGCCGTACAGTAGCTGCTTCGCCGCTTCTTCATTGGCGGCTTCGCCTGGGCGGAGCCGCTTGTAGATGTCGAGCAGCGCCTCGCGCGGGCCGGAGGTCGGGTCGGCTTCGAGGGTCGCCTCGACGAGCGACAGCACGTCGAGCAGTTCGAGCGGGCCGAGGTTCATCGATTCCAACTTCTTGGCCGTCTCGCGCTCGATCTTCTCGCCCTTCCGGATCACGACCGCGCCGTTTTCCGTAATGTCGTTCAGCACGCGCTTGCCGGTCAAGGTGTCGGCGTCGTACTCCTCCAAGGTGACGACCTTGGAGAACGCCTGCATGATTTCCTCGTTGGTGCCGAGGGGCGTCTCGGTCAAGACGGATCGCGCCTTCAGCGCTTCGTCCAACGATGCGAGCCTTTCAGCGGTGAGAACCGTGCCCTGTTCGAGCAAGACTTCGCCGGTTTCCTCGTCCACGACCGGTTCGACCGTGCGCTTGCCGAGGGCCTTGCCGATGACGCGCTGCGTCCGGCCCCGGCCCTTTTCGAACCCGTAGAGGGCCTTCATGAGCTGAGTGATCGGCAGCTTCTTCGTCTGGCTGATCTGGGCGCGCACGACGAGGTTTGCGTCAGACTCGATCTCCAGCCACGGCCCTTCGTTGGGGATGACGCGGGCGGAGACGATGACCTGCATCGAGGAGTCGACGCCTTCTTCGAAATACAGACCCGGCGAGCGGCTGAGCTGCGACACGATGACGCGCTCACGTCCGTTGATAATGAACGTGCCCTTGTCGGTCATCAGCGGCAGATCGCCGAGATAGACCTCCGATTCGATGACCTCGCGGTCGCGGCCGCCGAAACGCACGATCGCTTTGATCGGCGCCTCGAACGTCATGTCGCGGTCGCGGCATTCTTGGATGCTGTATTTGGGCTCGCCGAGCGTAAAGCTAACGAGCTCGATGTAGTTCGTCTGGGTAAAGTCCCAGATCGGGGAAAATGTTTGAAAAAGCTCTGGGAGTCCTTCTTCTAAAAACCACTTGTAAGAGTTAAGCTGTAATTCAATAAGATTAGGGACCTCGAGGAACCGGCCGATTCGCTTCGAGGATGGCTGAATAATTCTCACTCAGGCCTCCGAGGGGATTTGCGCGAACTCTCAGGATACCACGTTTTAGCGCGTGGGTCAACGTCAAGTTGCGTGCCCGTTTTGGCCTAAGCGTTATAGCCGAGAAAGAGGCTTAGCCGCGCCGTTCGCGCGGGATGACCCGGCTGGCGTTTCGCTCGATCTTGAACATCTCGATGCGTTGCTGGACGTTATACGGCAAGTCCACCAGAACCTTTTGCTTCAATACGGTCAGGCACTTTTCAAGCCGGGTGCCGAGGTGGTCCGGCCGAGCCGCGTTCGCCATAAGGCCCCGATTGCGCAGCAGCTTTGCGATCAAGACGACCAACACCGGCGGCTGATCCAACTCGGTGATGTGCATCAGGAGATCGTCGTGATCGACGGGGGCGTGCTGGCTCATGCGCAGGACAGACGATCCCGCCACCGCGCGGTCGACTTCGAGGTAGACGGACAGAATATAGGTCTCGTACTGTTGCTCGACGTCGAAGTACACCCGCGGTCTGGCGGCCGCGTCTCCCACTTCGAAGCATTGCTGGGCCGGAAACCACTGCCACTGGCGCGGCTCGACCGACATTAGTTGCTCGAGATACTTTTTCGCCTGAAGTTCTTCGGTATGGTGCGACATATTGACTCCGAAGATGCGAGCCGCAAATGTCGTGCCAAAGGCCACTTCTCTCGCCCCTTTTGATTCGACCAGGGCGCTCGCCCAGCGCCCCTTCGCAGCGATTTCCGAGACCCACATCGGGATCGGGAGAGCGTTCAGAAGAACGTTGCCGAGCCGTGGTGGATCGGCGCCGCAACCGACAGAATCTATCGATAGATTCGGTTTCGCCGCCCCCGCGTTACGTCCGGGTTACGAGACTGTTGTTACGAGACTGTTAAAGCGAGAAGACTTAGCGGGATGGCTAGTCGCCGGCCAGCTTCACCCTGAACGAGGGGTCCTTCGTCGTGTATGCGATCTTCATGGAGTCCCGCATGTACTTCACGAGATCGTCGTCTGGCTTGATGAGCAGCAGTAGCTTCTCCGGCTTTCGGTTGCCGATATCGTCGACGTTGAAGACAAGCGTGAGCGTTTTGCCGGCGCCTTGGGCGAAAGCCGCGTCGCGGATGTCGGTGATGTTGTACGGCGGGACCAGAGTGCCGTCGCTCAGCACCAGATTCAGGGACTCGAAGCCCGTGCCGCTGAGCGCGATGTCGTCGGCCTTCGTGCCATTGCGAAGCTCGACGCCCACGTTCCAGCCCTTCAGATCGCTGTCGATCTGCTTCACGGAGGTGACTCGGAAGCGCCAGACCCCGTCGAAAAGCCATTCGTCGATGCCGCCTTCGAGCGCGCCCGACTGGTTGGCTCCGCCCGCCGCTTGCAGGGTCAGTTGGAGGGCATCGTCCGTGAAGCTTGCCTTCACGCCGGCCGCCTGTAGCGCCTTCAGCGGTACGTAGGTTTCACCCTTGACGACGATTGCCGAGCCGGAAACAGGCTTCCCGTTGATGACGAGGCGATAGGAAGCCTGGGCGGCGAACGCGACGGCGGCGATGCCGAAGGCGGCGAAAACGACCCAACGGCCTTTCTGGAGCAACTTCATGACTAACTCTGACATACGCCCGAAGCCCTGGTAACGATTCCGGGCAAGAGCAATAACGATGCTCTTCTTAAGACGGAAACAGGGTTGAGGGTTGAGTGTGAAGGGGTTGACCCAGGCCACAAGCCGCATCCGCTTTAACTGCTGCGCAGGCGGTCGGGCAAGTCTTGAGCGGGGGCTGGGGGTGGGGTGGAAAGACGCCGGGAATCGTCCGCCGCGATCACGTTTTCGTGAACGAGAGTCTTGAGGTCGGCGATCTCCTTTCTCAACGCGGAGATGTCGGCCCGGTCGTCGTTTGTCCGGTTCAAGATCTCCGCCATCTTCTGCTGATGGGCCGTCAAGACGCGGACGAGCCTAATAATCACGAAGGCCATGAGCGCGATGACATACGGCAAGGCGTCGATCACATGATTCCAGTTCATCGGGTTCTTAATAGCTTACGCCTGTTTCCCTGCGGACCGGGAGTTTGGACCCTCTCGACCGCCCCGCCCCGGATCGGTGAAAGCGCTCCGAAGGCGTCCCAACCTGCCGACGGGCGATCTGAATGCCTCGGGGAGGCCAACCCAACACCCAACACCCACACCCAACCCTCAACACTCAACACCCAACGCCTAACACCCAATACCCCAATACCCCAACACCCCAATACCCAATACCCAATACCAGGTAGTCCTACGTCTACTATAATAGAGTGTGGCGCACGTATATCCTCAGGCTCTCCGACTCGTCCTGAAAGGCTGGACGATCCTCCCGATTCCCCACGGCTGGACTGAGCCGCGGTTCGATTGGGCGGGATACCAGACCAGGAAACCCACGGATACCGAGCTGCGCGCTTGGCTCGCCATGGATACCGGCATGGGCGTCGTCTGTGGGAAGGTCTCGGGCAATCTCGCCGCCCTCGAATTCGATGCCCCCGGCGCCTACCTCGCCTGGCAGAACAAACGCCCCGAGCTCGCAAGAACCCTCCCGACCGTCCGTCGAGGCGCCGTCGACATCGTCTTCTTCCGAACTCAAGACCTCCCGCCCAACGGTAGCGTCTACCTCGAAGGCTTCCCGGGCAGCGTCGGCGTCATTCTGGGCGAGGGCAAGATCGTGCCTCTTCCGCCCACCCGGTCCAATGCCGACCCACCGAAGTGGATCAACGAAGTGAAAGGCGAGATACCCACCCTCACCTTCGAAGAGGCCGGGATCGTCGTCCGAGCCCCCGCCGCCGAGCCTCGCGAGGACTTCTTCAAGCTCAGGAAGGGGAAGAGGGAAGAGGTCCGCCGGGAGAGGCTCCGAGAGTGGGAGCGGACCCAAGGCTCCGAACCCGATAACTACGGCTCCATCTTCAAATCGACGCCCGATTGCTTCGCCGGCCGCGAGGAAGACATCGACTGGGTCGTGCGAGACTTCCTGCCCGAAGGCTATCTCGCCATCCTCGCCGGAGACTCCAAGTCCGGCAAGTCCTGCCTCGCCACCGCCCTCGCCGTCGCCGTCGCCACCGGCCGCCCATTCCTCGATCTCCCGACCACGAAGAGCGCCGTCCTCTGGATCGCCTATGAGGAGAGCGAGGAGGAGCGAGCCATCGCCATCCGCCCCCACGGAGTCACCCCCGAATCGCTCTACGTCACCCACGAAAGAATCCCGATCGACGAAGACAAAGGCCTCGACGCCCTCAGATGGTGGATTAGAAAAACCGACGCCCGCCTCCTGGTAATAGACCCCCTCTACGCCGCGACCGAGAAGGCGATCACGGACGGCAAAGGCGCCCGATCCGCCCTCTCGAAGCTAAAGCACCTCTGCCAAACCGAACACTGCGCGGCACTGGTTTTGCACCACCTGACGAAGGAAAAGTCGATGGGGATGGTGCGGGAACGAGTAGCCGAGAGCCACCAGCTTCTGGCGGTAGCGTCGATGGACATCCTAATGGAAGTAAAGCACCCCGAACCCAATCCGGTCCGAATACCCAATACCCAACACCCAATACCTTCGCCACCCTCAACACCCCTGAATCCGGAATCCTCAATCCTCGAATCCTCCAATCCTCCGAATCCCCCCTCAACACTAAACGCCCAACACTTAACACCACTGAATCCGGAAACCTCAATCCTCGAATCCTCCAATCCTCGAATCCTAATGAATGCGGCGCGAAGCGCTCGCGAAATCACTCTCCGCTGCCACGGCCGGGGAGCCTTCGCCAACCAGAACTGGTGGATCGAGTCGCAAGGAGTCGCCGACTACCGCCTCATCGCCAGAAGCGCCGGAGAAGAAATCTTCCGAGAGGACAAAAACGAACAAATCCTCGCCCACCTCCGCACCGCCGCCCTTAGCGCCGAACAACTGGCCGACCGAACCGGAATCCACCTCCCAACCCTGCGAAACAAGGTCACATTCCTGCAGAGGGACGGACTCATCGAAGTAGCCGCCAGAGTCGGCCGAACCGCCCTCTACCGAGCAACCCATCCCGGAGACGAATATCTACTATAAGTGGCACGGCTTTTCAAGCCGACCCTGAACGACCTAAGCCTCTGGCTTGCGGCTGCCCGGCTTGAATTGGCCCCGCGCCCAGCGCACGAAGTTGCGGGCGTGCAAGAGGTAGGTTGCCTTGGTGTTTGGCTCCAGGTTGGCGGCTTCGACGTCGACGACGTAATCTTTCAAGAGCTGATCCAGGTCGTCGACCGGTTTGGCTGCCGAGGCGGGCTTGCGCTGGCCAAGCTTCTGCTCGGTGACGGTTAGCGAATGCACGTCACGAAAGATGCAGAGGCACACTCCCAACTCTTTTGCTCGCTTATCGTTCCGATTGTAGGAATCCATTTTCAGAAGGAGCCGCTGCAAGCCTATATGCAGCTTCAATGCCTCTTCATACGTGATCTGCACGTTGATGCCGAGCGGAACGGTGTCCGGCAAAGCGGGGCTGAAGTTGTTGATCTTAACTGTGCCGAACGATGATTTGGTTTTTGGTTCAGGCATGGTCATTCTCTCCCGCGTTGACCGCTGAACTGGCCCTCGTACGGATGATCGGCGGCTCCGGTGGTCTTCTCGAAGATCAGTTGGCAGATTCGCATGCCTGGTTTAAGCCGGATCCGATGGGGTCCGAGGTTGAACATCTCCAACTGGATCTCGCCCCTGAAGCCGGCGTGGATCGTGGGCGCAGTGATGTGGACTCCGACCCCAAGGCGGGCGATCGAACTTTTCCCTTCGACCCGGGCAGCGATATGCGAGTCATTGATCAACTCGACATACTCTTCGGTCCACCCCAGAATGAACGTACGCGGCTCCATGACGTAGCCGCACGCCGGGATTTCGATCAGGTCGCTGCATGCTTTGATGATGTCCGTGCAGTTGAAATCAGGATCGGCCGGAACGATGACTTGCGGCTCGACTCCCTTTGGTGGCGGTTCTTTCCAAACCTGGATATTCTTGCCAAGCTTAAGGTCGACACTGGTCGAACTGTAGCTTCGCGCACTCGGAGCCGGGTCGATTATGAGTTCACCCTTCTCCAGCGCGCCAAGAATATCCTTGTCGGTCAGAACCATTCTAAGCGAGAACCTCCTCTTTCGGAACCCACACCCTCCAGGCTCCCGACGATGTCTCGCGTGGCAGCTCGATAAGGCAGCTTGTGGACTCTTCGGTGATCAGCCTAGCTTTCAGGCTATTTCCTTCCAGCGACCGTTCGGAAACGACGACCTCCTCACGGCCCTTTGTGGTCTTGATGATCGCCAAGCGTTCCTTAGGCATGATCGCCTTCTCAACTGAAACTCGAACTTTACACAAAATTACATCCTCCTCTTCATCCGGACAGACGTTGCTCCAAGCTGTTTCGCTGGAGCCCGTTTTCCACATAAAGAAAGAGTATACATGTGTCTATACAAGTAGGCTGTTAGGTCGAAGTTCCATCACTTGCGTGGCTTACCCGCGTTTCTCAAGCCAATCCTGTAGGTCCCGGCCGGTGAGTTCTTCGGAGGCGTTGCCGAAGCGAACGAAGAGGCGGTTGTCGAGGTAGTGCGGGACAGACGACGCCGGGGTTTGGATACGGCAGATCGTCTTCCCGTCGAGCTCGGGAAAGTCGATGTCGAGATCGGTTGGGAGGGGGCGAATTCTCTTGAGGAGCTCTTTCAGCTTGTTCTCGAAACCGTCCCGATTCTGCTTTTGTCCGAGCATCTTGAAGTCGGGAGCCAGGCCGACGATCTCCTTACCGTCGCTTACACCGATCAGGAGCGTGCCGCCCTTGCTGTTGGTGAACGCACAAATCGTCTTGAGGACGCCCTCGACGCACTCACGCCGCTTGTTCGCCTTCCACCCGTCCCGGAGGTTCTCCGCGATCGAGTCCGGGACCCGGTCCACGAATTCCAGGGTCTCCTTGAACTCGACGGTCCCGCTCTCGTCGCTTGCGATCAGCTTGCGGACGGCTTCGGCCGCCGTCCCCTTCTCAGCCTCGCGCTTTGCCAACCATTCGTCGTAGGTCGGCGCCTCGTCCTGGTGGAAGTAGAGAAACTCGACGCGTCGGTCGATCTGGGCCTCCAATTCTGCGATCTGCTGGGGAATCTTTATCTCGCCGTGCAACGAGCGGATGGTCGTCACGTCAATGTTGTCCGAGGTGCCGGAGCGGAGTTCCTCAACCAGACGGTCGGTCTCCTCGGCTGCTCTTAGCGTCAGAATTCGTTCCACAAGTTCCGATATCCTCTGCCTCTCAAGGGGGCTGGCTTTCGGGACGCGAACTCTTTTGAATTGATCCCAAAGGAGTTGGCGCCCGTTCTGGATTTTCGTGCAAACTCTCTCGATTTCCGACCAGCCCGTTGAACTGTTCAGCACGGCCAGTAGAAAGAGGTCTCGCCCGACGTCAAGCAGAAAACAAGCATCGTTGGCGTATGTTCCTGCTGGTTTAAGCGCGAATCGTGGGCCCACTTGGAACCTCACATAGACGATCGACTCCTTCTCGAAAAGGTGATAGTACTTGCAGGGTCGGAGCTCCCAATAGAAGTTTCCCTTCTCCCTTCTCGACTGTAACTTGGCTTGGTACCTGTCCAGGTGCCGCTTTACCGCTGGGTAGCGAGATATGTCCACTCCCACCGGGGTCACGATCATGTAGCGGTCGTCCTTGTGAGGCAGCCACCTCCCAACGTCCCGGCCCATTAGGACCGGTTTTATGAGGTCTGCGCTTAGAGGGTCTTGGCCGAGGAGTTCAAATCGCTTCTGTGCGCTGATGATGAACACCCCCTCCGATGACGCTCCCGGCGGCGCTTTTTCACCCTTGCCGTACTGGCGGCCAGATTTGTCCACCTTGACCTCGTTGAGGCTGGTCTGAATGCCGTGGAAAACTCGCTCGCCTACGTATTGGTCGAGGGTTTCTACTCGCGTAGACGCTGGAGTTGGGTCGGCGGCTTGGAGATTCCACTCACCGTCCTGGCGAAAGGCCCCTAAGTCCAACTGGACTCCGAACGCATCCCTCAAGCGGTTGATGTCGGGGTCCTGAGTGTGGCGCTGGGGAAGGGGGACGGAGGTGTACCGCGGGCCCCGTATCGCTCGTTGCCTGAAGCCGACGGTTATGACAGGGTATGCGTCAGCGTTCTGGAAGACTTTGCCGTCGTGGAAATCGACAATGTCACAAATCGTCGCAACCGACGGAAGATGCGTGCGGATCTTCCGCCCGTACTGCGTTCTCAGCCATTTGTTGCTGGTGATCACGGCGAACTGTCCGCCTGGCCGAAGCAATTGGATGAATCTGTCGACGAAGAACACCAGAAGGTCGGCCATGCCTGTGCCGGAGTTCGGATAGGCCTTAACCAGCGCGGCCTTATAGGCCTCGCCGGCGGACACGCGAAGTTCGCCAGAGTTCACGTATGGAGGATTGGCAACCACGATGTCGAAGCCGGCCGGACGCTTTGCTCGCGTCGGCAATTCGCCTTGGCCGCCGCGGCTTCCAGCGGGGCCGAGATTCAGCCGGCCACCTAGCGTCTCTTCGGAGTCGAACGGGCTGAAGACCTCTGCAAACTCCACTTCCCAGTCGAATGGCGCCCTCGGGCCGAAACGTTTGGCCGATTCTTGCCTCAGAGGCGAGGTGAGTTCTGTCACGAAGGCCTCTTCGATCTTCTCGCGCTGCTTGCCCATCTCTTCCCGAGTCGGCCGCCGCTCGCCCGGCTCGGGGTGAAAGTAACGGCGCTTCAGGCGCGTGTACTCGCGAACTTCCGCGTCGGGATAGCCCAACACCAGCTGCGTGGGAAAGAGCGGTGATGCCAAGGCATCGCCTTGCATGATCAGGAAGTCGAAATTGGGCAAGGGTTCTGGTTTCTCACCCTTATTTTCGACTACAAGCGACAGCCACATTCGCAACCGGGCGATGCGGACGGCCGTCTCGTTCAAGTCGACGCCGTATATGCATCGCTGCAGGAGCCGGAGCTTGAGGTTGTAGAGCCGCTTCTGGCTGTGCTCGTCCCGGATATCGGCCTTGCTGATGATCTGCACCCGGTCGACCAGCTCGAAGAGCCGCTGGAGCAGCATCAGGAGATATGCGCCCGATCCGCATGCGGGATCGACCGCGCGGACCTCGGCTAGCCAGTCCGCTGTGTTCTGAAGGTCGTCCGAGTCGAAGACGGTGGTCTTGTTTTCGTTCTTGGTCTTGTCCTCGTCGACGAGCAGAGCGGCCTTTTCGGGCGCGAGTCCGCGGTCCACGAGGTAGCCCTTCAGGGCCTCGTTGACCATGAACTCGACGATGGGCCGCGGCGTGTAGTAGGTGCCTGTCTGGTGCCGTTCCTCGGCGATAATTAAGCGCTCGAAGATTTTGCCGAGCATCTCCGGATCCACGGCAACTTCTTGGTCGAGAGGCGTCGATTCCGTAACGGTGAAGTTATATCGGGCGAAGAGGCCGTGTGGTTCGGCAAGGACCAGGCCGAGGGCGGCATCGGGAACAGAGATATCCGGGCGGTCAAGCGGGTCATCCTGGTCGAAAAGGCCACCGTTGAGGTAGGGAACCTTACCGATCGTGACGGAATACCTGTTCTTGTGAGAGTGATCCTCCTGGGTGTCGAGCTCGGCAAATACGGCCCGCAGCATCCCGTAGACGGTCTTAAATGGCCCGCGGTCAGGCATTCGATAAAGGTCGTATAGGAAGCCGTCGTGTGATCCGGTTGGCATCCGCAGCCAGCCCATGCGCTGGATAAAGGCAAGGAAGAGCAAGCGGTTAAAGAGGAGTTGAGTCCAGCTATGCATAGTCTTTTCGTCTGGAGCACCTTGCACTTGGGAAAGCACATTGGCGAAGGTCTCCTCGTAGTCTTTATAGAACTGTTCGGTGAGCCCCTCGACGTCCCATGCTTGCTCCCAACTTTGCCCCCAACGCAGGCGCTCCAGATTATGAGTGAGCACGGTTCGGCCGATGAATTCGTGCCTCCAGCCGAAGGATCGGATGCGGGGAAGTCGGCGGTCCTGCTCCTCGAAGAGCACGAATCGAACGTCCTCGTAGCCCGGTGACGCGACAACGAAAATGGTGTCGCCGGTGCCCGTCTTCCCATGCCATTTGGCCGTGTCGCGTGTGTAGCGGCGAAGGGACGCGAGCACCTCGCGGAGGTCGCGGCGCACGTAATGCCCATGGAACTCGACCAAGAGGAAGAGGCGCGGATCGTCCGCCGATGCCGGAATGAGGCTTTGAACTCTGCATGATGCGCCCTTTACGCCTTGAGCGATCTCGGGCTGATCCTGAAACGCGAACTCTTGAAGGACTGGCCAATCGAGAGCCCGGAGGAGGTCACACAGGGAGTCGCTATCGTGGACGGCCGCAACGAGGCCTTTGAGGTCAGCCATTGTGCTGCAACTCCATCCAGCAAACGAGGTCGACCGTCACGTTCTGGGTGCGGTCGGGGACTGTGTTTAGGGCCGCCAAGCGGAGCAACGACAAGGTGTCCTTCAATCCTCCAGGGTCCTTCGGCCTGCCGCTCTTCTCCCCGGGCGTGGTCCCAGACAGGGTGTCGAGGATGGCCGGCGCGTCCGCGCTTGGGGTTCGGACCGAAGCGGACTTGAGCAGCAGCAGGCGCGGCGCGCCGATGAGCTTGCCGAACTTCCTCAGGTCAGCGGCGGGGACCGTGTCTTCCGGCTTCCAGCCGGCCGACGCCCCGTCGGGTTTGCGCCACGCAATGCGGAACAGGCCGAAGGCGCCATCGAAAGGCGCCTTGTCCCAGACGCCGAAAGCCCCCGGCGGAAGCGACTCGGCGATCTTCTTCTCCTCGGATGACAGATTGCCTTCGCGAACGTACTCGACGAGCTGCGCTTCCCTGTGAGTTTCGCCGCCCTCGTAGAGCCGGTTGAATTCGCGTAGGGTGCCTTCCTGATCCGTCGCCTTGAAGAAGGAGACGTCGATACCGAGCAGGCGGCTAATCTTGCCTTGCCGGCGCTCAACGGTGTTCACGAGCGAGATGACGTCGTCGATCGCTTTGGGCGGGAACACGTTGAGGATGTCGAAGCTGTGGTCGGCATCTTCATCCCGAAGCCGCCGGTCTACGCGGCCGATGCGCTGGATGAGGCGCGTCGGGTTCCAGTGGAGGTCGTAGTTGAGGATGCAGCCCGCTTCTTGAAGGTTCACACCTTCGGAGAGCACGTCGGTGGAGACGAGGATGTGCATCTCGGGAAGCGCCTTCATTTCCTGCTTATCCTTCCGCGGCAGGTCGTTGTAGTTAGGGGAGAACGCGTTTAGAATCCTCGCCCGCGTATCGCCCCCGACGTCCGCATTGGCGAGTCCGACTCTCTCGCCGAGCCGTTTCTCCAGTTCGCGCTGCACATAGTCCGCGGTTTTCCGGCTCTGGCTGAAGATCAGCACCTTTCGGCCGCTCTCTCTCTGCTCGCGGACATGCTTCTCGATCTCGTCCAGCTTTGAGTCGGGCTCTTGCCGAGCGAGCATGCATTTGCTGTGCACGGACTCCAAGTGTTCGAGATCGGCAAGAATGTCGTTCCGCCAGCGGTCGACGTCGAACTCGGCTCTCCCGAAGTTCAGTTCCTTGAGGCGCTTGATCGCGCGTCGCTCTTCGCGGCAGATGAAGTCGTCGGTTTCGCCGCCACTCGCCTCGTCTGCGGCCGCGTCTTCCGGCTCGTCGCCCAGATCCTTGTCGGGTTTCTCGTTCTCGGGCAGCGGTATCCAGCTCTCGTGGTGCCGGAGCGCGTCCTGGACCTCGGGATCGTCGCCGCAGTAGTGGCGCAGCCGAAGGGCCAGCCCTTGGCCGAGAGCTTCGATGATCGATTGGAAGGCCGGCGTAGAGCTTTCCAACTGCTTCATCACGTTGATGAAAACCATCTTCGCGAGGAACGCCTCGACTTGAGCGTTGCGGTTGGAAATGGTCTTCTTTCTTAGAAACAGGTTGGGCAGGTAGCCGCTGAATTTCAGCCCGTGCTGGGGCATCGCGCTGAAATCCCTCTTTACTTCCGTCTCCTTTTGGCTTGCCGTTGTTACCGCTTCGGTGTACTTGGCCAGATACTTGCCCAATTCCTCGAAGCGCAGTTTGGCTTCCTGGATCAGTTTCTGATGCCCGTAGCCAAGGGAATAGGCGATCTCACGGGGAGGACGGCGCTGCGGAAAGCGAAGTTGCTTTCCGGCGGCGGTCGCGAGATCCCGGCAGGTCTTGCGCGACCGTTGGATCGCTACGGATGCGAGGGCGACTCCTAGTAGTTGGTCGGTATAGATGCTGTCGACGTCGAACAGGGTGTCCTGATCCTGTGGGGTGCCCTGCTTCGCAATCGCCTTGTCCCGGTTTCTCGCCTGCTTATTGAGTTGGAGCCGGGCGATGCCGGAGATTTCACCGTCGTCGTGAGTGAGGATTTGGAATTGGTTCGTAAGGTCTTCGTATCTTGTGTTGACGGGAGTCGCGGTGAGGAGAACGATCTTCTTGCGTCCACGCTCATTGGGTGCAACCGTTTCGTAGAGGTTCTTGTAACGCTGGGTGGCCGAGTTGCGGAAGTTGTGGCTCTCGTCAACGATAATCACGTCGGCCTGTTCGGCATATTCGCGGAGTTCCTCGGACTCGTCCAGGTCCTCCTGCGGGTTGAAGCCGAACCAGGTCATCGGCTTCGCGTGGATATTTGAGAAGCCTTTGCTGTATTTGCCGAGATAGCGCCGAAGATAACCCTCCCAAGAGCTCTTGAGAATCGCTTTGGGAGCGACGAGGAGGACGCGCGAACCCTCGCGAAGCCAATGTTCCATGAGGGCGAGGGCGACGAAGGACTTGCCGAGGCCGACCCCGTCGCAAATCATCACCCCAGGTTCGCGCTCCAAGATTCGGAGGGCTTGACGGTAGGCGTGCTCCTGGTGGGGATCGAGCAAGGGCAGAATCTCCAGTGGCTTCAGTGGCGCGCGGCCTTGAATGTGGTCTCCCCATTCGAGCAGCGCCTTGAGATAAATCGCTCTGGGCTCGTAGAGCCGGAGGTGACGATCGATCTCTCGCTTGAGGTCTTCGGTGATCGTGTCCGCCTCGGATTGCTCCCACATCTCCTCGTACCAAGCTTTGAGTTGCGGTGACTGATCTTGTGGAGACAGGTGAACGTTCAGTTCGATGTTCTCGGTCAGTCCCTGACGCGTGAAGTTGCCGCTCCCGGCAACTCCCATGTACGGCGGATAGCCGTCGCGGATGGCGAGGTACGCCTTGGCGTGGAACTTGTCGCGCGTGTATACACGCGCCTCCAGCTTGCCGTTCTCAATTAGGGTCCGTGCATGTTGCAGCCCTTCGAGGAGGGGCTCTTTGTTTCGCTGCTTGAGGAGGTCCTCTTCTGATCGCTCGTTCATCGCCCTGAGGAGGGCGTTACGATGGCTCTTGCTTGCCTCGCTACCGAACAGCAGGCGGACTCGGTCGAAGTCGTGGAGGTGTTCTCCGATGAGGTTCAGAGCGTCGAGCGAGAAGAAGGCGGTCGCGATCCAGAGTTCGCGGCCATTGCCCGCAATATCCAGGATGGCCCGGTAGAGCGTGTTTTCATCACGGTTGTCGACGATGCTTGTAAGGACTCCGGAAGGCGTGATGACGGACATGCGGGACCATTATAAGCCATTTAGTACCCAAACCGTTGCCGGGTGGGCGGCTTTCCGGCTGATGGAGTGTCGGAGTTGTTGAGTGATGGGCTGGCTGAGGGGCGCGTTCGCAGACGAGCGGTCCGCTGACGAGGAATCTCCCACCCGTTCGACTCCGCTCCGCTTCGCTCAGGGATTTAACCCTCCCTCAGGTTCCGCACTCAGCCGTCCCTTGCGACCGGGAATTTGGGGCGGGAGGCGCGAAGCATGGCCGGCGGGACGCCGGCGCTCCCAGCTACTTGACGGACCTGTTAAAAGGAGGTAAAGTGATTATTCGCGCGGTCTGTCTCCCACTCCTTAAATAATCACTCCAAGTAAGCGTTGAGCGAGGATGCTCGAACGCTTGCTTCGTTGGCGTTTCGGCTCTATGCGATGGGAGCGCACACGTGCGAGCCAAATCAAATCATGGCAGACGTCAGCCTTTTCGATAAAATCCGCATCGGCATCGCCAGTTCCGAAGACGTTTTGGGCTGGTCTCATGGCGAAGTTAAAAAGCCAGAGACGATTAACTACCGCACCTTCAAGCCCGAGAGAGACGGGCTGTTCTGCGAGCGCATCTTTGGTCCGGTCAAGGACTGGGAGTGCGCTTGCGGCCGATATAAGAAGATCAAATACAAGGGGATCGTGTGCGAGCGCTGCGGCGTCGAAGTCACCCGGTCCAAGGTCCGCCGCGAAAGGATGGGCCACGTCGAGCTTGCCGCTCCCGTTTGCCACATCTGGTATCTGAAGGGCGTTCCCTCGCCGCTTTCGCTGATCCTCGATCTTTCCCCGAGGCTGCTGGAGCGGGTCATCTACTTCGCGTCCTTTATCATCATCGACGTCGAGAGCGAGACGATCCGCGAGCTGATTCCGGAGATCAAGGTCGCCGTCGAGGAAGAGAAGGCGCGCTTCATGATGGAGATGCGCGAGCTGGAGGAGGAATCCTTCCAGCGCTTCGCGGACGACCTCAACAACAACCGCGACGAGTACGACGAGGTCTTTGCCCGCGAGCGGGCCAAGGCCGTTAACGACCGGATTAAAGCTGAGTACAGGGACGCGGACGACCGCCTGAAGGACCTCGACGACGCCGTCAAGATTCTCGATACGCTCACGCCCAAGGGCCTGATCGACGAGGACCGCTACCGCGCCGTCGTCAAGCTGCTCGATTCCGTCGGAGCCCGGATGGACCGGGACCTTCGCTCGCTCGTTCGCGCCAATATCGGCGCGGAGGCGATCAAGGAGCTGCTCGGCCGCGTCGATCTGGAAAGGCTGGCTCGCGAGCTGAGGCAGGAGATCATCGTCACCCAATCCCAGCGCCGCGCTCGCGCGATCAAGCGGCTGGAAGTGGTCGAGGCATTGATCTCTTCGAGATCACGGCCGGAGTGGATGATTTTGGACGTGGTTCCGGTCATCTCGCCGGAGCTGCGCCCGATGGTCCAGCTCGACGGCGGCCGGTTTGCGACGTCGGACCTGAACGATCTGTATCGGCGCATCATCAACCGCAACAACCGGTTGAAGAAGATCATCGAGATCCACGCGCCTGAGTCGATTATCAACCACGAGAAGCGACTTCTGCAGGAGGCGGTGGATGCGCTGATCGACAATGGCCGCCGCGCCCGCCCGGTCGTTGGCTCCAACTCTCGGCCGCTGAAGTCCCTGAGCGACATGCTCAAGGGTAAGGAAGGCCGCTTCCGCAAGAACCTTCTCGGTAAGCGCGTCGACTACTCCGGCCGTTCGGTTATCGTCGTCGGCCCGCACCTCAAGCTCCACCAGGCAGGCTTGCCGAAGGAGATGGCGCTGGAGCTCTTCAAGCCGTTCGTCATGAAGTCGCTGGTCGAGAAGAAGATCACGCAGAACATCAAGACGGCGAAGCGGATGATCGACCGGATGCATCCGGCGGTCTGGGACGGCCTCGAAGAGGTGATCAAGGAGCATCCGATCCTCCTCAACCGCGCGCCTACGCTGCACCGATTGGGAATCCAGGCCTTCGAGCCGATCCTGGTGGACGGCAAGGCGATCCAGGTTCACCCGCTCGTGTGCCACGCGTACAACGCGGACTTCGACGGCGACCAGATGGCGGTTCACGTGCCTCTGAGCACCCAGGCGCAGGCCGAGGCCCGCGTTTTGATGCTCTCGACGCAGAACCTCTTCTCGCCGGCGGATGGCCGCCCGACCTGCGCGCCGGTTCAGGACATCATCCTCGGCAACTACGCGCTGACCTTCGTCTCGCACGAGGGCCGCGTGAGGATCAAGGCGCAAGAGGAGGCTCACGCGAAGGACCCGGAGAACAATCCGGCGCCACGCGTCTACAACGGCCCGGACGAAGCGATCTACATGATCGATACGCCGGTTCCTCAGGACCGCATCCCGCTGAACGATCCTATCAAGGTTCGCCTGAAGAGGCCGGTCTTCCGCCCGGATGCCGAGGTGGATTTCCGCGATCCGGCCACCGGACAGGAATACAAGAAGCAGATCAGCAAGAACGAGGACGACGAGGAATTCGAAGAGCTGGTGCCGCTGGAGATGGAGTACGAGACGGTCGTGGTCACGTGCACGCCCGGCCAGCTCGTGATGAACACGATCCTGCCGTACCCGCTCAGGCACTCCGACGACTTCCTGAAGAGCGAGCTTAATAAGAAGGCGTTGTCCGAGATGATCCTCGTCTGCCACCGCCGGGCCGGCGTCGGCGCGACGATCAAGCTGCTCGACGACATGAAGGACATGGGCTTCAAGTGGGCGACCCGCTACGGCCTGTCCGTCGCGATCACCGACATGGACCCGCCGGAGCGGCGCGAGGAGATGATCAAGGAGGCGGACGACCGGTCCACCAAGATCACCCAGCAGTTCCGCCGAGGAATGCTCACCTATAACGAGATGACGCAGACGCTGGTCAAGCTCTGGACGGACACGTACGACGAGATCGGTAAGGAAATCGTCAACGGTCTGACCCAGTTCAACCCGCTCTCGATCACGACGGTTTCGGGCGCTCGCGGTTCGGTGAAGCAGCTCGCGCAGCTTGCCGGAATGCGCGGCCTCATGTTCAACCAGTTCAACGAGGTTATCTACGAGCTTCCGGTGAAGAGCTCCTTCCATAAGGGGCTGAATATGCTCGAATACTTCGTGACGACGCACGGAGCGAGAAAGGGTCTTGCCGACACCGCTCTTCGAACGGCGGACGCGGGCTACCTGACGCGGCGTCTTTGCGACGTCGCTCAGGACGTCATCGTCAAGGCGCCGGATTGCGGCACGAACGAGGGCATCTTAGCTCACCGAATCCTCGACGAGGGCGAGACGATCGAGCAGATCACGGATCGCATCGTCGGCCGGGTGGCGCTCTGCGTCATTACCGACCCGGACACGAAGGCCGAGATTACGGCCTACCAGGAGCCGATTTCTCGCGAGGCCGCGAAGCGGATTACCGAGATCGAGAACCGCTTCTGGACCGAATATCATGCGACCAGCTCGGAAGACGAGCGCACGAAGATTGGGGAGCGCTACCGCGATCTCGGCTTCGATCTCGACGAGCACGGCTTCCTCAGCGTCGCCATTCGCTCGCCGCTGACCTGCGAGATGGTGCAGGGTATCTGCTCCAAGTGCTACGGAACGGACCTTTCGACGGGTCGGCTCGTCGAAGTCGGCGTCGCCGTCGGCATCATCGCCGCGCAGTCGATCGGCGAACCGGGAACGCAGCTTACGATGCGGACGTTCCACACGGGAGGCGTCGCCGGATCGGCCACGATCGCTCGAACGAACCAGTACAAGACCGGTAAGTTCATCCGCCAGTTCATGGAGGACTTCGCGACCGCGACCGACACCGACCTGAAGCAGTTCGACCCGACCAAGCTTTTGGAAAACCAGGAGCTGATCGTCAAGAGCTTCTTCCAGCAGAAGGACGTGCTGACGATCAACCAGGAAGAGCCTGCGGTCGCATCGACACCCGCCGAGGAAGCGAAGACGAAGAAGAAGACCGAACGACAGACGAAGGCCGCCGCCAAGGCGCTCGCCAAGGCGGACAGCGACTCCCGCAAGCTGTGGGAGCGGTCGAGAAAGACCTTCTTCTATGCCTGGACGGGTGAATCGAGTGGTATCGTCCGCGTCGAGGAAATCTTCGAAGCGCGACGCCAGCCGCGTGGTAAGGCGATCATCTGCCCGGTCACCGGTATCGTCCGCGATATCCGCGAGTCGCAATTCGGCCGCTGGGTTATCGTCGAGGCGACGGTGCCGATCAGCACGCCGTTCAAGGACGCCTATATCGGGGACGTCCAGGATACGTGGCCGAAGGGCGACAATGGCGAGTACGATTCCGGCCTCAACAAGACGATCGGCCAGAAGATGACGGCGGCAACGCTCGCCCTCTTGCGGAAGGCGGAGGTCGAGAAGGTCGCGATCTTCTATCCGATCCTCGTTCCGCCGCTCGGAAAGCTGCCCGTGTCGAAGGGCTCGAAGGTCATCAAGGGCGACCCGTTGACCGAGGGTCCGCGCGATCCGCACGAGGTTCTGGAGCTGGCCGGCGCGGCTGCGGTTTACGACTACTTCGTCGAGAACCTGCAGAGCGTTTATAAGGCGCAGGGCGTCGACATCAACGATAAGCACATTGAGGTCATCATTCGACAGATGCTGCGAAAGCGGCAGGTGAAAGAGCCTGGCGACACGCCGTTTCTGCCTGGCCAGATCGTCGACCGGTTCACCTATCAGCGGGCGAACGAAAAGGTTCACGACCTGCTCCAGGAAGGGAAGAAGATCAAGTACGTCGACCCGATTACCGGCGAGAACGTCGAGCGCGATCCGAAGGAAGCCACCGCCACGTGGATTCTTCTCGGTATCACCGAGGCCTCCCTGGCGACGGATTCTTTCCTCTCGGCCGCTTCCTTCCAGAAGACGACGCGCGTCCTCACCGAGGCCGCGGTGCGCGGAAAGAAGGATCAGCTCATCGGTCTGAAGGAGAACGTCATCATCGGGCGGCTGATTCCGGCCGGTACCGGCGTGAAGATGTACCGAGACGTGGCGGTAGACGTGCAGCGCGGTCCGGCTTGGGCCGAGCAGTCGCTCACCGCACTCGTCGAAGCCGATGACTTCGGGGACGACGCACTCGGCGTCCTGGACTTCCCGTCGCTCGCCGATATGGCGGCGGACGAGGACTTCCTCGACGAAGAGTAGAGACATCCCGGTATTGGGGTGTTGAGGTATTGGGTATTGGGCTGGGGCGTTTCGCCCCGGCCCTTCTTGCTGTCTCTATAATGCTAGGTGTGAAGCGGGTTTACCGGGCGACGCCTCGGACGAACGACTACCTGTCGATCGTGTTCATCGCGCTTGGGGTCGTTGTGTTGGCGTTTCATGACGCGGTTCCGTTTGGGCTGCCGGTTTCGATCTTCGTGATCGTGGCGGGGATTGGGTGTCTGTATGCGTCTCGCAACATGCGGTACGAGCTGACGGAGTCGGGCATCACCCGGTACGACGCGCTCGGGCGGGTTTGGAAGGATTTCGCTTGGGCGGACGTCGACGGCTTCCGGTTCGAGCGGCATGTGGTGAACCGGGACTTCGCCTACAACTGGTACACGCTCCACGCTCACGGGCAGAAGATGGACTTCCGCGACCTCATTCCGGAGTGGGCCGCTCTGCAGGAGGACGTTCTGCGGCACGTCGATCCGGGCGTGGTGTCGCTGGGCAACTCCGACTAGCGCGAGCTTCGGATTCTAGCCTCGCGCGGCGGTCGCGGAGGTAAGGGAGGGACCGCTCCAAGGAGCCTCCACCCCTAGGGCTGCGGCGCGCCATCTGAGGCGACCGTCGGGGCGGAGGCATGCAACGATGCGTAGGCGCGACCCGAGGCATGAAAAAGACGTGCCCGGCAAACGACTCACCTTGCCGCTCTAGTTGCCCATCGTATACTTGTAAGGTGCGACGTGCCGTGCTTTGGTCCTGTTGGTTGATCCCATCGCTGGCCCTGCCCTTCTTTATCATTCGCGAAGCTGGGTCTGTCCAAGTAACGCCTAATGGTCTGGAGTTCCTGAATATCTCGGAGCAGGTTTTTGTCTATACAGCCCTCCTGGCGTGGACGATCATCGGGCCCATCGTCGCGTGCCCGAGGAAGCTGCGTGTGATCGGCGGCTTTGCATGCTTGGCTATCACCCTCGGATCAGGCTGGCTCGTGCAGGGACGAGTTATGCGGATCGCCTACGACCGCACTCCCGCGTGTTGGGGAATCCATAGCCAAGACTGGGGCAGCGGCTACGGGTGCCCGCCAGGCATGCGAGACGATTTCACGCTCGAACAGATTCGCGAGTACGACTCTGCCCGAGGCAAGAAGCACCAATAGCCTTTAGTTTGCCTCGGGTCGCAGGCGTGCCGCATGCTCCCAATCGACTTATGATGCGCTGGTGAAAAGCCTCACGCGGCGGTCGCGGAGGGGCGCGGAGGGACCGCTCCAAGGAGCCTCCACCCCTAGGGTTGCGGCGCGCGCCATCTGAGGCGAGCGTCGGGGCGGAGGCATGAAATCAAGTGATCTGATTTCAATCAGACCGACGCATGCCGCGCCATAGTGCCAAGCCGACATACACTGCAACAGGAAAGCCGATAATTCCCCCACCGATGCCGTCAAGCTCCGGGGGGCTATAGGAAGAGCCAACTTCGCGCATGGTGTCTGCTCTGTGGCGACGGTCGACGGACATGGCAATCAGGATGCTGCTGACAAACACCAATGCCGCAACGACGAACGCCAGGATGAACTTGACTAGGCGTTTGAGTTGCTCGATTATGCCTAGCCGCGTCTTCTTACAAATATCTTCGCTGTCCATTCGAAGTTCACTCTATCTTACAAGGCGACGCAGAGCTGTCCGGCAAAGGGCGGAGGCAATAAAGCGCGTCAGTTTGAATGGCTCGCGTGGCGGCGCACCCACGTGTCGTGGGGGAGCTTCCAATTCGCAGGCAGTGGGGTGATTGCTAGAGTGAATCTGTCTCGCGATAGCCATGTCAACTGATATTGCGAACTGCTCGCGGGTTTGTTCGGTCGCTTGTCGCTGAACGCCGTCTTTAGGACCTTCTTCTTGAGCACATTGCCCTCCAGAGTGTAAGTGCCGCTCATTTCAATAGTGAAGCGAAGCGCTGTTATGTGCTCGCTCCACTTCCCGTCGGCACGATAGCGCATGACGGCGTCGGGTTTACCGTGTTCCCGTACCCATTCCCCAACAATTGAAAATGCGGGGGAGCCAATTCTGTGCAGCTGGCTTCCGGGACACACTCCAACTATCGCTGCGAGGGCACAAGCACTCACGGAGGCTCTTGCACGCATGCCACATTATAGTCCCCTCGAATACACAAGCATGCACACAAGGCGTGCGGCATGCTCCCAATCCAATCATGATGCGGTGGCGAAAAGCGTCGGGGCGTGGTCTGTGGATGGTGGAACCGATTCGCAGCAGCGACCCAAGGCATGAAAAGGCATGAAGAAGTCCTAATTCACGCCACTAGGGCCGGGGCCTGAGCCTGCCAGGGGAGGTACGGCGTAGAATTGCGGTGATGAGGGTTCGAGTCCCTCCACGACCCGAGAGGGTTGTGTAGCTCCAACGGATAGAGCAGAGGACCGTCTAGGTTCGCCTAAGGCGGTCCCTCGAATACTTCTCCAGCGCCTCCAGGCTCGTACCCTTGATGCCCAAGGGCTGATTCCGACGAGAACAAGAGCGACCAGCATGTCTACCCCGAGGCACAGGAAAAGACGTTGCGGGAGGCAGATGAGAGGGAGCCTCCACCCTTTGGGCCGCAGCGCGCGTCGCTCGAGGCTTTTGTCGGGGCGGAGGCATGAGAGTGGCACCGCCTCCGAGGTGCGTCGGGGGTTGCGCAACGTCCCCGGGGTCTTCGACCTCGGGCTAGAATTGTTTCACGCCTCGGGTGTGGGGGAAGGGCCCCGTCCAAGCAAGTGGTGAGCGCGTGGGTTCGATACTTCTGGGATCATTCACACGAGAAGGGGCGCGGGCGTGTCGGTATGCCTCGGGTCGTGGGCGTGCCGCATGTTGCCAATCGACATATGATGCGGTGGGGAAAAGCCCCAGCCGTATATTCCTTTTTGCCGGGATCGGCTCGGAGCCGTATACTGGATGCCATGGGTCTAGCTATCGTCCCAATCGTCTTGGCCGCCTTCAGCCCGTTCCCAGCACAACAATCCAATCAACGGATTTCCATCCTTGGCCTTGCCTCGCTGGTTGTGCATGTGCCCGGTCCACATTTCGATGAGCGACTCGCCTCACAGTTGCCGGAGCCGACAACAGGCATCTCGGCAGGGACGCTGACTATATGGCAGGAAGACAAGGTGTTCCATTCGGTGAGTTTCGTGTTTCGGCCCAACACGCCACAGCCAAAGCCCGCGCCAGCCAGCATTTATTCTTGGCCTGATTTCTACGCGGGAGTCGCGAGCACAACAGTGCGGTGCTCTGCCGATAAGAGCGTGCTTGTTGCCGGCAGGGCAGGTCTTCGACACACTGAGACCTGTGAGTCGGCGGGCTTCCGGCAAGTCGGTGTTCGCTTTTCCGTTCCATCGGGGACGGGGTTGCTCGAGGTGGAGTGCTCGATCTTGTCGGGTAGCGGGCAGTATCTGGATGTTGGGCAAGTGAAGGCCGATGCTGACGCCATCGTCTCGTCTTGGAAATGGACCTCCGCCAGCCCTTAGATGAGTAGCGCGAAAGTGTAAGAGACCGGTTGACAACGGAATCCGGCTGATTGGGTTGCGTGCGTCCTGACATTGAGGCGCCATCTTGTTGACCTGGATGTTGGTGATCGAGACATCCGTTGCGAGCCCGTGGCCCGCCTCCCCTCGGTACCTTGAGCGTGAGACGCGTCTCCGAACCAAGTGGTCTTTCTCGGAGATGTAATAGGTCGAGATGCCGGTCAGCCGTTCCCTCAGAACATCGGTGGTCCAATCCAGGGTGACCTTGTCGCAAGCTTCACCGCCGACGGTGGCCTCGCCTGCGTTTTTGACGCTGCAGATCTGGGTTCCGGCGCCGTCGATAATCCAGGTCATCTTTGTCGGAGCATCGGGCGACGGCCGTGCGCCGGGATGATCCTTGGAACCGGGAACCTCCCAAACGTTGAGCAGGGTCCTGTCGGGCCGTTCAACAACAAGCGTGGCGTACTCCCAATGGGCGCCGTCTCTATCCTGGACCAGTTTCGGCGCTCTCTCCGCGGTAGCTCGATAGGGCTAATACGGCCGCAGCACGCTCTGGGAACCGGCAGCCCGACTCTGCAAATGATCGCGAAGCTGCTCAACCCTGTGGAGCCTCCGTCTGATCCTCAGGAGCGCCCTCGTAACAATCCAGATAGGCCCCGGCGACCGATAGCTGATAAGTCGAGAGGGTAAATACGACTCCAATCCCGCATAGCACCGCGCCGATATAGGCCCAGAAGGAGGCCAGGAGGACGAGAAGCAGGGCGGCCATCGGTTGCCTTGCCACGGTTCGAAAGCTGCTGATGAGGGCCTGCCAGGCGGTCATGCCCTTATCGATGATGAGCGGCATCACGAAGACGGCGGGTGTGACGGCAAAGACGGTTAGGCCGAGCTGTACGAATACGGCGCCTGCGCGCGGAATGTTGCTCCCGACGATCCACCAACTGGTTTGCCCGAGCAAGGCGCCGACAAACGAAAGCTTCACGAACTCTCCGGAATAGCGAAGTCCTGCGAACATCTCTTGCCTCGACAGCGTCTGGCCGCGCCATTCGTTCAGGGCGACGGCGTACATCACGCTGCTTATGCAGAATCCGCAAAGAAGGCCGAACCAGGAGAGCGCGCCATCAAGAACGAATATAGAGAGATGCGCGTCTGGCCGCTGGGACAAAGAGGCGACCCACATCTGTTGTTCGATCTCCAGCCGGAGAAAGGGATAGAGGAATTGGAGGAGGAACAGAGCAAAGGAAGGAACCAGCCAGACCTTGGTATACGGTCCCATCGAGCGGGCGATGGACACCGTCTGTGGCCGGATCATATCGCCGAGTATACGGCCATACTTGAGGCATGGCGAACCCAACCAAGCTCGTACCGACTCGAACGGCCCTCGTCGTCATCGACCTTCAGCGGATGATCATGTCCCGTGACACGAAGCCCTATAGCTCGAGCGAGGTGCTGGTCCAGACGGTGAAACTCGCCGACGTTCTCCGCCAAGCCGGCGGCCTCGTCGTTTGCGTCCATGTTTCATTCAGCCCGGACCTCCGAGACCGGCTGACCCAAACGTCTGACAACCAGTTCGCGATGGGGACGCCTCCGGACGGATACGATCTCATCGCGCCCGAATTGCAGCCGGACGCGCCGGGAACAATCACCGTCAGGAAGCGGCAGTGGGGGGCTTTCTATGGCACCGACCTGGACATGCAGCTTCGACGGCGCGGCATCGAGTCGATCATCATGTCGGGCATCTCGACGAACATTGGCGTCGAATCGACGGCTCGCTCAGCCTACGAGCACGGCTATCAGCTTTACTTCGCGGAGGACGCCATGGCATGCATGAGCGAGGAAGAGCATCGCCACTCCATCGAGCACATCTTCAAGCGGATCGGTCACGTCCGATCCGTCGAAGAACTTCTGGCTGAAATCAAAGCTTAGCCGTGCGTGTCGGCAGGGCTCACCCTGATGGCAATTTCCGTTTTGCCATTCTTTTTGTCGACGTCGATGATGACCAGATTGCCGTTATGGCTCTGGCCGATGGCCTGGGCCTGATCCCCTCTGGCCGTGGCGGGAATGCCGTGGGCCGAGTAGAACGCCGCGACCTTTGAGGCGGGGTCTGCGGTTTCCAGGGTGACGTGGTAGCGCTTCTCGGCGCCGGCCGAAGCGACCTTGTTGTGGACGATCTTCGCCTTCGGATACAGCGGAATATCGAGAACCCTGGGAAGCTCGCTCTCCGGAGGGCCGTCTCCGTCCTCTTTGTCCGGACCGGGCATCACAACCGGTTTGTCGGTCGGCTTCTGAGAGGACGCGGCCGGGGGAATCTGCTGCATTTTCGACGGCTCGGAGGGGGAGCAGCCCCCGAGGAGTAAGGCAAAACCGCAGCCGAGCGCCAAGCTGGCCAGGGACAAGCGATGACTCATGCGTCTAGTCTACTGAGGCGGGGGCGTCCCTTGACCCCTTCCCGGCAACTTCTGGAACGATCGCTGCAGCGATTGAGCGATTTGATCGACCTGATTGCGAAAGTCGGCCGGAAGCGAATCGTAAGGCACGGCCGCCGTATTGGCGTCGACGGAGACGTCGCTCAGGGAGCGAGAAAGGGAAACGCGAGGATTGAAGAAGAAGCGTATGGACAGCGTCGACTGATGCGCCATCTTGTACTTGTCGTATTGGGGCGTCGCAAAATCGGCGAGATCGGATCGATTATTGGCGTTTCGCGAGAAGGCGAGAGAGCCGGCGTCCATGAACGACGATGCGCCGGTCTGAGAGTTGATTCCTTGCGTGATCGGTTGGGAGGAAACCGAGCCTCGAAGATAGCCGTCGCTCGGAACGCCGTTGGGTACGACGATCGTCCGCTCGGTCTGCGCCATCGGTCCACCGAAGAACATCGGGCCTCCGAACGCCCCGCTCTGCGAGGCTAGGGCGATCGACATCACCTTGGTCTCCTGGGCGCCGCGCCGATTTTGCTGCTCGGGATTCTGCACTTCAGGCGGCATCGGGGAGTTGTAGAGCATGTCCGCGATCAGGCTGACTTGCTGCGGCGTCAGATTGGAGAAGCTGTACGGCTGGCCCGACATGACCGACTGTCGCTGCCCGGGGGACAGGCTTCCGTAGAACTTGTAAGTACCGAACGAGCCGAGGGCGAGCGGGAGCAGGTCGTGCTCGGTGGCCCCGTTATTGATCATTCTCGGATAGAGGATGTCGAAATCCCGAAGCCCCGGAACCTTCGTTTCGGCAAGGGCGAAGTTGGCGGCATCGTCGAGGCGAACACAGTCGTTTCGATCCATGCTCTGGAGCAGCGTTTTGAGGGCGGGGCGATCGATGGTTTCGGCTCTCGCGGAGGCCGGGTGGAGCGGAGAAACGACCATCCAATCGCCGTCCTGAGTCGCTGAGAGGGAATAGCTGCCGAGGTTCGCCATGAGTTGGGATGGCGTCACATTGCCGGCGAAGAGCTGCGTCATTCCCCCGAAACAGCTATCCGGCAAGAGCGCCACCAGGTTTTCAGCTTTCCCGTGGGCGAGCGCGGTAAGCGCTTCGCTGGGAACGAAGCTGAGCGGATCGTATTTGTCGGGATTGAGCACCTTGGCCCGCAAGCCGGGGCTCAGCTTGATCTGACCTTCGCCGTCTCCGCCGACCGTGGTGAACGCGAGGCCGCCCCCACTCGACGCGACGGAATAGACTCGCGTAGCCCTTGGCGAGCCGCTGCCGCCTTCGCCCTTACCGAGCGCCTTCGCCATCTCCTTGGCTTCATCGGAAATCTGCAGCGGGTCCTCCTTCGCCGACTTGGTTTGCGTTTCGCTTTGCTGGGGCAACCGGAGCATGTAGTTACCGGAAGTGATCACTTCCAGCTTGGGATCAGTGGCCACGATCTGGACGTCGAGGCCGAAATCGGACCGACGCTGAACGATGACGAGCCCGACGCCAAGGCCCAGCTTCGGGTCCCCAGAACCCATCGAAGGGTTGCCAACGCCGTTAAAGAAGATCATCCTCCTGGTGTTGGGATCCTGCGCCTGACCCGAATTGTAGGCCTCGGTATAAGTCTGCTGCTCGGTGATGAAACTCTGGAACGCCGAATAGCCCTGGCCACCAAGAGGAGCCTGAACCTGGGTTGGCTGAGTCGAAAATACGACGCGCTGATTGACTCCGATCTGGGCGAGCTTGGCGGGATCGATCGACGCGAGGATACGGGCTATCGCTCGAGCGGTGGGCGTCTTTTGCTCGATGCCGGTCATATCCGGTGCCGGCTTCGAACCGCTCTCCATGAAGTGATCGAGCATCTGATGGGTTTCGTCGGCGAGCTTTTGAGCGGAAGCCTGGTCGAAGTTGCCCTGGCTGCGAAATTCCTTGGTCAGCTTGGTGACGGCGTCTCGAATCGCATCCGTCCGTTCCTTCAACTCGGCGCGCTCTTGCGCGACCGAAGTCGCATTATCTCGAACCAGGAGGTACGCGCCGTTTTTTTCCTGTTGCCATCGGCCCGATTCGGCTTGCGCGATGCGCTTCATGAGCTCGTCGACGGTGATGTCGTGCGCGCTGACGACGAAGACTTCGTTCTGCAGGTTGCCGGCAGGTTCCAGCGTGACCTTGGCGATCTTGCTGAGCTCGGCAAAGGCGACAGAAGCCCTCGTAGCCGGAATATCCACCGAGATCTTTGCCGACAAATCCTGGGCCTGGATCACAGACGCCAACGCGGCAAGCACTCCGACAACACTGATTCGATTCATAAACAGCCTCTACTTTATCAGGACGACGATGGCAAGGTATGGGTGCCTTCGCCAGAACAATACAGAAGCGGAGCAGCCCATGGTTCCCATGCCATGAGGCCGGCTCCATCCGAAAACGTAGAATGAGGGTGTGATCCTCATCGCCGACGGCCGCGAACGCCTCGACGTCTTCTTGGCGCGCCATTTGCCCCAGCACAGCCGCACTCGTCTTGCTCGGCTGATCAACGAGGGTGGAGTGCTCGTCGATGGATCGGTGGGGAAGCCCTCGCTCGGTCTGGAACCCGGCATGAAGGTGAGCCTGGAGGAGCCGGAGCCGGCCCCTCCCCACGACCTGTCTCCCGCCGATATCCCCCTCGACGTGCGCTATGAGGACGCGGATTTGCTCGTCGTGAATAAGCAGCGGGGCTTGGCCGCGCATCCGGCAGCCTCGTTGAAAGAGCCGTCCCTCGTCAACGCGCTTCTTGCCCGTTCGCACTCGCTCAGCACGGCCGGCGGAGAATTCCGGCCGGGCATCGTCCATCGCCTCGACAAGGAAACGACCGGGCTCATGATCGTTGCAAAGAACGACGCCGCTCACGTCCGTCTGGCGAGGCAAATCGAATCGAAGAGAGCGGAGCGCCGGTACCTGGCCGTCGTAGCCGGAGATGTCGAGCGGGAGCGCTTCACGATCAACGCGCCGATGGCCCGCGACAAGAGGGACCGGATGAAGATGGCCGTCGATCCCCATGGAAAGGAGGCCGTGACTCACATCAAGCGAATCGCCAGGCTGGCGGAGGGAACGCTGATCGCGGCCAGGCTGGAAACGGGGCGGACTCATCAGATTCGCGTCCATCTTAGCGCGATCGGCCATCCGGTCCTTGGGGACACCCTCTATGCGCCAAGAGAGTACGCGCGGGGTCCGATGCAGCTTCATGCCGCTTATCTGGGCCTGCAACAGCCGACGACAGGCGAGAGGATCGTCGTCTATGCGCCGCCGCCGGCCGATTTCCTCGGCGCCGACACGGCGTCCGAGGAAATGGTCGCCGACTTCTACTTGTCGATGGACTGAAGCTCGATCGTCACCAGGACTTCGCTGTTCATGGGAATTCGAGGGTCGTTGCGTCCAATATAGGCGGTTACCGGCGGGGCCGTGATTTCGCGGACGCCTCCCACTTTCATGCCTTGCACGCCCTTATCGATACACGACAGGGTCTGGCCGGTTCCAACCGTGAACGCGTACGCCCCCGTGTTATGGGAATCGTCGATCACTTTGCCGTTGAGGAGCTTGACAACGTACTGGATTTTGACCTTGTCGCCAACTTTGACCGCCGGCCCGGTCCCGACCTTCTTGTCGACGATGTCGATGACGCGTTCCTCGCCGGCTTTGACGAGGCCGAGCAGTTTGATATCGAAATCGAGAGTCGCGTTCGGTGGAATCTTGTCGCGTCCGTTCGCGCCGTAGGCCAGCGAAGGGGGAATCTTCAGCTTTCGTTCTCCGCCGACTTTCATTCCGGGTATGCCTTGGTCCCAGCCCTTGATAACGCTGCCCTGGCCGAGGGTGACGGCGTACACGTCCTTGTCGGGAGACATGTTCGACTCGAACTCTTGGCCGTTCGAGTCGAGAGTTCCGCGGTATTGCACCCAAACGGTATCCCCATCTTCCGCTTTGCGGTCGCCCTTTCCGACGACAACGTCGGTGATTTGAACTTTTTCGACGGCGGGCGCCTTGGGTTTTTCGGCATTGGCGGTCTTGTCTTCCGACGATTTGCTACCGCCACCGCATCCGGCAATCAAAAGGCAACCCAAGAAAAGTGCAACGCCATTGGTTCTCATCGCGCTCATTTATACCACTGGGCTTCAACAGCCCCCCGGTACACTCGGTTCCTCATGGCGAAGAAAGGCGCTGCAAAGGAGAACCGCGCGCCGGCCACGATCCAAAACCGTCGAGCCAGGTATGACTACCAGTTCATCGAGTCGGTTGAGGCCGGCATCGCGCTTGTTGGCTCCGAGGTGAAGAGCATTTACCTCGGACGCGCCCACCTGACCGACGCCTTCTGCCAAGTCATAAACGGGGAAATGTACCTGATCAATTTCGATGTCGAGCCTTACGAGATGGCAAGCCATTTTCAGCCCGAGCGCCGCCGAGATCGCAAGCTGCTCCTGCACCGTAAGCAGATCGACCTACTTGAGCGAAAAACGAAAGAAAAAGGCTTGACGCTGATTCCAGCGCGAGTCTATTTCAAGAACGGAAAAGTGAAGGTCGAAGTGGCCTTGGCGCGAGGCAAAGCCCAGTACGATAAGCGGGACAAGATCGCCAAAGATGAATCCAGGCGCGAGCAGGAGCGGGCGCGGTCGGGGCGTTACTAATGGCAAACAGGCCATTAAAATTGGCAAAAAGTCGGCATAAGTTCCTAGGAATTGCCTTCCGATCCTTTATACGTGGATGCAACCGCGGATTTTATCCTGTCCGGCCTGACCGGATGCTCTGTCGACGTCGTGATCTATGACGACGGCCAGACGCAACTGCTGAAAAGCACGGTAGAGCACTCGGCGCCCCTCCGGCTTGCCGTACAGCTGGGTTGCCTCGATGGGATCAGGCCGGGGCGAAGAGTGATGCTGCTCGCCTATTACGAGGGCCTTTCCATGCGCGCGGACGGCCATCTGGATCAAATCCGGAGCGGCGAAAACGGCCGCTGCCTGGAAATCAGCAATGTCCACTGGGAGTTGTTGGAACGAAGGCGGCATATCCGCGTTCCCGTCTCGATTCCGGTTGCCATCAAGGTGGTCATTCCCGGGCGAGATACGTCCTCCGTCCACGTCATCTCCGGCACGTCGCTGGACATGAGTATCAGCGGCGCCTTCGTGAAAGTCAGCGAATTGCCTCAGGAGGGCGCCCTCGTCGAGTTCTCAACCGAGATCGACGGGGAACCGATCAAGACGTTGGCCGTGGTGGCGCGGGTGACGAGCGATCGGAATGGAATTGGCCTCCACTTCGTGGAGTACATCGAAAACGCCCGGTTCAAGCTTCAGAATTTCCTAACGAAAGCCGCTTAGGCGAGCGGCCATTCGCCGTCGAACACGGTTGCGGCCGGGCCGGTCATGAGCACGCGGCCGTCTTCGAGGTACTCGATCTCCAACCTTCCTCCCGGGAGGCGAACCTCGGATTTACGGGGAGCCCGGCCGGTCAGATGGGCGGCGACCGCTACCGAACAAGCCCCGGTACCACACGCCAAGGTTGCGCCCGCGCCTCGTTCCCATGTCCGTTGCAACAAAATACCGTTTTCCAGTACCTGCGCGAAGTGAACGTTGGTGCGGTTGGGGAACAGCTCGCAGTGCTCGAGCCGGGATCCTTCTTCGGCGAGATCGACGATCGAGACGTCGTCGAGGAAGATCACGAGGTGAGGATTTCCCATCGAAACCGCGGTGCCCACGTAACCGTCCACGCGCTGCTCCACGAAGGTTTCCTTGCCTTCGCCCAGCATCGGGATATCTTCCCGATGCAGCCGGGCCATACCCATATCGACGCGGACGCGCCCGTCGGGCAGCAGTTCGACCACCAGGCGCCCGGCGCCGGTATCGACGGGTATGCGGGCCTCGCGCGTGTGGCCGTGGTCTCTAAGCAGCTTCGCAAAGCACCGGATGCCGTTGCCGCACATCTCGCTTTCGGAGCCGTCCGGGTTGAACATTCGCATCCGGAACGGAGCGGAATCGCCTTTTTCGACGAGAATAAGCCCGTCGCCGCCGATCCCGAACCGGCGGTCGTTCACCTGACGAGAAAGCTCGGCGAGATCGCCGTCGGGATATCCGTTGGCGAGCGTGTCGACCATCACGAAATCGTTCCCGATCCCGTGCATCTTCGTGAATCGCATCAAACGTCTTCGCGGCCGTCGTGATCGCCGTGAGGCTTGTACTGGCCGACCGGCTTCGCGGGCACGATACTGGCTACCGCATGTTTGTAAACGAGTTGGGTCGGCTTGCCCGGCGCGTCGAGCAGTACGGTGAATGCATCGAACCCCCGAACCTGTCCGCGCAATTGAACGCTATTTGTTAAATAAATGGTGACGCCGATTCCTTCCTTGCGCACCTGATTCAGGAACATATCCTGAAGATTGATCGCCTTGCCCATCTGAAATACCCCTTACATTAAAACATTATCGATGCGTTCCATGGCCTTTCGAACCGCATCGTCGTCAGTCGTCGAAAGCTCAACCAGTTCCGGCTCTGAGCGAAGCCATGTGCGCTGGCGCTTAGCGTACCGGCGCGTTTCCGCGATCGTTGTCGCGATGGCCTCATCCAAGCCGATTTTGCGCTCAAGATGATCCCAAAGAGTCCGGTACCCGATCGCCCGGAACCCTGGATCGCCTCGACGGAAACCTTCTTGGCTCAGTCTCTCGATCTCCTGAATCCATCCATTGTGCACCATTTCCGACGTCCTGCGCGCGATCCTCTCGTCGAGCAGGTCGGTCGGAGGAAGGAGGCCCAACTTGACTTTCCGAAACGGGGGCAACCGAACCGGATCCATCGGTTTCCCTTCGAGCCGTTCCAAGGCTCGCCGAACCCGGACCGGATTCGCCATATCGGTGCGAGCGGCGATGGCCGGATCGAGCCGACGAAGCCGCTCTCTCAATTCCTCGATGTTCGTTTCGTTGAGCCTTGCTCGGACTTCCGGGTCCGGTTCGGCGGCCATAGACGCGTACTCCTCGAAGAGGGCGCGGATGTAGAGCCCGGTCCCGCCGACGACGATCACGTTGCGATTTCGAGCAAAAGCGGATGCGAGAATGGCCTGGGCGAGATGGGTCCACCCCCCGACGCCGAAGGCTTCATTCGGCTCCTTGATGTCGATCAATTCGTAGTCCTCTCTCCGAGCCGGCTTTGCCGTCCCGACATCCAGGCCTCGATACACCTGGAAAGCGTCGGCGTTGATCAGCCGGGCCTCCAGCCGGCCCGCCAGGTCCTCGGCAAGGGCGGTCTTTCCGGACGCGGTCGGCCCCATGATCGCGAGTAAGAGAGGAGGCTTCACTTGGCGCACCAGATTACCGGTGGTTGCTCATTCGCCCGCATTAGGAACGGAATTCGGCGGCCAAGCCTGCTCAGGTTCGGGATCGACGCCGAAGGAATAGAAGTGAGGTGGATCAGATGCTGCTGACATGCTATCTGGCCGCGGCCGCGCTCTTCTACATCGTCGTTGCAAGGCGAGCGCCGACCTTCGAGGAATCCGAACTCGTCCAGATGGCGCCGCAGCCTTGCGACGTGGTCGAGCTCTTTCCTGCAACCACTGACCCGTCGATCGGTAAAGCCGCCTAGAGCTATACCTTGACCGCCTCGCGGGCCGGCGAGTCGTCGAATTCGAAAAGCTCGCGGGGCTTGAATCCTCCCGAACCGGCGAAGATATTGCTGGGGAACGTCTCGATCTTCATGTTGTAGGCGGTCGTGATGTCGTTGTAGTATTGCCGGGCGAAGGCGATCTTGTTCTCCGTGCTCCTAAGCTCCTCTTGGAGGTTGAGCATGCTTTGATTCGTCTTGAGATCGGGATATTGCTCGGCCGCCGCGAATAAGCCGCTGAGGCTCCTCGCCACGTGTTGTTCGGCGACCGCTTTCTCGCCGAGAGTCTTCGCGTTGAGAGCCAGGTTCCGAGCCTGGACGACGCTCTCCAGAGTCTCGTGCTCATGCTTCATGGAGCTCTTGGCGGCTTCCACCAGGTTGGGGATCAGCTCATACCGCCGCTTAAGCTGGATATCGATCTGGCTCCAAGCGTTGACGGTTTGTTGGCGCAAGGCAGACAGCCCTTTGCGGATGGCGACGCTTCCCAGAAGGAGAAGCGCCAGCGCGACGATGAGAATCCACATTGCGGCGGACATGGCAACTACTCATATTCAAGACGGAGCCCATTCGTTTCAGGTTGCGTCTTCTCGCTGTCCCCTAATGATAATAAATAGCAAAATGGGGCGGCCGCAGTCGTTTCGATGCGGCACGCCCCTGTATAGCTCAAAGTCCGGCGAGGAACGAAAGGAGGTTCTGACGGTCCCTAGCGCTAAGGGCTGCGTATCGCGAAGCCGAAATCGCCGCCTCGCCGCCATGGGCCCGGATCGCTGCGTCGACGGTGTTGGCCCGGCCGTCGTGAAGCCAGAAGGGCCGCCTTAGCAGTCCCCAGAGAGGGGCTGTCCGGAACTGGTCGCCGCTTGCCTGGCCTTGCTCGATGTGGTCGGCGAGGCCTGGTCCCATGTGATGGAGAAGCAGGTCCGAGTAGAGCTGGACGACCTTGTTCGCCAGCGCCGGCGATGAGGACGGCCCGGTTCGGAGAGAGGGCGTGTGGCACGAGGCGCAATGCAGAGTGCCGAAGAGCTGCGAGCCACGCACGTTGATTCCCAGCCCGCGCGGAGGCGGAGCGAGGAAGCGCATGAAGTTGGTTGCGGCAGCGACGCCCTGGCCGCGATCCTCCGGATCGGCGACGGTATCGGCTCCCGGCGGAATGGTATGGCCTTGGGGCAGGTTTTCGTTCGGGAAGAGGGGATTCGTGATCCCGATTTCGTTAACCAGCGCGTCTGAGGCGAACCAGTGGAGCGTCGAGATTTGGGCCTTCCACCCAAACTTACCGACCTCGACGCTGCCGGTTTCCGGATTGAGCACCATATTGGGCTCGCCCTGAATGCCGTCGGGCTGAGGCACGTGGGAGAGGTCGACGATCGTCTGATCGGGAATCGCTTCGATCAATCCGTCTCCGAAGAGCGGCTGGGTGATGCGATGGGCGACGAACTGGGCCTGAGAGGGAACGACTTCTCCCGGAACCGGGTAGCCGGGCAGAAATTCGCGCAGGGATCGAGATTGAAGGAGCGGGCCGCCGTATTCCGTCAGATCGGAATAGGCGCCATCCACGATCGCCCCAATTCGGGTTACCCTCGACACGCCGAGATCGGCGCCGGCTCCGCCGGGGGCGCCGGCATGGTGGCACTCCGCACAGGCGACTCCGTTGAACACGGGGCCGAGTCCGTCGGCAATCCGTGCGTTGCGCGTAAAGAAATTACGGCCGTCATTGAACTGTTGGAGCTCCAGTTGGCTCAAGCCCTGAAGCGGTGCTCCCAGGGGCGGGGGCGGGGGAAAGTTCTGCTGGGCCATCGCACAGGTTCCGGAGATAAAGATCGGCAAGGATAGAACCGGGCCCCACCAGAATCGAAACCGTCGTAACTTCATCGAGCAAACCCTCCATCGCGGACTTGACCGCAGGCTGGCAATATTCTCGGAGCCGGATATTTGAATTTTGTTTGGATCTGGCTAGATTTCGATCTCCGCCGATTTCGGCAACGCGGAGCGTAGATCGGCAAGGGTCGGAAGGGAAGGTTGAGCGCCCGCCTTCGTCGTCGAAAGGGCAGCGGCGACGGTCGCCAAGCGGATCGCCGTATCGACGCTTTTGCCAATCGCCAGGAAGTGGCCGAGAGCCCCGCTGAACGCGTCTCCCGCCGCGACGGTGTCGATGGCGGTGACCGGCCACGCCGGATAGGCTTTTCGGATCGAGCCGGCCGCATAGAAGCAGCCCTGCGCCCCGAGCGTGATCAGGACTTGGCCGACGCCTCGGCGAAGCAATTCCGATGCGGCCGCTTCGCAACTCGCTTCATCCGTCGGCCGGATGCCTGTGAGGACTTCCGCCTCGGCCTCGTTCGGCGTGATCAAACTGATGAGCGGATAGAGAGCCGGCGGAAGATCGCATGCCGGGGCTGGGTTGAGAATCTTCACGGCTGCCGATGTTTCCGCGAAGAGCCGCTCGACGGCGTCAACAGGGATTTCCAGTTGGGCGAGCAGGACGTCGCCGGGTTGGCTCGCGTCGATCGCCGGCTGCGGGTCGACGCGGGAGTTGGCTCCGGGAGCGACGACGATGGTGTTTTGCCCCGCCGCGTCCACCGTGATGACGGCGATTCCGGTCGGCACGGCGGGATCGGTTGCCAATCCGTCGATTTGCGCGCCCGCCGAAAGCAGGCTCGCCCGAAGTTGTCCGGCGAACGGGTCGTCGCCGACGCACCCGAAGAACCGGACGTCGCCACCGAGCCTGGCGGCGGCGACGGCCTGATTGGCCCCTTTGCCACCCGGAAACGTCGCGAACGACTCGCCGAGAAGCGTCTCGCCCGTTTTAGGCAATCGTATCGCGCGAACCACCAAATCGACATTTGCGCTTCCGACTACAATAAGAGCCATGCGGCATTGTAGCCGCCAGCACTCGGACTTATGATTTCAGTCTTGCTCGCCTGCACGATCGCTCTCCAGGGCGGTTCTCCGACGACGCCGGTTAAACCGCCGGCCAAGGTCAAAGAGCACCAAACGCCTCCCCATCGAGCCGAGCCGTCTCATCTACGCAAGCATGTCGCGCCGCAAAAGCCGGCCGAGCAGAAGCCCAAGCCGCCCCCTTTCGTCGATAAGCCGGCGGGCTATGGGACGCCGGTGACGACGGGCGACGTGGTCATCGTTCAGTTCCTCGTCAAGAAGCAAAGCGGGGAAGAGGTTGCCAATTCCAAGAAGCGGGGTTTGCCTTACACGTTCAAAATCGGCGCCCCTGGGAATGATCCACTGCTCGATTTGGTTGTGAAGGGCATGAAGGTAGGTGCAGTGCGCACGTACACGGTTTCGGCCAAGGATGCCTATGGCCCGGGCGGGGCTCCGCCGGTGATCTCTCCGAAGGACGTGCTCGTCGCGATCGTCACGTTGCTGCGCCGAGGCGATCGATAGGAATGCTCTCCGAGGTCAAGGAACTGTGGCGCTTTCGCGAGCTCCTGTTCAGCATGGTGCAGCGCGATCTCAAGATCCGTTACAAGAATTCCTTTCTGGGGTTTCTGTGGTCTCTGCTGAATCCTTTGGTCACCGTGACCACGATGACGGTTGTTTTCAAGTTCATCATGGAGAACGAAACGCCGAACCTGGGATCCTATATCTTCGCCGCCTTCCTCCCCTACATGTTCTTCCAGTTGGCGATTATGGATTCGGCCCAAACGATCCTAGCGAACATTCAACTCATCAAGAAGATTTACTTTCCCCGAGAGATATTGCCGTTGGCGAGTGCGATCAGCAACTTCATTCACTTCCTCATGGGTTTGCTGGTCCTCTTTCTCTTCATGATCGTCGTCTACGTTTTCTTCCCCTCTCCAACCGGGCAGAGGATATGGCCGTTCCATGCGGGAATCTTCATCTTGCCCCTGCTGTTTTTCATGAGCTTCTGCCTGACGGTGGGCTTCTCCTTCATCGTTAGTGCCGCCAACGCCTTTTATGAGGATGTCAAGTACATCGCGGCCGTACTGCTGTATCTGCTGATGTTCATTTGCCCCGTGATGTACTTCAGCGAGCAGGTTTATTACTCCCACATCAACCAGGCTCATCCTCTCGTTTATCGGCTTTACTACATGAACCCGATCGCGACGCTCTGCACGGCTTATCGAAAGGCGATTCTGGACCCTCAGCCCGTCACCGTGGGCGGAGTGAAATACGAAGCGATCGGGATGGACTGGAAATACGTCGCCGTCGCGTTGGTCGTCTCCGTGGCCGTGCTGCTTTACGGCTACTCGACCTTCAACCGGCTGAAGTGGAAGTTCGTGGAAAGGCCATGACGCCGGCCATCTCCCTGAAGGGTTTGCGCAAGGAGTTCCGGCTTAGCCACTCGGGAGCGGGCTCGATCAAGACGGCCATGCTTTGGTGGCGAAGGCGGAACATCGAGCAGCTAGAGGTCCTGAAGGGAATCGACCTCGACGTCTTCCCGGGAGAATGCGTCGCGGTGATTGGGCGCAACGGCGCGGGGAAGAGCACGTTGCTTTCTCTTCTTGCCCGCGTCTACAAACCGACGGGCGGCACGGTTCAGGTCAATGGCCGCATCGCTCCATTGCTCGAGCTCGGCGCGGGATTTCATCCCGATCTGACCGGCCTGGAAAACATCTTCTTCAACGGCATCATCCTTGGCTTGACCCGAAAGGAAATTCGGGGGCGGATCGATGAGATCGTCGCCTTCTCCGAGCTCGAAAAGCATATCGACGCCCCGGTTCGCACTTACTCCAGCGGTATGCTGGCGCGTCTCGGCTTCAGCGTCGCCATGCATGTCGATGCTGACGTGCTGCTCGTCGACGAGGTCCTCGCCGTCGGCGACTTCGAATTCGAGCGCAAGTGCTTTGCCAAAATCGACGAGTTCAAAGCGAACGGGGGCACGATTCTGTTCGTCTCGCACGAGATGCCGGACGTGCGACGGGTCGCAACACGTTGCGTCTGGCTCAAGCAAGGTGTGATCGTCAAGGAGGGGCTTCCGGACGAGATCATCCCGCTCTACGAGGCGGGCGATCGGGACCCCGGAGTGATGCCGTAAGGACTCGAAACCAGAGAGCCGGACGCGCGCGCCATTCCTTCCTCTGCCCAAGGGTGAAGATAACCGCAAGGCAATAGGCGAGCAGTCTGATGAGCGCTCCGAAACGGTCGAGGAGCCAGCAGAGGGCGCACGCGAGCGGCCCGCGATGGATGGCGAAGAATAGCTCCTTGCCCCGGTTGTAGCGAGCGACGGAAAGCCAGCGGGAAGCACCGACGCTGCTCGATCCAAGCTCGTGGGTGAATTGCGCTCCCGGCATGTAGACGATCCGGCCGTGCCGGCGCAGCCGCAGGCAAAGCTCGGTGTCCTCGCAATAGAGGAAGAAGCGTTCGTCGAACCGCTCGAGGGGCCGCATCATCAGGCAGGCTCCCATCACCTGGTCGACTTCGAGGGAAGCCGGCAGGTTGGCCCGCGTCAGGAGTTGCCGCGTCCGCCAATACTTGCTTGCCCCCGCAAAACGTTCGAGATAAGTTTGCTCGAGGAATACGGCCCAAAGAGTGAGGGGCCCGGCGACGCTCTCTTGCAAGGAGCCGTCCGGGTTCAGCAGCTTGCCTCCCGCCACGACAACCGTCTGATCGTCGAAGGCGTCGGCGAGCAGATCGATCGCGCCGGGAGAGGCGTAGCAGTCGCTGTTCAGGAGAAGGGCGAGCGGCCGGGAAGCGAGGTCGATGCCCTGGTTGTTCGCGGCGCCGAATCCGACATTCCCGCTGTTCCCGATCAGCTTCGCTTCGGGAAACTCCGCTCGAACCATTTCGGCCGAGCCGTCCGAAGAGCCGTTATCGACGACGATCACCTCGTGGCGGCCCTCGATGCAGGAGAGGCAGCGCCGCAGCTTTTCCTCCGTGTTGAAGCTGACCACGACCACGCTGACCTGGGACTGAGCTTCCATTCGCGGTGAAACGATGCTACATCATTTTCGCGAATTGGGACCTCGTTCAAGTCGATGCTACAATATGTTCCCCATGTCCAACGAGTTCCAAGTGACTGCGGAAGGCCTCGCGAAGATGCGAGCCGAGCTAGACGAGCTAAAGGGACCGGTTCGTCAGCGGATCGCCGATGCGATTCGCGAGGCGAAGGCGCATGGCGACCTGCGGGAGAACGCCGCCTATCACGAGGCGAAGCTGAATCAACAGCGCTTGGAGGCCCGGCTGGCCGAACTGGAAAAGGCCATCCAATTGGCAAAGGTCGTCGAAAGGCCGGAAAACCACGTCGGGGCTCATCTCGGCTCGAAGGTTGTGCTCATCGATGAGGAATTCGACGATGAGTTTACGGTGACCCTCGTCGGCGGCTTCGAGGCAGACGCCACCGAGAACAAGATCTCCATCACCTCGCCGCTCGGTGAGGCGCTCCTTGGCAAGGAAGCCGGCGCGGCGGTCGAGGTCCTAGCGCCGGCGGGTAAGCAGATGTATAAAATCGTCTCGGTGGGTTAGTTGAGACGTTTCCTCTTGCTCGTGCTTGCGATCGCGGCCGTTGGCTGTGCGAACGAGCGCGTCGCGTCTCAGGATGGGAATCCGGCCGCGCCGTCCGCCCTCCAGACGCCGCCCCTTACGGCGACCCCGACGTTCGAAACGGCTTCGAGGCTTGGTCTGATCCGGCGATCCGGCACCGTCCGCGTCGGCATGAATCAGGACGACGCCTTTTCCATCTTCACACAGCCCCCGAATTCTTACGAAAAGTCCGACTTGCCTGCCTCGTTCGACGCCTCGTCTTACGAAGCCACCGGCTGGCAGAGCAAGGGCGAAGGCTTCGGAATGATCTTGTGCAAGGGCAAAGTCTTCAAGGGCGAAGTCTACAAGGACAAAGTCGTCGTCGCCGTGGACGAGCTTGACGGGCTGACCGAGGCACGACTCGCCTCCGATGTCGTCAAGCCGTATATCGACGCCTTCGGCCAGCCTCAATACTTTGACGACAAGAATGAGTTGAAGTCCGGTTTCCTGGACGGAAGATTCGTCCGCTATTGGTTTTGGCAGTCCGGAAGCAACACGGGCGATATCCTCATGATCTGCGCGACCGAGGTCAAGATGGACAAGCTGAACGTCACCATCGCGGTAGGGTGGGATTCGGCGATGGCCACCCTCCGGATGACGCCCGCCAGCGCCTTGGAGGATCAGAGAAGCGCCGACCGCCTGATTGATAGGCAAAGAAGCGCAAATAAGCCTAATGGGGCCAATTCGTCGAACCGAGGAGGCTCCTGAACACGTATCTTTAATTACTCTGGAAAAGAGGAGGTGGTGCAAAGACGATATGAATAGCGAACGTAAGCACCAGGGAGGTTGTGGGTTTTAGCTAACCCGCAACAATTCTGACCGGCGGGCTCAGTAATGAACCCACCCTCTCTGGGAAGACAGAAACGTTAAACGGCTCCGGCGGTATGCCGGAGCCGTTTTCATTTTTAGGGCTACGGACTTGGGGTCAGGAGCACCGCTCGCCCATTTTGTGTGTTGCAGCAGATTTGGCCGCTTGCGCTGATTCCCGTCGCCTCCGTGATCGTGCCGTAGGTCTGTTGGTCGGCCGAAGAGATCCGGGCGTTGAGATCGACGATCCGAGGATTGCCGCCGAGGACCCCCAGGTCGGTTTCGACACCTGCCAGCGTATAGCTGACCGCATGGCTATGCCCGTCGATAAGATCCGATCCCACCATGACGTTGTGGTCGTTGATCCCGGTGAGCTGAGTGCCGCTCGATCCACCGTGGTTGGGAAGGGCGGTATAGCCGATCGTTTCCTGATACCACCAGCCACCGGTGGGCGATGTATCGCCAACGACGTACGCGTTATCGTTGATTGCGTGCGGATAGGCCTTGATCGCCGGGGAGCCCATGTCCACTGTGACCAACGATTGGTCGCAAGCGAACGCGGCATAGCGATTCTGGCTGTCGAGATACACGCCAACGATCGCGCCCGAGGCGTTGATTCCGGTCGCCACCGCGGCCGACGTCTGGGCCGGCGGGTCGATATGGTGCAGTCCGCTGCCTGGCGTGTAAATGATGGCTTGGCCGGTTGAGGCGAACGTATTGCCGCTTTGCCCGACGACCATGCCCGAATCGTTCACCGAAAGGCCGACGCTGACGTTATCTCCTTGAATCACGCCGAGGTCGGTCATCGAGCCGTTCGTGTAAAGGAAGGCGTGGGTGCTGCTGATGCCGTCGGAAGACCATCCGGTCACCTTGCCGGAGGGGGAGATAGCGGTCGCATTGGCCGTAGTGCCCCCGAGGGTGCCGAGATCGGTCACCGAATAGGACGCCGGGGCGGTCTGGCCGCTCGGTACAAACAGGACCGCATGGGCGGTCACCGTGGCGCCGGCCGAGTAGCCGACAGCGAAGCCCGAGTCATTGATACTCTTCGCCAAACTATCGGTGTAAGGGCCGGAGCCGGAGACCCCGGCCGAGTAAGTCGAACCGCCGCACCCGCCTAGCAAGGCGACGGCGCAAAGGGTGAGCGCAAGAATCTGAAGTTTCCTCATCGTCGTCTCCTAAAACCGGACCCCGGCCGAAAGGCTGAGCCCGTAGCGATTTCCCAGCGTGGGCGTCATTCCGAATCCCGTCGTTGCCCCAAGTTGGTTGGTCAGAGCGATCTCGGCATGAAGCGGTCCGTTTTGATCGAACCGGATGCCAAGCTTGCCGATAGGCAGGCTGATCGCCTTACCGTTCACGGAACTGCGGGCATTTTCGCCCCAGGTCGTGACGCCGCCCTCGACGTCGAGGCTGAAGCCGGCCGGGCCGACGGGAGCCAGGGCCTGAAGGCTCGCCATGGCTATTTCGCTGCCCGTCAGAACGCCCCGAAGCCCAAAGCGAAGCTGGATATGCCTGGCCGTACGCTTCCATCCGAGATCGAAGGTCGCCTGAACCTGCTGATTGCGGTCCGTGGTGTCAGGCGCCGCGAGCCCGACGCCGATTTCGACGTCCGGGTGATCCGAAGGCGAGAAGTAGCCCATCGCCTCTCGATCCTTTCCCCCGTGGGCAACGCTAAATCCACCGCCATCGAAAACCGCCGTCTTCGACGACGTCATGCGAAGGGCGAGCCGAACGTTCGTGGTTAAACGGTAGGTCAACGCGGCGCTGCCGTAGTCGAGCGATTCGTATCGAGCGAATCTTCCCCCTGTGAGGGTGAGGTCACCTTTATATTGAGCCCAGGCGGAAGTGGCGACGATGGCCATGCCCAGGCATAGTGTGCGACTGATGTGTTTCATGGAGTCGCGGAGAGTGTGTCATCCGGACGCCAACCGCTTCAAACCGCCCATGGTGAATTCATTTCAGACTGCGTGACTCTTGATCGAGAATGTCTGCAGGGCATCGATGCTCTCGGAACGGGTAACCAGCCTGGTACGAAAAGGTGAATGGAGGCTAGCGATGGTGAATTCAAAACAGTTTCGGAATGTCTCTGTTCAGCCGGATATCTTGTGGGGCGCATCCAAAAGTCATTTTAATGATATTGTGAAAATGCTGCTGATTTGGGTAGCCGACGGCGACTCCGATTTCTTTGAAGGGCATTTCGGTGGAGAGGATCAAGTGACACGCCCGGTTCATCCGCTCGGCGCGGATGTACTCGGTGGGAGTCATGCCGTGCTCCATCCGGAAGAGTCGAATCAAATGATTGTGGGAGAGATTGGCAGCCTGAGCCAGCTCGCCAATCGATAGATCGGACGCCAGGTTAGCGGCGATATGGCGTTCGACCGCCATCAAAGCTGGATTGCCGCGAACTTCGGCCGCGGTCTCGCTGATCGACAGGAGAAGATTCCACATCGTGGCCGTCAGATGGGCCTGCGAATAGGGAATCAGGTCGAACCCCCGCCTCAACATGGGATCCCAAAAGTCGATTCCTTCGAGGAGGGTGGTGGAGCGAAGGGCGACCTTGTTTTGGCCGGTGGAGGGCGGCCGGAAGTTCCACCACCAATGAGTCCCCGGGTCCTTGTCGTTGGTTCGGTCGATCCGGCAGCGCGATCCGGGAGCGATGACGAGAGCCGAGGCGTTAGCGAATGGATGGGTGACCCCGGAAGTTTGAAGGATGCCCTCGTGCCGGCAGATGACAAACAGATGCCAATCCGGCGCCTGGACCCACTCCATCCGTTCCTGGAGGGTGAAAGCCGTCAAGGTACCCGTCGTCGGAGGTATGTCCAGATACATGTGATGGCGGCGCATCGCGTGCGTTTTACCTAGTTCACCGCTCGCACCGGTAATCTCGATCAAATGCGATGCATGATCGTCATTCCCGCTCGTATGGCGAGCACCCGCTTCCCCGGAAAACCGCTGTGCGACCTAATGGGCAAGCCAATGGTTCAGTGGGTTTACGAGAGGGCCTTGGCCTCGGGAATCGCCGACAAGGTCGTCGTGGCCACGCCGGATCAAAAGATCGTCGAACGCTGCGGATCTTTCGGCGCGGAGGCGATCCTGACGCGAGCCGATCATCCCAGCGGAACGGACCGCCTCGCGGAGGTCGCGGAAGCCCATCCGGCCGAAGTCTACGTCAACGTCCAGGGAGACGAGCCTCTCATCGATCCGGAGTCGATCCGCGCCTGCGCGCAGCCTTTGCTTGAGGATCCGGCGATTCAGCTTGGGAGCGTCTACTCGGTTTGTCCGGAAGAGGAGTGGGAAAATCCGGCCGTCGTGAAGGTCGTCTTGGACCTCGGAGGCTTCGCGTTATATTTCAGCCGCTACCCGATTCCCTTTGCCCGAAATCTTCGCGCAAATCCGGTCTACAAGCACATCGGCATCTACGCCTACCGGCGCGAGTGCTTGCAGGATTTTTCCGGCTGGACGCCGACACCCTTGGAGCGAGCCGAAAGCCTCGAGCAGCTTCGCTTTCTGGAGCATGGCTATCGCATGTTCATGGCGCGCGGGATGGGAAGCGAGCTGGCGGTGGACACTCCCGAGCAAGCCGAGGAAGTGCGCGCCATCCTCGCCGAAAAAGGCGTTTAGAATGTCAGAGTGCTTCCATTCCTCGCCGCAACTCTCGCGATGGCGCATCCTCCGGTCCTGATCGCGCTCCCGGATTTGCCGCGGTTTCCTCGCCCATCTTCGGGCGGCGAATATACGTGGGAACCGGTCGATCCGGGATTCGACTGGGACGAGCTCGTCGTGAGCTGGAACGTGAAGCATGCGGAGCGCGCTTCGGTGAAGTTCGAGGCCCGCGTCGTCCGGCCCGAGGGGCCGACGGCTTGGTACACGATGGGAATCTGGACCCTCGACGGCCCTCGGACGAGCATCCAGGGCCAAAAGGATGACGGCGGACAGGTTCTCACCGACACGCTTCGGATCGCCAAACCGGGCGGCAAGCTGGAGCTGCGGGCCTACATGCAAACCCTCGACGGAGCCCAGAAACCCCGCCTCAGTCTCGTCGCGCTTTCGTTCTCCCAGGCTGGATTCGAGAGCGACGAAGCGCCGGACCAAAGAGCCTGGGGCAAGACGATCGAGGTCTTCCAGCGGTCCCAGATGAGCTATCCGGGCGGCGACGTGCTGTGCAGCCCGACTACCGTCTCGATGCTCTTGCGGCACTGGGCGGACGAGTTGAAGCGGCCGGAGCTCGACCGCGACGTCCCCGAGGTGGAGCGGGGTGCGATCGACGACGGCGATCCCAAGACCGGAAGTTGGCCGTTCAGCATGGCGTACGCCGGCTCGCTGGATCCTTTAACCGCCTATGTGTCCCGGTTTTCGAGTATCTCCGATCTGGAGCATTGGATTGCGGCGGGAATTCCGGTGGCCTGCTCGGTCGACTATACGCTGCTGCAAGGCAAGACCGGGCCGAAGGCTGGTCATCTCGTCCTTCTGATCGGCTTCACGGCAGATGGCGATCCGGTCTTCAACGATCCCGGCTGGAGCATTCAGGTCCGGCAGGCCTACAAGCGGGCCGACTTCGACAAGGCTTGGGCGTCGAGCCGGAGGACCGTCTATTTGGTCTACCCCCGCGGAACGCCGATCCCACCTGAGCCGGGCGCTTGGCTACAGGGCGGATAGCGGAAGCTCCATATAGACGATGTCTTCTTCCGGATTGTAATTGTAGGGCTCGATGAAGCGGAATCCTAGCTGCTGATAGAGTTCGACGGCTCCGGCGAGCCTCCGAAGCGTATCGAGTCTCGCGGTGCGAAAGCCTGCTTCGCGGCCGTAAGCGATGAGCCGTTCGGAGATCGACCGCGCCAAGCCCCGGCGACGAGCCACGGGCCGGACGTAAATGCGCTTGAGCTCGCAAATGCCGTCTCCGATGTCGCGAAGCGCGCCGCAAGCGACGGGGTTTTCGCCGTCGAAGACCAGAAGCAGGCAGCCGGAAGGCGGGCCGTATTTGCCGGGAAGCGTCGCCAGCTCTTCTTGGAAGCCCTGGAAGCAAAGATCGATGCCGAGCTCCCCCTGATATTCCAGGAACAGGTCGCGGATCGTGGCGATCCGCTCTCGATCGCCCGGCTGGACGAAGAGGAATTCCATCAGCCGAGGAATTCGCCGATGAGCACGGTAATCGCATGCCCTTGGAGCATTACCCGGTCGCCCCGGACGGCAACCGCGACGGTACCGCCTCGCACCGAGCATTGATAGCCGATCAAGTGGTCTTTCCCGAGCTTCGCCGCCCAATAGGGACCGAGGCAGCAGTGGGCCGATCCGGTGACGGGGTCCTCGTCGACGCCGGCGGCAGGCGCGAAGAAACGAGAGACGAAGTCCCGGTCGGATGATGAGGAGGGAGCGGTCACGATGACGCCGCGCCCGCCGATGGCCTGGAGCGCTTCCATGTCCGGCCGGAGGGTCTTCAGTTGGGCCTCGTTCGCGATTTCGACGAGATAGTCCATACGATTGCGCTCGACGATTCCTTCCTTCAGCCCCAGCGCGGCGAGAATCGCGGCGCGGTCGAAGGATTCGCCGGAGATGACCGGCTCGGAGGGGAAGTCCATCTGGATGCCGTACCCATGCCGAGTGCAGGTCAGGAGGCCGCTCTTTGTATGAAAGCGGGCTTCGTCGTGCTCTTCGAGCCAACCCACCTGCCAGAGAATATGGGCCGCAGCGAGGGTAGCGTGGCCGCACAGATCGACTTCCGTCGCCGGGGTGAACCAGCGAAGCCCGAAGCCGTCGGGACTGGCGCTGACAAAGGCGGTTTCCGCATGCTTCATCTCCGCCGCGACGTGTTGCATCCAGTCTTCGCCGACGGGTTCGTCGAGAAGGCAGATCCCCGCAGGATTCCCGGTAAAAGGACGGGATGCGAAAGCGTCGACCACGTAGATCGGTACGGCCATGCACGCAGCTTACCGCTGCCCTATCGGGAGGGCTCCCGCATACCGACCTTTAGCTAAGCCTTGAGCTTAAACAAGGTAAGCTTTACCCTTATTCCCTAGCAGGAGTCGAAACCGATTTTGAGCCGCAATTCGAGCGCCCCAACCGCCGAAAAGAAAGAATCCGATCAACGGTTAGCCAAGAAACCCAGCGAACTGCTAACCAAGGAAGAGTGCCTCGAGGTTTTCCGGCAGCTCTTCCTCGCGCGCTACTTCGACGTACGCCTGATCAAAGAGAAGAAACGTGGCCGCCTGAAGGGGACGCTTTACTCCTCCCATAACCAGGAAGCGATCCTCGTAGGTTCGCTTTTCGGCCTAAGGCCGTACGACTGGATTTCCCCAATCCACAGGGATATGCCGGCCTTCTTTCTCAAAGATATGCGGAGCGGATGGCGGAATCCCAACCGAATCGGCATGACGATTCAAGAGGTCTGCGCCCAGGTTTTTGGGAAAGCGGATTCGCCTGGCCGGGCTCGCGACAACTGGTCGCATATCGGGAGCCGGGCCAAGAAGATTATCCATTCGACGTCGATGCTCGCCGGCACGATTCCGGTCGCGGCAGGCGTCGTTTACGCGGACCGGCTGGATGGCGGCGACGCCGTTGCGCTGACTTATAACGGCGAGGGTTCGACGGCCCAGGGAATATTCCATGAAGCCATCAACTATGCGGCGGTGCACAAGCTGCCGGTGGTGACGATCATCGAGAACAACCAGTGGGCCTACGGTACGCCGACGAACAAAGAGTATTCCCTCGAAGACTTCGCCCGCCGGGCGGATGGTTTCGGCATCCCTGGCCTGATCGCCGACGGTCAGGACGTCTTCGACGTCTACGACAAGGTGATGCAGGCCGTCGAGTATTCGCGCGCCGGCAATGGGCCCTCGATCGTCGAGTGCAAGACGTTCCGAGCCTACGGCCACGGCGACCACGACGACGACCGAGCCGCCAAGTACCGTCCCTCCGAGGACGTTCAGCGCGGGCGCGAACGCGACCCGATCGCGGTCTGCCGGAAGCGTCTTGTCGAGCTCGGTTATCTAACCGAGGTTGAGGCGGGGCGATTCATGGCGGAGGGGAAGAACGCGATGGAGACGACCAACGAGGACTTTCCCGCAGAAGTCGTCGAGTATATGAACGAGGGCATCGAGTTTGCCCTGAAAGCGCCATTTCCCGAAGCGGAAGAAGGCGGCCGATGGGTGTTTCGGGAAGACCTCTGATTTAGGATTGCTTGGGCGGGAGATGGGAGATTGGCGAAGTGACTGAACCGGAAATGAAGGTGCGACCGAGAGCGTTCTCCTTGGCCGTGAGCAAGCTCGTCGACGCCCTCCCTCATGATCGCGTTAGCGATCCCCTTGGTCGTCCTCTCTTTCGGCGGGGAACGTCAGTCGGGGCGGGCCGCAACGAGCCATCAAGTCCGAAGACCCCGTATCCAAAATCCAGAATCCAAAATCCCAAATCGAAATGAGCGCCACCCTGCAATCCCCTGTGTCGATCAAAAAGAACTACCTTACAGCCCTCAAGGAGGCGCTGTTCGAGGAGATGGCGCTCAATCCCAATATGATCTGCCAAGGGGAGGATATCGGGATCCTCGGGGGCGCGTTCGGGGTCACCGAGGGATTGCAGGCGCAATTTGGCGAGAAGCGGGTCGTCGACATGCCGATCTCGGAGTCCTGCATCATCGGCTCGGCCGTCGGTCTGGCGCTTAACGGCAAGACCGTCGTGGCCGAGATGCAGTTCATCGACTTCATATCTTGCGGCTTCGACCAGATCGTCAACATGATGGCGACCTATTCGTATCGGACCGCCGGCGAGGTGAATCTGCCGATCGTGGTGCGGGGGCCGGCCGGAGGTTATGGCGGCGGCGGGCCGTATCACAGCCAGATGAATGAGGCCTGGTTCGCAAATTCGCCGGGTCTCCAGATCGTCGTCCCTTCGACTCCGTACGACGCAAAGGGGCTGCTCAAGGCCTCGATCCGTTCCGGGAATCCGACGATCTTCTACGAAATCAAAAACCTGTACCGCCTCCGCGACATCGAGGAGGAACTACCGGTCGAGGATTACATCGTTCCGCTTGGCCAAGCCGCGATCCGGAGGCAGGGAACGGACCTCACCCTCGTCACTTACGGCAACAACGTCTACGACTGCCTGAAGGCGGCGGAGACGCTTCAAGAGCAGGGAGTCTCGGCCGAGGTCATCGACCTGCGGACGCTCGTCCCCCTCGACGAGGAGACGATCTTTGCGTCGATCGCGAAGACAAGCCGCCTCGTCGTCGTCAACGAAGCGCCGATGACGTGCGGCTTTGCGGGCGAGGTGATCGCCCGGGTGTGCGACAAGGCGTTCCACCATCTCGACGCCCCGCCGGTTCGAGTAACGCGGCTCGATACGCCGGTGCCCTGGGTCGCGCCGTTGGAGAAGTTCGTCCTCCCGAGCGTCGAGAAGATCGTCGATGCCTCGTTGCGGGTCGTACGCTTCTAGTCGTTCGGTCCTGCGTAGATTCCCAGGAACAGAGAAGCCTTGGTTTCGCGATCGACGATCGCAAACACGAAAGGCTTGTCGGCAATCAGGGTAAAGCCCTGAAAGGCGTTTGGCGGACGTGGCGCCGCGCCGGCCCTCCCGATGATCACGGTAGCCGCTGCCGCCTTCGTTCCATTCTCGTCGACGTCGATCATCGCCTGCTGGAAGGCATCGGATATCATCCCCAGTTTGCCCATGATCGGCTCGAAGTCGGCGGAGGAGACTTGGAGTCGCTTCGCGCCCAATTTGGCGAGCAAGGGAAGGAGTTCCGTCCTCGATTCGAACTTGAATTCGGGCCAGGTGACGCGACCGAGCTTTTCCTGCATCGACCCGATCAGGTCGTTCCACTGAGCAGAATCTAAGCCGGCCAAGGCGGCCGCGAGGTTGCCTCCGGTGGGCTTCGCGATCACAAAGACGAAGCGGCCGCCCTCGTAGGGGATGGCGGCGGCTTGCCAGTCCTTATTTTCGGCGTAAGGTAACTCGGATTCGAGAAAGAGGCCTTTCAGGTTGGTGGTCGCGCCGCCGTCTCGGGTGAACGTCAGCGTCCGTCCGGATACGCGGCGCATCCATTTTGCCGAGAACAGCGCGGTGTTGACGAGAACGAATTCAGACTGGTCGGGAATCGAATCCAGGACGTGCTTAATCTCGCCCGCGGTTTGCTCGGCGATCCAACCGTTGACCTGGCCCGCCCCAACGGTTCCCAGTGCCTGCAGAGTCCTGATCTCCGCGTTAAAGGACTGTTGGATCGCCTGTTGATACGAGGCGGGAGACTTGCTTCCGGGCGATAGCCAGAAGGAGTTGGAAGAGGTGAACTTGGCTTCGGATGCGATGCCCCGCAGCGACGCCTGCATGTCCTGGTACGACTGCGCGACGGAGGGGAGGGGTTTAGCCGACAAAGAGAGGGCTCCCGCCAGCTCGGTTCTCGTCGGTCCGGTCAAGCCGGCGAGGAGGGCGGCAAAAGCGACGTCCGCGCTGAACGGCGAGAGGACGACCGAGGAATACCGGAAACGCGTCTGGTCAATCTCCTTCAGCAATCGGATGCCGAAGGCATTCGTGGATTGGACGGCGGCCGTGGGGCCGCTTTGTTGAGAGCCGATAACGGCCAACGCCGCAAGTGCTGAAAGCATGTATTCCTCCTCGTGCTACTTTGACGCCCGAGCCGGGAGGGAAGTGACTATACGGCTTCGCCCAGGTAGGCCTCGATCACCTTGGGGTCGTTGCGGACTTTGTCGGGCGGGCCGTAGGCGATCTGTTCGCCGTGGTCGAGCACGAAAATCTTCTCGCAGAGGTTCATCACGAAACGCATGTCGTGCTCGATGACGAGGACCGTCTTGCCATGCTGGTCGCGCAGCTTACGGACCGTGTTCATCAAGTCCACCTTCTCGTTCGGGTTCATGCCGGCGGCCGGCTCGTCGAGGAGGAGGAGGTCCGGCTGGGTCGCCATGGCCCGGGCGATTTCGAGGCGTCGCTGCATGCCATACGGAAGATCGGCGCTCCGGTGATTGGCGACTCTCTCCAAGTCGAGAATCTTCAGCATCGCCATCGCCTGGTCCTTCAGCTCGTTCGTCTCGTTGATGGCGGCGGGGAGGTAAGCGAGCGCGCTCCCCAAGCCCACATGGTGGCGAAGGAACGCGCCGACGACCACGTTCTCCAATACCGACAGAGCCGGGTAAAGCCTGATGTTCTGGAACGTGCGTGCGATGCCGATTTGAGCGACCTTGTTCGAAGGAGTGCCGGTGATATCCTTCTCCTTGAAAAAAATATGTCCGCTCGTCGGCCGGTAAACGCCGGTGATCATGTTGAAGCACGTCGTCTTGCCGGCGCCGTTCGGACCGATCAGGCCGAAGAGATCGCCTTTTTCGAGCGCGAAATTCACGGCGTTGACGGCAATGAGGCCTCCGAAGCGGATCGTCGCGTCTTTGAGCTCAAGGATTGTATCGCTCATGCCGCTACCGCCGGGGTAGGGTCCTCGCTCTTGGGCGCCCTCTTCCCGAGAAATAGCTTCTGGAGCCAGGTCCAACTGAACTCGTGGTGGCCGAAGATGCCTTGCGGGCGCAGGAGCATCAGCACGATCAGGGTGACGGCGAAGATCGGCATGCGTAGCTGCCCGGCTTCGATGGTCATGTTGTGAAGGTTCGGGACTTTTTCAAGAAGGAGCTGGATGATGAATTTCGCGATTCCCGCGATCCCGATCGCCCCTGCGTATTGGCCAAGCTTCCTCCATTTGGAAGAGGAGCTTCGGTCGATGACGCGGCGGACGAGTCCGGTTGCGATCGCGACCGCGAGCAGGGCGGCTACGATCGAAGCGGCGGTTACGGTTAGGTTCGTGCCGTCCGGATTCTTCATATTCCGTAGCTGCTCCGGCAAATAGAAGAGGAAGGCCGCCGCAACGGCGGAGCCGGTGATCGAACCCGTTCCGCCCAGCACCACCATGGTCAGGATGATGAAGCTGATGTCCATGGTAAAGAAGTTGATCGTGATGAAACCCTCGTAGTGAGCAAGGAGGGCGCCCGCTGCGCCGGCAAACATCGATCCGATGATGAAAGCCGCGACCTTGACGCGCGTCACATTGACGCCCATCGCGGCGCTGGCGACCTCATCTTCGCGCACGGCAAGGAAGGGAAGTCCGTGGGCCGTCTTGACCAGGTTGCGGCAGACGGCGATACAGACGACGGCGAGCAGCCAGACCATCCAGATCGGCTGGATCTTCGGCAAGACGTTCATCCCGTACGAGCCGCCGAGGGCTGCCGTGTTCTGGACCTCGATACGGATGATCTCGCCGAAACCGAGCGTCACGATGGCCAGATAGTCGCCTTTCAAGCGCAGCGAAGGAAGCCCGACGATAAAGCCCGCAACGCCTGCACCGATTGCTCCAACTACGGCCATGAGAGCCAGCCATACGAGGGGAGGGATACCGATTCCACGGAAGTATGTGACGGTAACGAACCCGGCGAGGTATGCGCCGATCTGATAGAAGGCCGCATGTCCAATCGAGAACTGGCCGGTGATGCCGTTGATGAGGTTTAGGCTTACCGACAGGGTGACGTACAGGCCGGCGAGCACGATGAGGCGCTGGCCGTAGTCGCCTTGCTGGTGGGCCAGGAGATCGACGAGAAAGCAGAGCGAGACGCCCGCGACGAGCGAAAAAGCCCTCGCCAGCAAGACGCCGAAGAAGCCTGAAATCGCGAGGGCCGTCCCGACGACGGTGAGAAAGTCCAGGAGCAGAAGGCGAGGCAACTCGCTGCCGGGGGGAAGCAGCGGCTCGATGGAGGAGACATCCTGGGCATAGCCCTTCGCTACCTGTTCGGTAGTGGGGCCGTTGTATCCGGCTGGAGGAGTTCCTCCCAAGATGGTGATCGAGCCGTTGGCATTGGTCTGCACGAGGTCGATGGCGACCGTCTTCGTCTTATCGTTCGGGGCCGTCTTGTCCAAGACGAACCACTGCACCGGCTGCCCGTTCACCGTACCGGTCGCGGCCGGCGCAATATCGGTGGCCCCGGCGCGGGATTGGCGAAGCAGCTTGTAGCTGTCGAGATTGCGGAAAGAGCTTGGGGTGAGGCCGCGCCAACCGATCCAGCCGACGAAAAGGAAGACGAGGATGGCGAGACCGAACAGGCGGCCCTGGTTCATACCTTCTCCACCTTCGACGAGCCGAGAAGACCTCCTGGCTTGAAGAGTAGAACGGCGATCAAGATCACGAAGGCGACGGCGTCCTTATGCTCGCTATAACCCGCCCAAACGACAAGATTCTCCGCGAGCCCCATCAGGAAGCCGCCGAGGACGGCGCCGGGGATATTGCCGATACCGCCGAGGACGGCGGCGACGAATGCCTTGACGCCCGGTAGAAGACCGTAAAAGCTGGTCAGCGGCGTCCCTTGGAACGTCGCCGTCATCATCGCGCCGGCGCCGGCGAGGGCAGAGCCGATCACGAACGTGAACGTGACGATATGGTCGACGTTGATCCCCATCAAGGAGGCGGAATCGAAATCGTGAGAAACGGCACGCATGGCGCGGCCCGCGGGCGTGGCGAGCACGAGGTAGGTGAGGGCCGCCATTAACAGGAGCACTGAGACGAAAATGATGACCCGGCTATAGGGAACGGTCAGGCTGACGCCGGCGCTGGAGGCCTTGCGGAGGGCATCGTTGTAGGCCGATTCCGCATTGTCGGCCCTCGACTTGATCTCGGCGCCTGGACCGGACAGGCTGTAGAGGCTTTCGTGCGTGCGGTCGATGTACGCGTCGAGTTCTTTCTTGGTTTCCTCGTAGGCGGGCTTCAGCGCATCGACCTTTTGGGCCAAGGCCGGAGGAGGAGGAACGATCCAAGCCGTGAAAGTGGTGCGAATCGGATTGACCTTCTCGGCGATGCTCGGAGGCGGCGAGTTAGGCAGGAAGATCGCCCCGCCAAATTCGAGGAAGAGCGATACGCCGATGGCGGTGATGAGCGAAGCGATCCGGGAATGAGCGCGCATCGGCCGATAGGCGAACCGCTCGATGACGATGCCGACCAGGGCGCAGACCACCATGCTGGCGACCATCATGATCACGAGGTTCAGAGCGCGAGGCTCGTACTTGCCGATCAGCACGAAAAGGAAGCCAAAAATGATGCAGCACGCGGAAATCAGGCGCAATCCGACTGTCGCTCGCTTGATTCGGTAGTTGAGAATCAGGCCGATGATCCCGGCGGCGACGAAGACATAGGCGATCGAAGTGATGAGAGGCCCACTCATGATGGGGGCGGGGCTGCCGTTCACCGCGAGCCGAGCCGGACTATAACCGATGAAGTATGAGGCAAAAAGCGCGACGTAAGCGCCAAGCATGTAAACGTCGCCATGGGCAAAGTTGATCAGCTTGAGAACGCCGTAGACCATCGTATAGCCAAGGGCGATCAGCGCGTAAATGGCCCCCAGTAGGAGGCCATTTACAAGCTGCTCAGGAAGCGTCGCGAAATTTACCGCGGCGAGTGGTAGATGAGCAAACTCCATTCGTTAAGGTTTCGCGTCTACCGGCTCCCCGGTCTTCGGATCCATGTCGTATGCCTTCGCAAATACCTGAGGATTGTTGGGATCGTTCTGCAGTTGGACGACCAGGGCTCGCTTCGGCGGATTACCGTGCATGCCCTTGAGCGTAATCACGCCGCTCACGCCCTTGAACCCTTCCGTGTCGGCGATGGCTTCGAGGAGACCCTTGGAATCCTTCGTCTTGGCGCGCTTGAGAGCATCGAGGGTCAGGGCCATCGCATCGTAGCCGAGCGCTCCCATCGTGGTCCCCGGAAGGCCGCCATACTTGGCCTTCCACTTTCGGAGGAACTCTTGGACTTCGGGACGCTGCTCGTTGTTGTTGTAGTGGTTGCAGAAGAATTGCCCGACGATAGCGTCGCCGCCCGTCTGGAGGATCTGCGCGCTGTCCCAGCCGTCGCCGCCGAGCATTTTGACGTCGAGCCCGGACTCCTTCGCCTGTCGGGCAAGGGGCCCGGTCTCGGGGAAGTAGCCGCTCATGAAGAGACCGTCGGGATTCTTGCCCTTGACGTTCGTCAGGATGCCGCGGAAATCGGTTTGGCCCGTCTCGTAGAACTCCTCGTCCACGATCTTGCCGCCAAGCTTGGTGAAATAGGCGCGGAACGCATCGCTAAGGCCCGTCGAGTACGGCTGCTTGCGATCCGTCATGAGCGCGACGTTGCGTAGGTGCAACTGGTCGTAGGCGAACTTCGCCATGACAGGCCCTTGGAACGCGTCCGTGTAACAAACGCGGAAAATGTTGTCGTGTCCCTTGGTCAAGTCGGTTCGGGTTGCGCCGACGGCGACGACCGGTACGCCCTTCGGTTCGGCGGCCTGCTCCATCTGCATCGTGATGCCGCTGGCGACTTCGCCGTCAAGGCCGATGGCGCCTTCGGAGATCAGCTTTTCGGCCGCGCTCTTTCCTTGCTCTGGGCTGGAGTTGTCGTCCTCGACCATCAGGTCGATGCCCTTGCCATCGCCGACGCCGCCGTTCTGGACGAACTCTTCGGCGGCCAATTCGGCGCCCTTCCTGCAATCGTCACCCCAAGGCTTCTGAGCGCCGTTAAGGCTGGCGACCAAGCCGATCTTATATCCGTTTGCGTCGTGGATATTGACGGCACTTGCCTCCTTACCGGTCGTGGAAGTCTGGCCGCCGGCGCCGGAATCGCTGCCGCCGTTACAGCCAATCATGCCGAAGAGGAGTACGCCCGCAAGCGCACCATAGAACAGTCTAGTTTTCACGAATGAATCACCTTGCCCTGCATGAGATGACCTGCGATTCGCAGGGGTTAACGTTGCACACGCAGTATACAGAAATGCTTAACACGATTCCACCGGGAGAGCATTCCTAAGTGAACTTCGTTGCGCAGGGGGGTTAGTGGGCTTCCGCGGGCTGTTTGGCCGCCCCCGGCCTTCGAAGAATGAGAATGGCAGGGGAGGTCAAAAGGAACGTCCCCAGGATCAGCATGAACGCATCGTCGTAACTCTTCGTGAGCGATTGGACCGTGATCGTCGAATCGAGGAGCTTTAGAGCTCCCTGATGCGCGGTCGTGGCGTCGAGTCCTCTCGCCATCAAGCCGGAAGTCATTGCCTGCATCCGGAGAGCGACCGCCGGATTGCTCGGATAGATGTATTGCGTTAGGTCGGCACGGTGCATCGTCGCGTGCGCCGACACGAACGTGCCGAGAGCCGCGATCCCGAACGACCCTCCGAGCTGGCGGGCCAGATTCATGAGGCCCGCCGCCTGCTGGGCGATGCGCGGATCGATGTTCCCGTAGGCAACCTGGTTGATGGGCGTGAAGAGGCATCCGAGCCCGAAGCCGCGAATGATAAGCGGCCAGCGCGTGTCGTCCATCCCGCTTACGGTCGTGAGATGGCCGAGCTGCCACATCGAGACGCAGAAGATCGCGACTCCGAGATAGATCAGGACCCGGGGATCGACGAGCGGCTTCGGACCGTTCAAGAGGCGGCCGCAGCCGATCGCGGCAACGGCCGTGGCGATTCCTCCGGGGAGGAGGGCCAAGCCGGTGTCGGTCGGCGTGAACCGAAGGATCGACTGGGTGAAGAGCGGGAAGATGAAAACGCCGCCATACAGGCCGAATCCGAGGGCGACGAATAGGGCGATGGACGCGGCGAGAGAGCGGTTCTTCAGAACGTGGAAATCGACGACGGGATGCCGGTTTCTCGGCGTCAATTGCCACCAGAGAAAGATGCCAAGACAAACGAGCGCGACGAAGCTAAGGCGAACGATCGTCGCGTCCTGGAACCAATCGTTTTGTTGGCCCTCCTCCAAGACGTATTGGAGCGAGCCCAAGCCGATAGCAAGCAGGCCGATTCCCGTCCAGTCGATCGTATTCCTGACCCGCGCGCCGGGCGGATCGTGGAGAAAGGACGTCACGAGGAAGGTCGCGATAATCCCGATCGGCACGTTGATGAAGAAGCACCAGTTCCACGTGTAATTGTCCGTGATCCATCCGCCCAGGGTCGGGCCGAGGGTCGGGGCGACGATGATCCCCATGATGAAGATGGCCTGGACGACGCCTTGCTGCTCCCTGGGAAAGATTTGACGGATCGTCGCCTGGGCGGTGGAAAGGAGGGCCGCGCCTCCTGCGCCTTGCAGCACCCGCCACATCACGAGCTCGACGAGACTATGCGACGTTCCGCAGAAGAAGGATGCGGTGATGAACAGGATGATCGAGAACGTCAGGTAGTTCTTCCGCCCGAAACGGGCCGCGAGAAAGGCGGTCATGGGGAGGACGACGACGTTCGAGAGAATGTAGCCGGTCGCGACCCATCCGATCTCCTGGTTGGTTGCGCCGAGATTGCCGGCCATCTGGGGCAACGCTACGTTGACGATCGTGGTGTCGAGGACCTCCATGATCGCAGCCGTAATGAGGCCGAGGAGGATCAGCCAACGATAGGTTTGGATGTCCTCAAGATGAGCCGCGTGTTGTTTCTTCTCTTCGTCTGACATTCGAATTGGGTACAGGAGAATACTACGCGCGCATAGTTTAGGCGTTTCATAAGCTGAAATTTCGGCCTGCCGCGTAGAAGCGGAGAGATGCACGCGCTCTTTAGCCCCCTCGATCTTCGCTCGGTCCGAATCAAGAACCGAATCGTCGTTTCCCCGATGTGCGAGTACAGCGCCATCGACGGCGTGCCGAACGACTGGCATCTCGTACACCTCGGGAGCCGAGCCGTCGGGGGAAGCGGGATCGTCTTCACGGAGGCCACGGCGGTCGAGGCAAGCGGCCGAATCTCGCCGGATGACACGGGCATTTGGAACGATGCCCAGGAAGCGGCGTGGGCTCCCATCGTTCGGTTCATCGAAGCGCAGGGAAGCGTTCCCGGCATTCAGCTCGCCCATTCCGGGCGGAAGGGGAGCACCGCCGCGCCCTGGAAGGGAGGCGGGCCGGTCTCGGCCGAGTCGGGAGGATGGAGTCCGATTTGGTCCTCGTCGTCATTCGCCTTTACCGACGGTTGGCAAACGCCGGCTGCGCTCGACGAAGCAGGGCTGGATCGTGTTCGCGACGCCTTCCGGGAGGCGGCGCTGCGGTCTCTTCGGGCTGGGTTCAAGACCGTGGAAATCCATGCCGCGCACGGTTACCTGCTGCATCAGTTTCTGTCTCCCCTCGTCAATAGGCGGGAGGATGAGTACGGGGGATCGCTGGAGAATCGGATGCGATTCCCGCTGGAGATCGTTTCGATCGTCCGAGAGACGTGGCCGGAGGAACTTCCGGTCATGGTTCGCATCTCGGCGACGGATTGGGTCGAAGGAGGCTGGGATTTGGAGCAGTCGATCGCCTTCTGTATCGAATGCCGGAAGCGCGGCGTCGACGTGATCGATTGCTCGTCGGGAGGCGCGGTTCCCGGAGCTTCGATCCCGCTGGGTCCGGGTTATCAGGTCCCGTTCGCGGAGGCGATCCGGAAGGAGGCGGGGATGATGACGGGCGCGGTCGGCCTGATCACCGAGCCTGGGCAAGCAGAGGAGATCGTCGTTTCGGGCAAGGCCGACCTGATCGTGATGGCCCGAGAGCTGCTTCGCGATCCGTATTGGCCGCGACGAGCGGCAAAGGAGCTCGGGGAGACGATTCCTGCACCGAATCAGTATGCGCGGGCCTGGTAGTACGAACGTGAACGCCTGTAAGGTCCGTCGCCGATCGACGAGGGAGGCTAGCCGCCTTCGTCGCGATCGAATCGAATCTCGATCAGTTTGCCGGCCTTGAAGACGTAGCTCTGGTCGTAGTCAGGGCGTGAATCCTTGTCGCTCCACTTATAGTGGTAGGTTAGGAATTCGTCCCTTTCCGTTTTCGACGGCTTGCCCAATAGCAAGCGCACTTCCGCGGGTGTGTCGCCGATCTTCACTCCTTTTGCCGTGGACAGGCTCCGGAGCGGTCTATAGTGCAGGCGAACGGTCCCGTTGTCGTGTTCGCGGGGCGTGAAGTTGGGGACGAGGTAGCCACATTCGGTCACGACGTTTCGATCCCGCGTGAGAACCAAGCTGTAATATCCGCCATCGCACTCCGAGGTCGAGCATAGATAGAACCCGCTCTTGGAATCATAGATGCCGATATCGCTACGCTTTTCGATGTCGTATCCGGACAGCTTCGTGCAGAACCATTTCGGTTGATGGATGATGAGAGCGATACAGAGTGAGGCGATCATCTTGTTTCCAGATTATGCGACGGATCGGCTACAACAAGGTTATCGTGAAACTCGCTTTGTTATTCGCAAGCCTCTTATTTCTCTGCGGCTTTGGTCCCGGGGCAAGCCATCGCGTGGTGATCGAGGTGAACGTTCCCGGCACGAACGCCTACGGTCTCATCTTGAACAACGTCGAAAATCTACGGAAGGCGATGGCGCCAGATCCGGTCGAGGTCGAGGTCGTCTGTCATGGACCCGGCATCGACATGCTCCGCATCGGCAACGGGCTCGCCAAGCGGATGGAGACCCTAAACAAAGCGGGAGTGGTCTTCGCCGCTTGCGCCAACACGATTCGCGGTAAGCACATCGACCGGAAGAAGCTGTACTCCTTTGTTCGCGTAGTTCCCTCCGGGGTTGCCGAAGTGGTGAGGAAGCAGGAAGCGGGCTGGAGTTATCTGAAGGGCGCGTTCTAGGCTCATCTCCCTTTCATCTGCGGACGCGTAGTATCCAATCGATGTTTCTGTCGCTCTTGCTCGCCTGGCAAATCCAGGCGGCTCCCCGCCTTCATCTATCGACGTCGGAGTTCGCTTCCCAGTACGGAACTCTTCGGGCGATGGAAGAGGCGCGCGAAGTGCCGGCCGAGGAGGGAATGAAGGCGGCCGTCGAGGAGCTTGCCAAGCTGGAGCAGAGCTTTCCGAATCAGATTCGGATGAGGTCGGGCGAGGTGGTAGGGCCCAACTCGGATAGGGTCAAAGAGCTTTACTGGCGGACGATCGACGCCTTGACGTTCAGTGCGGGCTCCCCGGACGACCTGGACCACGTCGCGGAGTTGCTGCCCAAGATCGGCGGTGAGCTCGATACCGGGGCGGCCACGGCAGCCGTCCAGAAAGCGCTCGCTTTATCGAAAGAGGACTTTGAGGCGAAGGTCTGGCCGAAGGAGCGCCAAACGGCCCAGGAATGCGTCGAAAGCTTTGCCACGATATCGACCGACAAACAGGAGGCCGCGATCCGTTTTGTCGCCGAAGCGGCCGGGATCGCGAAGACCCCGAAAGAGATCGATATTCTCGTGGTTCCGCGGATGGCCGGCAAGGAAGGGATGACAGTGCGGACAAGGAGCGGGACGCTGATCGTGATCGGGGCGGGAAAGTACCGTGGCGCCGACTTCGACGAAGTCGTCTTCCATGAGGCCACTCACGTCCTTGACACGGCCGCCGGCTTGGACAGCCTGTTCGGCAAGCTTCGCTCCGCTTTGAAAGCGGCGAACCGGACGCCGTTCGAGATCGAACAGGTCCCGCATGTCGCGATGTTCCTATTGGCCGCGGAGGCGACCAGGCGGTTCATCGATCCGAAGCACAAGGACGTGGGCGATACGTTTGGAACTTATACGAGAGGCTTGCAGCCGCTCCGCGTTGTCGTCGAGCCGGTTCTCAAGAAGTTGATCGCGCACGAGATCGACATGGACGAGGCGGTCCGAACAATCGTCTCCGGTCTCGGCAGGGGCTCCTAGAAAACCCGTGTAATTGCTGTGCTCCCGGTCGGAATACCAGCCTTAGACTAAGAGGGTGTTGCAACAACGCTTCTGTAGAAGCGTTGAGGCTTGTTGGGAGGGCATTCATGCGAGGCGTGCTCGCTTTGTTTTTTGCGTTGGCATTGCTGGCGATGGCAAGTGCCCAGCTATATGGGATTTCTTGGGATTCCGGCGATCTGTATCGTATCAGCACGGCCGACGCGAGCCTGACCCGGGTCGGGGCGACCGGGATCGTCGGGGCCGGCGATCTCGCATTCGATCCTGGCGGCACCCTGTGGAGCTTCTCCACCGGCACATCCTCGGCTGCCTATCGGATCAATCCGACCGATGCCAGCGCCTTTTCAATCGGACCGACGATGCTCGGCTTCGTTTTTGAAGGCGGCCTGGCTTTCGATAGCGACGGATCGCCGATCGCGACCAACGAGGGCAATGCCTCCACGCCGCATCTCTTTACGTTCGATACGGAGTTGGGAATTGGAACGGAAGGAGCGGTGCTGCAGGGCGGTCAGCACGACATCAACGGGCTCACCTACTGGCAAAACACCCTGATCGGCCTCGACAACATCACCAACTCGATCGTCAAGATCGACCCCACGACCGGGCAGGTCACGAATCTGAAGACGTTCGATCCCAACGCCGGCGATCCCACGATCGGCGATATCGGAGGACTGACGGTTTATCAGAACCAAATCTACTTCGTCACAAGCGGATCGAGCGGAATGGTGGCGGGTTCGAATTCCCTCTATCGCCTGAATCCGGCCAACTGGACTCCGACCTTGATCGGCGTGATCGACCGAGCCGTCGTGGGCGATTCCGGACTGAGCGGCATCGCCGGCACGCCGGTCCCGGAGCCGGCTTCCGCACTTATCCTCGCTTCACTCATGCCCCTCGCTTTGCTGCGCAGAAGGCTCCGTACCTCTCGATAAAGGATGAACACCATGGGAAAGGCGTTTTGGCTCGTCGCGATTCTTGCCGGTCTCGGACTCGTACTGGCCGGAGATGGCCGCCTCATTGTCGGATATCGAGCCTCGACCGAAGAGGTCGAGCGGGACGGGGAGCCGGCCTATGTCGACGTTTTGCGCTATCAGACCGAGCTGAGAGCCTACCCCGGCGTTACGATCGACGCGAACGCCTACGAGGCGGCGACGAAGTACGTCGCCACTTACCCGTATTCGACTCCGCCGGGCGCGCCGCAATGGCGCTATATCGGACCCTACAACAATCCCGGTCCGGGCGGCCAATACAACGGGCCGGGGCCGGTGAGCGGCCGCGTCAACGCGATCTGCATCGAGAACAACCAATCGAACTCGTACGTCTACGTCGCGACGCCGGACGGAGGCATCTTCGAAGGCTCGTACGACGGATCGCGTCTGCTGGGCGGGAAGCAATGGCGTCCGATTTGCGATGTGGCCTCTTGGCCGTCGTTGCAGACCAGCGCGGTTGCGATCAGTCCGATCAATACGAACGAGCTTCTTGCGGGAACGGGGGATTTTCAGGGCCAGTCCGCGCTCGGCTGCAACGGGATCATGCAAGGAAGCTACGATGGCGAGGCGGATACCTGGAGTTGGGTTCCCGTGATTGGCGCTTTCTCGCACCGCGCCATCAGCAAGATTCTCTATCTGCCAGACGACCCGACGATCGTTTACGCGACGACCGGACGCGGCGCGGCGCCGGCCGCCGGCGAGAAGGTCGGATCGGTTTTTATTTCTCGCATCACGACCAACGGCGTTCATGTCTTCACGCCGATCGACACGCTCGACGCCCGCAATTTGAACTGGACGGATATCGTTGTAGGGGCTCTCGATCCCAAGACCGGGCTCCGCTACATTTATGCCTGCGGATACCGGCGGTGGGATGGAGCGGTCGGTCCTTACGAGATTTGGCGGACGACGACCCGTTACAACGATGCCTGGGTTCAGGTAGCCACTGGATTGGAGGCCGATCCGGGCGTCGTATCCGTGGACGTCGCATGCTCGCCGACCGATTCAAAGCGTGCGTACGCCTACGTCGGGGCACAGTATACGAATCCGGACGGCTCGATCAACCATGTGTCCAAGATCTATCGGACGACGAATGCCGGAGGGAATTGGGCGAAGGTCGTCGACACGAGTGGCGCGGCCGCCGGGTTCCCCGCTACGAGCAGCAACATAAGCCAGGAGTGGTACGACTGGTATCTGGCTTGCGGGAGCCGGACGCAAGGCGGCAATCCCGTCGACGTTCCGTTCTGCGGCTTGATTACGATTTCCGCCTCGAGCGACGGCGGGACGAATTGGGGTGATATTGGCTTCACCTATGCGGCGACTGGCGGCAGCTACCTGACCCATAACGACCAGCATTGCATCTGCTTCAGGCCGGGCAGCTACAGCGAAGGACTCTGCGGCAACGACGGAGGCATCTACCGGTTCACCTACAATTCGGCCAATGCTCCTCCGGCCGCCTACTCTCCGGCGTTGAACCGCGACCTGACGAACGCCGAGTACTATCACGCCGATTGGGATGCCCAAAACGCGAAGCCGGACAACATTCTGGCGGGCGCCCAGGACAACGGAGAAGCCCGGACGCAGAACAACACGACGCCCCCGGTCTGGCTGCAAAGCCTGGCGTTCGGTGATGGATCGGGCGCTACCATATCCAAGGCGAATTCCAATTACCGATACGCGAGCGGCTACAAATCGGGCCTCTCGATGGCGTTCAAGAACACCGCGAACGGCACATGGCAGCTCAACGGCAACGACGACCATCCCCTCACCTTCGCGGCAGGGCAGAGCGCGGCCTTCTTTCCGCCGATTCTGGCCGATGACCGCGCCGCGCAGTATGCGATGGCCGCCTCCGACCATTTCTACTTCTTTAATTCGACTACGGGCGCTTGGGCGCAACGGGGGACCCCGGCCCTGGCCGGAGCCGGGAACTATGTGGTGACGATCGCGAAGGATCCGGCCGACGCCCAGACGGTCCTCACGGGCTCCCTGGACGGCCGGCTTTGGTACAACACGAAGGGAGGTATGGATCCGGCATGGGTACGCATCGATCTTGGGCTTCTGGGATGGCTGCCGAACCTGCCGATCAGCGGTATCGCGGTCAATCCGAACAACCATAAGCAGGTCTTCGTGACGATGATGGGCTCCGGGAACTTGCCGCGCGTCTATCGCTGCGACGACGTCACCTCTTCCGTCATTCTTCGGAAATGGGTTTCGATCGCGGGTGGCGGGCTTCCGGCGGGCATCCCGGTGAATTGCATCGAACTGGACCCGGCCGATCCGGCGAATAAGATTTATGTCGGGACGGACATCGGATGCTTCTATACCAACAACGGAGGCGCGGCCTGGAACAACGCGAATATTCCGCTCGGACTGCCGAACGTTCGCGTGAGCCAGCTTAAGGTGATCGGCGCGGGCGTCAATAAGACGCTCAATCTCGCCTCGTACGGACGCGGCATCTGGAGAATCTCCTTGCCGTTGCCTTAGTCGGCGCTACTTGGCGGCGTCGAAGTCGTGCTTGATCTTGGCGAGCCAGGTCTGTTGGGACGAGGCGACTTGTCCGTGCTTGGTTTCGTCGTCGTACTGATTCTGTTCCGCCTGGCAATTCGCGATCGCTTGAGCGAACAAAGTTCGGATTCTGTCTTCCAAGGCGTGCTCGGCGGAGGCGGCGGTCGGTCCGCTGCCTGTCGGCCACTCGCTGAGTTTCGTCTTGCGGAGCTTCCGCGCATACGTCTCGTTAATGTCGAGATGGCCTTGCTCGTGCCGAAGCAGCACGTCGGGATCGACGTTGAACTTGCTCTTCCTCCACGACTTTGTGGCGTCGAAACCGGAGCGTATTTCTATCGACGTCACCGAGGCGACGTAGCTGCTTCCCGACTGGACATATTTCGCCCGGAAATCATAGTGAATGAAGGCTTCGGTGTCGGCGAGGTAGGTTCCGTCGACGTCGTTCGTATGGAAGTCGTCCCAAGTCAGGGCTCGGTAGGGAATGTAGCCTCTGGCTTCCTCCGCCTTGTCGGCAAACGAGCGCGGTTGTTGGCCTTGTTGAGCCATGACAAGAAGGGCATAGCAGGCGAGGATGGGCATAGATCTATTATCACTCCGGTTCTCGAATCGGACGCTCGAAGCCGCAAATCATGTCGTCGGAATGAGCGCGTCAAATAGGACCTGATCAACGTCAGAATGAGATGCCGAGTGAGCATTGAGACCTGAGCGTCGAGCACCGTTGCTCCGCCATCCCTCAAGGTTCCACCCTCAACGCCGAACGATCGATGTCTTTCTGTCATATCCATAACCACACCGAATACTCGCTCCTCGACGGGGCGAACCGGATTCCGGATATGGTCAAGCGCGCCAAGGAGCTTGGGATGGAGTCCCTCGCCATCTCCGACCACGGCGTGATGTTCGGGGTGATGGAGTTCTATTTGGAATGCCAGAAGGCGGGCATCAAGCCGCTCCTCGGCGTCGAAGCCTATGTTTCGCCACGCGGCCACAAGGTCAAGGCGGGCGGGGAAGAGAAGAGCACCTACCATCTTCTTCTCCTTGCGAAGGACATCGAGGGATATCGCAACCTGAGCAAGCTGTCCTCGATCGCGGCGCTCGAAGGCTACTACTATAAGCCGCGCGTCGATCATGAGCTCTTGCGGCAATACAGCAAGGGGGTCATCGCCACCTCCGCCTGCCTCGGATCGGAGGTTTGCCAGCACTTGCTGAAGGGCGAGTACGACAAGGCGCAGTACACGGCGGGGATGTATAGCGAGATTTTTGGAGAAGGCAACTTCTTTATCGAGTTGCAGGACCACCGGCTCAAGGAGCAGGCGCAGATCAAGGAGGGTCTGCTCAAGATCGCCCGCGAGCTGAAGCTGCCGCTGGTCGCGACGAATGACGCGCATTATCTCTGCCGGGGAGACGCGAAGCCGCACGACGTCCTCCTCTGCATTCAGACCGGCGAGCTCGTCGCGAACGAGAAGCGCATGAAGTTCGAGACCGACGAGTTCTATCTGAAGTCACCGGAAGAAATGCAGAAACTATTCAGCGACACACCGGCCGCGCTGGAGAACACGCTGATGGTGGCGGAGATGTGCAATGTCGAGTTGGGCAAACAGCGGGCGAATATGCCGCAGCCGGACGTGCCCGAGGGCATTGCGAACTTCGATTATCTGCGCCAGGTCGCGGTGGAGGGACTCAAGGAGCGCTGCAAGAATCCGGAGGAGAAGCTCGACCGGCTCGATTACGAGCTCGGCGTTATCGAGAAGACGGGGTTCGGCGACTACTTTCTCCTCGTCCGCGAATTCGCCCAGGCGACCCGGGATCGGGGCATCTTCTTCGGTGTGCGCGGTTCGGCGGCCGGCTCGCTGGTCTCCTATTGCGTCGGGATCACGGACGTCGATCCCGTCGAATACGATCTGACCTTCGAGCGGTTCCTGAACCCGGAGCGCATTTCCATGCCGGATATCGACATGGACTTCGAGGATGCTCGCCGGGACGAGATCATCAAGTACGTGACGGAGAAGTACGGGACGGACCACGTCGCCCAGATCGTCACCTTTGGGACGCTCGGCGCGAAGGCGGCGATCAAGGACTCGGGCCGCGTGCTCGGTTATACGCCGTTCGAAACCGACCGGATTTGCAAGACGATCCCGACGGTTCCGGGCATGACCTTGGACAAGGCGTACAAGGAAATCGCCGAGTTCCGGCAGATGGTCGATAACGAGCCGAAGACTCGGGAGCTGGTCGAGGTGGCGAAGTCGGTCGAGGGGATGGCGCGGCATTGCGGCGTGCACGCCGCGGGCGTCGTCATCTCGCGGGAGCCGCTCGTCGAACACGTGCCACTCTACCGCTCGAACGAGGGGCAGCCGGTGACGGCATACGAGATGGGGATCTTGGAGAAGATCGGCCTTCTGAAGATGGACTTTTTGGGTCTCTCCAACTTGACCGTCTTGGCGCGGTGTGTCGAGAACATCAACCGTGGCGCGGGTTTGCAAGCCGTGGATGGCTTGCAAAGCCATGCCACGTTTGACGTCCAGTCGATCGAGGACGGCGACGAGAAGACTTACGAGATGCTCGCCCGCGGCGAGACGACGGGCGTCTTCCAGCTTGAAGGCGGCGGGATGACCCGCTACGTCATGCAGCTCAAGCCGAACTCGATCCGCGAGCTCGCGGCCATGGTCGCGCTCTATCGGCCGGGCCCAATGGAGCATATCCCCGCCTTTATCGACACGAAGTTCGGCCGGAAGCAGCCGACCTACATCGACGAGCGGATGAAGCCGATTCTAGAAGAGACCTACGGGGTTATCGTCTACCAGGACCAGGTTCTCAAGCTCGTTCAGGCGATCGCCGGATTCACGCTCGGCAAGGCCGACGTTCTACGCCGCGCGATGGGGAAGAAAGACGCGAACGCCATGGCAGCCATGAAGGCCGAGTTCATGACGGGAACGGCCGAGAGGGGTATTAGGGAGGAGGACGCCGAGCGGATTTGGGAGCTTTTGCTGCCCTTCGCCGGTTACGCCTTCAACAAGGCCCACGCGGTCTGCTATTCCATCCTTGCCTACCAGACGGCGTATCTGAAGGCCAATTATCCGATCGAATACATGGCGGCGCTACTCGCCGTCTATCGCTCAAAGGAAGATCGGGTGACGGCCTTTATCGAAGAGTGCCGAAAGCTCAGGATTCCCGTCCTCCAGCCGGACGTCAACGAATCGCTCCTCGACTTCAACATCGAGCGAGATGCCGCCGAAGCCCCAAAGACGAACGGAAAGGCAAAGCGGGCTTCGGAAGCAGTGGGGAAGATCCGTTTCGGCTTGGCTGCGATCAAGGGTGTCGGCGAGGGGATCGTCGAGGCGATCATCAAGGAGCGAGCCGAGAACGGGCCGTTCACCCATCTGTACGAATTCTGCGAGCGGATGAAGCCGCACGGTCTCAATAAGACCGCCGTCGAAGCATTGGTCAAGGCCGGCGCGATGGACTGCATCGACACGAACCGGCGAAAGCTGGTCGACAAGGTCGAAGCGGCCATGCAATTTGCGGAAACCGCCAACCGCGACCGTCTGGCCGGTCAGGACTCCCTGTTCGGCGGAGGCGAGGAAGGGCCGCAGTATCAGCACTATCCTCCGCTCCCCGAGGTTGAAACTTATTCGCGGAGCGAAATTCTCGCGATGGAGAAGGAGGTCATGGGCATTTATGTCTCCGACCATCCGCTCCGCGGCTTGGAGCGCGTGCTGAAACTGAACGCGACCCATTCGTCCGGGCAGATCGAAGAGACGCCGGAAGGCACGTTTGTGAAGCTGGCCGGCGTTATCGCCGCGATGCGGACGATCGTGACGAAGAACACGGGTGAGAAGATGGCCTCCCTGATCCTGGAGGATTTCACCGGCCAAGCCACCGGCATCGTCTTCTCTAAGACATACGCGAAGATCAAAGACTTGCTGAGTAAGGATACGGTCGTCCAGCTAACGGGCTACGTGATGCACCGGGAGCGGGGAAGTGAGAAGACGATCGAGGTCAGGGTCGAGGACGTGAAGCCGCTTGAGCCGGGGCTGGACCTCGGCCCTTTCCCTGAAGGCCCACCGCCCAAACTCGTGCGCGTCGCCTTCTGGCGGGCTACGAAGGCTCAGCTCGAAGGCCTCCAGGCGGTCCTGGACCGGCATCCGGGGGACTACGAAGTCCAAATTCAAGTACTTCCCGAAGACTCGCACGCCCCCATCTATCCCGGGAAGCACGTGAAGCAATGCGACGCCTTCATCGACGAAGTCAAGGAGGTGTTCCGTAACGTTGAAATCGAGTTTAGCGATCGAGACGCCTCGCCCTTTCTGAGCATCGTGGCCTGATCTACCACGGATATACTCTCAGTTCTCGCCATGAAATTTCCTTATTCGATGCTGCGCGACTATGTCGAGACCAAACTCGACGCCGATGCCGTGGGCGATCTGCTCACGATGGCCGGCTTTGAGCTCGAAGACATCGAGGAAGCCGAGGGCGATAAGGTTCTCGATATCAAGGTCGTCTCGAATCGCGGCGACGGTCTGAGCGTCTTTGGCTTGGCTAGGGAAGTTCTTGCCAAGGATGTCGAGGCGAAGCCGACCGAGCTCTACAAACGTGCCGCGAAGCGGTTTGGAGCAAGCCCAGGCGTTGCGACCGAACCGACCTATCACTGGGAGGCGAAGGACTTGCCGAAGCTGCTCGACGTCTCGCCGCAGAGTGGCCGGGTGAGTGTCTCGGTCGAGACGGAGGATTGTACGCGATATGCCTGTCTCCTCTTCGACGGCGTGAGGAACGGTGACGCTCCGGAGTGGCTTCAGAAGCGCCTGCGCCAATCCGGCCAGCGCCCGATCTCGCTTCTCGTCGATCTCTCCAACTACGTCATGCTCGAAGTCGGGCAGCCGCTCCATACGTTCGATCTCGACAAGCTGGCAGGCCCAGCCATCGTTGTGCGCAAGGCAAGGGCGGGCGAAAAGCTGACGACGCTCGATGGCGGCGAACATGAGCTCCGTCCCGACCAGATGATGATCTGCGATGCGGAGAGACCGATTGCGGCGGCCGGAATCATGGGGGGCGAAGCCACCGAAGTCGACTCGGGGACGACACGCGTGCTCCTCGAATCGGCGCACTTCCTCAACACGTCTGTCCGAAGGACGCGAAAGCAGCTTGGCCTTTCGACCGATGCGAGCTATCGCTTCGAGCGGAGCGTCGACCCCGAGGGTGTCGTCGCCGCGTTGGAGCGGTTCGCCGAGCTTTTGGCCCAGGTGGAAGGCGGCGGCAGCCGGATTCCGGGCTGCATCGACGTCTACCCAAATCCGCTCACACGGGCGCCGATCGAGCTCGATATGAAACGGTCGGACATGCTCCTGGGCATGCCGATCTCTGAGGAGGAAGCGGTCGGCTATCTGGAGCGGCTGGGCTTCCAGGTTATGCGGGGGGACCTGCTGATGGTGGCGCCTCCAACCTGGAGGCCGGACGTCGTGCGGGAAGAGGACCTGATCGAGGAGCTTGGACGAGTTCACGGCTTCGAGCAAATCCCGGAGAGGCTTCCGACGGGAACGACGATTCGGGGCGGAACTTCGGGATTCGAAGCGTGGACCGACAAGGTGCGAGAAGCCTGTGTAAGGTCCGGCTTCATCCAAACGATCTCTCACTCTCTTCGGGACAGGGGGCCGCTGGACGACGCTCAGGCCCTGCCGGTTGAGCTCCGGAATCCGAACTCGCCCGACATGGCGTGGCTCCGGAATTCGATTCTTCCCTGTCTGGCGGACAACGCCAAGCGTAACGGAGGGCGAGACGTTCACCTTTTCGAAATCGGCCGCGTTTTCGTCCAAATTGGCGACAGCCACGTCGAATCCGTCGCCCTCGGCTTTCTCAGCCAAGGCGCGCTCAATCCGGCCGATTGGCTCGACAAGCAGCCTCAAGCGGCGAACTTCTTTACTCTGAAGACCACCCTGGAACAAGTTTTCGCAGCGGGGGGTATCCATGTGGCATTCGATCCGCGATGGAGCGATCCGCGCTTCCATCCGACTCGGCAAGCCGGGCTCGCATGTGGCGAAGGTGTTCACGGCGTCATCGGCCAAATCCACCCGGACATCGCAGAGCAGTTGGACTTGCCGGAGGACACGGTGCTCGCCGAGATGCACATCGATTCCCTTTACGAGCATCACCATGCGGGGCCGAAGCTGAAGCCTATTAGCCGCAACCCCGCGGTGCGGCGAGATATCGCGTTGCTCATCGACAAGTCGGTTCCGTTCGAAACCATCGACCGGAAGCTGGGCGAGGCGCTGGGAGACGTACTGGAGAAGCGTTGGCTGTTCGACGTCTACGAAGGGAAGGGGATACCGGAAGGGAAGCACTCGCTCGCGATTGCCTTGCAACTGCGTAAACAGGGATCGAACTTTACGGACGAGGAAGCGAACCAGGTGCGGGAGAAAGCCGTTCAGGCGCTTGCAGAACTGGGGGGGACGCCGCGATGACGACGAGCTTCCAGGCGAGATGGGCGACTCCCAAGATAAAAATCGTGCGCAGGGCGAGCGGCCAGTAGTGATAGTGGCCGAACTGCTTTACCCAAGCCATCGGTAGGAAGGCGAGGCTCGAGAGCGCCCACCCGGCCAGAATCGTCTGCCAATTCAACCTGACCTTGACGATGGTCGCGATCGTGCTCGCCACGCCGAGGAAGCAGGAATAGGTGAACGGGCTGAAGATCATCCAGAAGCTCTCGACGATGCCCGCCCAAAAGAAGACTAGCGTCGTGACGTTCGGCAGGATGTAGCCGGCGAGGTCTTCCCAGACGCCCGGGCCATGCCGGAACTGCTGAGCCTGATACTGTGAGATGCCGGCCGGCAAAACGATGTGGCGGAAAACCAAATAGCCACCCAGGAGCAGCCAAAGCGGGATGTGCGCCTTCCAATTGGGGCTGCGGCGCTTGAGCCGCATGTAGACGGCTTCTCCGACGAGAATGCCGGGAAGCATGACGGCCTGCTCGTAGCTCGCGAGGGCGGCGGCGACGAACAGGAAGGTGAGAGCGAACCATAGCCAGGGACGTCCGGGAATGCCCGCCTTGCCGGCGCGGGGCGAAGCAGGCGGATCGGTGGCTGTGGGTTCGGGATCGGGGAGCCATTGGTCGCGGCTGCGCTCGTAGCGGCCATAGGTTGCCATGGCCAGTAGCGCGAAGAGCGTCATCACCGAAGCCGTTCGGCCGGGCAGCCAGCCGATCATGAACTGGTTGAGCGAGCTGATCGTCATTTGGGGGATCGTCAGTTCGTTCGCCAGGAAGCACAGAACCAGGATGGCGGGCAGGTATTGGCGGACCTTGAAGCTATGACGGTAAAGCCCGACGAGGATCAGCAGCCCGGATGCCCAATAGAGAGGCGTCGAAAGATAGACGCCCAGATCGACGGTCCAGCAGGTGAAGAGGGCTGCGCCTGCGAAAGCCCAGGGCGGCGAAGTCGATATCTCTGCGAGAAACCAGAACAGGGCGAGCGTACAGAGGGCGCAGAGGATCGCGTTCGTCCATCCATAGCCTGACGCGTTATCTCCGTATAGCCGGTTGTCCAGCTCGAAGGTCAGGGTGGGCAACGGGCGGTAGAAATGGTTGCCAAGCGGCCAATCCCCGGCGAACCAGCTCATCGGGGCTTGGCGCTGCCGGATGGTCTTGATGAGGAACGCGGTGTCCGAATCTTGAAGGAGGCCCGGATTTCGCGAGTGGGTGAGGAGGATGGGGACGCAGAGAAGCAGGGCAAGGAGTACCCAGATGCGCCACCTCTTCATCGGGAGTGATTATACGTTCGCGAGCCGGGCTAGTGAATGGGAGGGTTCTTGACGATGATATTCGGGGTGAGCGGGGCGACCTGCGCCCAACCTCCTCTCCGCGTGATCACTCTCGCCCCCGTGCACGTGCCCTTCGCCATGGGAATCCAGATCGGTTTCTTGCTGTCGAATACGCTCTTGGGAACGGAGAGAGTCAGACTTTCCATCTCGGAAGCGGCCTGGCTGACGTAGGTCGCGTAGTCGGTTGGCAGGGTTACGCCGTTTTCGCCGCTGCCTTTGTGCGCGTCGGCGGTGTATTCGAGGGAACGCGTAAAGACGGCGGGAGGGCAAAGGGCCTCGACATAGAGGGCAAGGCCGATGAAGTCGTCCATACCTCCCTTCGATTCGTTGATCAGGGCCGGCACGGGCTCTTGGTAAGCGGCCTGATCGGCCAAAGGATCGACGTTCTGGGCCACCCAGGCGCTGAGCTTGTCGAGGCTCGCGCCCATCGCGTCGTCAGGTGTCAGCCGGCCGGCGGCGATGTCGTTGCGGATCCACTTCAAGAAGAGCTTCTCACCCAGATATCCGTCCGCCCACACTTCCGGCTGCTTGAATCCGCCGATGGGAGGCAAAATCGCATGGCCGTACTCGTGAGCCACCTCGCGAGCCATTTCGATGGGCTCCTTGAAGGTGTCGAGCCGATAGATGTAGATCGTATTGACCCGGACCACATTTGTTCTGCTCGGGTCGACCCGATCGCGAACCAGTTCCTTGTCGAAGAGCTGCTCGCCACCGGCCTTGCCGCCGAAACATAGGAAATAGTCGATGATGCCGCCGTTGAAATCATGAGGCGAATCGATCTTCAGACGATGAAAGGTGCGGTCCCAAATCCGAAGGGCCATGCGGGCAACTTTCGGCGCGATGTCCTCGGACTCCTCCTTTCGCTCCTGGGAATAGACGCGAACCCTGAGTGCCCCGACGCCCTCCTCGCCCAGGTTTCCGTAGCCGGACGTAAGCCAATCGAACTCCCATCGCTGGTCATTGAACAGCTTCGGCGATTCCTTCGGCGGATCGAGACGATCGGTGAAAAACTGAATGGTGAGCTTGTCCGTATTGGGCAGATTGTATTGGTGAACCTGCCTTTGCCTGGGCGGCAGATAGGTGGCCGAAAGGGCCCAAAGCACCGCCGAAAGAAGAGTTCCGGGATTCACGTCAGTGGGTTCCTTCCGCTTCGAGGAAGCGCTCGGCGTCGATCGCCGCCATGCATCCGGTACCGGCGGCGGTGACGGCTTGCCGATAGACGGCGTCGGCGACGTCGCCGGCTGCGAAGACGCCCGGGATATTCGTCCGCGTCGAACCCGGTTGAACTTTGATGTAACCCACGTCGTTCATGTCGATAACGCCCTTGAAGAGATCGCTGTTGGGTTTATGACCGATCGCGACGAAGACGCCGTCGACCGGCATCTCCTTCATCTCGCCCGTGACTATGTTCAACAACCGGGCTCCGGTGACCTTCTTGACCGGTTCGGTTTGCCCGAGAATCTCGTCGACCACCGTATTCCAAATGACGGTGATCTTCGGGTTGTTGAACACGCGATCCTGCATGATCTTGCTGGCGCGAAAACTGTCGCGGCGATGAACCACGTAAACGTGACTGGCGTGCCGCGTGAGATAGTTCGCCTCTTCCATGGCCGTATCGCCGCCACCGACGACGATGACTTCCTTGCCTCGGAAGAAAAAGCCGTCGCACGTGGCGCAGGCACTGACGCCGAAGCCGCCGAAAACGACTTCGCCGGGCATGCCCAGCCATTTCGCGCTGGCCCCGGTCGAAATGATGATCGACTTGGCCAGGTAGAGCTCTTCTTCGACCCAGACTTTGAACGGGCGCTCGCTGAAGTCGATCTTCGTGACCACCGCATCGATGATCTTCGTTCCGAAATGCTCGACCTGTTTGCGAAAGAGAGCCATCAGGTCCGGTCCCATAATGCCCTCCGGAAAGCCTGGGTAGTTCTCGACGTCAGTCGTGATCATGAGCTGCCCGCCGGGCTGGAGGCCGGCGAACATGAGCGGCTCAAGGTCCGCTCGCGCATTGTAAAGGGCGGCCGTGTAGCCGGCCGGGCCCGAACCGATGATGATCACATTGTGGACTTTAGACATTGCTTTTTAGGCGGGCTTGCCGTCGCTCAGGCCAGGTTACCGCGCCATCTGCTTCTACGAGAACTCGATGCGTGCAGGATCGCAAATGTGGGTCTTCCGGCCGGAAATCCAAGGCATCGTTTGTACTCGCCGAACCGTCTTTATCAGCCGAGCATGGAAGATTCAGGGACGGATATTCCGAGCGGTCCGGTTGACGTCTACACGTTGATTACGGTCATGATCGATCAGATGGCGGCCATCGCCTGGCAGAAGCTGGGTCTGCAACCGGACTGGGGAACGGGGAAGATTGAAAAGGACCTCGAGCAGGCGAAGGTCGCGATCGACATCACGACCCAGTTGTCGACGTACATCGAGCCGAAGCTCGAAGAGGGCGACAAGAGCCGAATCCACTCACTGATCCGCGATCTGCGCCTCAATTACGTTCAGAAGGCCCAGGAGCCGCAGTGAGACTCGCCGTACGCGGCGAACTGGGCCGGAGAGTCGATGGAAACGGCTGGTGGCGGCGTCTCGCGCTGCAGATGCGAATTCGCGCGAAGGACCGGCGCTTTGCCCGCGAACTGGAACGCATCCGCTTGGCTCAGCCCACGATTCGGGAGCGCCAGCAGGAGCTCGTCCGCTTCTACATGAACTACGAGAACCTGGTCGAGGTGCTCTGCGACCTTTCGACCTGCGGGCCAACGCCGAATTTGGAGACGGCGTACAAGGCGATCCGCGAGTGGATGCAGAAAAACTATCCCGACGTTCGCCGCTACGTGATCGCGTATCTGAAGTACAGTGCAGAAGACGCACAGCAGAGCTTGGATATCAACGGCAAGTCCGCCGACGCTTTCGAGGCGCTATTCACGGCTCCCACGTTGAGAGAATTCATGGAGCACGACGACGGCAAGATGATCGGTCGGATCAATCGGACACGCGAAGCCCTGACAATGTACGGGCACCACCTGCGTTTGCTGGCGTCCAACGATTAACACATGCGAATCAGCTTTCGAGACGCGGATTGGGACGCGTTGGCGCGCCTTTGGGCGGACTTCTATCCGGAACGTTATCATGTCGACGCGAACTTGCTCCGCATCAATACCGTCGAGAGCCCGGTCTTCGATTGGGGAGCCTCCGCTATCGAGGTGATGGACGACGAGACCCTCGGGTTCGTGATCGTCAAGAGGCCGGCGACGCCGATGCTTTGGAAAGGTCCCAACCAGGACACCTATCACATCGGAGCCATTGCCTATCGGGAGCCGGAGACGGGCGTCGATCTAATGACCCAAGCCAAGCGCGCCGTCGCGGATCGCGGGGCGATGCAGCTTTTGTTCGGCATGGATTCCCGGCACTTTTTCCCCGGCTGCCCGGAGGATTGCCATAACCTTTGCAGTTTCCTCATGGTGGAAGGCTTCGAGAAAACAGGAGGGCATTTCGATCTCGAACGGGACCTGGGCGACTATGTGATGCCGGTCGAACCGGCGGCGGGTGTGGAGTACCGGATGGCCTCTGAATCGGATTTGCAATCGCTGAAAGCGTTTTTCGAGGAGGAGTTTCCGGGCCGTTGGCGCCACGACGTCTTAGAAAAGATCTCCGTCGAAGGGGCCGACAAAACCTGCTTCGGGGCGTTCGAAGGAAAGAGGGCCGTTGGCTTTGCGTTGATTCAGGATTGGACCCATCGGCAGCCGATCGGCGGGGCCGTCTGGCATCAAGCGCTCGGCGAGAAGTGGGGCGCGCTGGGGCCGATCGGGGTCGCCGAGAGCGAGCGGGGGCGCGGCCTCGGCCATAGCGTACTGGGTATGGCGCTATCGAATTTGAAGAGCCGGGGCGTGCGGAACTGCATCATCGACTGGACGACGCTTGAAGAGTTTTATGGCCGCCACGGCTTTCAGATCTCGCGACGGTACAAGGCGGCCTCTCTCCGGCTGGACTAGCTCTTTACTTGAGGCCCATCCGCTCGACAATGCCGCCGAGCTCGTCCTCCGAATAGAATTCGATAACGAGCCTGCCACCCACGTCCGCTCTCTGGATTTTCACCTGGGCGCCGAGGTGGACGGACAGGTTCTCTTCGAGAGCCGTCCAATTCGGGTCGGCTTCGGCGACGGCGGGTTGTTTGGCCGGCTTGCGCGGCTTGCGCGTCGCCAGACGTTCGACGTCGCGCACCGTCATACCTTTCGATAGCGCCTGCTCGTAGACGGCAAGCTGCACTTCTTCCCGATCGAAGGCGAGGATGGCCCGGGCGTGGCCTTCGGTGATCCGTCCGGTTTCAAGGCCATCCTGGATTTTGGGCGGAAGACGGAGCAGCCGGACCGTGTTGGCGACGCTCGTCCGGGCCTTGCCGACTTTGTCAGCCACCTGCTCTTGAGTAAGACCGAACTCGGACATCAACTGCCGGTAGGCACGGGCACATTCGAGGGGGCCGATATCTTCCCGCTGGATGTTCTCGATGAGGGCAATCTCAAGTGCAGATTGATCGGAGGTCGAGCGGACGATGATCGGAACGTGGGTCAGGCCGGCCAGCTTTGAGGCGCGCAGACGCCGCTCGCCCGCAATCAATTCGTAGCGGTCCTCGTGGATCGGACGGACGACGAGCGGCTGGAGAACGCCGACCTCCCGGATCGAGGCGGCGAGCTCTTCGAGGGCCTGATCTCGGAAGACGGACCGGGGTTGCCAGCGGTTCGCCTCGATCGCCTCGATCGCGACCGAAGTCGGGGCATCGTCGAATTGCTCGCCGATCAGTTGGGAAAGGCCTTTGCCTAGCGCACGCCGCATGTTTCAACCACCTCGTCTACAAAAGTCAAATAGGCCGACGCGCCCTTGCTCTTGGGGAAGAGCTGGACGGCGGCTTCCCCGAAGCTGGGGGACTCGCTCAGGCGAACATTCCGGGGGATTACGATGCCGGAAACCTTGTCGCCGAAATACTCCTTCACCTCGTGCGTGACCTGCTGGGTGAGGCGATTGCGCGGATCGTGCATGGTGAGGAGAACCTTCGCCACCTTGAGGCCGGGATTGATGCGCCGGCGAACGACGTCGACGGTCTTGAGCAACTGGGACAACCCTTCGAGGGCATAGAACTCGCACTGCATCGGAACGAGAATGGAATCGCAGGCGGCAAGGATATTGATCGTCAGCAGCCCCAGAGAGGGCGGGGCATCCATGACGATCCAGTCGTATTCGCCTTGCACCGGCTCCAGCGCATCTCGGAGCAGCATTTCCTTGCCGACGGCGCTGAGCATGACCGGCTCGGCTCCTGCCAGATCGAGCGTGGCGGGAATGAGATCGAGATTGGGCGCGACATGATGAATTGCGGCACGAACGGCGGCTTCCTGGGGGGCGCTTGCCTCGACCGAGGCGACCAGTAGCTCATAGAGGGTCGTTTCGACCTCCTGCTTGTCGAGGCCCAGCCCGGTCGTCGCGTTCCCTTGAGGATCGCAATCGACGAGGAGAGTCTTCCGGCCTCGCAGGGCCAATCCGGCCGCGAGGTTCACGGCCGTCGTTGTCTTTCCGACGCCCCCCTTCTGGTTCACTACACCCCAAATCGGCATGACAGAAATAGAGTCGAATGAGGAGCGTGGATAGATTCGCGGAAATCCGGGATCGCGGGTCTTCCTCTGGCGGGAGCCGGTCCGCGAACCACAAAAAAAGAGCCCCCGCTTTGCGGCGGGGGCGATTAGGAGGAGGTACTCGTTTGTTGGTCCTTCTCTGGGTTAGCCGCCCTTGAGAAGCTGGAGAATCTGGTTCGGGAGCTGGTTCGCTTGCGCCAGAACCGACATGCCCGACTGCTGGAGGATCTGCACCTTGGTGAACTGGGTGATTTCCTGCGCCATGTCGGCATCGCGGATCGTGCTTTCGCTGGAGGTGAGGTTTTCCTGGGCAACGTTCAGGGACCGAACCGTCGACTGGAGGAAGTCGGCTTGGAAGGAACCAAGGTCGCCACGAGCTTGGGCGAGTTGGGTAATCGCATCGTCGATGATCTTGATCGCGTTCGTCGCGCCCTGGGTCGTCGTGACGTCGAGCGTGGCGATCGACTGGCCGGAGATGGCGCCGGTGCCGAGGCGGTTCGCGAACACGGTCGGCATCGAAAATTGGACGGCTTGACCGGCGTTCGCGCCGATCTGGAACTGCATGTTGCCGGCTGTGAGCTGGCCGACCTGGGTCGGAGCAGCGATGCCGGCATTGCCGCCCTCGGTGAGCTGGACGACGTTGCCGTAAGGATCGGTCAGCTTCAGACCCGAATCGTCGGAGCCGCGGCCGCCGGTGAAAGGAATCGTCGTGACACCGTTGGTCGTCGTGACAGAGACATTGAAGATGGCGTCGGTTCCCGTGGAGGTCACCGACGGAGTCGAATTCAGGATGCCGCTCGGATCGAAGAAGTCGATGCTGTGCTTCGAGCCGTAGTCGTTCTGGACGAGACTGATCGAATAGCTCGTGCCCGATCCGGTGACTTGGGCGGTAACGCCGGTCGTGGCGGACATGTCGTTGATCTTCGTCGCGATGGACTGCAGGGTTTCGCCGCCAGAACTCGTGAAGGAATAGCCATTGATGACGAAGGAGCCCGCCGTCGTGACGATCGCCGCGGGAGACGTGAACGTCTGGTCGGTGGCGATGGAGGCTACCGTCGCCTGCGTCACCTTGTCGATGGTGATCGGACCGGTCACGACGGAGTAGCCGCCGAAGGTGCCGCCCATGTAGATGTTGGAGACGTCGTTAATGTCGGTTACATTGGCGAGCGCGCCGGCCGTGCCGTCGAGGAGCTTCTTCGTCCCAAACTGGGTTTGCTGGGCGATTCGGTCGATCGATTCGATCGTGTTGCGAATCTGCGTCTGGTTCGCCTGGAGGACATTTTGATCGACGACGCCCGTGTTGGCCGAACTGACGGCCAGGCCGCGCATGTTGTTCAAGAGCTGCTGGATTTCGTTGAGAGATCCTTCCGCAGTCTTGGACATGTTGACGGCGTCCTGCGAATTGTTGATCGCCTGTCCGATGCCCGTAAGCTGGGCTCTCATGCCTTCGCTGATGACCAGTCCGGCCGGATTATCGGCGGCGGAATTGATCTTCAGGCCCGAGCTGAGGCGCTCGATGCTCCCCTGCATTAACAACCCGGTTTGATCCAGGTTTCGCAATGCCGTCATTGCGGGGATATTGTTGTTGATCCTAAAACTCACGTTTCTCCGGCTCCTAAACAGGTTCACGCGGAAGTTTTTTCAAAATCCGCTTTGATCCATGGGAAATCTTCGGCGAAACGTGGAATAAGTTTAGGTCTTTTTATCAGGGACCATGACACGTCGATTCCTGGCGCTGCGCCTACATGCGCGGGCCACCTCCCGAGATGGGGGTTGGCGTCGGCTCGTATACCGCTTTGGGCGGCCTGTCCAACCGAGAGAGACGGAGAAGGCGACTCCCTTAATTGGGCGGGAAGCTATGCCCAGGCGGTTTGATTCCCTTCGGAACCTGGAGCCCTTGGAGTTCGTCACGACATTAGACGGCGGATTGGGGATGGGCCGCGCCCTCGGGCATGCCTGACCAACGGGCACGGAACAAAAGAGAAGTTTTGTTTTGGATTTGCAGTTTCTCGGCCGTTGCGGAAGCACGATGAACTCTATTGGAGAGAAAGAAGGAACCGAGATATACTTACGCGTCTAACACTAGTCAGAGTTTTTGAGGTGAACGAACATAGCAGGATTTAATAGGCGAGCCCCCCGTCCGGAACCCGGACCAGAAATCAACAACCGCGTTTTGAAGTATCGAGACGTCCGCGTCATTGGATCGGACGGCTCACAGCTAGGGATCATGCAAAGCCGTCAGGCCCTTAACCAAGCGCGCGAGGAGGGGCTCGATCTTGTCATGGTTTCCCCAACCGCCCAGCCGCCGGTCGTGAAGATCATCGACTACGGCAAGCACAAGTATCTGGAAGGGAAGCTGGGCAAGGACAAGAAGAGCAAGCAGCAGGAAGTTAAGGGTATAAAGATCAGTCCGCGCATCGCAGAACACGATCTGGGCTTCCTCATCAAGAACGCGCACAAGTTTTTGGAAGAGGGCCACAAGGTCAAAGTGACCTGCATGTTCAAGGCTCGCGAGGTGACGCACCCAGAGCTTGGGCGGAAAAAGCTTGATTACTTTGCCGAGCAGGTGAAAGAGATTGCCACGGTCGAGAGGACGCCGACGCTGGACGGCCGTCTGATGATCATGGTCTTGAACCCGACGCCGAAGGCGAAAGAACAACAGAAGAAGCACCAGAATGCCAAAGCTGAAGACAAACAAGACGGCGGCAAAGCGGTTCAAGATCACCGGCACCGGGAAGATCACGCGCCGCAAGTCGCACAACAATCACCAGTTCCTGCACAAGAAAGCGTCCCGCAAGAGACGGCTTGAGCAAGAGCCGGAGATTTTCCAGGGCGAACGCAAGCGCGTTCGACGCCTGTTGGTGATGTAGGCATAGGGCGTCGGGTGTTAGGCGTTTCGCCGGCCCGACGACAAGCCGACTCTCTACCGCAACCGTCCCTTCGAAGGGTCTGGGAACCGGTTTAAAACGAGGAGAAATAGAAGATGGCACGCGTCAAACGCGGCTTAATGCGCCACAAGCGCCATAAGAAGACGATCGAGAGAGCCAAAGGCTACTGGGGTCGTAAAAAGAACGTCTGGCACCGCGCGAACGAGCAGGTGATGAAGTCCGGGCAATACGCGTTCCGGGATCGCCGCCAGAAGAAGCGCGATTTTCGCCGCCTTTGGATTGCCCGAATCACCGCGGCCTGCCGCGAGAACGGCGTGAAGTACAGCGACCTGATCCACGGCCTGAATTCGAAGGGCATCCAGGTTAACCGCAAGATGCTCAGCGAGCTCGCCATCGCCGATCCCGCCGCATTCAAGGCGGTCGTCGAGCAGGCCAAGGCTTAGACGTTTATCCCAAGGAAACGGAGAGCGCGGAGACTTGGTCTCCGCGCTCTCCGAGTCTTTTAGTAGACGCAGTCGAAGTTCATCGGCAAGCCGACCCTATATCGGCTTAGCTTCATGGATGGGCCCTGGCGAAGACCAGACTCTTCCGTTAGCCGATGCCTTTCGTCGCCGCCGTGACCATCGCGTCGCCGAAGCGGTCGATCTCCGCGACCGTCGAGTAGACGCTCGGGCTGACACGGATTCCGTGGAACTGGGGATGCTCGATGCCGGTGACGATGATCTTATGCTTCGACTCCAGCCAGCCGGAAAGATCGCCGACCTTGATCCCCTCGATCTCGACGGTGCAGATGCCGCACGAGTGATCGGGATGCAGGTTCGTATGGAACCTCACATTCTTATGCTCTTGGAGCCGGTTGATCCAGCGTGAGCGCAGGTAGCGGAGCCGGGCGGCTTTGCGCTCGCCGCCCAGCATCTCGTGGAAAGTGAGAGCTTCGCCGATGGCGTTGTGGACGGCGGCCTGGTGGGTGCCGATCTCTTCGAACTTGCGGACGTTCTCGTCCTGGCTTTGGTCGGCGGCCATGAGGGGCCAGACGTGGGGTATGAGCGGCTTTCGTACGTAGAGCATGCCGGTGCCGATCGGGGCCATGAGCCACTTGTGGAGGGATGTCCCGAAGTAGTCGCAGTCGAGCTCGTCGCGTGTAAAGGGGAAATGGGCGAAGGCGTGGGCGCCGTCGACGATGACCGGAATGCCGCGCTTCTTGCCAAGCTCGCAGATATCGTGAACCGGGTTGATCTGGCCCGTCATGAAGACGACGTGGGAGACGAGGATCATCTTCGTCTTCGGTGTGATGGCCTTTTCGAAGGCGTCGACGATCTCCTTTTGCGTTTCAGGAGCGGGTGGGACGTCGATTTGGACCAACTTGATCCCCTCGCGGCGCGACCGCTGCTTGATCGTGTTGATCATGCGCGGATAGTCCTGCGTGGTCGTAAGGACCTCGTCGCCCGGCTCCAACGGGAGGCCGAAGAGGCAGGTCATGAGCGACTCGCTGGCGTTGCGGGTGATTGCGACTTCTTCGGGGTCCGCTCCGAAGAGCTTGGCGAGGCGATTGCGGACGCCTTCGATCTCCGGCTCGAGATTGCGCCACATGAAATAGCTTGGAGCCTGATTGGCGAACTCGAGTTGCCGTCGGAGGCATTCCTGGACGACGCGCGGAGAGGGGGAGCACCCGCCGTTGTTGAAGTTGACGATGTTGGGATCGAGCGAGAACGCCTGGCGGACGCCGAGCCAGAACTCCTCGTCCTCGGCGGTAGCGTTCGGATCGGAGACGACGCGAGCGACGTGTTTTTCGAGAAGGGAAAGAGCGGTATTTCGAAAGGCGGCAGCCGCACCGACCGCAAAAAGCAGATCACGCCGAGACATCATCAAGGGCTAGAGACGTCGCCTGGCCGTCCTTCGACTCATGGCGGATTCGGCGACCATTATTGCTTTTTATTGAACCGCTTCTTGAAAGCGTTCCAGCGGGTGGAAACGGCGTAGACGCCGCTGAGGATCCCGGCAAGCAGAAGCTGAATGACCATGCTTCCTGTGCCGCCGTCGATGTATGCCAAATGCATGCGATGCCTCCTTATCCGAGTGTGGCGATGTATCGCAGCCGGATTCGTCAGCAATTTACGGTCCATTTGAGTACGTCATCGCAAAAGAGGACAGCAAACTTTACTCGGGATCGGGACGGTCGAAGGTGAGTGCCCAGTAGCCGACGTCCCGCCACGCCCCCTGCTTCCAGCCAACCTGGGGCAGCGTGCCGACCTGGCGGAAACCGAAGCGCTCGTGGAGGCGGACGCTCGCCGGGTTCGGGAGGGCCACACCGGCAAGGAGCGTCTTGAATCCGCGGGCCTTCAACTCAGGAATCATCGCTTCGTAGATGCGCGAGCCGACGCTCTGGCCTTGGGCTTCCGGGCGGACGTAGACGCCCACCTCGCACGTATGGCGATAGCCGCCACGCGACTTCCAAGGGTTCGCTCTGGCGAATCCGAGAATTTCGCAGTCTTGGTCAGCAACCATCCACGGCAAGTTGCCGGCCTGCGCGAATTCCTGCTCGATAGCGGCGAGGGTAACTGACTCGACGCTGAAGTGGGCGTAGCCTTCGCGGATTTCCCGGTTGAGAATCTCCAAAATGCCGGGCAGGTCTTCAGGGCTTGCAAGGCGAATCACCATTTGTCAATTGTGTCGCTTCGCGTGGCCCGAAATGCGTTCGTTGTCGTACGCTAATAGGCCGTGGATCGAAGGGACGAAATTAGGAGACAGGCGATGGCTCCATATCGGGACATCGTGCGTTTCGCGAGCCGGGCCGGGTTATTCGTAGTCGTATTCTTCGCTATCCAGGGGCGATGGCTATGGTCGGCCGGAGTTGTAGGCTCTCTTTTGATCGCGGCGGCGTTCCTGGGCGCGACGCTAACGCAGTTCACGCCGGCCGACGGACTCCAGCGACACCTGTTCAAGACCTGTCTGAGGATGGCAGGGCTAGGACCGACGCGCCTACCCTATCTTGGATGGTTCTATTCGCTTGCGCAGGGGTTCATCTGGACGGTGAGCGGTCATCGCTCTTTCGTGCGGCACGGTCGTAGACGCAACTTGACCTGGCTTACCTCGAAGCTTCGAAACGGGACCGACTTCGAGCGTTGGCGCGCCCTCGTTACCCTCGGTGCAATCCGAGATACGTCGGCGGTGGAAGCCATTACAGCTTGCCTGGATGATGCCGATGCAAGAGTCCGACAAGAAGCGGTGGAAGTTTTGCATGACATCGTCGGAGAAGACGCGAGCGACGAGCTACAGCGGATCTTCAACAGAACCGACGACGATGTCCAATGGCTCGCGGCGGCCGGCATTCTTAACATGCAGGGATGGCCGGTGGAGTTTGATCGGGGGCGTATCGTGCGTGCGGCGAATCTGATCAGGAGCGAGGATGCAGACGATCGGCAACGCCTGATCTTGCTGTTGTCGCGCTGCCCTGCCGAACTCGTAGACGGTCCCTTGCTGGAGGAGCTACAGGCCACGTGCGTCTATGCGATTCCAGCGTTTAGGAATCTTGTGGCCCAAGGCTCTCCGGCGGCCATTGGGCTCCTTCGGGCAGCCTTGGAGAGTACCGATAAGTACGTCTTAACTCAGGTCCTGCTTGCGCTTGGAAACACGCCGCCGCCCGCGCTCGTAACGACCATCGAGCCGCTGGCCAACCATCCCGACAAATCGGTTAGGCTATCCGCGGAGCGAGCCCTGAAAAGGAGGGGTTAAGATTCTTTCTTGTCGACCCGCTTGAGAGCCACCGGCTTGCCATCCGGAGCGCGGGGATCGTCGAGGAGCAGCGTGCCGTCCTTTTGTGGCGTCACGACGATCGTTGGATGATTGCTGTCGGCATCGCCTCCCTCGTGGGCGATCGAGACATTCATGATGTATTGCGTATGCAGCTCGATGTGGCTGCCTGCATACGAAACGCTGCCCGACGTCGGAATGCCCTCTTCCGTCAGATCGAACTTGTTGTCTTTGATGGTTAGGCTCACATCGCCGAGGGTATAGGTCGTGTACCTATCGACGTTCGAGAGCTTGAGATTCCGGTTTCCCTTCCACGAGCCGTTATATTGAAATTCGGGTCCGCCGCATCCAACGAGGGCGAAGAGAAGGAGGGGGGCCAGGCGGAGGCGACTCACGATTGTCAGTGTAGACGCCTGTCGTTATCTCTGCGGTTCCAACCGGTAAAATACGACTCGATGAGCTCGACCCTCGCCCCCGACGCCTACGCTACGATGGGATTGAACAAGGGGGAATACGAGCGAATCCTCCGCCTAATGGGCCGGGAGCCCACCCTTACGGAGCTCGGGATGTTCGCGGTGATGTGGAGCGAGCACTGCGGTTACAAGTATTCGCGGCCGGTGCTTGCCTACTTTAAGCGATACAAGGAGGCTCTGGAAGGGAAGGGCTTTGAAAACGCGGGGATCGTCGATATCGGCGACGGGCTCGGCGTGACGATGAAGGTCGAATCCCACAATCACCCGTCCGCGGTCGAGCCGTATCAGGGTGCGGCGACCGGCGTCGGGGGCATCATCCGGGACATCCTAACTATGGGGGCGAGGCCGATCGCTTCGCTCAACTCGCTACGGTTCGGCCCGATTCAGGACGGCGCGTCCCGACCGGAAGTCGTCGAGCGGAACCGCTACCTCTTCGAGCACGTCGTCGCCGGGATTGCGGGTTACGGCAACTGCGTCGGCGTCCCGACAGTGGCGGGCGAGGTGGACTTCCATCGCCGCTATAGCGGGAATCCTCTCGTGAACGCCATGTGCGTCGGCATCTTGCGGATGAACGAGGTCACGACGGCGGCGGCATCCGGCGTCGGGAATCCGGTGATCTATCTCGGCTCATCGACTGGCAAAGACGGCATCCACGGGGCAACCTTCGCAAGCGCGGAGCTGGACGAAGCAAGCGAGTCGAAGCGTCCCAACGTGCAAATTGGCGATCCCTTCGCGGAGAAGCTGCTCATCGAGGCGACACTGGAGGCCTTGCAGACCGGCGCGATCGTCGCGATCCAGGATATGGGAGCCGCCGGGCTGACTTGCTCGACGATCGAGATGTCGAGCAAGGGCGAGGTCGGAATGGAAATCGATCTGGACCGGGTTCCGATGCGGGAAAGCGACATGACCGGCTATGAGCTGATGCTCAGCGAGAGTCAGGAGCGCATGCTGGCGGTCGCCTACAAGGGCCGGGAAGACGAGGTGATCCGGGTCTTCCGAAAGTGGGGCCTTCAGGCGGAAGTTATCGGTCACGTCACCGACGACGGGCTCACGACGATCCGCCGGCACGGAGAAATCGTGGCTCAGGTGCAAGCGGCCTGGCTGGCAGACAACTGCCCGACCTACTCGCCTCCGGCCGAGGAGCCGGAATACTACGGGAAGGCGAAACGCTTCGACCCGAGCAAGCTGCCAATTCCCGATCTTCACGAGTCGCTTCTTAAGCTGCTCGCGAGCCCGACGATCGCCAGCAAGCAATGGGTCTACCGGCAATACGACCAACAGGTCCAGACTCAGACCGCTGAAATCTGTGGGCAGGGCGACGCGGCCGTGATCGCGCCGAGGGGCACGAAGAAGGGGCTGGCTCTCAAGATCGACGGCAACGCTCGGCAAACGTTTTTCGACCCATATGTCGGCGGGCAGCTTGCGGTCGTCGAGGCGGCCCGTAACGTGGCCTGCGTCGGAGGAAAGCCGGTTGCGGTTACCGATGGCCTTAATTTCGGATCGCCTGAGGATCCGCACGTCTTCTGGCAATTCAAGGGCGCGGTGAAGGGTATCGCAGATGCGGCGGAAGCGATGGGAACGCCGGTCATCAGCGGCAACGTGAGCTTCTACAACGAGAGCGAGCTTGGTGAGGTTCTTCCGACGCCGCTCATCGGGATGCTCGGCGTCCTGCCGGAGGCGTCCAAGCGGGTTGGCCTCGCTCCGGAGGGGGAGCGTGGGCGGCTTTATCTGGTTTCGGCGGCGCGGGGAGCGGGCGGAACCTCCACCCCCCTACCCCCCTCCTCAGTTTCCGAACAAGGGATCGTAACTCCCGACGCGACGAACCGGGAAACCGAGGAGTGGGGTTTTCGCGAGTGGGGTTTCGGAGCCAGCGCCTATCTGGAAACGGTCCATGGGATCGAGGACGGGGTCCCGGCTGCGCCGAACCTGGCAGGCGAGAAGGCTCTTTGCGAGTTTCTCGTCGACGCCATCCATGAAGACCTGATAACGGCCGCCCACGACGCGAGCGAAGGAGGGATCGCGGTCGCGCTTGCCGAAATGATGTTAGCCAAAAGGTGCGAATTCGACGTCCAACTCGATGGGGACCGAGCGGACGCCATCCTTTTCGGGGAGCTTCCCGGCAGGGTGATCGTTGCCGTCGAGGACCCCTCGGCGACAAATGCCCTGGCAAATCGGGCAGGGATGGGAAATCTCAAATTCCAGCACATCGGCGAGTTTCGGCCCGGATTTACACTAGGAATTACCGTGAAAGAGCAAAGGCTTCTTTGGGATGGGGAAAACCTCTGGCACAATCATTGCAGCACTATTGAACGCTTGATCAGTCCGGAGGCGTGAACTTCCCGCTGATTGACGCATCCAATGATGTGGCGGATGCATCTCAGCGAAGTGCGAGTTCTATGCTGTAGTTGATTCAAGGAGAAGGAAATGAAGCTTAAGGGGTTTAGTTTGGGTCTCCTGGCTATCTTGGCCTGCGGTTCTGCCTTTGGCCAGTCCAACAGCCAGGATAAGAAGTCGAGCGGGCAGCAAAAGCAAGGTACGCCGCTCAACCAGGCGGATATTGAGTACCAGCAGCGCGTCATCGCGGCGAGCGACGCCTACAAGGCGGGCAACACCGAAGACGCGCTCAAGCAGTTTGAACAGCTCAACAGCGAGCGGCCGAACCACAAGGACGTCGTGTCCTGGCTTGGCTTCCTGTATCTCCGGACCAATCAGCCGGATAAGGCGGTTCCCGTCCTCGAGCAGGCTGCGACGCTTGCTCCGGACGATATCGAGGTTCAGAACAATCTCGGCAACGCCTACATGATGGCGGACATGCCGGAGAAGGCGCTTGGGGCGTTCCAGAAGGTCGCCGAAAAGCGGACGGACATGTTCGAGCCGCAGTACAACATCGGCACGATCTTCCTCCATCGCAAGGATTACGACCAAGCGATCGCGAGCCTCAATAAGGCAGCCAGCCTCCGCTCCGACGATCCGTTCGTTCAGAACAACCTCGGCGTCGCGTATGAGGGCAACAAGGATTACGCCAACGCGGCGAAGGCCTTCGGCAAGGCTTCCGATCTCAAGCCGGACAACAAGACGTTCGCGAAGAACGCGGGCTTTTCCTACTACCGGCAGAAGATGTTCAACGAGGCGATCCCGTATCTGGAGCGCGCGAGCCAACTCGACAACTCCGATCCGCAGGTCAGCCTGGCTCTCAGCGATTCGTACATGAAAACGAATCGTCGGGACGACGCCGCCAAGTACTACGAGTCCGCGTCCTCTTCTCAGGGCGACAACTCGCCGTTCTGGTACAACCTCGGCGTTCTCCGCATGTCGATGAAGAACGAGGCGGGCGCGGAAGAGGCGTATCAGAAGGCCCTCGCCATCAATCCGAACGACATCGACGCTCTCAACAACCTCGGCATCCTTTACTTCGACGAAGGCAAATATCAGGATGCGGAGACGACGTTCGACAAGCTGGTCGGCCTGAATCCCGGCAGCCTTCAGGCGAAGCTGAACCTCGCTTCCTCGGCCTGCAAGGCGGGCGATATAAGCCGCGCGACCGCGGTTTGGAAGGAGATCGTTCAGTCGAATCCGGATCGGATCGACGTCCGCGTGAATCTGGCGAACGCCCTTTGGCTTGACAAGGATTACGATGGTGCGAAGTATCACTACGCGGAGGTTCTCCATCGCGACCGGTCGAACGCCGAAGCTCTGAACGGAATGGGCCTCTGGTATCTCCAGAACTCCCGCCTCCCTGATGCGAAGGCTTCGTTCCAGGCGAGCATTCATTCCAATCCGAACAACGCCCTGGCTTACAACAACCTGGCCGTGACTCTGGAGCGGATGAATCAGCGCAAGCAGGCGATCACTCTTCTCGAGCGAGCCGTGAAAATCGCTCCCGATAATCAGCAGATTCAGAACAACCTTAAGCGAATGAAAGCAGCGGGTTAAACCGCGGAGGATTTGCAGGATTCGAGGATTGAGGAATTGGGAGTCACAAGGCTAAGCTAGTAGCGGAGCACGAAACCCGTCGATCCCTCAAATCCTCAATCCTGTTTCTCCCAGACCCTCCTTGAGAATCCATCTGCTAGTCAACACCCAGCGGGCCGACGCCTTAGAGGCGGCGGCCCGCGCGGCCATGTCTCTCCTCGAGCGAGACGTGGAGGTCGGCGTCGACCACGAGACGGCACGGCATCTCCCTTATCCGGCGGTTCGCGACGACGAGTTCGACGCTTGCGATCTGGTTGTCAGCTTCGGCGGAGACGGAACCCTCATCCGGGCGGCGCACCTTTGCTCGGAGAAGGGGACGCCGATCCTCGGCGTCTATTACGGCCGGTTCGGCTTCGTCACGCAATGCCTCGGCTCCGAATTGGCGGCATGTCTTAGCTCCTTTTTCGCGGGGGAATCGACTCTCGAACCCAGGATGATGCTTCAGACGGAACTCATTCGGAACGGGAAGACGATCGCCACGATCCATACCCTCAACGAGGTTGTCGTTCAACGGGCGGTGACGGCGCAAATGATGACGTTCCGGGTTCGGGTGGACGGTCAACGGCTGACCGCCTATCCAGCCGACGGCGTCATGGTCGTGACCCCGACCGGATCGACAGCCTACAACTTGTCGGCGGGCGGCCCAATTCTCGATCCAAAGGTCCAAGCGATGGTGCTGACGGCAATCGCCCCGCATACGCTGAGTGCCCGCCCACTCGTGCTCAATCCGGATTCGGAAATCCGTCTCGAACTGACGGCGGATGGGGAGGCTGTGCTTTCCGCCGACGCCCAGACGCGGCTTCACCTGCTCAGCAACGACGAGATCCGCGTGACAAAATCTCCGAGAGTGACGAATCTTCTCTGCGTCGATAAGAACGACTTCCTCAATAAGCTCTCGGGGCGGCTCTCCTGGAGCCAGAGCATCTTCGGAGAGCGCGGTTGAGCCTGCTCCAGGTTTCCGACGTTCACGTCCACTTCCATGCTCCCGGAGGCACGATTCGCGCTCTCGACGGGGTTTCTCTGGCGGTCGATAAGGGCCAGATTGTGGCCGTGGTCGGCGAGTCGGGATGCGGAAAGACGACGCTCGCCCGTGCCGTCTTGGGCCTTCAGCCGTTGCACGCAGGGCGAATCGACTTGGACGGGAGGGAAGTGAAGGGCACGCCGCGCGGCATCGCCGAAAAGGTCGGCATGGTCTGGCAAGACCCTTACGCAAGCCTCGATCCTCGCTGGCGAGTCGGGCGATCCGTTCTGGAGCCGATGCAGATCGTCGGGAAGAGCGGCGATGCGGGCGCGATCTTCGAGGAGGTCGGCTTATCCCGGGACTTGGTTGGGAGATATCCGCATCAGCTCAGCGGCGGGCAGCGCCAGCGCGTCGCGATCGGGCGAGCCCTCTCTTTGAAGCCTCCGCTGGTCATCTGCGACGAGCCGACAGCGGCCCTCGACCTTAGCATTCGAGCCCAGATCCTCAACCTGCTGAAGGATGTCCAGAAAGAGATCGGCTGCTCCTTCCTCTACATCTCGCATGACCTGACGACGGTTCGATTCCTCGCCGACCGAGTCGCTGTGATGTATCTCGGGCGTATCGTCGAGGAGGGGCCGACGGAGACGATCTTCTCCGATCCGAGGCATCCTTACACGAAGGCGCTGCTCGATTCGGCGCCATCGATCGAAAAGCTCATGCAGCTTCCCGATCCCCCGCAGGGCGAAATTCCCGATCCGCGGACCCACTTCGTGGGTTGTCGCTATGCGGGACGGTGCCCGAACGCGCAGGACACCTGCCTGAGCAACGATCCTCCGGCGACGGAGGAGGGCGACCGCCGCTATTTCTGCCATTTCCCGGTTAAGGAAGCTGCGGCCGCCGGGCGATCCTCCTGAGCGCTACGAAGACAGACTCGGCTCGCCGAGGCTGAATCCGCTACGGTTTGCGGTCAGCCAATCCCGGAAGCTTTGGAGCTCGGGGTTTAGCTCGCGAGAGAAATCGAGGTTTCGGGCTCCCACGAACTCGTCGTTGAAGTCTCGCTTGAACTGGAACATGTTTCCGAGATCGTCGGCGCCGGGGAAGCCGAAACTTCGGTAGACGGCCGGCTCAACGGCATTGTAGGCTATCTCCGCGCCGAGGACTTCGCTCATTTGCGACGCCATGTCGTAGCCGGTGAGATGCTCGCCGGCGATTCCGACGGTCTGGCCGGTCAGCTTCATTCGGAAGACGCCAAAAGCGCACTTGCCAATATCCTCGGCGGCGATGCCCGGCAGTCTCTTGTCGCCCATCGGGAGCGTCAAGTAAAGCTTTCCGTCCGGTCCAGGTTGCGGCCCCATCCCGAAGTGGATGAAGTTGTCCCAGTAGAAGGAGGTCAGCAGGAGGGTGATGGGAAGCCCCGACTCCACGAAGAAGTGGTCGGCCTCGCCTTTGGCATCCAAGTGAGGCACCTTGTATTTGCCCATCAAGGTAGGCATGCGGTCATCGTCGAGCGGAACCTTCTTCCGGGTGTCTTCAAGGGTCGACCAAACGACGTGCTGGAGCCCGGTCGCTTTGGCGGCCTCGGCCATCGCCTTGGCCTCGGCGAGCTCCTTTTCGGGAGAGAAGTGATCCCAATAGAATGTCACGCAGAAGGCGCCGTAGGCGCCGGAAAAGGCCTTCTCGATACTCGCCGGGTCGTCGATATCGACGGCCATCACCTCGGCTCCCGCGTCGGCGAGAGCGCGCGCCTTATCGGATTCCGGATTGCGCGTAAGAGCCCGAACTTTGAAACCGGCTTCCGGATTGGCGAGAATGGCTCTCACCAAGCCTCCGCCCTGTGCGCCCGTCGCGCCGACGACTGCGATAATCTTGTCTGCCATATGAAACCTCCAAAATGTTTGCGTTGAAGATTATCCCAACGCGAACCTTCAGATGGGCCTCTTGGCAGGTTAAGAAAGAGTGCGGAAAACGTATCCGCGCTTCTTCAGGGCGGCGATGATCCTCGGAAGGGCGTCGGCGGTCCGTTCCTTTGCGCCGGCGTCGTGCATCAGCACGACGATCCGGTTCTGGCCTTTGGATTCGGCCATGACGCGGTTAAAGAGTTGCGTCGAGGTTTGGGGATGGGGCATCGTGTCGCCGCAATCGACGTTCCAGTCGATGAAGTGGATGCCGCAATCTTTCAGGGCCTCCGCGTACTTCTCCTTGTGCCCCTTGAAGACACTCCGGACGCCCATATAGCCGCCAGGGAAGCGGAAGAGATGGGTGCGAAACGTCGGGCCGAGAATGTTTTCGAGAATCCCCTCCGTCTTCGTGATCTCGTCGATCATCGTCTGGGTCGTCTTGTAGATCTTCCGGTAGTTGTGGGTGTAGGAGTGGTTTCCGATCGCATGTCCGGCCGCATATTCGGCCTTTAGCTCCTCCGGATAGTGCTCGGCCATCTGGCCGATGATGAAAAAGGTCGCCTTGATGCTGTTCTTGGCGAGGGTCGCGAGGACTCGCTTGGAGACGGGGGATGGGCCGTCGTCGAAGGTCAGGAAGGCGATCTTGTCTTTACCGCCTTTCTTCAGAGCGAGGCTTGACGGGATGGCGAGGCCATCTTCGAAATTCTCACGGCTCTGATTCAAACGCCCGTGCGCCGGATCGCCCGGCTTATTAGCCGCGGTTATGAGCTGTTGCGGACCGGAAGGCGGGTTGGCAGGTGCGCGAAGGCCAAGGCCAAACATGGCGAGAATGCCGCAAGGCAGGCCGAAAAGAGCGGCGGGCCGCACCCGAGCCCAATGTGTATTAAGAGCTTTCACGATGGTCCACATGCGATCCGAGGGTTCGGATCGACCCTTGCAGTATAACTCGCTGTCAGCCATCTTCAGCCTTGCGCCGGCCCGATCCGGTAGAGCTGAACCGTCTTCCCGGCCGACACCAAGAGCCGGTCTCCCTTCGGAGAAATCGCGAACGTGCGCCGGCCGTCTTTGGCTTCGGAAGACCGGATACGGAACTCGGGTTCGCCGGTTTCCAAGTTCAGGCAAGCTACCGTGCCGGGCTGCTCCAACCAAAGATATTTTCCGTCCGGAGAAAACGAAAGGCTCCATACGGGGGCATCGAGGTCGATATCGCGCTTCGGCTTGCCCGCGTAGATATCGATCAATTCGACGTACGCGAAGAGCGTTCCAAGGGCGTCGTTACCCATGCTGCTCAGCGCCACGACTCTGCCGTCGGGCGAAAAAGCGGCGGTAATCATGTGATAGAGGGAGGCATCGGCTTTCGCGGAGACATGATGACGGTAAACCGTCGTCATCTTACGACCAGACGACACGATCACATTGAGCATGTCGTAGGGTTGTTTCTTCAACGTCGTCGATCCGATGCCGACCAAGTAAGCGCCGTCCCGACGGACATCGAGTTGATGACCGATGCCGATATTGTCCGACAGAGTTCTCAGTTCCCCGGACTCGAGATCGAGAGCCATCAGGGATGCGGCGAGGCCACCCTTGGCCGAGGAGACGACGCAGAAGTAAAGGGTCTTGCCATCCGGGGAAAGCTTGGGCTCGACTGCGGGCATGCCGATCCGATGAGTGGACGTCGTCTTGCCGGAAGCCGGATCGACAACCCGATAGGTTCCGTCGACGAAGCAGACCAGCAGGCGCTTGGCGTCGGGTATGGCTACGCCGCAAATATCCGCATCGAAGTAGAGATCCTTCGCAAGCTTGTCCTCTGAGAAGACGAAGAGCCGGTTTTTAGCGGCAGCCGCGCTTACCTTTCCGTCGGGTGAAAAGGCCATCGTATCGGCTTCGCCGGCAGCAGCCGGCGAGGTCAGGATCGGGTCGGCGGCGATGTTCTTGCCGTGGACGGGCTTGGCTTCGCTGGGCGCCGCGGCGGGGGCATTGACATTGTCCTTCTTATTGCCGTCGAGATAGTCCGATACATCGGTCCAGGTTCGGTCGCCATCCGCCAGCTTGGCCGATTCGTCGGTTGAGATGGCGAGATTGACGTTTTGGCCCTCTTCGACAGAGCCTTCGACGAAGCCGATCGCGTGCCCTTGGTCGTCGATAACGGGGCCGCCCGAATTGCCATGGCTGGTGGCGGCAGTGATCTGGACATAGTGAACGCTGTCGCTATCCCGCTTCCCGCTCACGATGCCCTGGCTGATCGTGTCGGGAAACAGCCCAAGCGTATTGCCGATGGTAAAGACGGTCTCGCCAACCGCGACCTTGTCGAACGCTTGGCGCGTGAAGAAGGGGCGCTTACTATGCTTGGCGAGTCCGATCAGGGCGGTATCCGCCTTCTTGTCCCAGATAAGGGCTTTTGCGGCGTACGTGTTGCCTTCGGAGTCCTTGATTGTGATCGTCTCCGCCTTGTCGACGACGTGAAAGGCGGTTGCGACCAGATCGTCTCGCAGGAAGAAAAAGCCGGTGCCGGCGAGGGTCACTTTGTCCTGCCCCTCGTGGAAGTTCGTCTCGATCTGCACGACTGCCGGCTGATACCTGGCAAAGACTTCCTTGGCTGACATAGGCCCCTGCCGCATGATGCCGCGAGCAAGGAGGACGAAGCTATAAGCTAGCACGGGTAGCACGAAAACCATTTTACGGTAACAGTAGACGAATATGCACCGGATTCTCTTCGATTAACATGCGGAATTGGCATCGTTGTTGCATCGAGAGGGAAGCATGCTCAAGAAAGCACTCATTCTCGCTTGCGCGATTCCGGGTTTGGCCGGAGCTAGCGTCGTCTACGACAACATGTCGTGGACTCAGGGTTGGTATTGGGCGGAGAACCCTGCCTTCTCGAGCCCTTCGGCCGAAGGCGGCGACCAGGTGACTCTCGGCGGAACCGACCGGGCGGTTACGAAGATCGACATTCTCTTCTATTCGCTGTGGGATGCTGGGACCGCCGACATGACTGTGAACTTCTACAAGAACGACGGCGCGGGCGGCGCGCCGGGAACGCTGCTCTGGACGAGCGGCACGATGACGGGAGTGTCCCACGTGCAGGGCCTTCAGACTTACTCCTTTGCCGTTCCTTCGGTCGTCGTTCCCAACACGTTCACCTGGACCCTTGCTCTCGCGAATCGAACCGGCTCGACCGGGGACATCGGCCCGGCCCTTGCCGATCCGCCTACGGTCGGCAGCAGCGGAGATTTCTTTTGGTACATGAGCACGGGCGGCTGGGCGACGACCAGTTGGGGCGGCTCACCGGTCGCCAACTTCGGAGCGCGGATTACGGCGGCCCCGGTTCCTGAGCCGGCGGCTCTGGGAACGCTTGCCGTTGGCGTGGTCGCGGCGCTGCGTCGGCGACGTCGGAAGTAAGAACTATTGGCGCATCCCTTCGATCAGCTCGACGGTGATGCGTTTCTCCTTCAGGTCGACGCTCTTGACGAACTGCTTGACGGCGGGGATCATGATTCCCGCCGCCACGATGACGTCGTGCGCGGGCATGAGGAGGACGTCGTCGACCTTGCCGAGCCTTTCGCCATCCGTCGTGACGACTTCGAGACCGATAAGGTCGGCGGTGACGTACTCGTCCTCCTCCAATTCCGGGCGCTCCTCCGCCGGGGCTTCGAGATATTCCCACTGAAGGGCCTTCGCTTGGTCGATGTCTTCCACCCCGGAAAGGCGAAGTAGGAGCCGGTTTCCCTGAACGCGAGCTCCCTCGACGGTGACCCAATCGCCCTTCAGGCGAAGCCGCCGGCCAGCGTCCAGGCGCTCCACGAAATCGGTCAACGCCTCGACCTTAACTTCGCCTTTGAGACCGTGGGCGCCGACGATCCGGCCAACTCGGACGTTCGCCATAGATCGTTAGCCTTCGGCGAAAACGCCCATCTGCCGGAATTTCTGGTAACGCTCTTCGCGAATCTTGGCCTTGGGCAGCTTTGCGATTTCACCGAGGTGGCGAATCAGGCTTTCCTTGATCGATTCGGCGGCTTCGAGAGGCTGACGGTCGGAGCCTCGCTTCGGCTCCTCGACGATCTCGTCGACCAATCCGAAATCCAGAGCGTTCTGGGCGGTAAGCCGAAGAGCGCGGGCGGCCTCGGCTCCGCGCTCGGGCATACGCCACAAAATCGCCGCGCAGCCCTCGGGCGCGATAACCGAATAGATCGCGTGTTCTTGCATGAGGATGCGGGAAGAGCAGGCGATGCCGATCGCGCCGCCCGAGCCTCCCTCGCCGATGATGACCGAGACGGACGGGACGTCCAGCTCGAACATCTTGAGCATCGACGCGGCGATGGCCTCGCTAATCCCGCGCGATTCGGCTTCTACCCCCGCATCCGCGCCGGGAGTATCGACGAACGTCACGACGGGAAGGCCGAAACGCTGAGCCATTTCGAAGAGGCGGATCGCTTTGCGATAGCCCTCTGGCCGCGCGTAGCCGAAGTTGCGCTGCTGCCGTTCCTGGATCGTTCGGCCCTTTTGATGGCCGAGGACGACGCAAGGCTGATCGTCGAGCATGGCGCATCCCCCGATAATGGCGTGATCGGCCCCGAACCGCCGGTCTCCTTGAAGCTCGACAAAGTTCGTAAAGATCGAATTGATGTAGTCGAGCGTATAGGGGCGCTTCGGAGCCCGGGCGACGAGAACCTTTTCCCATGGCCCAAGCCGAGCGTACATGACGTCGAGGAAGTTGTCGCGTCGACGCTTGAAGTCGTCGATGTGGTTGGTGAGGTCCGCCTTTTTCAGGGCGTCCGTCTCGCGGTCGCGAGCCGCTTCGAGGCGCTTGATGCCCTCTTCGAGCTCGCTGAGCGGCTGCATCCACTCGTTGAAGTTCTTAGCCATGGTGGCTTCCTCCGAGAATGCGGACGAGCGTGGCGAGAGTCGCGCGCATTTCTTTACGCGGGACGACCCGGTCGATCATGCCGTGGCTGTAAGCGAATTCGGCGGTTTGGAAATCGTCCGGCACTTTGCCGACCCCGGCCTGCTTGGCGACGCGGAGGCCGGCAAAGCCGATCAAGCTCTTGGGCTCGGCGAGAATGATGTCGGCGATGGAGGCATAGCTGGCGAGGACGCCGGCCATCGTGGGATCGGTGAAGACGGCGATGAACGGCGCTCCGGCTTCCCGGCATCGGGAAACGGCGGCCGTCGTTTTCGCCATCTGCATCAGGCTCAGGAGACCCTCCTGCATGCGCGCGCCGCCTGAGGCGCAGAAGATGATCGCGGGCATATGGCCCTCGGCGGCACGTTCCAGGGTCCGAGCGATCTTCTCGCCGTTGACGGAGCCCATCGAGCCGCCCATGAAATTGAAATCCGAGACGGCGACGCTCACGGACCTTCCTTCGAGGGCGGCCCGTCCGCTGACCATGGAATCGTTTTGCCCGGTCTTCGAGATGGCGGAGGCGAGCTTCGAAGCGTATTCGGGGAATTCCAGGGGATCGACCGACCTAAGGTCGGCGTCCAGCTCCTGGAAGGAATCCTCGTCGAAGGTGAGCTCGATACGGCGGCGGGCCGTTAAGCGATGGTGAAACCCACAATGCGGGCATACGCGCAGATTCTGCTCGAAATCGACCGAGAACAGGATCTTCTTGCAGTTGGAGCACTGCAGGAATGCTTCCGACTTCGTACTCAAGGCGCAGAGAATACCCGTTGCCCGATGTATCTTGTAGGCATGCGCCGCGCCCTCGCCCTCTCCCTGACCGCCGTCTTTATGGTCTGCTATGCCGGCCAGCGCCAGTCCCCGCTGACGCCGGAGCAGCAGGCTGCGGTCGCGGCGATCAACGAGGATTCTTTGCGCGGCAACCTCTCCTTTCTCTCGTCCGATGCCCTGGAGGGGCGTGGGACGCCATCGCGGGGGCTGGATATTGCGGCCGAGTTCATCGCCTCTCGTTTTCGGGCCATCGGCTTGGAGCCGGTTGGAGACGATGGCTATTTTCAAACCGCGCCCTGGCCCTTACACGGCGACAGCCCGAGGACCAAGGTGCGGAACGTCATCGGCGTCCTGCGGGGCGGCGATCCGGCGCTGAAGCAAACCTACATCATCGTCACCGCGCATTACGACCACCTGGGGATGAAGCCGGCTGGGGAAGGTGACCGGATTTATAACGGCGCGAACGACGATGGAAGCGGTGTCGTCGGGGTAATCGAACTGGCGAAGGCTCTAAAGGCGACTCATCCGAGACGGAGCATCGTCTTTATGACGTACTTCGGCGAGGAGCTTGGAGACTTGGGTTCGGACTGGTATGGACATCACCCGATCCTGCCTCTGGCGAAGACCATCGCCAATGTCAACCTCGAGCAGATCGGGCGAACGGATGACAGCGAAGGCCCGCGCAAGGACGAGCTGAGCATGACCGGCTTCGACTACAGCGATCTCGGAGCGACGCTGAACAAGTCGGGGGAGAAGGTTGGAATCAAGGTGACGAAGCATCCCGTAAACAGCGATGCCTTCTTCTTCCGCAGCGACAAAGCGACGTTGGCGGGCGAAGGCGTCCCGGCGCACACGGTCTGCACGGCCTTTGAATTTCCCGACTACCATCAGGTCGGGGATAGCTGGGACAAGATCGATTTCGCGAACGAGGCCCACGTCTTGAGGGGTTTGGCGGTCGGACTGCTCGATCTCGCCAATTCAGACGCAGAGCCGAAATGGAGTCCGGACAATCCGCGCGCGACTCGTTACCTCGAGGCCTGGCAAGCCCGGCATAAGGGATGAAATCGAGTAGACGGATTCTTTGGGGCTTGCCCGTCCTCTGCGGATTGTGCGCCGCCGCGGCTGCCACGGCGGTCTATCATTCGCTGGCTATTGGCCTGCTCTCGTTTCTCGTGGGGATCGTCGCCGTATGGATACTCGCAGCGGCCATCTTCGTGCTATTCGTCCTTCCCATCGCGATCCATGAACTGGGGCACGTTCTCGCAGGACTGGCCGTAGGATTTCCTTTCGCGGCCTTGGAATTGCCGTACGTCGGCATCTATCGGGAAAGGGAAGGCAAGCTAAGAATCCGGAGATCGGGCATCGCCGTTCCAGTCGGGTTTGCCTATGCCGAAGTGGACGAGGCTCCAGACCTGGTCCGACGATACGCCGTTTTTATTGCGGGCGGACCTGTATTCAGTCTATTGTTCGTCATTCCGTGGCTGGTCCTACTGGCGGCTCGCATGCCCTTCGATTTTGATCGCGATGGCTGGATTCTCCTCTTTGCATGGCTTGCAGCGTCCATGTTGCCGGGGACGCTGATACCGAGAACGGTCAAGGGCCTTCGAACCGATGCGGGTGTGCTTTGGGATTTGTGGCGACATCCCGAAAAGCGATCGGCGATCATAGCCCGTCTTATGCTTTGGCGCGCCTTCAACTCCGGCGTGGAAGTGCGAGACTTGTCAGAGAGACTCGTTCAAGAATCCATCGCCGCCCGGGGGCAGACAGTCGACGATGCGAGGGCGTTGCTGCTCGCCCACTTTCATTACCTCGAGCTAAACGACAACAAGCGAGCCCACGAAGCGCTTGCTCGTGCCCTGGCATTCACGGACGAGCTCTCGCAGGCAGCCGCTACTGTGAAGTCGCTTGCCAGGACGACCGCGGCGACCTATCAAGCCCGCTACTGCCTGGAACTCGCGCAGGCGCAGCAGTGGATGCAGGGGGTACAGCCAACACCGGGGTCGGAGTTAGGATATCAATACGCCCGTCTTTGCATCGCATGGCTCGAAAACGACCGTCAGACCGCCGCCGCTGCTGCTCACACGCTCGAAGCGCTCCGGAAACGGTCTCGCAAGAGGATGGAGAGAGACGATTATTTTGACGAGGAAGTGCGTTCCCTAACGTCCTCCTTGGAATCGGCTCCATGGCGTGAAGCCATCCTGTCCCAGGCGAGAATCACCTATGCCTGGGGCTGTGGCGTGCGTCCGCGCGATTGGAATGAGGCCGACTTGCCAACGGCGCTCGGAGCGAAGCCGAAGACTCTTGGGGAGGGTCGCGGGCTGCTTCTCAACTACTATCACCGTTTGGACTGGAACGATCTGGCCGGCGCGCAAGAGATGATCGAGCGCATCGCCCTTTTGCCGCCTGGACGCCCCGGACATCAAGTTACCGAGCAGGGAGCCGCGCTGGAGAGTTCATACATGCAGGCTGCATATCGTTTGGAGCCTGATGCAGCGTCGGAGCGACTGAAGGGCGTTCCAGCCTCTCCCGCGCTGGAGACGACTCGGATGCGGGTGGAAGCGGCTATTGCCTGGGCACGGCGGGACTTCGTAGAGAGCAGCCGCTTGGCTCATATCGCGCAAGAACAGCTAAGGATGAAACGTCCTGACTGTCCCGACAGCGTTAAAGCCGAGATTGAATGGCTAGACCAATTCGCCCAAGAGGCTGTCAGCCCAAGACTGTGAAGGGCGTGAGGTCGCGAGCGATCTCATTGTTCTCGTCGAGCGCTACCGCGCGCGGGACGATCGCTTCATCCGAGAGATCGAAGGCCGCGATCACGACTCGGTCGCCCGGCTTGAAATGGTGAGCCGCGCCACCGTTGAGGCCGATGACGCCGTGTGGGCCGCCGAAGGCGTAGGTGACGATGCGCGAGGTGTGATCGACGGCCCATACATGGACCTGCTCGCCGTCCTGGATGCCGACGGCGTCCATCAGCCTTCGATCGATCTCGATCGAGCCGACGTACTCCGGGTTGGCATAGGTCACGCGTGCCTGATGAAGCTTAGCTTTCAATAGCTGGGAGAGGCGCATCTTCTTTTTCTACGTCCTCGGGCTCCGGCAAGCGCCGCCGATAACGCCGATAGAAGGCGGAGAGCAATCCGCCGAGCGTTAGGATACCCGTGCCGATCCAGACGAGCATGGTCATCGGCTTATAGAAGAGCTCGATCGGATAGATCGTCCGGACGAAGTGAAGCTGGATTTGAACCGAATCGTCGGCCGGGTTGATTCCCTCCAAGGAGGCCAAGAAGTTGGGCGAGGCTCGGACGAGGTCGGGATTTCCCCCGATGACGATCTTAGGCTCTACAACGGGGAAAGTCGTGCCATTCTCCGTGACCTGGATGCGGGCTCCAAACGAGGTGCCATCCTTGCCCGGCTCGCCACGCCGCACGAGGCCCAGGTACTTGACCAACACGCCGTTGTCCTCTTTCGTCTCGCCGACCCGCAAGGTGGGAGGATGGTCCCACAGGGTTGTGATGGGGGAAGCCAGCGAAAGGTAGACGTCGTGCGAGAGCACCCGCTGGATGTGCGGCCAAGTGAACGCCTGGTCGGAGCCGTCGTCGCCGGGAACGTAGAAAAAGCCCGGCCTAGCCTGGAAATCCTCCTTTTGGCCGAAGGTCGTTTGAACGTCGAATTCGACCTTGTTGTCCCGATCGGTCTGGGGTTGAGAGGTCAGGCCTTCGTAGGTGAGCTTGTAGCCGAGCCCCGAACCTGGCTCCCTGTCCGCGACGAGGATTTGGGCCTTCTGTTCCAAGCCCCGCGACAGAATGAGGCCGGCCATCGCGATCGCCAGGCCCAGATGGGCCACGAAACCGCCGACACCGCTCGGCGATTTCGGCAACATCTCGACGAGCCGCCATAGGTTCCCAATGCCCGCAAAAGCGGTAACCCCGAAGAGGCACATGACCCAGGCGAAGCGAGATACATGGATTCCGAACGGGAAGTCGATGGGCGGCAAAGGCGCCGAATGGAAGGCATAATCGGAGACCTTGAACTGGATCATGACGAGGCCGAGCACGCCGATCGCAAGCCCCACGATATTGATCGCCCTCATCCAAAACGTGCCGGGCTCCTGCTTCCGCCAGGATAGGAAAGGGACAAAGCCGACCAGAAGCATGATCGGGATATAGAACCAGACGACGACCGAGTGATAGAGGGGCTCGTCGACGACTTTACCGGCCCCGCCGAAGAGGCCGACGAAGAAAGGAACGCTCATGCCAAAGGCGATGGCGGTGGAAAGGCCGGTGATCAGTAAGACGCCGAATTGATAGCCCCTCTCGCGGTTGAAACCTTCTCGCCGGAGCGGAACGTCGTTTTGCCGGCCAAGCCTCGGCCCCCGCATGGCCCACAGGATCATGAAGCCCAAGACCATGATGCCCAGGAAGACCATCAGAATCCACAACGCGGAACGGTTCATCTCGGCGAAGCTGTGAACGCTGAACTTGCTGAGGAAGCCGGAGCGGGTCAGGAAGGTTCCGTAGACGAACAGCAGGAACGGCAGGCCGCCGAGCAGCATGTTCGTGCCATGCCAACGCTTGCGAGTCGTCTGGACGATGATGCCGTGGATGAAGGCGACGACAAAAAGCCAGGGCACGAAGCTGACGTTCTCGACCGGATCCCAGGCCCAAAACCCGCCCCAGCCCTGGGTCTCGTAGGCCCAGAGACCGCCCATGACGAGCCCGAGGCCGAGGATAGAGAGCGAAACCAGCGCCCAAGGGCGGACACGGGAAATCCAAGCGACGGCGTCGCCGGTAAGCAGCGCGCTTACCGCGAAGGCGAACGGCACGGTTAGCGAGCCAAAGCCCGTGAAGATCGTCGGGGGATGGACGACCACCCAATAGTTCTGAAGGGAAGGCGTCAACCCCATGCCGTCGGGCGGGGCGAAGTGGATGCCGTTCAGCAACAGGCTGATATGCAGATCGCCCGCCGAAATCTCGTTCAGGAGCGAGAACGGCGTTTCATAGGCGAGGATGCCGCAAAGACATCCGAGAAAGAGAGCGTAAACGAACACGAACCAGCGCTGGTAAGGCCCGGTTCGCCAGACGGCGAGAAGACCGAAAACGGCCGAGGTCGTCGCCCAGAGGAGGAAGCTCCCTTGCTGTCCCGACCATACGGCGGCAACCTTGTACATGCCGGCGAGGTTTCGCCACGAGTGGTTCGCGACGTACTCGAACTGAAATTGGTCGGAAAGAAAGAGGGAGACCAGGGCGGCCATGGCCCCGATGACGCAAACGCAGCCGACGGCGAAAGTCCATTTACCCAAGGTCTGGGCTCGTTGGCCCAAGGCCATGGAGACGATCGAAGTCAGAAAGAGAAGGACGCCGACCAAAACGAGCACGGCGCCAAGCTGACCGACTCCCATCGCCCACGAGGGTGCGGCATGAAAGCCGTTATTGACCAGCGTCTGCTGGTCCACTTAGCTCTTTTTCTCGCTCTCGTATTTGGACGGGCACTTGACAAGGATCTTGTCGCTGAGGAATACGCCATCTTTCATGCCCCCCTCCGCGACAACCTTATTGGCCTCGCCCATATTCTGCGGCGGTGTGCCTGTGTAGACGACCTTGACCGTTCCCGTCTCATCCTTCATATCGAACGTGAGCGTTCGATTGGCGAGATCCTGGTGGACCGTGTCTCTGATGATGTCGCCGGCAACGTGGAGGTTATCCGCCGTCGAGGCCCTCGCCTGAGCGACCGTCACGTAGGGGCTGGAATTCGCTATAAAGGCGTAAACGACGCCGGCGAGCGCCAGCACGCAAACTGCCGCCGTCAGGGCTGCACCCTTCGCGAATCCACGCTTCTTGCTCAGAGTAAACATGTCTTTTCTATTTTAGAACGCTTATGCCGCCGCTTTTGTCATGGATTTACCTATGTTTATAATCGAGTCGTGACCTCCGCGATCTTGGCGAGCCTCCTGATCATCGGTCGGCCAGAGCCAATTGCCGTCACGCGTTGCCGCGAGAACTTCGCGCGGGTACCCAGGACCGAATGGCCCCTCTCGCTTTCGATAGGCGCGGGCTTACGAGTTTGGGGAGCGACGTGGACGCCCTAGCGCCGCTGGTCCGGTTTCTCGACCCTCGTCCCCTTGGAGGTCGGCCAATCGACGACTCCGTCTCGATTCCGCTGGAGGAGCTTGGTGAGCGGATGCATGAGCTGCCGCCCAGGCATGGCCGGATCGAGGTAGTAGGCCCGGAGCCATTCGCCTCGCAAGCAATCGAGTTCCTGCGGGGGGCGGGCCGAGATGCCGTTTCCGTCGAGTCGTGGGAATATGGCGGCGATGGAAGGGGGCGTCTTTGGGGGCCAAACGAGTATTTAGCCACAATGATTGAAGATTTGCAGCCGGGCATGGCCCTTGATTTGGCTTGCGGAACCGGGCGGGATGCCGTCTTCCTCGCTTCGTTGGGCTGGGAGGTTACGGCCATCGATCATCTGCCCGATGCTTTGCAGCGCGGACAGGACTTGGCGCGCCGATATCTTCGATCTGATTTGGCCGAGCGAATCCGATGGGTTTGTCAGGACCTCGAAAAAGTCGCCGTCGGAGGAGCGTTCGACCTCGTGTCGATCTTTTGGTTTCTGGACCGGGGCGTGCTGCGTTCCGTTCCGGGTTTGCTCCACTCCGGTGGCAGTCTCGTGCTCGAAACCTTTTCGGCGATCCATCGCGAGCGCTACGGCAAGCCGCGAACCGAGAGCTTCGTGTTGCGGACAGGCGAGCCGGCTTCTTTGCTTCCGCAGCTAACGACCCGGTTGGAAGAGGCAGGTTGGCATGGGGATCGCCACAGCGTTCGATTTTGGGCGACGAAATAGCTGCTTTTGTGCAGAATGGAAAGCATGCTCCCTTGGAGACTTGGCCTTTTCGCGCTTGCTTTGCCTTTGACCTTGGCCTCGGGCGGTCCCGACCGCGATCCCGACACCTGCCTCGCGTTCGTTTCCACGAACCTGGCGAAGGGCAACGGCAATTGGTACACGTACGAGCGATTCTCCGAGCAGAACGTGACGATCCAGGCGGGCGACGTCTTCGTCTATAGCATCCTGCTCGACCAGAGGGACCCGCAGCCGAAGGGCGGCATCGACGTCGACTTCGCCGATGGAGGCGAATCGTTGCGCGACATGGGGCTCACCGACCAGAACGGCATCCGGGCCCATGGCGACGGCCCCCTCGATCCGGCGATCGGGAAGTGGTACACGCGGCGGATTTCGATCGACTCATGCAAAGGACGGCTTGCGAATTCTTGGAACGTCGTCTTCGAGGGGGACCGGGACGGGCGCTACGCGGAATTTTTGGACGACGTCTATGTCGAGCATAAAGATGGCTCGAAAACTTGGATTTATCGAGACGGCCCGCCTCCGTCTAAGCAGTTGATCATCGTTTCCGGCTATACCGAGCATCCGTCTCTCGTCCAAGTCGACAAGGCGGAGGTCAAGGAGAGCGCCGACCTTAGCCCGGTGATCATGAAGGTCGATGCGGCGGCCGAGCGGTTGCGCGTTCTCGACGACGCCAAGAAAGACATCGATCTGGCGAAGAAGTTCGTCGCTCGCCATCCCGATCCGGCGTTACAGGGGCATATCGAGGAGGCCGAGGCGATGATCCAGCAAGTCGAGTCGAAGGAGGCGACCCCCGACGAGATTCAGGCGGTTCTCCACGCCGCTCAACATGCCCTCAGCCATACCCATCCGGTGATGGAACAGTATACGGGTCACCTGGTTGGACATGCACATATCGATTTGCAGTGGTTATGGGAATGGCAGGAAGGAATCGTCTTTTCGCACGACACGTTCGCCCAAGCCGTGAAGTTCATGGACGAGTATCCGGGTTTCACCTTCAGCCAAAGCAGTTCGGCGCTCTATGAGACGACCCAGGAGCACTATCCGGATTTGTTTAAGAAAATCCAAGAAAAGGTGAAGAACGGACAATGGGAAATCGTGGGGGGCCGCGTCTGCGAGGGCGACACAAATATGCTTTCGCCCGAGTCGCATGCGAGGCATTTCCTTTACGGGCAGCGCTATTTCCGGGAGAATTTCGGGAAGACGGCGATCGTCGGCTGGGAGCCTGACACCTTCGGCCATACGATCCAGATGCCCCAAATATTAAAGCTTGGCGGCTGCAAGTTCTACTATTTCTGCCGGGGAGGCAAGGGGAAGCCGCTCTTCTGGTGGCAGGGACTCGACGGCACAAAGGTGCTCGCCTTCGATGAGCCGGCCAGCGGCTCTTGGTACAACAGCGATCTTTCCTACAAGCAGTTCCAGGAAATGCTCGACTTCGAGCAGAACACCGGCAGCAAGGACATGCTGTGGGTCTACGGCGTCGGAAACCACGGGGGCGGCCCGACGCGGGAATACATCGAAACGGCTCTCGGCTGGATGAAAGATCCGAGCAAGCCGAAAGTTAAGTTCTCGACGGCGACTCAATTCTTCAAGAAGCTGGAGACTTACGATCTGACGAAGATTCCCGTCATCGACCAAGAGCTGAACCCCGTCTTCGACGGCTGCTACACGACCCATGCCGAGATCAAGCAGCTCAACCGGGAGGCGGAGGCCATGACGAGCTCGGCGGAAGCGGTGGCGACGGTCGCCTCCCTGGAAGGCTACAAATATCCGAAAGCGGCGTTCCGGCAGAACTGGACGGACATCTGCTTCAACCATCACCACGACACGCTCCCGGGCTCGGGTATCCACGCCCCTTATGAACGGACCAAGACGGAGTTGGGCCGGATGATCGCGGACGACAAGGACATTATCACGCGCGCTCTCGAAACGTTGACGATCCGGGTGACGCCGAAGAGCGGCGGCGTGAATATGCTAGTCTTCAACCCGAACGGTTGGAAGCGCTCCGGCTGGGTCGAGACCTGGCTCGTGAAGAGTGGCTTCGATCCGGACCATACGCTCGATCCGGCCCATACGGTGGCGGAGTCGCCCGATGGCAAGCGCTATCCGGTCGTCTTGCTCGATCCGCCGAGCCGCCGCGTGCGGTTCTGGGCAGCCGACATTCCGCCCTTCGGCTACCGCGTCTTCCATCTGACCGACGGAGACTGGGAGAAGCCGGAGATCAAAGTCGACCAGGAGGCCGACCGCGTGGAGACCGACCGATGGATTGTCGAATTCGACCAGCACGACGGCTGCATCTCGCGAATTTTCGACAAGAAGGCGAATAAGGAATGCGTGGCGCCCGGCGGTGGCATGGGCCGGCTGGAGGCCCACTATGAGAATCCGGCCGGCATGAGCGCATGGGTGATCGGCAAGATCGACCACGTCGATACGGTTCACCCAAGCGATGAGGCGATCGTCAATCGGGGCGACCATGTCGATGTGACGTTTAGTTACGACTTCCAAGCCCCCCAAGTTGGGCACGCGCCGGTGCGCCAGGTATTTCACGTTTGGCAGGACCGGCCGATCGAAACGGACGTGTATTGCGATTGGGAGGTCGTCGGCTCTCCGAAGACGCAGAATCCGATGCTGCGCGTGGCTTTCGATACGCCGTTCCAGTCGCCGACTTGGACCTGCGAGGTCCCGTTTGGCGCCCTCGTCAGACCGAACGACGGCCGCGAGTTTCCGGCCCTGAAATGGACCGACTTGAGTGAGAGCGGCTATGGGGTCAGCGTGATCAACGACAGCAAGTACGGCTATTCGGCGAGCGGCAATACGATACGCTTGAGCCTGATCCGCTCCAGCTTCGAGCCCGATCCCGATCCGAACCCCGGCTATCACCATTGGCGGTACGAGATCGCGCCTCACGAGGGGACTTGGCAACAGGCGGGGATCGTCCGCGAGGCGACCGACTTCAATCAGCCCCTGCTCTCGGCCAGCGTTCCGTACGACGCGCGGGGCACGGCCGCGCTCGATTATTCGCCGCTGAGCTTCACCGATCCGAACGTGATCCCGACCGCGCTGAAGGTTGCCGAAGACGACGGCGATCTCATCCTGCGTGGCTACGAAAGCACAGGGGCGACGTCGAATGGTTCGATCGTCTTGAACGTCCCGGGGATTTCGTCGCGATGGGTGAATTTCGTCGAGGACGACCTTGGCGTCGCGCCGATGACGGGCAACCGGATTGGCCTTCCGATGCATGGATTTGAGATCAAGACGGTCAAGATCAAGCTGAAACGATGAGCGAACCAAGCACGCAGAGGCTCGCGAGCGATATTATTCATTTGGCGTTCATTCGACGCGCGTCGCCGGGACGGCGACGATTGGAGTGGACGCAACCGGCACGATGGCGACGGCGGCTGCTGTCCATCGGCTAGGCTTCACAGGAGAATAAACGACATGAGGGCTACCAAATACCTGGTGATCGCGGCAGCGATCGGATTCACTATCGCCGGCTGTGGCAGCGGCGACAAATCGGATACGGGCACGACGACCGGTACGACCAGCACATCCGGCACGACGGCGGCGACGACATCGACCGGTGGCGGCGGAACGAGCGCCAGCGATATCACGATTGCCGTCATTCCGAAGGGATCCACCCACGACTATTGGAAGCACGTGAAGATGGGCGCGGATCAGGCGGCGAGCGAACTGGGTGTGAAGGTGGACTTCGAAGGCCCAGAAAAGGAAGACGACAAGCAAAGCCAGATCAACATGGTCGAGAACATGATCAGCAAGAAGGTGAAAGGCATCGTCTTGGCGCCGCTCGACAACAAGGCGCTGGTCAAGCCGATCGAAGAGGCAGCCGCAGCCAATATCCCGGTCGTCATCATCGACTCGGGCGTCGATACCAAGAAGATTCTCGCCATGGTCTCCACGGACAACTATAAGGGTGGCCAGGTCGACGCGGACGAGTTGATCCGGCTCTTGAACGGCAAGGGCAACATCGCCGTCCTGAGGTACGAAAAGGGTTCGGCCAGCACCGATGCCCGCGAAAAGGGCTTCGAGGATGAGATCAAGGCGAAGGCCCCGAATATCAAGATCGTCAGCGATACGACCGAAGCCGGCGCCACGAGGGACTCGGCTCAAAGAGCCGCCGAGAACATGCTTGCGGCTTTCCGGAAGCCGGACGGCTCCCTCGGCTTGGACGGGATCTTCTGTCCGAACGAGTCCTCGACGTTCGGCATGATGAAGGTTCTCGAGGAGAACAAGTGGGCAGGCAAGGTCAAGTTCGTCGGCTTCGATGCCGCGCCCGAGCTTGTCGACGGCTTGAACAAGGGTGAAATCGACGCGCTGGTCGTCCAGAATCCCGTGAAGATGGGACATGACGGCGTGAAGGTCCTCGTCGACTACATCAAGAACGGGACGAAACCGCAAGACGAGGACACTGGGGCGACTCTGGTGACGAAAGCGAAGCTGAGCGATCCCGAAATCGCGAAGTTGGTGGCTCCCGCTCAATAATGGCGAGCCCCAAAGCCGAAATGGCAGGCGATCCCCGCGGAACAACCCGCGGGATCGCCTTGCGTGCCGGAGACTTTTTCTCCACGTTCAGTCTCCTCGGGCTCATCATTGCGGTCGCAGCGCTTTTTGCCTACTTTAAATACAAGCTTCCGGACACATTCCTAACCTTCACCAATATCGAGACGATCGCCAAGCAGGCGACCATCACGTCGATGGCAAGCCTGGGGATGACGCTGATCATCATTTCGGCGGGCATCGATCTCTCGATCGGTTCGGGAGTCGCGCTTATCACCGTCGTGATCGCGCTTTCGTTGCAGCACCATGCCGGTTGGTTCGCCATTCTCATCGCCTTGATCGCAGGAGCGGCGATGGGGCTTTTCAACGGGACGGTCATCTCCAAAGTCAATGTGAGTCCGTTTATCGTCACTCTTGGAACATTGCTCATGTTCCGTGGCTTGGCGAGGGAGTTCGGCCACGATACGACGGTGAGCTCGCCGGATACCTGGATCAATAACCTTTTCAACGTCCTCGGTCCCAACGAGCACTGGAAACTGTTCCCACTCGGTGTCTGGTTCATGCTGGCCATGGCGGCGGGGACGGGCATTCTGCTTCGGCGGACCGTCTTCGGGCGGCACGTCGTCGCCATCGGCTCGAATGAGACGGCCGCGAGAATGAGTGGAGTCAACGTCGAGCGCGTCAAGATTTCCGTATACGTGCTTGGCGGCATCGCAATCGCGTTGGCCGGCACCATGCAATTCTCGCGATTGTCAGTGGGCGACCCCACGGTCGCCGTCGGCTTTGAGCTCGACGTCATCGCAGCCGTGGTCATCGGCGGCGCCAGCCTCAACGGCGGGCAGGGCTCGATTCTTGGCAGCCTCATCGGGGCTGTGTTCATGACGACGATCCAGAACGGCTTCGCCCAGCTCGGTTGGCCGGAGTCGTACCGGATCTATATCACCGGCGCCATCATCATCTTTGCAGTGGCTCTCGACCAACGACGCCAAGGGAAGACGTCGTGGCTGGGTCTCGGAATGCTCGTTTTGACGCTTGGCGCGATCGGCTATGTGATGTTCGATTGGTATCCCAGTCTGAAGTAGGGAAGCCCCCTCCTCGGTTTTCACGCGGCGCCGGTCGCGATAGATCGCCCGGCGTTTACCGCGGAAAACTGAGGTGGGGTTTGGGGGGTGGAGTGTCTGGCTGCACAATCGACGACCTGCATCCACGGAATGCAGTAGCATTCACCCGTGCTGACACTCGATGGCCGACCACTGACGCTCGACCAAATCGCTTTGGTCGCCTTGGCTTCCGAACCAGTTTCTCTGTCCACCTCGGCTCGCCAACGGATGGCGGAGAGCCGAGGGACGGTCGAAAGAATCATCGCCGAAGGCCGTACGGTCTACGGCGTGAATACGGGGTTCGGGAAGCTCTCCGACGTTCACGTCCCACCAAACGAATTACGCTTGCTCCAGTTGAATCTCGTCCGGAGCCATGCGTGCGGAGTTGGGGATCCGCTAAGCGCCGAGGAGACGCGCGCACTCATCTTGTTGCGTGCCAACGTGTTGGCGGCCGGCTACAGCGGAGCGCGTCCCGAGATCGTCGATTTCTTGCTCGCGATGCTCGCCAAGCAGGTCCTCCCCCGAATCCCAAGTAAGGGCTCGGTCGGGGCCAGTGGCGACCTCGCGCCGCTGGCTCACTTGGCGATGGGCGTCGTTGGCGAAGGAACCTCGTTGTCCGGGGTTCCGATGGCCGAGGCGCTAGCATCTGCCGGGTTGACGTGCTTGCAGCTCGAGGCGAAGGAAGGTTTGGCCCTCCTGAACGGGACTCAGGCGATCGGAGCCGTGGGGTCGCTGGCTCTTTTCCGTGCGGAGCGTATCGCGCGGGTTGCCGACGTCGTCGGTGCGATGGCTCTGGAGGCTCTGCTCGGCACGCCGGTCGCCTTCGACGCGCGTATCCAGAACGCCCGGCCTCACGCCGGACAGCGGCTAGCGGCGGAGCATCTTCGAGAGCTGCTGAGGAATAGCGAAATCCGCGAGTCTCATATCATCGGGGATTCCCGAGTCCAGGATGCCTACTGTCTGAGATGCATGCCCCAGGTGCATGGAGCGGTGCGCGGGGCTTTGACGCATGTCCGCGAGGTGCTGGAGATCGAGAGCGGATCGGGAACGGACAATCCACTCGTTTTCGAGAACGGCGACGTGCTGAGCGGCGGCAACTTTCACGGCGCGCCTCTTGCCTATGCCTTGGACTATGCGGCGATAGCCGTGACCGACCTGATGAATATCTGCGAGCGGCGGATCGACCGGCTCATCAATCCGGATATCAACGAGCACCTGCCCGCCTTTCTCACCGATCATCCCGGCGCGTCCTCCGGCTTCATGATTCCTCACGTGACGGCTGTGGCTTTGCTCAACGAGGCGAAGGTGCTGGCTCATCCCGCGAGCGTGGACAACCTGCCGACCTCGGGCGGCAAGGAGGATCACGTCTCGATGGGGATGACGGCGGCCCTCAAGTACCGGCAGATCGTCGAGAACGCGGAGCACGTGCTCGCCATCGAGCTCCTCGCGGCCGCCCAGGGATTGGAGTTCCGGAAGCCGCTCCGGCCCGGCGCCGGCGTCGAGGAGGCGTATAACCGCTTGCGCTCCTTCGTTCCGAAGCTGACGGAGGACCGGCCGATGTGTGGGGAGATCGAGGAGGTCGCCCGGGCCATCCGGCAGGGCGTCTTCGACATTTAGCGGGTTTTATGGAGTGCGGCGACCTGGCGCCGCTTCGTTCTGCCCGACCAGTCGGGCTGCGACCCTGGCCGTGGACTTGACCGCAAGTAAACTGCGGCTATGTCGACGAAGACAGCGATTCGCGCGCCCCGTGGAACCGAACTGAGCTGCAAGGGCTGGATTCAGGAAGCGGCCCTCCGCATGCTCATGAACAATCTCGACCCGGAAGTGGCCGAGAAGCCGGACGACCTGATCGTCTACGGCGGGCGAGGGAAGGCGGCCCGCAATTGGGAGTGCTTCGACGCGATCGTACGCTCGCTTCGCTCGCTGGAGGGCGACGAGACGCTTCTGATTCAGTCCGGCAAGCCGGTCGGCATTTTGCGATCCCATCCGGACGCGCCGCGGGTGCTGATCGCAAATTCCAACCTCGTTGGGCATTGGAGCAACTTCGAAGAGTTCACGCGGCTCGAGAATCTGGGCCTGACGATGTACGGCCAGATGACGGCCGGCTCCTGGATCTATATCGGCTCGCAAGGCATCGTGCAGGGAACTTACGAGACCTTCGCGGCGGCGGGAAAAAAGCATTTCGGCGGTTCGCTGGACGGGAAGTTCGTGGTGAGCGGCGGAATGGGCGGCATGGGCGGCGCTCAGCCCTTGGCCGCCACGATGAGCGGGGCTCGATTCTTGGGTATCGACGTCGATCCCGCCCGGATCCAAAAGCGTCTTGAGACCGGATATTGCGACCACATCGCGGAAACGCTCGACGAGGCGATGGCGCTTCTTGCCTCCGACACTGCGATCTCGGTGGGTCTGGTCGGCAACTGCGCGGAGGTTCTACCGGAAATGGCGCGGCGAGGGATCGTGCCAGATGTATTGACCGATCAGACGAGCGCCCACGACCCGCTGAACGGCTATGTGCCGGCCGGTTTGACCCTTGCGGAGGCGGCGGCGCTGCGGCAGAGCGATCCCGACGGGTACATTGCCCGGGCTATTCAGTCGATGGGCATCCATGTCCAGGCAATGCTCGACCTTCAGAGGATGGGCGCGGTCACCTTCGACTACGGCAACAACATCCGCACCCAGGCCGCGAAGGCGGGCGTGCAGCATGTCTACGATATCCCCGGCTTCGTGCCGGAGTACATCCGGCCATTGTTCTGCGAAGGAAAGGGGCCGTTCCGGTGGGCGGCGCTTTCCGGCGATCCGGAGGATATCTACAAGACCGACCGTCTTTTGTTGGAGCTATTCCCGGACAACAGGCCCCTGGCCCGGTGGATCGAGCTCGCGCAGAAGCGCATTCACTTCCAGGGATTGCCGGCGCGCATCTGCTGGCTAGGGTATGGCGAGCGAGCGAAGATGGGCCTTGCCATGAACGAGCTGGTCCGCAAGGGCGAGATCAAGGCGCCGATCGTGATCGGCCGCGATCACCTCGACACCGGCTCGGTGGCCTCGCCCTACCGGGAGACCGAGGGGATGAAGGACGGCAGCGATGCCATCGCCGACTGGCCCTTGTTGAATGCGATGATCAACACCGCCAACGGAGCGTCCTGGGTCTCGATCCATAACGGCGGCGGAGTCGGCATCGGGTACTCGCAGCACGCGGGAATGGTCATCGTCGCCGACGGTTCTGTGGAGGCGGACAAGCGACTGGAGAGGGTCCTGACCTCCGATCCGGGCATGGGCATCCTCCGCCACGCCGACGCCGGCTACGAGGAAGCGGTGGAGTTTGCGCGGGAGAACAGAGTGCGAATCCCGATGGAGGGTCTTGGGTGAAGCTAAGCGACCTTCAAAAGCATCTCAGGGCGAATGGCTGTGAGCTACTACGTGAAGGTAAGCGCTCGATCTACATTAACCCGAAGACAGGGTTTTCCATCGCTGTTCCGCGTCATACGGAGATCGCGAAGGGCACGGCAATCAAGATCTGCGACCGCTTAGAGATACCGAGGCCGAGCGGGAGTTAACCTGCCAGGCGAACGGTTTCGACGTCCTCTGGCTGACGAGCCCCTCGAATTGCGAGATCGCGGCGGGCTTCCAACAATTCGTGAAGGGCTTCCAGTACGTTGTCGCGGGCTTCTTCCTTGGTGCGACCTTGCGAGATCGCTCCGGGCACTTCAGCAATTTCAGCGACCCACCAGCCGTCATCGCTCCATTCGTAAATTACCGTCACGTCACCCGTCATGCTACAACTCTCTTGCCCATTCATTCTATACGATGGCAGGAACGGGGTGTAGTCCGTGGTTGCCGGAGCGGAATGAATTCCGCGGTCCCAGGGGCGCCATGCGAAGTCAATGGCGTGCTCTACAGTTTCGCTTCGACTATCCGTAGAATCTCCGCCTCTTTCGACAGCGCTTCGTCTTGCAACCGCCGGCCTTCGGATACCGCGGCTTCGACGAAGGCTTTGTCATCCAAACTCGACGAATTGATGCGGACGTTCAGAAAAGCTCCCATGACGGCGGAGCGGGCGCAGAGGGCGCCGACGGCGGCGTCGGAAACCGAATTCGGGTTCCCGATTTCGGCCATCGCCTTGATGACCTCCATCGAATCGTGGGCGGCGCGCATGACCTTGAGCGGGACTTCGATCGCACCTCGGGTTGCAGCTTGAATCGCAGCCGTACGCGCGGCTTTTTCCTCGTCGGAGCCTTTGGGCAGGCCAAAGGCGGCCATGAGGGCGTTGAAGGCATCGGTATCTTCGTCGATGAGCCTCGTCAGCTCGACGTGAAAGGCCTTGCCTTTCTCCGCCCAGTCGGAGAATTCCTCCCAGCGGGCATCCCAGCCGCGCTTGTGGGAAGAGAGGTTGGCGACCATGGTCGCGAGAGCCGCGCCGAGCGCGCCGAGAGTCGCGGAGATGGAGCCGCCGCCGGGAGCGGCCGACTCAGAGGCGGTTTCCTCGATGAAGCCACGTACAGTTCGATCGACGAGCTTCTTCTGCGATCGATCCCGGATCGCGTATTCGATAATGCGCTCCGCCGGCCTGAAGGGCGGGACAGGCGTTGAGTTTTGAGTATTGAGTGCTGAGGAAGAGGAAACGTTGGCGAGATCGTTCAAGCCCAACGAAATCGTCGCAATTCGGATCAGCTCTTCGTCGGAGACGCCGAGGGATCGCTTCTGCTTACGCAGGTAGTGCTTCCCGGCATCGAGCATCATCTGCAAAGGGATGAGGCCGATGAGCTCGGAGCCGGTCACGCGAACGCCTCGCGCAGCCGCCTTCTCGACGACCTCGTCGAAGGCGATATGGATAGGCGTGACTGAAAGGTCGGTCAAGTTCATCGAGATCTGAGCGATCCCGTATTCCTCGATAAACCAGCCGATCGCCCGCACGCCGGCCAGAGAGCCCGGCTCGTAGACCGGCTCGCCTTTCTCATCGAGCATCGGCTCGCCCATGAGAGGATCTCCGATCCGCTTCAGCCGTCCTCGCTCGCGCACGTCGAAGGCGATGGCGTTGGCGCGGCGCGTCGAGGTTGTGTTGAGGTTGACGTTGTAGGCGATGAGGAAATCGCGGGCGCCGACGACGGTTGCGCCAGAACGCGAATTAAAGGACGTGGGACCGTAATCGGGCTGCCACTCCGGCTGTTTCAGCTTCTCGGGCAGGCCTTCGTATTCGCCGGCCCGAATGTCGGCAAGGCTGCGCCGCTGCTCGGCGGACGCGGAGTGCTCGTAGAGGTAGATCGTCATGCCGAGTTCGTCGCCCATGCGCTTGCCGAGGGCCTTCGCATATTCGGAAGTCTCCGCCATGGAGATGCCCGAGATCGGAACGAGCGGACAGACGTCGAGCGCGCCAAAGCGGGGATGCTCGCCATGATGGCGGCTCATGTCGATCAGTTCGTTCGCTTTTCGAGCGGCGCGAAAAGCAGCTTCGCAAACCGGCTCGGGCTCGCCGACGAAGGTGTAGACGGTGCGGTTAGTGGCCTGGCCGGGGTCGACGTTGAGGAGAGCGACGCCGTCGACGGAGCGGATGGCAGCCGCGATGGCTTCGATGATAGCCGCGTCCCGCCCCTCGCTGAAGTTCGGTACGCACTCGATCAGGCGCTTACTCATGCGAGGTTAGTCTACTAGGAGACAAGGAAGTCGGCGGTGGTGATGGGAAGGGGCTGATGCATGGGGATGTGCTCCAGCCGAGCCGCATAGGGAAAGACCCGCGAGGCGAGGAAGGCGATATGGCCGTCGCGCTCCTGGGCCTCGCCCCGGACGGTGATGTAGGGGGAGCAGATAACGGTGTGACCGTCGCGCAGATAGGTTTCGTTGAAGCAGGTCACGTTCAGGAGACCGGACTCGTCCTCGAGATCGAAGAACATGACGCGTTTGCCGCTTGCGGTCGGCGGAAAGCGGAGGCGGATCGGGTTGCCGACGACGATCGCTTTCGTCTTGTTCGGCAGGCGGCTGGCTTCGGCGGCGGTGACGACGCCCTTTTCGCGGACCCGCTCACGCTCGAACGCCATAAGGTGATGGTCGATATCGAGATCGAGGATGCGCCGTTCATAGATCGCTTTCTCCTGCCGCGTGAAGTCCTGAATGCCTTCGGGAAGCTCGGGATCGGGGATGGAGAGCGGCAGGAAGGCCTTCGCTCCAGAAGGATGGGTCGACGCGAACTGGATGGCGCTCGGCGTCGCCCACAAGAGAGCGCGGCGATTGGGGTGAAGTTCGTCGAACGCGCCGCATAGGATCAGCGACTCGAGCTCGTCGCGCTGCGGCCGGACGCGTACGGCAAAATCGAAAAAGGAGTGATAAGGCCGCGCGGCGACGATCCGGAGCCGGGTCTCCTTCGACAGATTCGTGATCTGGGCGAGAGAAACGCGGATGCCGCCATTCGGGACCACGATCTTGGGATCGTCCTCGGACTGGACGTCCTCGACCCTGTATTTCAGATCGCTCCGGTTGACGCTCGGGGGAAGGATTTTGACTCCACGGACTCGCGCTTCGTTGGCGATCGTGCAAGGGCCGTAGTAGCCGGCCGGCTGGGAATCGAGAAGGGCGGAGAAGTATTCGGAAGGAAAGTTTTGTTGGCAATAGACGGACCGGATCGAGATATCCGCGAAGGCGAGCGCGTGTCCCTCCGCGAAGCCGTAGCCTTGGAAGACGGCGACGAGGCCGTAGACCTCCTCTGCGACCTCGGGCGAGAAGTCATTGGCGACGATCCGCGAGACGACTTCGTCGTGGATGCCTTTGACGTGCTCCTCGCGCCGCCGCTTGTAGATAGCCTCGCGCGTCTGCTCGGCCTCGTCCGACGTGAATCCGGCGAAGGTTTGAAGAAGATGGTCGACCTGCTCTTGGAAGACGATGATTCCGTAGGTGGGCTCGAGGATTTCTTTGAGCGAGTCGTGGATGAAGTCGAATTTCTTTCCTCTGCGCCGGGCGATCAGCTCGTTCAGCTTGACCGCGCCGCCGACGCCTGGGCGGATCGCGGCTTGGACGATGCTGGCATCCGTAAGATTCCTCGTCTGGATACGGATATGAGCCTGGCGCATGGCCGGCGAAGCCGATTGGGGAACGCCGATCAGCTCGCCCGCCCGCATCGCGCGAAAGACGTTCTCATCGTCCAAGGGCAGATCTTCGACGGAAAAGCTCTCCGACTGGAGACGCACCCGGTCTTGGGTGTCGGCGAGCACATCGTGGCCGCGCAGGCAGAGCACGTCGAACTTGTCGAAGAAGTGCTTCGCGCTTCGTTTGTCCCACTGGATAATCTTCACGCCCTCGGCGCCGGAGTGGACGACGGGCACCGTATCGGCGATCGGCTCTTTCGAGATCACGATGCCGGAGGAATGGGCGCGAAGATTCCGGGGGACTTCCATCAACAGCTCGGCGAGTCGGAAAACCCATCGGAAGCGCTCGCGCGGGATGCCGCTGTCGCGCAGCTCCGGCTTGTTGTCGATCTCGCGTTCGAGGCGCTCGGGGGTGACGCTCCCATGCAGGCGCTTGATCAGATATCCAAGGCTTTCCTGGGGAATCCCCATGACCTTGCCGACTTCGCGGATGATGCCGCGCGTGCCGTAAGTGCCGACAGCGCCGACGGTCGCCACATGATCGTCGCCATACTTGTCCGCCAGGTAGCTCCGCACGTCGTCTCGGCGGCGCGCCTCGAAATCGATGTCGATATCCGGGCGCTTGCTGCCGTCGGTGGGAAGAAACCGGTCGAAATGGAGATCGTGTTCGAAGGCGTCGATGCGGGAAAGGCCGAGGCAGTAGGCGACGGCGGAATCGACGACCGAGCCGCGCCCGCTGTAGACGATGCCTTGCTTCCGGGCCCAGTTGCACATATCCCAGGCCACGAGGAAATGCCCGGCAAAACGGTTCTTGACGATGCATTCGAACTCCATCTTCAGGCGGTCCTTGCGGGCTTGCCCGCCAGGCAATTGTTTCGCTCGCTCAGCGACAAGCTGACGCAGAAGGCGCGGCTCGTCATCGCAGAACCGGGGCAGCTCCGTCGGCTTCGGTAGGACGTCGGCTTCGCAGCGCTCGGCGACGCGCATCGTATTGAGAACGAGATCCGGGCGATCCGCAAACAGGAGCATCAACTCTTCGGGAGATCGGAGATGGCGCTCGGCGTTCAGGGCGCGCTCGGGAGGCAAGCGAACGGGAGGCTGAGTCGGATGGCGGCGCGGCTTGCGTCCGACGACGTCGTCGATCAGGCAGAGGCTTTCGACGCAAACGAGGATGTCGTGAGCGGGGAAGTGCTCCGGGCGGCGATGAGTGATTCTCCCTCCGGCGACGGGCACGGTGCGCTTGCGGTCGGCGAGCTCGAGAAGCTGCTTATTGACGTGGATCTCCCAGGGCAGGAAGCTCCGCTCGATCTGGATGAAGACGTTCTCGCGGCCGTAGAGGCCGACGAGCCGATCCAGCATCCGCTCAGCGGTTTGCCCTTCGGATCGGACGAGCAGCCGGTTAAGCGGCCCGTTATCGCCTCCGGTAAGGCAAAGCAGCCCCTCGCAGTGGCGCTCCAGACGCTCCCAGGTGCAAAGCGGAAATTGGCGCGGCTCTTCGAGGTGGCAATCCGTGATGAGCCTCGAGAGGCTGCGATAGCCGGTCTTCGAACGAGCGACGAGGACGAGTTCGCCTCCCTCTGCCATTTCGAAGGCCGCGCCGACCAGGGGACGCATCTTCGTGTCTTTTCGCTTGCCTGCGAATTCGATGACGCCGGTCAGAGAAAAAGGATCGGCGAGGAGAACGGCGCTATATTCCTGGCATTCGGGAAAGATGGGCAGGGCTTCGGCAAGCATCGCGGAACGGCCGAAAGCGTAGCCGCTATTCAGGTGAAGCAGCGCGTAAGGTTTGACGTCGCCGGAAAACGCGGCGACTTCCGGGAGCGGGCTCGAGCTACAAGCGTGCTCGACTTTGTCGTCCCGGGAGCGGAGAGCCCGCGCGATAAGATTCTCGGGGGAACGAAAGGAGCCGTCCGCGTAGCTGAATGCCCTCTGCTCTTCGCGGATCTTTCTTGTCGCGTCGAGATAGCGCACGAACTCGCGGGGCGGCTCGTCGATCCACCATTCGCCGGCCTCCCGCCACCACGCCAGAAGATCATCGCCAGCCGGTGGCATGCTTCCACTCTCGCAAGACCTTCACGCGGCGCGGCAGATCGATTTCCTTGCCAAGTTGGATCGACTTGTCCCCGAAGACTGTTCGGATGTTCCGCATCGCAGCCTCGACTTCGGGCGAGCCGAGATAGGCGCAACCGTCGACCAAGCCTGGCTGAAATTCGCGCACCCGTTCGAGATCGGGGATGAAGGCGCGGATCGAGACGACGGGTTCTTTCAGCGCCGGGCCGACAAGGAGGCGCAGCGCCGAATGGACCGAGCCGGGGCAGCGCAGCGGCTTGGTAAAGGTGCGCGACAACGCCTTGAGGCTGCCGTCTTCGAGCTCGAGCGCGATACGGAGCTTTCCGCTCTGCATGTTGCGGTTCGCCAAGCGCTCGCCGATGCGGAGGGCCAAGGACCGGCAGGCGTCTTGAACCGTTTCAAGATCGTCGACAATTCCGTCGAAGACGATGCTGTCCGCCATCGAACTGGGCGGATAGAACGCCTTGACCTGCTGGGACATTTGGCCGGTCGCGGCGGAATGGATGATGAGTCCTTCCTGGCCGAACTGCTCTTGGAGCACAGGCAGGGGCAGGCCGGCGACGCCGCCGATGGTGTCGTAGCCCAGGAACCGCAGCCGGTCGCGATGCTCGGGGGCGATCGGTAGAAGCTCATGGACGGGAAGAGCGGCAAGGAAAGCGCGAGGATCGCGTTCGGCCAGACCGCAGTCCTCATACTTGGCAGCCAGGCGAGCGATCCATTTCGAGGGCGCCGCGCCATAGGCGACAGCGAGCCCGGTCGCTTGCGCGAGCACGCGGATCAGCCGCTCGGCGACGTCGACGGGATTGGGATGAAGCGAGAGATCGAGCCAAGCGCAATGCTGATCGGCAGGCTCGATCACGCCGGTGAAATCGACGCACAGGTCGAGCCATGCTCTCCGCCGCTCTTCGAATTCGTCCGCCTGCCAAAGCTTGAAGATTCCCCCATGCAAAATGGCGCGGGCCTGCCGCTGCGAGATGCCGCACTGGATTCCTCTTGCGAGCGCGGCGTCGTTCGCATCGAGCACGATCTGTTCGCGAAGAATAATGACGGGCTGGGGGCACGGCTCGGCATAGAAGCGCTTGAATTCGATCCAAAGGATGTAGGGCCGGGCTCTCATAGATCGCGCAGCCTCCTTCCGGTCACGATCGACCAATCCTCCAGGGGGCGGCCATCGTACCGGGCGAAGGCATCCTCGTCTTTTCTGAGTTGCCAGTTTCCAAACGACTTTCGGAGCGTCCAGCCTCCTTGAAGCCGCTCCCCATGGAACGTGATCTGCAGGAGTCCGCGCTTCAATCCGCGACGAATCGTTTCCTCGTCTGAGAAGTGGAGGACTCTTCTTATCAGGAACGGGCCGGTATCCCAGATCAGGAGCGGGCCGGCGCCGTAGGCCCCATCCCGGATTCTTCCTTCGAACCGCAAACAGGACATCTTATGGTCGTGCGAGCGGATCGCAAGTCGTCCCACTCTGGGATCGAAGCTCGGCCCCTTCGGGACAACCCAGTCCAGCAGGTTGTTGCGGCCGTATTCGATTCGCAAGTCGTAATGGAGCCGCGTCGCCTGGTGCAGATGGACAACGAACTGTCGCTCATAGAGCGGCAACGTATATTGGAGAGGGTTCATAATCGTCCTGCTTTGCGGAGGCGTTCGCGGGCTCCACTTGATATAGTATACTAACGTCTACCAAAACTTGAGCCCCATTTTTCGACCGCGTCTTGCCGCACGGCGTGCGGACGTATACTCTTAATAAGCCGAACGAACTCGGTCAATCGAAGCTGCTTGACCGCCGAACGGGGCGGAGCTATGGTTGCGGCACCCGAAATAACCCACGACTGGGAGGAACCAGAGGGCTTACATAGCCTGTTGGAGACTATTCGCGACCAGCGTCCCACCGCCGACATCAACAAGATCCGCTACGCTTACTTCCTCGCCGAAAAAGCGCATGCCGGCCAGCAACGCAGCAGCGGCGATCCTTACATTGTCCACCCCCTTGCCGTCGCGGCTATCCTTGCCGATCTGCGGATGGACGACGACACCATCGTCGCGTCGCTTCTCCACGACGTCATCGAAGATTCGGAATTTCCGCCCGAGCTGATCCGGGAGCGGTTCGGCGAGGATGTGCTTCAGCTCGTTGAAGGCGTCACCAAGCTCAAATTCAGCCCATCGAAAGGGCTCAGCGAGCGCCAGCGCGCCAAGGCGGAGACGAACCGCGCCGCGGAGAGCCTTCGCAAGATGCTCCTTGCGATGGCCAAAGACTTTCGGGTCATGGTCATCAAGCTGGCGGATCGCCTGCACAACATGCAGACGCTCGACGCTCTCGATCCCTCCCGGCGCACTCGCATCGCCAACGAGACGCTCGACGTCTACGCGCCTCTCGCCGCACGCCTGGGAATCTGGCAGATCAAGTGGCAGCTCGAAGACCTCGCCTTCAAGCATCTGCATCCGCACGAGTTCAAAGTTGTCAGCGATCTCGTTTCCAAGTCGCGGACGCAGCGCGAGCAGGAACTGAACGAGGCGATCGTCAAGCTGAAAGAGCGATTCCAGCAGCGCGGGGTCAAAGTCGTCGACGTGCGCGGCCGGCCGAAACACCTCTACTCCATCTTCAACAAGATGGTGAAACAGGGACTCGAATTCGACGAAATCTATGATCTCCTCGCTCTGAGGATCATCGTCGAATCGGTTCCCGACTGTTATCTGGCGCTCGGCGTCGTCCACGAGCTCTGGGTGCCGATCCCTCAGCTCTTCTACGATTACATCGCCAAGCCGAAGGCGAACGGCTACCAATCGCTTCACACCAAGGTGCTCGGGCCACACGGGAGCCCGCTCGAAGTCCAAATCCGAACCGTTGAGATGCACCAGATCGCGGAATTCGGGGTGGCGGCGCATTGGACGTACAAAGAGGGCCAGGTCTCCATCGACGAGTCGAACCGCCTGAGAACGCTGCGGCAGCAGCTCTTCGACTGGTCTTCCGATGCGCGCTCGTCGAGCGATTTTCTCCGCTCTCTCTCGACAGACCTTTTCAGCGAGCAGGTCTTCGTCTTCACGCCGAAAGGCGACGTCATCGACTTGCCGAGAGGCTCGACGCCCGTCGATTTTGCCTTTCGCGTTCACTCGAAGCTCGGTTTGACGCTGATCGGAGCGAAAGTCAACGGGATCATGGTGCCGCTCAGCACGAGGCTGAACAACGGCGACGTGGTCGAGGTGATTACCCGCTCCAACGCCCAGCCGTCCCTCGATTGGCTGGAGTTCATCCGCTCCGCCCACACGCGGAACAAGCTGCGCGCCTACTTCCGCAAGCAAAGCAAAGATGCGGACGCGAGCCGCGGCAAAGAGGCGCTGGAAAAAGAGCTTCGCTTCCTCGGCCTCGACCCCAAGAGTTACCTCGGTGAGGAGAAGCTGAACGAGGTCGCGAAGGCGATGCGGGGCGTCGAGAACGCGCAAGACGTTCTCGCCAAGGTTGGCACCGGGTTAGCCTCAGTCCAGAGCGTCATCGCCAAGCTGCGGGGAACCGTGCCGGAGACGGTTAGCTCGGACCGTATCGAAATTCAGCGAACGAAGGAAGGGAAGGTCGGGCTCTTTACAAGCGGTGTCGACAACGTCATGGTGAACCGGGCGAAGTGCTGTAACCCGATTCCCGGAGACGAGGTCGTCGGCTACGTCACGCGGGGGCGCGGGATCATGATCCACCGAAAGGTCTGCCCCAACGCCCAGAACTACATGACTCATGAACCGGAGCGGCTCCTGCATTACGACTGGCCTCCGGATGGGCACCTGTATGCCGTATCGCTCAAGATCGTGGCGGTCAACCGTCAAGGGCTGCTCATGGACATCTCGACGATCTTCGGCGAATCGAAGACGAACGTGTCCGCGGCCAAGATCAAGACGCTCCCCAATCAGACGGCCGAGTTGGAGGTCACTATCGACGTGACCGATACGAACCATCTGCAGCAGGTGATGACCAAGATCGCGAACTTCACGGATGTGATTTCGATCTTGCGCCTCTTCGGGCGCAATGCCGCTAAATAGCGGGTGTCTCGACGAGGATGCGTCCGGTCAAAAACGTGCTGTCCTCGAAGAGGATGGCGAATTTGAAATTCAGGCCCTGCGTCGTGTTATCGACGACGTGCAGCGAAACCGCGTCGCCGGCGACCTCGGTTTGCCAAAGGGGCACGATCTCTTCTCGTACCTCCTCGAACGTCTTGTCGCTGCGACACTTGATGAAGATCATCTCGTCTTGGGCTTCCTGCAATCGGGCAGATTCCAGATCGAAGGTCGGGGAATGCGTCAATGCGTCCGTGCAGCGGACCAACGCCAACTGAGCAGCCTGGGGGGCAGCCGCAGAATAGGATGCGGCGGAAGCATTCGTTTGGGATCGAAGTTCAGCGCTCACGTTTTTCACCTGCTCCATGCCCGGTTCGGCGTATCCGAAGCCGTAGTTTATATATCGGCGAGTTTTATATAGGTACTTAGAGTGTCGTTAATTATTTGATCATGCCGACAACTTTGCGAAACGCTATAGGGTGCGCGTCACTTTCTGAATGAATTGGGGAGCGTCCGGATTTTCCCCTTTCAGGCGAGCGCAGGCGAGGGCGAGCCACTGTCCATAGATGATCTGCCAGACCGGCAATAATTCTTCCGCGACGGGACCGACCGGAACAGGGGCTTCGAGAACCGTGCCGCCTTGCCGAACGAGGTCATCCCCCAGCCGGTCGAAGGCGACGATCGCGCTGCCGGTGTCGGCGAGAGCCTTGGGGCCGTGCTCGAAGTCGGCGGTCGAATAGGCCTTGCAAGGAATGAGTGCGCATTCCATCAGTTTGAGCGCCGTCTCGTGAGCCGTGCTGAATCCGTAGCCACGGCCGAGGCTGAAGGTGGGTTCCGCGCCGACAAGGCTTTTGGCGTGGCTTTCGGCGACCGACCGGCAGACCGCGCTCCATTGCAGGTCGGGCAGAGAGAGATTGCCTCCGCCGTGGGCGAGAACCCGGACGAGTTGGAGGAGGGCGAGGAGCGTCGCCGTGTAAGTTTTCGTCGCGGCGACCGACCGTTCCTCGCCTACGTTCAGGTGGATGGAGTGCTCGGCGACGCCATCCAGCCGGGAGCCCGGCGTATTGGTGATGGCCAGCGTAAAGTGTCCATCTTCGCGCAGGGAAGCGAGGACGTCGGAGACGTCCGGCGCGGAACCGCTTTGGGAGATCCCGACGGCGAGGCAATTCGGATAACGGATGCGTTTGCCGTACCGGGTGAGAACGGAAGGCGCGGCAAGGACGACGGGGATCTGCAAGTGGATTTCGATCAGATACCGAGCATAGAGAGCGGCGTGATCGGAGGACCCGCGTGCGGCGAGCAAAACCATGTCGAACCGGCGATCATGGAGAACGTCGGCGAGTCGCCGTTCATAGATGGAGGATTGGCTGGCGAGCAGCCCTGGCTGCTCGTCGATCTCCCGCTCCATCCATTGGCCTAGCATCCTCGAGGCCTTAAGGCTACCAGTTGAGCTAAGCGCTCCGCTTCATACGCCGGTTCAGATGGTTATCCATGGTCGAAACGTTCCACGGCATCTTGCTCGCGTCCAGGATTTCGGCGTAAAGGTCGCGCCAGCGCCGGGCGTCGATCCGTGCCATCCCCTTGATCTGGAAGCCGATCCGGTGATACTCGCCATCGACCGTGTATTGAATGCAGTTGCGAACCTCGGCGCTGCACTCGATCGTGAGGTCCTTCACGTAAATTCGAAGATTGGCGACGTCGTTTTTCCGCAGCCGATTGTTGGTCACGACGGAGAGCCCGACGGGGCCGATATCGACCACCACATCGCGCGGGCACTCTTCGGCGCCGTCGGGATTGACCTCGGCCGTGATGCCGGTGACAAAGAACCTCGGCCGCCCGCGCGCCTCTTCGAAGGTCATCTTGCCGTTGATGAGGCAGCTCACTTCCAAGGGAGTCGCACTCGTCCGCTTCGCCGCAAAGAGAGGGCTCAGCTCGGTGCCCTTGACGATGCAGGTAGTGGCTCGGAAGAAGGCGTCGTGTCCGTTGCCATAAACCTGGAACGCAAACTCGTCGCCGGGCGTGATGATGCTCACCGAGTGAACGAGGATCGTGATCGAATCCGGCGTAATGGCTTTGACCCACCCGCTGAAAAACTTGGCATCGGAAACACGTTGGAACGTGGTTCGAGCATTATTCAATGCTAGTAAATGTGACATAGCCTGTCTCCCAAAGCCCGCAAAATCCGTGCGATCTACACCTCGCCAATATGCTGTGTTCCACACATCGGCAAGAAACCGTAGCCTAGGAAGTACAAATCATTAAAAAAAACAAATTTTGAACCTGATTAGGCTGAGCAACCAAGAGAGCAGCCCGTCGGGTAGTTATTGTGTGATGGACCGCAACACGCTGGCCGAAGCGTTTAAGGCTTCCTTTTCCGAATATCCCGAAGTCGTCACCGTCGCGCCAGGCCGCGTCAACCTGATCGGCGAGCATACGGACTATAACGACGGTTTCGTTTTCCCGGCTGCGATCGACCGCTTCCTGTACGTCGCGGCCTCGAGGACGACGGGAGAATCTCAATTGGAATCGGCCCAGCGAGGGAAGGCGGATGCTTTCGACGCCGGCCAGGTCGAGCCCGGAGAAGTGCGCGATTGGGCCAAGTATGCCGCAGGGATGGCTTGGGCTTTGCGGGACAAGGGCGCCATTCCAAACGTGAAGGCCTTGGTCTATAGCGACGTACCGATCGGAAGCGGCGTGAGCAGCAGCGCGGCGCTCGAACTTGCGTTCGGCGTTCTCTATAATGAGCTGGCCGGACTCGGCATCGAGAACAAGGAACTGGCCTTGCTTGCCCAGCGGGACGAAAACAAGTTCGTCGGCGTGAACTCAGGAATCATGGATCAGATGGCGAGCGCGATGGGGCGCGAAGGCAAAGCCATGTTTCTGGATACGCGGACTCTGGAAATCGTTTATGCGGACGTTCCCGACCATCTCGCGATCGCTCTCTGCGATACGAAGACGCCCAGAGCCTTAACGTCGTCCGCCTATAACTTGCGCCGGTCCCAATGTGAGGAGGCGGCGAGGGTGCTCGGTGTGCGAGCTCTGCGAGACGCCGACCTCGATCTGTTGGAGAGCCGTCGAAAGGATATGCCGGACGTGGTCTACCGGCGCGCGAAGCATGTCGTCACAGAGAACAATCGCTGCAAAGTATTCGTAGAAGCACTAGACTCCAACCAATTGGGCCTCGTGGGACGACTCATGCGACAGAGCCATGAAAGTCTTCGCGATGACTATGAGGTGAGTTCGAAAGAGCTCGATATCATGGCGGAAGCATCTTGGAAGGCTCCAGGGTGCGTCGGGGCGCGGATGACTGGAGCGGGTTTTGGGGGCGCGTGCGTTGCTTTGGTGGAAAAGAATCTTGTGGGTTCATTCGCGGATTCCGTGAACCAAACCTATGAAAAAGCGTCCGGCATTATAGGAGAGATCGTGAGTTGTCGTCCCGTCGCTGGGGCGCGGGTTGTTTTGGCGATGTAGGCCAAAGGACCTTCCAAGTTGAACGGCTCATAAACGGGCATGGTCACTGGGAGTGCATCCGCAGAGACGGATGCCGCGCAAGCAGGGAGCATCTGAGTCTCGACGTCGAAAATGGGTTGTGACGTTTGCGCAACCCTGAAACGGGGTTTGACGGAACAGATAAAGAGAATCTTGTGAAATGAGCTATCGATTCATCTCAAAACTTGCTGGTGCTATGGAAGAAGACTTACAGGCGGTTAGAACAAAGTGAGGGGTGGGTTAATGCCAATGCCAAGCACGACGCGACCAGACAACGCTCATCGAGCGGTCCGGTTGACGAAGCGTGAGATCGAGGTACTTAGCTTGATCGCGCAGGGTCACAGCAGCAAGGAAGCTGCCGATACTCTGTACGTGAGCAAGCGGACAGTGGATTTTCATCTGGCGAATATCTATGACAAGCTCCAGGTGAACAATCGCGTTCAGGCTTTCCGCGCGGCAACGCGCCTCGGGTTGATTCCGTTCGAGCCTTCGTTCGGATACGCTCGTGGAGACGCCTGAGGAGCTTCGGTTTTCTCGAATACAAAGAGCCCTGCCGAACGGCAGGGCTCTTAGTTTTTATGCGAAGGGATGGTCCGCTGTGATATAAATACTGCTGGTGCAAGTTTATGTCCGAAACAAATCGAAGCCGACCGTTGTTGTTTGCCCTGCTTCTGGCGTCAGCCTCGGGCATGGTCCTCGCTTCCTATGGCCTCCAGGGTCGGACCAGGTTTGCGAACTTAAGAAGGCTTCCGAAAAGGATCGTGTTTGCCAGAGTTGATCAGCAATTTCCGGAAGATAGAAAAATCTACTCGATGAATGGTGACGGAAAGGATGTCCAAGAGATGCTAACCAGGTCTGACGCGGCAGTTCATATCGACGACCATCCGTCACTAAGCGTTGATGGTAAGTGGCTTGCCTTTGACAGCGACCGTCAGCCGCCTACGACTGGCCAACCACTAAAGAGGCAGATATTCATTATGGCCGTGGATAGTCATCCGGCTAGCCTAATCGCCCCGACGTTTCTGGACGGCAACAATCATCGAGTATCCGAGCCCGACAAGTACAACGTCAACCCTGCCTGGTCGCCAGATGGAAAAGAAATCGCCTTTACTCATGAGGTCAACTCGGGAAGTCAGATTTGTGTCATGAACAGAAAGGGCGAGGTAATCATGCAGGTCGGGCAGCCGAATGGCGCTTTAACGCTCGACAGGGAAGCCGCCTGGTCGCAGGACGGAACCAAACTTGCCTTTGTTCGAGACGCAGGCGGTTCAACGAAGCCACAGATCTTCGTGGTCGCTAGAGGGGCAAATCCGTTCCCGCATTCGTTGCTAACGGTTCCAATAAACGGGGTGTGCTCCCATCCGAGCTGGTCATGGGATGGCAAGAGTCTCGTCTTTGCCGTGGGGCCTGAAGACAGTTCGCGAATCTACAGCGCTCGGATTGGAAGCAACGGCCGATGGCTAGCAGGTCCATTGCCCAACCCAGGTAGCAACGATTGGGCCCCGTCTTGGTCGTCCTCGTGGGGTGGCGGTGTCGCTTACGAGAGCCACGAGAACAAAAGCGCCATTTCTACCATGAATCCAGATGGAAGTGGCCGTCGCCCATTAACGTCTCCACCGATAGCAGACCACGCTCCGGGTTGGTAAGTCTTAGCGTGACCAAGCCAGTCAACCAGGGCCAGATCTGTCTCTCAATTGTCTCTCAATTGGGGGCGACAAACTGAGACGATGCGAGACGGCCGTAGATTCAAAATCAGCAGTTTGAACCTACCGAAACTCCGATGAATACGCATGGTTTTCCGTGCCCTTGACGGAGCCTGATCGGTATTACCCGCGGGCACACCGAACGTCCCTTTACCGGGAGGATGTGATGCCGAGCCTCTTCCCTCCGTTCAATCCCGCGCGGGTCAAGCGCTAACTAGCGCGGCCCTGTTTCAAGTTCGCTCGTGCTTCTGTTGAGCAACGTCGCGACAGTGGCATTCGCAAGGCCGCGCAGCCGCTCGGCGAGCTTCTCGTCTCTCTTTTGCACCAAGAAAGCGAGGGCCCATGCTGAACGGACAATGTTTCCCGCCCGGCGAGGCAAAGCGTCGAACCTATTGTCATTGACCCACACGGGAACCGGGTCGCCTTTGTCAATAAGAATGGGGTCAGCGAGGAGGACTGCTTGTGACGCGCGCAGTCCAACCTCAAGGCACTTCTCTGTATCCGACCGGAACCGCTCATCCATCGTGCGTATCCTGCCGCTCAGATAAACAAGCCTCTCGTCGGTTCGAGTGGCGCCATAGCCGGGAGGAAGGTCATTCTCGGTTTCCTCGACTTCGCACTTCACCGAGATGAAACAGGGACCGTTGTTTGCTCCCATACTGATCGTTAATCTGTCCTTATCGTCTGTTGCAAAGCTATAGGCTGTTTGCTCTGCCGGCAAGCCCTCCAACACGCTCAGCGGATCAAGGCTCTGATCAACATCTGCCGTGCCTTCAATCGGAGTAGAGGATGCCCGCACGCCGCCGACCATCCATGTGACTTTCGGTTTGAGATAGCTCGTCGGAATCGGCGTCAGCACGACTTCATGCGCGCCACCAATCAACGTCCAGTCGTAACGACCCTTGTAGCAGCCGAGATGCGCCCTTGCTTCAACAGTTCCGTGCAACAATGTGCGCAGACCGGGGATCTCTGAATCGGCAACACTGACGGAGAGCCCGCGCTCTATTGTCTTACCAGGGATAACAAAGGCATTCCGTTTCTTCGAAAAATAAGGCTGAACGGCAACCCCGTTCACAACCCCACGATCGTTATGGGAGCCAGTCATGTCGCATGCTTCCGCCATCTCCAGACTATCCATACCGTCGAAAAACCATCCACTAAATGGTTCGGGGTCTGTAATGGACTCAACGAGTTCGTGCGAGAAGATGCTGGTGATTTCGTCAATCGAACCATGGTTCACCCATCCGATCCAGGCATAGTCGACGTCGAACAATGTGCCACTGCTCGCCGAATGTGCTCCGCCGGCATCCTCGCTCGTGTAGGTCGTCCCGGGCGGCGCAAACACCATGTAGATAATTCTCCCGCCGGGATCGACTGGCTGCGGGAAATAGCCGCCAAAGATCAACGACCAGATCATGTTCTTGACATCCTTGCCAGTGTACGAGCCCGTCGACGGACCTGGATCAAGTACGATCTTTGCTGGGCGAATAGTCAGGGACTGATAGCCGTATTGACTCAGCTCCGAGAGATAAGGCGAGCTAAGAATCCCGTTTATAGCTTCGACGATCTCGTCCGCAGACGGATCGGTTCCATGTTGCCAGTAGCCGCCCCAAAAGAGTAGCTGCAGGCTGGCTTCCACAACCATCGCCCCGCCGTGCTGGCGGAATACATCGCCCGGATGGTCTAAATAGTAATAGAGAGTGGTGGGACCTTCGAAGACGACCTTGCTCGGTTGGCTGAGTCCAATTGGGATACGCTGCTTGTTCAGTGACAGGGTTTGGGCATTAGGCATTGGTTGTTTAAACTCACGTTAGGTTCTGCTTTGGTCGCCCTCCGCATGGGCCGCGCCTTCCCGAGACTTCCAGCCTCGCTGCGCGAGCGCTGTAAGGAAAGTTAATCGTTCTTGCGACCGCATGAGTGAGATCTAGCCGTTGCGGCCCAAAAGGCGGACTTGTTCTGGATTGTCTGTTGTCCCCGCCTGGTATCGATCTGTCGACCGGCGGCTCGTAGCAAAGAACAAAGCTCGTCAGTTCGATCTCGAAGAAGTAAAGCAGTTCGAAATGGTCGAGCCGTCAGCGTTCGTTCCATAGCTGATGCAATGGCGCGGGTCGGTTGGCCTTGGCTGAGTCGCAACATGCAGGTCAACATAGTATCCGGCATCGGAATCGAATCCTGCTCCCTCTACGGAATCCACGGCCATAGTCCAAGATCCATCCTCAGCCGGTCCGACGGAACTCAGGCAAGCGGTGGTTGAGTGCTCGAAGGCGACCGGCACGCGCTGATCGAAACCCGCTATTCGAAATGGCGTTGAAACTCTCACCGCCCAGCGGGACATCTCGCCCAGCTCTACAGATTGGGAGCCCGGAAGCACGATGGCGGATACGCAAACCAGCGTGTTATACGGTTCCGGACCCATAACCGGAATTCGCGTCACATTTGGCGGAAGCGATTTAGATAGCATCAAATGCCCTACTTCAAGACACTACCTCGCTAGGAGTCGAGGCCAAGCCGAAGGACAAGGCCAACCTCCTGCATGGGGTCTACTTCCCAGGTTAGTTCAGAGATTGACGGCGACGCCGACATCGACGGAGGCGTGCGGCTTCTGGGTGTTGATCACACCCTGGTGCTCGCGTCTCCGTTTCCGACGGACAAGCGCCTCGCGCGCGAGATAGAGATGCTCGAGAGCCTCCGCGTTCTCGTCGCAAGACAGATTGCGCCCCTGGAAGTCCAGGAGCCGATCGACGGCGACGTCGATCACGTCCTCGACGCGGCATCCGTTGATGCCGACTTCGTTCGGATGGCCGTGCTGAAAGACGACTTGGATGAAGGGACGGACGACGAGAGCCTCGCTCCCATCCATACTCCGAAACTTTTCCATGTTCTCGCTCATGTTCTATCGCCCCCTTTGGTGAAAGATCGTTGCTGACCTTCAATTTACATCGGGATACGGATCAGACGGCGTACATTTCATCGATGATCCGAAATTGGCGATCCTATCGCAGAATTCCTACCAGCGGCGCCGAGGCCAGTAGAAGATATCCCAGAGGAATCCGAGAAAGGCCTTGAAACCCTCCCAGGCGCGGTTGATCGGCCGGCCCATGTCGTCCACGTCGGGAACGGCTTGACCACATTCGACGCAGAATCGGCGAGAAGGAAGACGTGCAAGTGAGACACGGTCGGCACTCGAGCTTCTGGGGCTCGATTGTCCGTTCCGCAGTCGGGACAGAAACTCCAGGCGGGGTCCAGCTCGGCATGACACTTCGCGCAACGGGTATGACTCTGCGCGGAATCCATCGACGTCATTATAAGATCAAACCGGAACCTTAACTTTCCGCCGTAGTATTAGAACATATATGCCGCAGCTTCCCGGTGAGAGGATCTTTGGGGTCGAGACAGAATTTGGGTGCCTCGTCAGCGACGACGCGCTCGGCACGCCCGAGGGCGTCGTCGAGGTTATCAAGGACTACATCTTCCAAGAGCTGAGGCTGGGAGCGATCGACATCCACGCCAGGGATGACGTCTTCGAGCCTGCGCAGTCCGGTGGCTTCCTCATGAATGGGGCTCGGCTCTATATCGACGCGGTCGGATCGCACCTGGAATACGCGACGGCCGAATGTCGTCAGTTGAGCGACCTGGTCGCGAACGACCGGGCGGGCCAGCGCCACATCGTCCGGGCGATTCGGGACATGGGCCTCGACGATGCGGTCAGCATCTACAACAATGCCGTCGACCACTTTGGCGGGCACACGTTCGGCTGCCATGAAAACTATCTCGTCAAGGCCGACGACGACTTCCTGAACAACAGCGTCGCGATGCTCTACCCCTTCCTCGTGACGCGGCAGATCTTCGCCGGCGTCGGCCGGGTGGGCGGCCATATCTTGACGAGCGGAGGCATGAGGCCGAACTACCAAGAGGTGATGGACAACCCGGTCGATTACATCTGGGTGTCCCACGTTTACGGAGTCGTACCGGACGAGCGGGTCGATTTCCAGCTCAGCCAACGAGCCGATCATATCATCAAGACCATCGCCTCGCGGGTGCGCTTCAATCGCGCGCTGATCAATCCCAAGTGGGAGCACTTCTACTCTCACGAGGGCATGACCCGGCTCCACTTGCTCTTTGGCGAATCGAATCAGAACGAGTTCGCCTACGCGCTCAAGATCGGGACGACCTTGCTGGTGCTTCGGCTGCTCGAAGATCACCTGGTGCCGCCGTCGCTGATACTCGCTCAGCCTCTCGTCGCCCTGCGCGAAGTCAGTCGGGACCCGACCTACAAGTGGGTTGTGAGCCTCGTCGACGGGACGACGATCCGGGCGATCGACCTCCAGCGCGAATATCTCCGGCTGGCCGAGCAATACCGCGGATCGAGCAAGCAAACGGACTGGACCCTCGACAACTGGGCGGCCATCCTCGACGGCTTGGAGAAGGACCCGATGGACCTCGGGGACCGGGTCGACTGGGTCGCCAAAAGGCTGATCCTAGAGCAATACATGGCGGAGGAGGGGCTGACCTGGCAGGACGACGCTCTCCATTCGATCGACCTGGAATATCACAATATCGACCCGGAAAAGAGCCTCTACTATGCCTGGCAAGAGATGGGGAACGCGACGCGGACCCTTAGCGAGCTCGACATCGTGACGGCCATGACCGATCCTCCGCAGGACACTCGGGCCAAGGGCCGATCAAAGCTTGTGGAAGCGATCTTGCAGCGCAAGAATGCCCGTTTCTATATCTTCGATTGGAATGGCGTCGCTCTGGATCGGCACACCTACGTAGAAATGCCCGACCCCTTCGAGACCTACGAGCACGTCGGAAAGTAGGTTCGGATAGGCCAAAATGGAGCGAATGCCTCTTACTGCTTTTGCCGCCTTCCTGACCCTTGCCGCCCAAGCGAATCCCCCCGCTCAGGATCGCTCCGGAGAGCCAGCGCTACGTCAGATCATGACCTGGGCGAAGGCGCTCGATAACGTCCACTTCGTCATCGAAACCGAGGCTCGCGATACCGGCCATGATCCGATGTATCCCGGAGAACGGGTGGACGTCTGGATTTCCGGTTCGAAGTTCCGGATCGAACATTCGAACTATTGGGGATATGACTCCTACGTTGTCAGCGACGGCTCGACCGTGCTTTCCGACTCCGAGTCGGAAAGTGATCCGGCACTCCTTGCCAATGCGAAGGAGGGTCTCCTGGCGACGTACGCCGATCTTAAGATGTCGCTCGACGACATCAGCCCTTTCTTTGCCCTGATGGAAGGGCCCTCCAAGCTGGATTCCCTCGTCGAGAAGACGGCAGCGATCAAGCTGGAGCCGGGTCGCGGTGACGAGAAGGTTCTATCCTTCGAACACAAGAAGCTGGGAACGGAGCGGCTCTATTACCACCAGTCCAACGGATCGGTGCAACTGGACATGCTCGAGTACGACAACCTGCCGGCGACCCAGGAGCAGTACAAGAGCAACTCAGAGTGGATGGACCCGCCCGACCCGGGAATGCTGACTCGAAATACATTCTATTTCGACAACCATAAGCCCTCGCCGTCGCTTTTCGACACCAAGCCGCCGAAGGGGCGTCAATTCAATGACATCCGCAAGCCCCCGAAAAAGACGTAGGCGCCCAGTCTGCACGTGCGGATATGTCCGCAATTGCGCCTCAAGCCGTTAGTATTGATGCCCTGTTCACCGACAACCGTTAGTGAATGCCCCCGAAAGTGCAGTTCGCAGCGAGGCGCGCACTTCCCGCGCGCGTTGCTTTACGGTTCACGATCGCCGGTCTGGTCTGGACGGCCCTAACTGGGCCGGTGTGCGATTTTCTATTTCCAGAATTCGTGGGCACGCTCCTCTATCACATCGTCGAGGACGTGCTGGGGCTATTGATCGGGGCCGTCTTCGTTTACTGGCTCGTACGGACCGCACTCGGTAAGACGGCGATGATCGAAGATCGCCTGCGAACGAGTCGCCGTCGGTACCGCGCGTTTATCGTCAACAGTTCGGAGGCGATCTGGCGTACGAAGTGCGATCCCCCTATTCCCATCGATGTCGGTGAAGACGAGCATATCGAGCTCGCCTATCGCAACGCGTACATCGCCGAATGCAACGATGCGTTCGCGGCGATGCACGGCCGGCGAAAGGGCTACGAGTTACAGGGCAAGGCGTTACGCGAATTCGTTCCCCGGTCGCCCGAACATGACGAGACGATCCGCAGCTTCGTCCGGAGCGGATTCCGCGTCATCGAAGCGGAATCGTCGTTCGTGGATGATAAGGGGGATACGCACTACTTCCTCAACAATCTGTGGGCGGAGCCGATCGACGGGATGATTCATGACGTGTGGGGCACGCGGCGCGACATTACGATCCATCGCCGGGCCGAGGAGGAGATCAAGCGCAGCATGAAGCGGTTGACCGTGCTGCGAGGGATCGACCAGGCGATTCTTCAGAACTCTACGGTTGAAGAGACCCTTGTCGCCGTGCTTCGTACGATCTCGGTGAGTCTCTCGATGAGCGCTTCCGCGATCACGATCTTCCAAGACGACTTGCCATGGACGTTTTCATGTTGCAAAACGCTCGAGATCGACAGCCGTGCGCGAAAGCTGCGAGTAAGGGCGATGCGCGAACAGTGTACGATCGTCGCGAAGGAACGAGCGCCATGGGCGTTCAAGGACGAGATGCCTCTGTGCGGCTATGTTATTCTCCCGGTTTCAGTAAAGAGGGAAGTCGTCGGGTTCTTGGAGTTCTTCTATCCCGAGCCGGTTGTCGTCAATGACGACCGACGCCAGTTCTATGAGATCGTCGCCGGCCAGGTGGCGATCGCTTATGAGGACGCCAGCCTTTACGAAAACGTCGGCCGAGCCCATCAGGAGCTGAAGATCGCGTACGATGCCACGTTGGAAGGATGGGTCAAGGCGGTGGACCTCCGCGACAAAGAGACGGAAGGGCATACGCAGCGCGTGACGGCTCTAACCGTGGATCTGGCTCGCATGATGAAGCTTCCCGAGGAGGAGATCGACGAGATTCGCCGAGGCGCCTTGCTTCACGACGTTGGGAAGGTCGGGATTCCGGATCGGATCCTCCACAAGCCGGGATCGTTGACGGACGAGGAAAGGGAAGTGATGAACCGCCATCCGGTCTACGCTTTTGAGTGGCTGAATCGGATCAAATATCTGGAAAAGGCTCTGGAAATCCCCTATTGCCACCACGAGAAATGGGATGGGAGCGGTTACCCCCGGGGCTTGTGCGGCGAGGAGATCCCGCTGAGCGCTCGCCTGTTTGCCGTCGTCGATGTTTACGACGCCCTCACTTCGGCGCGGCCCTATCGGCCAGCGTTGTCCCACGCGACGGCGATGGATATGATCCGGAACGACGCGGGCACGCACTTCGACCCGTACGTCGTGGAAATGTTCAACCTGCTCATGCATGCCAAGGCCGAACTTCCCGAAGCGGCCTGAGGCTGGTACTATCTCGCTTGATAGAGTGGGCCTGTAGCTCAGGGGTTAGAGCGTGCGGCTCATAACCGCTTGGTCGTGGGTTCGATCCCCACCGGGCCCACCACTCTCACTGATGGAGGTGAGGGGATGATGGAAGTGATGGAGGTGATCACTGCCATCCGGTCAGCGCAAGTCTTCCCAGTGAATCCAAGGCGTGCGGCCATGCTGCCTGCCTTCCAGGACGAGGACTTGAACGTCCTCAGAGGTCGACACGATGACCTTTACGCGGGTGCCGGGGTCGAGGAGCATGGCCGGATGCCCTTCACTGGGCTTATATAGATCCTTCTCCCTTACCGCTCCGACGGTCGAATGCCCCGGCGCGGTAACGCCGACATATCCAATGTCGGCCCTCGAATCGTCGACGCTGCCCGATGAAATGTTCGCGACTACCGATACGACGCCGAGCCGTAAGAGCAGCCAAATTCCTGCGGCTGTCAGGACGAGAAGAATAGCGAGACCAACCGCCAATCGCTTGGCCATGAACTCTCGCTAAGGCACCCAGGCTTTGATGTGGGTCTGCTTCTTGACCTGTTCGAGACGAGCGGTGTGCAGTTGCTGGACCTTCTGCAGGCTCTCGATTTCCTTGCGAATTGCCGCGGCCGCCTCGGCCAGCTCTTTCTGGTCGGCCTGGAGCCGGTTAATGTCCCCCGCGTTCGCGCCGAGTTCCTTCTTGGTCTCCAAGCTCGCTTTCCGGAGCGTCTGGTTCACGGCTTGCTGAAAGTTGTTGAAGTCGGTGTGGAGCGAATCGACGTCGGATCGCTGCAGCGTGTTATTGATCTTGGACTGGTTGTCGTCGATTTGCGAGCGCACCGCGTCGAGTTGGGAGCGCATCGTATCGACCTGTGACCTGAGATCGTCGCGCTGGCGGCGAAGCTCATCCACCGCGTCGCTCAGGTTGTTCAGCTTGGAATCGACGTCGTTACGATGGGTCTTGAGCGAGTTGATCTCGTTGCGAAGGTTGTCGAGATCGGCCTGCCGGTCATGGACGCCGCCACCGGCGTAGAGGAGACCGACAAGAGTGCCGAGCCAAAGAACGAGCAGAAAGCGCTTCATGCTTGAAGCGTACAACCGAATTCTGAAGATTTGTAAAGGAGGCGGCGGAGGCCCCTAAGAATTCGCCATGGCGCGACGAAACCAGTCCGAGGCGAGAAGTCCATTGCGTTCCTCCTTCAAGGATTCGACTTGAGGATACTCCTCACATAGGCGGTCGTAGATGTCTTTCAGCTCGTTCGCGAGCGGTTGCACGTCTTCAGGCTTCTCGGAGACAGCCCCAACGCGCCACAGCGAAACGGCCAAATCTCTCAACGCCTGGAGGGACCGGCCGTAGTCCTTCAGGATGTCCCTGCCGATTTGGAGGGACTCCTCGTAAGCGGCGATGGCCTCGGCCAACTGGCCCGCGTCGCGGCGTACGTCTCCGACGTTGTTCAGCGAAACGGATAGGTCCCTGAGAGCCTGGAGGGACCGGCCGTAGTCCTTTAGGATGTCCCTTCGGATTTGGAGGGACTCCTCATAAGCGGTGATGGCCTCGGCCAACTGGCCCGCGTCGAGGCGCACCCTTCCGACGTTGTCAAGCGAAACGGATAGGTCCCTGAGAGCCTGGAGGGACCGGCCGTAGTCCTTTAGGATGTCCCTTCGGATTTGGAGGGACTCCTCATAAGCGGTGATGGCCTCGGCCAACTGGCCCGCGTCGAGGCGCACCCTTCCGA
>DASZYX010000029.1:0-73284 GCA_035545155.1 Fimbriimonadaceae bacterium | reverse complement strand
TCGAGCGAGGACAGCTTGTAGACCAGCTCGATGCGGTACTGATAGGCGTGGCCCGGAGCCGGACCGGCTGCCGTGATCGTCCCGTCGTTCGGAAGGCCGGTGATCGCGCACGAGGTGCCGCCCGTCTGGCCGTTGAACGCGGCTAGCGTCGAGTAAGAACCCGTATGAGCCTGCGTCGAAACGTCGTGGGCTCGAAGCTGGGTGCCCGAGACCACCAGAACCGGAGAGTCCGGAACGTCGCTGCGCCAAATCTGCCACTGAACGTTATTCGCATTCGCCCGGTGGAAGATGTCCGTGCCCCAGTGGAGCGAGACCGAAGGATCGCCCGTCGCGTCCGGATACATCTCCGCTTCCGCGATGAGCTGGCTGGCGCCCTGACCCGAGTTCGAGTGGCCGCCGCCGAAGAGGACCGCGCCGAGAGCCACCAGAAGAAGGATCTGAACGAAGCCCGCGTTGCTGTGCTTGGTCGCCGCCCGGGCCACTTCGGTATTCCCCTTGGCGTCGATGCTCAGGATCCGCTTGTAATCGAAGATCACCCGGGCCTTGTCCCCCGGCTGGATGCCGAGGATCACCCGGTCCGGATGCAGGTAGGCCTGGTCCGGCTCCACGTCCACGATCGTGCCCGTCGCCACTTCCTGGCGGCCGCGCACCACGACCACATGCTGGCCCTTCGTGAAGCCCGTGCGGGTGCCCTGGTTGATCAGGGCCGTCTCTTCCGTCGTGTTCAGGATCGTGCCCGTCGGAAGGGTCTGGCTGCGGATCGTCGAGATCGCTTCCGCCGCCGCCGCGCCGAGAGCCTCGTTCACGAGAGTCTCGTCGCTCACGTCGCCCACGCGAACCGTCGACTTGGACGTGACCCCCGCGCCGTTGATCGGAAGGCCAGAGGCCACGTCGATCACGTTCACGTTCACGCCCACGATCGCCTGCTTGCCGCCCCCGTTCGGGAGGATCCGGTAGCCCACGACTTCGCCCGTCACCACCGTGCTCGCCCGGACTTCCTGAGCCAAACGCAGGTAAGTCGTCGGGTCCATCACCGGCAGGGTCAGGCCCAAATTCTCCGCAGCGCGCTTGATCTGCTCCTGCGGAACCACATCGTAAAGATTGGTCTTCGATAGCTCTGAAGCCACCGCGTCTGAAGCGGTGTTCCCCACATTGGCCACTCCGGCCGCATGGGAGTCAACGACGAACGGCAAGACCGCCCAAGTGGGTTGGGTTGTCAGCTGCGCCTCCGCTCTCCCTCTGATGAACAGGGAAAACGTGAACAACAGCAGCGCCATAACCACCAGTTGGCCGACTGCTTTGCCAAGCAGCGATTTGATGAGCCGTCTCACTCTATGTGAATCCTCCTTTCCCAGTACCCGGGTTTTGCCCGGGGTCAGACGCGATGGATCGCTTCCGTCGAGTTCGTGAGTCCCCCGCTATCCGACCGCCACAGTGTGATCCTTCGCCTAGGTTCGTGGGGAGTCGTAATAATCCTTGTCAAACGAAGGGATGACGTTGTTTTCATTGGCTTGGGGCCGATTTCCGCGACTGTCAGACTGCTAGCGAACGCCCGCGAAGGTTCGCATCTCTTGACAAAAAAGGAGTCCGGTAGAGTTCTCTGGCAGGTGCTGTACGAGCTAGGACTCGTCGGCGCCTTTACGGTCTTCTTGCTCGCGATCCTCCATGGGGCCTTCACGTCGCATGTCGGGATCGAGCGGATCGTGGACGACGGCCACGTGCTCGCGCGAATCCCGGATGCGGCCGCCCGCCCTGGCGAGCGCTTTCCGGTTTACCGATATAGCCGAGATTGGAAGAGCGCGATCGGGGAGGTCGAGGTCGAGAGGCGCGACGGCGACCTGACCCTATGCCGCTACGATCCGTTCGCTTTTCGTTGGCCCATGGGCCGCCATGGCGTGATTACCGCGATCGATGGGCGAGACATTTCCGTTAATCTTGGGTCGAACTTCGGGCTGGTCAAGGGCGACACGCTCATCATCTTTGACGGTCGAACGCAGGTGGGGCGAATCTTCTTGATGGAAGTAGGGAAGGAGTCGTCATGGGCCGCCCAATACCCTGGAGGCTCAGAGTTGCGGCCAGGAATGGGCGTGAGCGAGTTCCTCGTCCCGACCCAGATCGTGGTCTTCGACAACCCAGTGGTCGGGTTCATCGAAGTTTTGCTTCCCTGCCTGTTGGCCGCCGCCTATCTATTCGGCTGGATGCGATCTAAATCGTCACCGCTCGCCCGGGTTGGATCGTTGCTTCGCGGATTGGCCCTAAGCATGGACCGGCCGGCGGTCCGTACCGGGCTGGCCCTCCTCTTGGGATGGCCGGCCGCCTGGGTTTCGGTCCGGTTTTGCGCGGAGGCGATCCCGTACCTTCTGCGCGCGGGCTGGGCGGCGATCGTCGGATGGCTGCATTTCGATCCGGGGAGCAGCTTCGATGGGATCAGGGCGCTCGGCGACCTGTTGAGCGACAACGCCGGCATTCTGACTCTCGTCGTCTTCGCCGGTTATTGCTGGGTTCTTGTCGCCCGGAAGAAATCGCCGCTCGGTCTCGCTTGGGAGTCTTTGCGGTTCCGAGGGGGCCCGGTCAAAGGAGTGAAGCCGGGCATCGGGCGCGATCTCCTTATTTGGAGCCTTCATCTCGTCATCGCCTACTTCTTCGCTTACTCGCTCTTCTCCTTCCTCAAGGGGAATCTGAATGCAGCCCTCGATACCGCTTGGCCGGGTGCGGGGGTTCGCGTTACCGGAGCGTTTTCGCCGGCCCAGCCCGGCCAGATATGGGATCTCTTTCAAAGTCTGGTCTCGACGCTCGGATACATGATTTCCCACGCCCCGCATTTTGCCGACGGCGAGGCGGCCTGGGTCACGGCTCGCTATATGCTCTGGAGCCTGACGATCGGTGGCTGCCTGGTCGGATATAGCCACTCGATCCTCGGCTATCTCTGGGGCAAGCGCATTCGGAATCTGGACTTCACGATTCCAGGCTGGATCACCAACGCGGTCTGCTATGGTCCCCTTCTCGGCGTGGTTGTCTGGCAAATCGCGCCACCTCTGCAGGGGGCGGATCCCATTTTCGCATCCGGCCCGATCCTCCATCTCGATATGGCGACGGAGTTCTTTCTGGACGTCGTCTACATGCTCACGATCTGGAATCTCGGAACGATGTTCGGGGTGATGACGGACAAGGGCGTGCGGCGCACCGGATTCTACGGCGTCGTCCGCCATCCGAGCTACACGATGGAAGCCCTCATGTTTATTGCCTTGGAGCTGAAAGGGCTGAGCAGCGGCGTCAACTGGCTGGCGGCCGGAGTCTTCCTTCTCCTTTACTGGCTTCGCTCAGAACGGGAGGACGCCTTTATGTCGAGCTCGAATCCGGAATATCGGGAATATAAGCAGGCGACTCCGTGGAAATTCCTGCCCGGACTCTATTAGGCTGTGATATGGCGGTAATCCGTCATGCCGACGTCTGGCCCGGGCGATTTGGAAACCGCAACCTTTACGGAGTCCATCCCGACTGGCTCCACGGGCAGCGTAAGAACCTGCACGCGCTCGAACCGACTCTTGCGCCGGGCTTGTCGAACCGAGTAATATATGCGACTGTGTCCCGGCCCCTGTCGGGGTGGTGAACAATCATGGCGAGAGTCTGTCAGGTTAGCGGCAAGAAAGGTAACAACGCGAAGCATATTCGGAACACGCACTCCCAGGGATGGAAGTACAAGGCTCCGCACAAGAACCGCGTGCAGCACCCGAACCTCCAGACCGTCCGCATCAAGACCCCGCACGGCACCGTCAAGCTGGTCGTCTCGACCTCGGTGATCAAGAGCCCGGAGTTCAACGCCGTAGTCTGCGGCCTCAAGCCGATGCCCAAGCATTGGGCGAAGAAAGCCAGCTACGGGATCTAGCTCGCCCGGGATTTGCATTTTTTGAAAGCCGCCGTATGGCGGCTTTTTTATTTGAGTTCGTTCAGATTCGGATATGGCGGGTTGCGAATGTCGGCGCAAGAAAAATAGACGACTGTCTACTATGTAGGTTCAATTCTTGTATAATGGAGACTTAGCCGGGGGCTTTCTCGCGGCTGGCGCCAGGGCAAATCGCTCTGGCTTTTTTTGTCCCTGAGCCATGTCTGAAACCGCGTCTGCCACCGCTCTGGACTGGCTTCTGAGCCACTTCCCGGCCATCGCCACCCATCCGTTCGCGGAGAGGCACCGGCGGCTGTGGGCGTGGTTCGAGAGCCTTTCGCCCGGAGGCACGGTGCCGCCTCGGCCGAGGGTCGAGGTTTGGCCGCGTGGCGGAGCGAAGTCCTCCACCGCCGAGCTCGGTTGCGCCTATCTCTCCACCCGCCTCACCCGGCGCTTCGTGCTCTACGTCTCCGGCACCCAGGCTCAGGCGGACTTGCATGTGCAGTCGATTGCCTCCCACCTGGAGGAGCTCGGGGTGGACCGGGCGGTTTCCAGGTACGGGACCTCGAAGGGCTGGCGGAGGGATCAGCTCCGGACGGTGGACGGCTTCTATGTCGCCGCCTACGGCCTGGACGGAGCCAGCCGGGGAATCAAGATCGAGCAATACCGGCCCGATCTGATCATCTTCGACGACATCGATTCCCAGTGCGACAGCTCGGCGATGCTGAAGACGAAGATCGACGCGATCACGCGTGCGATCATCCCGACCGGCTCGCGCGACTGCGCGATCCTCTTCCTGCAGAACCTGATCCATGCCGACGGCATCGTGGCCCAGCTCGTGGACGACCGGGCCGAGTTCCTGCTCGACCGGGACGTCCCGCCTCCCGACCCGGCCGTGACCGGGCTGAAGACGGAGATCGTCCGGAACGCGAACGGCCGGAACGTCCACAAGATCGTGGAGGGGACGGCCACCTGGGAGGGGCAGCCGCTCGAGGTCTGCGAGAGGCAGATCAACGATTGGGGGCTTCAAGCCTTCCTGCGGGAGGCGCAGCACGAGGTGAGGGGCGCCGCCGGCTACTTTTTCGAGACCTCCCGGATGCAGGTCGTGGACGATTGCCCGAACCTAGCCTGGGTGTGCCTCGCCTTCGACCTGGCCGGCACGGAGGGCGCGGGAGACTTTACCGCCGCCGTGCTGATGGGGAAGGGCTCGGACGGCGTCTTCTACGTGCTCCAGGCCACTCGCGGGCAGTATGGGAGCGAGCGGGTTCGTGGGCTGATCGTGAGCTACGCGAAGCGGGTCCGCGACCGCTTTCCCCGCTACTCGATCCGCCTGCCCCAGGACCCCGGCCAGGCCGGCAAATACCAGGCCGACCACTTCGGCCGGCTGCTCGCCGAATTCTCGAGCGTGCGGATCCTGCCGGTGACGGGGCGAAAGGCGGTACGCGCCTACGGCTACGCGGAGCAGGTGAACCTGGGGAACGTCCGGCTACTGCGGGGCGACTGGAACGCGGCGTTCATCGACGAGCACCGAAGGTTTCGAGAGGACGAGACTCACGAGTTCGACGACCAGGTCGACGCCGCCGCGGACGCGTTCAACGAACTGTACGGCCAGATCGAAGCGACGAGCTACTCGCGGATCACGCGGAACAAGGCGTTTTGCGACCTCTGGGAGTCGCGGGTGGATGAGGAAGAGGATGAGGCGGGGGAGGATTGATGATGAAACATCGCTCGGCCAACCAGAAGGCAGTTGTACTCGATTCTCCCGTTTATATCACGGTCTTTGAAGGAGGTAGGACCCGTAAACAGAGGACACCGTTCCGTGGGGCCATGTTGTCGGCCTTTGCGGTCCACTGCAGTTCCAGGTCCTCGTGGAGAGCTTTATAGCCGAACAGTAGGTGGACGCATTTCGGCTCCATGCCGTGGCCAAGTGTCGTTACGGCTAACACCGCCCGTCCGAGCTTGGGGTCCACAGAAATACTGACCCCCTGTTGGGGCAGTACTCGTTTCATGACAAGCGTTGGGGGCACAATTATCTCAACGGCGACGCCCCTTGCTATGGCAGCGCCTTCGTTCGATATCCAGAACTCGACGTCCACAAAATCCTGAGTCCGGGATTCGTATTCTGCTGCTTTCGGCACCATAAGGCTAAACAAAGGATCGGGCTGCCTTCGCGTGGGCTTTACCTCGACTTGCACAACTTTCGGCCTTACGGTGGCACCTGCGGAACCCTTCAAAGTCAAGACCACTCGCGGCTCCGGTGCGACAGGCGCAGCATGGGCGCCGGGGGCGTTGGTCGTCTTTGCGGGTGCAGGTGAAAATCTGTTTGCTCTGTGCCAGTCGGCTCCATGCATGTCCACGGCACACCCGGCGCTCTGCAAACGCTGTGCAAGCTCTTGCTTACTCTCTATCGAATCGTTGATGTAAACGAAGTTCCTGCCATCCAAATCGCTCAAGGATCGAAGCTTCTCTTTGGCGACAAAGATCGTGCTCTCGGGATGCCTCCCAAACGCAACGCCAGCTTCGAAAATGACATTCGGACGTGGCTGAGGCTGTAGCTCGGACTCGGCCTCGTCAGGGGTGTTGTTGCGAAGCCGCTCGGTCAGCCGCGCTTCGTCGTCCCCTGTGAAAAGAGCTACGATAGCCGCGGCCTTGCTGAAAGCCGCTTCCACGATTTCCCATGTGAACGGAGTTGCCTGCCCTGTGAGCACCCTCGCCTGGGACCATTCTATCGGCTTTAAATCGAGTGCGCGCAGGAAGTCGCGCAACTCGGCATAGGCCTTGAGGTCGCGGCCGTGTATTACGAAGACATTTCGGGGATCCTTGTTTGTGTTTGGTTTCACTTGCCCAGTGGGAATAGCGGTCATGGCAACGAACACAGGCATCGACGAGTCCATCGGTGTGACGTCGGCCAGTTCGAAATCGACGTTTCCGCCGTACGCCTTAGCGGTCTCGAGCAAGAGGTCGTCGACCTGAACCAGCCCGACCCCTGGCGCCAGGTAAAGTCCTGGCTCGTCCGACGCCTGCAGGGACGAATAGTGAGTCCGCATGGTAAAGACATTATCCCGTTCACACACTTCGGCGGCAGGGCAAGGTCGAGGGGCGTGCCGTACCCTGCGACATCAAGATGTCTCAGGGCTGCCCGATTACCCCTCTGACCTCTAGTTCTGTTAAGACCCATTCTCCCAGCGTTATCGTCGGTAAGCAGAACTCCGCAAACATGATCGCTAGAAGTGCCAAATCATCGACCCGCATTGTTCCAAGTTCTAGGATGAACTCACTCTTATCTTCACTATAATGGCCGGTCCCCACCGTGTGGGCGAGTTCACCAATAATCGTCTTGAAGTCCATCCAGCGCCCAGGCGCTTGTCCAATTCGTACCACTGGGCGGGTCAACCACTCCTGAATATCAATAATTTCATCCTGCGCGAAGAGGCTTGGCACATGTGGAATGTGTGTGAGGACAAGGAACTCTGCGAAGTCGCTGTTTGGCGGCATGCCCATGTCTTGTTTTGGAATTGCGTACACAGCCAAGGGAAGATCAGCTTTGCTAGCCATCCTGAGCAGAAGGGGATTATAGCCGTCGTGCGACGCGCCGGACTTCCAGAAATAAAGCGCCCGGAGTTCTGCTACCAGAGGGCCTAGCAAATCGCGCTTACCGTCGATTACGGAGGCGGCCAAGTGGCGAAGCACGTTAAGCGAACGCCGCAGATCTTGGGCCTGTTCGTCATTGGATTTCAATAGTGTTCGGTGCGCTTGAGTCTTCGGCGACTTGAACTTATTTGCCCGCTGTGAAATCCACGGAGCGCATGCGGCTGCGGATTCGGGCCGCTCAACCGAGAGGACGGCAGAACATGGCCGTTGTTCGAGGATGAATTCGAATCTAGGAGGTTCCCCTTGCAGAAGTTTTAAGTTGATCCCATTGACAAAGACACCGTAGATCTGACCGTCTTCCCAGCTAGCTCCAACCGCAATCATGCCGTGCCCTTCTGGGAGAACTGGATCAGACGTATAAGCACTCAGTTCAGTACCGGCACCATCCAACAGGCGTGCAGTGAGGCGTCTGCTGACCTCAGCCCGAAGCTCCACTGCACCATCGGCAATTGCAAATGCCGCGCTAGTGGATTGACCTGGAATTAGCATAAGGGCGCATTCAGCCCCTCCATCCTTAGTGGTTGACATTGATTTTGGTGCGCTGGTCTTCGAGCTAGGTCTCCCACCACTCGATCGCAGCCTTCGTAAGCTGAATTAAGTTCTTCCCACGGCGATCGTGGGACTCGCCGATAGTTTACGCCCTAGCGAAGAACGAGTTACATTTCAGCGCGTTTGCCGCGACTCGCAGCCCCACCCGAACCGAGTGGGACTTTTCCTATCACGACCGGCACCTTCGGTGCCAGAGATTCGTGGCATCGCCTTCCAGGCGATGTGTTTCTCCGCCTTCCAGGCGGAGGTCCAGCGGCTGGAAGCCGCTGAAACACTCCGGCAGGATGCCGGAGCCACGACCCCATCCGAATCTCCGGCAGGGTGCCGGAGCCACGTTGTCACATCACGACCGGCACCTTCGGTGCCAAGGAGTTCCATGGTTTCAACCCTTCTCGATGACGCTCTGCGCATGCATGACGCTGGATGGTGCCTGGTTCCGGTGCCTCATGGGTCGAAGTTTCCGAGCTTGCCTTGGAAGCAATATCAGACCGAGCGCCCGAGCCTGGATAGGGTTCGGGAGTGGTTCTCGGGGGATGAGAACGGGGTTTGCGCGGTCTGCGGGGCGGTGTCTGGCAACCTGGTCGCCCTCGACTTCGACGCGCCTGGCTCCTACGAGGCTTGGTGCGCGGCCAACGCCGAGCTCGCGAGGTCGCTGCCGACCGCGAAGACGACGAGAGGGCATCATGTGTTCTTCCGGACGCCGGACCCGGCGCCGAGCACGGCGCTGTTCCTGAACGGCTTCGAGGGGAAGGCGGGGGATGTTCTGGGCTCGGGCAAGCTGGCCGTGCTTCCTCCAACGCGGCACCCTTCGGGGTTCATCCGGCATTGGGTCATCGCGCCTACCGAGGCGCTGCCTGTGCTCACCCTGGCCCAAGCCGGCGTGCAAGTTGCCGACCCGGTCGATGCGCGACTACTCGACCGTTCGTTCCTCCGCGGCACGATCCCGGTGGGGGATCGCCACGAGGCGCTCATGCGGCTCGCCGCGAAGCTGCGGAGCCAGGGCAACGGCCACGCCATGATCACCGACCTGCTGTTCTGCGTCAACGACAGCCGCTGCGAGGTTCCCGTGCCGAGACAGGAGATACAAGGGATCGCGGATTGGGCCTCAAGGTTGCCTCCAGGAACCTATCACGAAGTTCCTCACGATCCTCACTATAGAATAGTGAGGCGGGAGGAATGTCCAGTTGGGAACTCGACGTTCCTCCCGCATAGCGTTTGTTTAGAGGAGGAACGTCAGTCGAGGGAAGAGAGGTTTGGGCATCTCTTCCGAACCGGGACCGTCTACATGGCCGGGGCGGGCGACGAGGACTACTCGTGGGTGGTCGAGGACCTCCTGCCCGAAACCTACCTGGTGGTGCTCGGGGGAACCTCGAAGGCGGGCAAATCCTGCCTGATGACTTCGTTAGCCTTGGCCGTCGCAAGGGGCGAGGAGTTCCTTGGAAGGCCGACCCAGCAGGCCGCGGTGCTCTGGTGTTGCTACGAGGAGAGCGAGCAGGAGCGGGCCCTCGTCCTCCGAGCCTGTGGCGAGGTGCCGGACAGCCTCTACATCACTCACGAGAAGCTCCACATCGACACCCCCGACGGGCTCGAGGCGCTGCGCTTCTGGGTTCAAAAGACCGGCGCGAAGCTGATCGTCATCGACCCGCTGTATGGCGCGAACACCCAAGAATCGCTGAGCGACGGCCGCAAGGCTCGCACGAGCCTCGCCGGCCTCAAGGAACTGTGCGCCACCGAGAAGTGCTGCGCGGTCGTGCTCCATCACATCACCAAGAACGTCGGCATCGGCATGACGCGGGAGCGGTTCGCCGACTCCAACCAGATCCTCGCCACGGCCTCTATGGACGTCCTACTCGACGTGGTCCTGGAGAGCGAGCAGAAACGGGTGATCCGGCTCCAAGGCCGCGGACGCGGCTCTTTCGCGAACCGGGTGTGGCTGATCGAGTCCTCCGGCATCGGTGACTATCACTTGACGGCCACCGGGACGGATGCCGAGGTCGACAGTTGGGCTAATGCCGAGACGATCCTGGGTCCGATGCGGGAAGCGGGCAAACCATTGACCGGTGAGGAAGTGGCCGAACTCGTCGATCAGAAACTCGCGACGGTGCGGAACCGGCTGACGCAGCTCGTAAAGAGCGGCGAGGTCGTGGCGGTGGGGAAGCGTGATCGGTCAAATCTGTACACCGTGGCTGACTCCCAGCCTCGGCTCGCGGAGGCCACGGGATGAGGGTCGCTGTGATGGGGGCGTGTCAGCAGGGTAGCCTTCCGGCCTAATGCAAAAGAAGACTCTGCTCAAGCTGAAAACGAAATACTCCACTCGCAATGCGAAGCGAAAGGCCAAATTGACCAAGAGGGGCCGGAACACGATCAAGAGCGCCCGCTAGTTTCATCCCCCCGCGTCCGAATCGGTCCTGGGGCAGGAGAGAGAATCGGATGGGGGGCATCTGGATCGAGACGATTGCCTTGCATCGCCGCTATACTTAACTGTGACACCCTTGGAGCTGGACGACCGGCCAAAAGAAGAGTGTGGCGTCCTCGGCGTCTACACCCCTGGCCACGAGGCTGCCCGTTTCGCTTTCTTCGGACTCTTCGCCCTCCAGCACCGCGGTCAGGAAGCCGCGGGCATCGCTGTGAGCGACGGACAGATCGTCCACATGCACAAGGAGGTCGGTCTGGTCAGTCAGGTCTTCAATGAGGAGATCCTCCACTCCCTGCCGGGCGAGATTGCGGTTGGGCATACGCGGTATTCGACGACGGGAGCGAGCGTCCTGCGGAACGCTCAGCCGATCTATTGCCAGTCCCTGGTCGGCGACATCGCGGTGGCCCACAACGGAAACCTGATCAACGCCCGAAAGCTTCGGGCCGAGATGGAGGCCGAAGGGGAGACCTTCGAGACGACGAGCGACAGCGAGGTTCTCGCTCGTATCCTCGTACGGAACATGGATCATGGACCGGAGCATGCGGTCGCCGAAGTGATGCGGCGCGTCGAAGGAGCCTACTCTTGCGTCGTGCTGACGCCGAAGATGTTGATCGGCTTTCGCGATCCCGCCGGCATTCGACCCCTTACCGCGGGCCGGCTCGGAAACGGCTACATGGTCGCCAGCGAGACGTGCGCCTTTGGCCCGGTCAGCGGCGAGCCGGAGCATGAGCTCGCGCCTGGCGAAATGGTTATTATCGACGGCAGCGGGATGCGCTTCGCATGCGGAGCTCCAACCAAGCGGCAGGCCATGTGCCTCTTCGAATTCATTTACTTCGCCCGACCCGACAGCCACATGTACGGGACTCTTCTTTATGCGGCCCGGGAGAAAATGGGCGCGAATCTGGCCAAGGAGCATCCCGTCGAGGCGGATGTCGTCGTGCCGGTTCCCGACAGCGGCATCCCGGCCGCCCATGGCTATAGCGAGGCGAGCGGCATCCCGTACCGGGAAGGCATGATGAAGAGCCGCTACATCCACCGCACCTTCATCGCGCCGGACCAGCGGATGCGAGAGCTCGGCGTCCGCATGAAGCTGACGCCGCTCGTCGAGCATATAAGCGGCCAACGGGTCGTGCTTGTCGACGACAGCATCGTGCGGGGAACGACGACGAAGCAGATCGTCAAGCTGCTTTTCGAATCGGGGGCCAAAGAGGTGCATGTCCGCATCACCGCGCCGCCGATCGTCCATCCCTGCTTTTACGGTATCGATATGGCGAGCAAGGGAGAACTGGCGGCGGCGCAAATGTCGATTCCGGACCTGCAAGCCTACATCGGGGCGACCTCTCTGGGATACCTATCGATCCAGGGGGCCGTGGATGCGGTCGGCAAAGGTCCGAACCATTTCTGCCTGGCGTGCTTCAACGGCGATTATCCGATTGCCGTGCCGAGAGAGCTCCAAAAACACGCCTTCGACGACCCGCCCGAGGTGGGGCAAATGGCCGCGTTCGCAGGCGGCCACACCAACTAAAACGGCGCCGACCGCGAAAGCGATCGGCGCCGTTTGGCCTTCCTTGAACGCGCCCTATGGGGCGAGCGTCCAAAGAGCCTGATCGACTCCGCCGTTCCAGCCGGCAGTCAGCGTCGCCGCGTTCGGCGTGTACTGAATGCGGGCCTTCACCGTGCCATCCGCCGCCACGTAGCGGGAAGCGTTGGACGTGATCGAGACGGTAACCGTTTGGTCGGAGGTCGTCGCCACCCGCGTATCGACGGTGTCCCACGCACTGGTGGTCACGTTGTACAGCCGGATGATCTGGTTGATATGGATCGTGCTCGAGTGGGCCACGACCTTGAAGGTGAGACTCGACGGCGTCGTAAGGCTCGACGTGCCGCTTACGAGGATGTCGACCGGCGGCTGAGAAATCAGGGCCGAGACAACCTGCTGAACGCTCAGGTAGTTCCCGTCGACGTTCGCGAGGCTCGCGACGTTGCCGCTCATATAGGTGCCATGCAGGACCTGATAGCTCCCGGGAACGACGTTGACGGTCGCCAGCGAGTTGTACAGAGCGTCGAAGTTAGGCGCGCCCCAACCGGTGACGAAGTCCCAGCCCGCGTGGCAGGTCGAGGAGGAGCCGTCCGGAAGGGTGCCGTTGCCGCCGGAAGTGATGTCGTACCAAACGTCCGAGCGGCCGTTCTGAGCGTAGATCACATCCTGCATGCGGCCCATTCGAGAGGAAAGGCGCTGCTCGAGCGTGGCGATGCAGCTTGCCATGAATGGCGAAGCGCAACTCGTCCCGCTGATGCCATACCAACCGCCGTTCGTGTAGACGTAGAACGCGCCGCCATTGGAGGCCGCGTGAGCCGCGATGTCCGGGACGAGGCGGTGGTTGTTGCCGGTGGGAACGCCCGTACCGTGCTGCCAGCTCGGCAGAACGTTAAAGCTATCCGTCGCGGTGGTCCAGCCGCCGCCGCTGCCCGACCAGCCGGTTTCCGAGATGCGCGCGCCGGTCGAGGTGTTGACCGTCGCAATCGTGCCGCCCACGGTGAGCACTTCCGGATCTTCGGCCGGATACGGGTAACCGGACGTGGCGTTCATATCGGTCGTGCCGTTGTCGCCGGAAGCGCACAGATAGGTCTGCCCCTGAGCGGTCATCGCGAGGTGCTGGTTATGCGCGGAGGTCGCCGCGGAACTGTTAAGTCTCCAACCCCAACTCTCTGAAATGATGTCGGCCACGTTGTTGTTGGCCTCCGTGGTGAGGGTCGAGATCAAGGAGTTGCTGTCGTAGATGTAGATATCTGCCAACGGAGCGGCGGAAATCTCCATTTGGATGTCGAGGTCGGCTTCGCCGGCTCCATCCTGGTTGTTGTAGTTCGCTCCGCCGATGGAAACCGTGTGGATATTGGACGTCGAGCCGCCGGCCGGAATCGGAAGGCCCCACTGGCTGATGAACGTGGCGGCGTTGGTGATGCGGTAGCCATCCCAGTTGCTGATGCCGATCTTTCGGCCCTGGCCGCGAACATTGTTCGCATAGGACGGCGCCGTGTTATAGAGGCCGCGAGCCAGCGTCGGATTCAGGGTCGTTCGGTGCTTCGGCCGCACATAGTTGTCGATGTCCGAAACATTGATGACGACCGGCGACAGGGTCGCGGGAATCATGAGCGGCGTCGCATTCGCCCGGAACGTAATGATCGTGCCGTCTTGACCTGGGCCCTTATACGTGTTGAGCTTTGTGGAGAAGGCTTTCTGGATTTGGGTGGATGTGCCCTCGACCAAGATCGCCATATGGTTCTTGGCGACCAGGTCCACCGTCAAGCCTTGCGACTTCAAGAACGTGACGACGTTGTTGACGTCGGCGGACGAAGCGCCAAAGGCCTCGCCAACCTGTTCCGGAGTCATGAACTGATGGAAATTCGGCGAAGAGGGATTGCTGACCGAATCGCAGAAAGCCTGCAGTTCCATCGGATAGCGCGGCTGAAGCGAAACGGCAAAATGAATAACCTCGGAGCCGCTTACCGGAGCGACGACTTTGGATTGAGAGAGAACCGGCAGCAAGCTGTCGGCAACCGCTTTTGTCTGAGTCGGCGCCTTGGCGCTCGCAAAGGCAGCGAAAGCCAAGGCTGCGGCCAGAGTTCCGGTTCGAATGGCGAATTGCTTATTGAATTTCATAATATTTTGTCCGATAAGCATCAGAGTCGATCTGAGTTGCTATTCTGTGTGACGGAAACAAAAGCGTTTCCGTTGGCAATGCCGGCAGCTTTCGAAGCGAACCGACTGAAACAGGTAACGATCCTATATATCACATGTCACCCCGAAACCAAAGGCTTCGCGGCTGTCCTTCTTCTCCTCCGTTTATGGTGTGAGCCTCCATTTCGTCTGGTCGATCGAGCCTGACCAGGCGAGAATCAGCGTTGGCCCCTGAGGTGTATATGTGACACGGGCCCGTACCGTGCCGTCAGCCGCCACGAACTGCGCCGCGTTGCTTGTCACCGAGACGAGCACCGTTTGGTCGCTTCCATTCGTTGCGGTTCTCGTATCGACGCTTTGCCAACTGGCCGTCGAGACGTTATACAACTTTACTTCTTGAGTGATGTTGGATTGGTTAGAATGCGCGACAACCTGGAAGTCTAACCGAGAGGGGTTAAGGATGGTCGTCGTTCCGCTTACCGTTATATCGACGGGAGGCTGTCGCAGGTTTGGCGGCACCCTCTCCGTAATGGCAAGATAGTTTTGGTCGACATTGGCAAGGCTCGCCACGTTGCCCGAAGCATACGTTCCGTAGTTGATCTGATAGCCGGAAGGAACGGTGTCGACGGCAGCCAACGCCGTATACCAGGCGTCGAAGTTCGGTGCGCCCCAGCCGGTCACGGTATCCCAGCCCGCGTGAGCCGTGGATTGGCTATGGTCGGGAAGGTAAGGATTGCTGTTGTTGCCGGTGAGGATGTCGTACCACACGTCGGAACGGCCGTTTTCGGCATAGATCATGTCTTGCATCCGGCCGAGGCGGGCCGTCTGGCCGTTGGCTGCCAAACGTTGCTCCAAGATGCAGATCGCACCGGCGCATACCGGGGAAGCGAAGCTCGTCCCCGCGTAGGTCGTGCGAATCGTTCCGTTAAGCCGGAAGGAGTAGGCTCCAGCGCCGCCCGATGACGTCGAGCCCGACGAGTGAAGGGAGAAGTCCGGCCAAAGGCGGTAGTTGATCGACGTCGGCACGCCGTTTCCGTGCTGCCAGCTTGGCAGCACGTTATAAGACGCGGAGGTCGTGTACCAGCCGCCGCCGCTCCCGTTCCACCCATCTTCGCTGACGCGAGTTCCCGTCGTGCCGTTCACGTTTGCGCAGGTGCCGCCGATCATTAAGGGCTCGGGATCGATATTCGGGTAATAGCCCGCCGCGACCGCATAGTCGGTTCCGTAATCGCCGGTTGCGACGAGGTACGTCATGCCCTGAGCGGTCATCGCAAGATGCTGATTATGCGCGGAAGTGAGATCGGAGCTGTTGAGGTCCCAACCGTAACTCTCGGAGATCACGTCGCAGAGATTGTCGTTCGCCTCTTTGGCGAGCAGGCTAATATAGGCGTTGCCGTCGTTATCGTAAATGACAATATTGGCCAGCGGAGCCATCCCCAACTCCATTTGGAAGTCGAGATCGCCTTCTCCGTGCGGCGCGCCGGTGTACGCCGGCGATCCCATGGTCACGATCGAGATATTGGATCCCGCGCCGCCCGCGGGAACCGGCAATCCCCAGTCGGCGATATAGAGAGGCGCGTTACTGAGCCGAAGGCCGTCGAAGTTTGAAATACCGATCGTACGACCTTGACCCTGGAAGCCAAGCGCATAGGCAGGCGCCGTTGCATAGAGACCGCGGGTCAGGGTCGGATTCAGGAGGGTCGTTCGCGGAATCGGGCGTGCATAGGTTTCGATACCGCTAACGCCGACGACCGCTTCGGCAACGTTCGCCGGCATCGACAGCGGCGTTGTGTTCGCTTGGTAGGTGACTGTATGGCCCGCCGGATCGGGGCCTTCGAGAAGAGCGATCTTCGTCGAGAAGGCGGCCTCGGCCTGCGCCACCGTGGCTGTCGCGAGGACCGCCATGCGATTCTTGGCCACGAGCGTGATCCGCATGCCCTTGGATTTCAGAAAGGCAACGACGTTGTCGACGTCGCTTGCGGAAGCCCCGAAACTTTCCCCGACTTGATCGGGAGTCATAAACTGGCGGTAGGAAGGAGACCTGGGATCGCTGACCGAATCGCAAAAGGCCTTCAACTCGGCGGGATAGCGGGGATAGAGGCTGACGGCGAGATAAAGGACTTCCGAGCCGGAAGCGGGCGCTACGACGGTCGACTTACGAACGGCGGGAATGACGCTGTCGGCGAGCTGGTGGCGGACAACCGGCGTCCCCGCAAGAGCGGGGGAAAAGAGCAGCCCTCCAATGCCAAGCAAAACAAATAAAGCAGGTCTCATTAACATTTTCTTTGTACGCCTTGTGAGGAGCACGAAGCCCTGCCGGCAACGAGCAAGCCGGCAGGATGTCGAGCGTGGTCCTAGCGGGACCGTCGGCGGCGAATCAGCGCGAGCGCCCCAACGCCGAGGATGGCAAGCGACGCAGGCTCCGGTACCGGAACGACGTGCAGCGTCGCGTTGTAGGGGCTATTCGGGAAGTATTCGACGTTGTTGCCGTTGACGATGGCGGTTGCATACAAGTCGGAAGTTCCAAAGCTCCATACGCTGACCGGGATATCGGTTCCTGCCGCCGCGTTGATGTTCAACGTGATGTCGCAGACGTGGAAATTGACGCCGTCTCCCGTTCCGGAGAACGTGTTCGCGACGGTGAGCGAAGTCGCCGTATAGCCGAAAGGCCGCGTGCCGGTGCCTGCGCCGCCGCCCGTCCCCGCGCCGCCAACCTGATTGGCGGTGAGGTCGGCTTGGGCCCAATTAAAGGCGTTGAACGTGGCAAACGTGTTGTCCGGAGTCGCCGACGGGCCAAACGTGGACGTCGTCGAATATCCCAGCATCATGGAAATCCCGGACAGGGGGCCCACATTCGAGGTGTGAAGGTACACGGACAAGCGCGCGGTGCTGCCCGATACGACGTCGATCACGCTCGGCTGATTCGTAGCGGCATCGCCAAAGCTGTTAAGCCAAAACTGAACACTGGACTGGGCCGCCGCCTGACCCACGAAAACATAGACGCCCGAACACGCGAGCACAAGTCGAACCCAACTCTTCCTCATAAACTTCTCTCAACCCCCGATCTAAGCCGGGCAAATAAACGAAGCGGCGACCTGAATCGCCGTTCGATCCATTATCTGCTGAAAAGAGGGTTTTTGGGGGAAGTTCTTCTTACGCCTTTCACGCAAATGTGACAATGAAGGACACAAACTAGCAAATACACCAGTGTCGGTCAACGTGTAATCTTAACGATAACCTCACGTCGGCCCGCGAGACGCCCTTTCGAATCCTGGACCGAAACTGAGACGATCGCCTCTTTTGCGTGCAGCTTGGCGGTGTCTACCGACACCTCGTACGGGCCGGGCTCCGTCTTCGGGCTGGCGGGATCTCCGTTGACTGTCCAAATGACGGAAGGACGCTGCTCGTAGGTCTTCACGACCGCGCTCAATTTGACCTTGCCTCCGATCGTAATTCCGGGGGTCAACCGCGCATATTCGATAGGCGCGGCTTGCCCGGAGTCGGATGAGACGTCTTCGAGATAGTAGCCGGGGGCGACCATCTCCTTGTACTTGGCCGCCACCGTGGAATCGTCCAGCAGAGAGAAATCGTTCAGGCGTCTGCCTGGCATAGCGTGCTCGATCGTGTTCATGCTCAGCCAGTGGACCGCCTTGACCCGCGGGTAGAGCCTCGGCAGAGCCGTGTAGAGCTGGCCGATCTTGTCGATCGCGAAATCGGGCCGGTCTACATTATCGACAGAAGAGCGATGAGTTGCCGCCCATTCGCCGATCATGATCGGATGGCGGCGAGAATAGGTTTCATAGACGTAGCGGAGCGAATCGGAGGGATTGCGCCAGTCCGCGCCTCGGGCCCGGTCTCCATCGTTGTAGATCACCGAGTAGAAGTTGACGCCGACCCAATCGACAGCCTCGGGCCCTGGATAGTAATCGGCAATGCGGTTTTCGGGGATGTCGTTCGGGCACCAGACCATCGCCACGTTCGACGCCCGTTCGTGCACCACCTTCGCGACGAGGCGGAACATCGTCTTGTAGGCTTCCGGATCGCCGTGGTAGGCAGTCCAATCGCCGTTCATCTCGCCGGCAAAGCGAAGAAAGATCGGCGTGTGGCTTGCGGCGCACTCGTCGGCGAACTGATGGAGATACCGGTCGTCGCGAACGGCGGACACCGAGTGCGGTTCCCACGCGATTTGGGCGGCGGCTCCGGCGCGGCGCAAGGCGGCGATCCAGCGAGTGGGGAAGGGGCGGCCGTAAGACAGGTAGGTGAAGAAGGTGGCGTGATGCTTTCCCATCGCCTGGTCGAAGGCCAAAGGGTCTTTGTGGCTTTGGCCATTGCCGATAAACCCGCTGTCGATCGCATCCTCCCGGTCGATGAACGCCCCCACGTAACACCCGTAAGCCGGCTCCAGACGCGCACCGGTGTCGTTGGCTTGCCTGGTCTCGTCGGTCAAGGGCCGCTCGTAGAAGAGGTCGATCTTGGTCTCGTAACGCTCGCCCTGAGTGTGAAGGGCCTTTGCGGCGTTCGAATCGCCGAGCTTCGTGTAGAGCGAACTCGCTTTGAAGAAGGCGGCGGAAGCACGGTCGTATTGTTCGGCGCGGACATAGCCGTCGGCGAGAGCCCGATAGGTCGACGCGTTCGGATGGCGCTGAACCGCCTGCTCCAGATCGTGAAGGTCCTGGAACGCTAGCGCGGCGAGGGCGGCGACAACGATCATCTGCCTAAGTCCGTTCCGATGGCGACGGCGCGCACAAGCGGGTCCGAATCCTTCCGGGCATCGATGACCGCGCCTCGAAAGCTCTCCGGCACTCTCCCGTTCAAAGCCAGAAGCGCCTGGATTCGAACGCCGGATGTGGACCCGCCAGTGAGCATCTTTCCTATCAAATCCAGAGCCTCCGGCGTTCCCACATTGCCGAGAATTTCGATTCCGGTGCGTGCCATCTGCGGGTCGGAGGACGTCAGCAGCCCCTTGGCGACCGCCACGGCCTGCGTTGGGAACTTACCGATCAACTGGATGGCTCCCTTTCGTATCGGAAGCTCGGAGGAGGAAAGGAGGGCCTGGGCGGTTCCAATCATGCTCGGATCGGCAAGCCCGATAAGGGAGGTGAGGGCGTTCAGCGCGGTGAGGTGATCCGGGCTTATCGTGAGGCCGAGCAAGTCGCCGATCGCCTCTTTGCTGCCGAGCGCGCCCGCCGCTCGAGCCGCTGCGCGCTGCAAGTCCGGCTTCTTCAAGGCGGTGGGAAGGAAAGGTGCCGCTTCTTTGACGTTGGCGTCGCTGCAAATGGACAGGGCCACTCGCGCCTCATCGACGTTGTCGCTCGCGATCTTCGGCGCAATCATCTGCCGCCCGTCCGCGCCAAGGCCGTTCACGACGGCGACGAAAGCCCGAATCTGGAGCCGATCGGCGGCCACCAGATGCTTGTCGATCATCCATGCAAGCGCAGGTTTGCCGATTCCGATCAGCTTGGCGACGTTGTCGTGAACCTCTTGCTGGGCGGTGCCGACTCCCCATTGAGTCGCCTTCGCGTAAATCTGCTCCATCGACGCGTCGTCTGGCATCGGAATCGAGCCGGGCGTGGGAGGCGCACCGCCGCCCGTAGTCGTTTGAGTTGCCGCCTTTTCGGGAGGAGCCGACACCGCGTCGTAAGCGACGGCCCAAGTCTCATGAGCGGTTGCCTCGCCGTTAGCCAGGCCTTCGGCATAGGTGTCGGTTCCCCCGAGATCGCAGAAAACGGCCAGCGAGCCCGTTCCACGGGCGGACAGGCCCGCGGCCGGCGGGCCGAAATAGCGGTCGTCCCCTTCGGCATCGACAAAGATGGCGAGGCCGTTCGCGCTGCCGGTCGCCGGACGGCTATCGTGGGCGGCGTAAAGGTCCATCCCGCTCCGGTCCAGGAGGAAGGCGACCCCGTAATCGTGGCCGATCGCGTGGCATGCCCCGAACTTGCAGATATAGGCGTCGTCTCCGCCGAGATCGAAGAGGTAGGCGGCGGTCATGTGCATCGCGCTCGCCTGGGCGTAGTGATAGGCGATATAGGTGTCGTTTCCGCCGGCGTCGTATAGCGAGCCGATCGAAAACCAGTAGCTTGCAGCCTGGCAGTAAGTCTCGCCGATGTAAGTGTCGTGGCCGCCGAGGTCGGTCAGCAGGCCGATGCCGCCACTCGTTCCGCCCGTGTCCTCTCGATAGCCGCTGGCATAACCCTGGCCGTTCGAGTAGTGCACTTTCTCGAAGAGTGGCGAATTCAGGATGATGCCGCCGGCTTTGTAGACGTCGTCGCCCGACTGATCGACGAGCCATCCCACTCCTTGCGTCCTTGCCGCGCCCTGAACGTTGTAGCCGCCGTCGTAGCGGTCGGCTCCGGCCGTGTCGCACATGACGCCAATCCCGAATTCCCCATATCCTTGCGCCAGGGAAACCGACTGATAGGAGTCGTTGCCGCCCTCATGGAAGAAGCCGCCGACTCCGGCGAGTCCGCAGCCTAGGGCCAGGGAGCGGGTGCGGAACACGTCGTTTCCGCCGTAATCGTAGACCAGGCCGACGCCGAGGACGCCGGCTCCGCAATTCAAATCCGGGCAGTCGAAGGTGTCGTTTCCACCGAGGTCGATCAGGACCGAGGCGTAGCTGATGCCCGCGCCGCAGCGGCCCCGGTAGATATCGTTTCCGCCGAGGTCGATGGTCAGAACCGCATCGGTATCGGTATGGACGTCGTCCTCGACCCCGCAGATGTCGACGCGGAGATTGTTGATGCGCAGCTTCAGGTTGAGCGGCTTGGTGACGACCTTCGCCACCGATTCGAGCTCGGGCTTCACGACTTCGACGTTCTGGGCAAGCATCTCCGACGCGGACCGTATCGCGACGAGATCGACTTTGTCGAGGAGGGCGAGGATGCGCTTCGCATCGTAGGTCGTTCGCTTCGTGAAGGCGAAGGTGATCGAGTTATCCTCGTTCGCATAAAGCGGCAGCGTCTCGATGAGGTAGCGCGTTTCTTCGGGAGTGAGGGCGCTGATGGCCTTCTTGACGATCGCGTTTGCATCGCTGAGGCTGTCGGCGAGCTTCTTCACGGGATCGCGGAGCGGCTGGGGCAATGCTCGAAGCTCGCGGGCATTGTTATAGCTCGAATTGACGATCGTGATCGAGGAGGGATCGCTGAGGCCCTGGGTCCGAGCGGCTTTGATCAGCGCCGCCAAGCTCTTCGTTCCGCCGCTCCTGTGAAACGCCATCAGCTTATCGGCCGCGTCGAGTGGCTTGTCGATCGCCAAATTGACGAGAGGCAGCCGGTATTTGTCGTTGAACGGCCTCCGGTCGTACTCCAAGTCCTTCAGGGTCATATTTCCGACGAAGAGGGCGTCTTGGATTCCTTTCCTTTCCGCGGGAGTGAGCTGGGCGGCGGCCAGGCAGGAGCAAGCCAGCAGTAAGACGAGGAAAGCGCGCTTCACGGGTCCATTCTACAGAACGGCGACTTCAGAATGAGGCGGCGACGGCTTCCCACAGGTTCATAGTCGAAAGGCTCTTTTCTTCCAAGGCTCTTTCGTCGAAGGGGATCGGGTTTTCGTTTGAGTCGCGAGTTTCATACCTTGCGCCAAGCCCAAGCGGATGGCTTGGGGCGAGAATCATAATTCGCATCGGGTCGATCAAAGCCTGTTCGAAGAGCGGTTTGAGGAGGGCGGACTTGATCTCCTTCGAGAACCACTCAGCCTCGTCGAGCGTCTCCCGCTCCCGGAACGTCGCAATCGAGCCTAGCATCAGGATCGAGACCGGTTCGGCGAGGGCAAGCTCGGCCATCTTGGCGAGACGTGTGTTCGTTCCGGAGCCCATGTCCCGCCAGTCGACGTGGCGATAGCCGGCCAATCGGGAGAGACCCTGCAACCGCTGCGAGGCGCTGATGACTAAAGCCGGTTCGCCTCGCCTCAGGGCGAGATTGGGCACGGGGAGGCGCACGCCCTGACCCCAGGGCCAGAGGAGGTTCAGCGGCGGAAGCTCCTCGTCGATCCGGCGCTCGTTGATTTCGAGGTCGGAGAGAAGATTGATCGAATCGTCGATGAACCGCCTAAGCTGGGCCTCGCCGTCGCCCTCCGGCAAGTGCGGCTTCATTGCCTTTCCATCGCATTCGGAGGGCGGCGTCGTATGCTGCTCGCCGATATCCTCCCAAACGAGGCCATGGTCGAGCCCCGAGCCCTCGACGATCGTGAGGAGCTTCGTATTGAGCTTTACCGTCTGCTTCATCAAGATGCCCAGCTCCTCCTCGGTGACGGCCGGCTTCTTTGGAACACGTACGACGCCGTCCTCGAAGGAGATCAGGCTCAGGTGAAAGTGAGTAGAGCGCTCCGGAGGGTCTGCGCCAAGCGAGGCAATCGTGAGAGGCCCCTGACGCAGTTGGCCTTCGCCCGGCTTGAGTCCGAGGTAGAGGGCTTCCGGCGTCTCGACCGCCGGAAGCGGCGAAAGCTTGAACAGGCGTCCGAGCTCTGCGATTCGCTCCAGATTGGGAAGCCGTCCGCGCAAGACGGACGGCTCTCCTAGCCACTCGGGAACGATCAGGATAACGCGGCGCAATCGGCTACGATCCGATCTTGCCGCCGTGAGCCTCGGTCGCCGGTGCGTCGGAGATGTCGACCTGAGGCGCCTCGACTCCGTACGTTCCGATCTGGGCGATCGCGGCTTCCAGATTGCCTTTTGAAAAGCCGCTGATCAACTTCGAGTCGTCGCCCATCTTCGAAACCACTACGAAGTCCAGGCCTTGCGTCGCCTTGAACTTCTTCGCCGCCGCAAAGTCGGCGTCGGGAAGGACGCGAATTTGGGAGCCGAGGTCCTTGGTCAAGGCGAGCGCCTTGTCTTCGTCTCCGCCGAAAGCGCCGACGACGGTGACCTTGCGGCCGTAAGCCACGGCGATCTTCTTCAACTCCTTCGCCGCTGCCTTCGCGTCGTCGCTCGCCGAATCGAAAAAGGCGACGAGTACCGGGGTTCGCAGGGCGGCAAGCTGAATCTGTTTCGTCGCCGGGCCGGATACGTTTCCGACGTAAGCCACTTTGGCCCTCGTCTCCCCTGCTTCTGCGTTCTCCGAGACGCCGGCGATCGCCGCCTCCCGGGCTTCGTCGAACTTCGCGAAGCTAAGCCCGTTCGCGCCATAGAACATGCCCCGGAAGCCTCTTGTGCCTCCACCGCCAGGATTCAGGTGGCAGTAGCTGCACTGCTTGTTCTCTTTCTGCGCGTATTCCGGCCGCGCTTCGGCGGTAAAGACACCGGCGATGAGCACGATGCCGGTGAGGAAGGAGACGATGGTGAGCTTGTTCATGGCTTTCTGTCTTAAACGCGCGTACCGTGCGAAAGTTCGCAAAGATCCTGTCAGTTTTGCAGACGCTGGACGATCGACTCCCCGGTTGTGGCGGCCGATTGCGTCGTCCCGCTGTGCCGCTTCGCATCGTCCGCGTCTTCGAGAACGCTTTCCGCGAGGCGGTCCGCCAGCTTCTTCGATGCGCGATGACCTCGCTTCGTGAGCGACCGGAAGCCAAGGGCCGCTACGCTGACGGCTAGAACGATGAAGGCCAGGGCGATCCACAAATGCCCCGACTCCGTCAGGGGGCCGAGCGAAACCAAAGATGCAATGAACGCCGGATAGATCGTAACCAAGAAAGCAAACAGGGAATTGCTTCTGACCCTGATCCGGGTGCGCCCTCGCTTGGAAGTCACTTCGACGTTGGCAATCGAGCAGCCGGTCCAGGTGCGTCCCGTCAAAGTCCGCCCGACCTGAGTGATCGGGTGACGGGAGCCGAAGCTCGGGATGTGCTTGAGCAGCACGTCGTAGTCGTCCGGCGAAATTTCAGCATCGACGACCCTTTCGTATTCCTCGGCGAAACTGAACGGCTTGCGGCGCGCTTCGTCGGCGCTTGCGGCCTCGTCGACCGCTTGCTGGAGATACTTTGGGTCGATGCCGAGATCGCCGGCGATTCGCTGAAGCTCCTCGGTCGTCACGCCCGGCATATAGGCTTCGTGGCCTGCCTGCTCCTGCAGCTCCACGGCCCGGCGAACCACCGCCGCCACCTCTTGCTCGCTGAACACCTTGCGTTCGCCCGCCACAACCTACAGTGTACGTGCTTTACGCGAGCGTAACCGGGCCGCGGGCCATGCGTTTAACTCTACGACACGCGAGGATCATGGCCAAAAAGGGTATGCGCCAAGGACGATTCGCGGCGGTGGCGTTTATATTTGCGCTGCTGTCGATCGGGTTTTGGTCTTTTGCCTCCGTGGTCCTGATTCGGGCTACGCGGCACATCGTTCCGGCCGGCAAGTTGGCCAAGGTCGGTCATTTTGAGCGGCTCGTCGAAATCGAGCCAACTGCCGCTAATTGGCATGCCCTCGCCGACGCCTACGTCGATACCGAGCAATATGCGCTCGCCTCGGACGCTTATCATCAGGCGGCCGACATTTACCGGACCAAGAACGATATCAACGCCGCTCACGCGCTCGATCGCATGTGGCAGCGCTACGAAACGCAGGTCGAGCCTTTTATCCATCGCAGTGTTCGGAAGCAAGACGTGCAACGCTTTTACACAGGAGCCAGGTTAGAGCCCCAGTATGGTTGCTACACCGGCGCCTTTATCGACCACGAAGACTCAATCCGGGGAACTTATCGCGACGAATATGGCGAGTGGCGGCGAGACGTCTCCGCCTTCAACCATCTCGTCGGATCGCGCCAGGCGATCTTCTTCATCTATCTCGGTTATGGCCGCAAGTTTCCGGCGAAGTTCGTCCATCACGTTCACGAAAACGGGGGCTCGGCTCAGATCGCGTTCGAGCCGACCGACATCTCCCAAGTCGAGGACGACGCCTACCTTCGCGGTTGGGCAAGGGAAGCCCGAGACAGCCATGTGCCGATCTTTCTGCGCTTCGCCAGCGAGATGAACGGCGACTGGACCTCCTACCATAAGGACCCCGCGCTCTACATCGAGAAGTTCCGTCTCGTCGCGAAGGTGATGCACGAGGAAGCCCCGAACGTAGCGATGGTGTGGTGCCCGTTCGAGATTCCCCAGCGTCTGATAGAGCCTTACTATCCCGGCCCGGAGGCCGTCGACTGGGTCGGTGTAAACATTTACAGCGTGCCGTTCAACGACAACGACCCGAAGCGGGATGCGGAATGGCGAAACCCATCCGATGCGCTGCGATTCATTTACGAGAAGTATGCGAGCCGGCACCCGATCATGGTCGCCGAATATGCGGCATCCCACATGTCGAGCCTCGATATGAAGGACCGGTCGGAGTTTGCCGTCGATAAGATCGGCCAGTTCTACGCAGCTCTGCCTCGGCTATATCCGCGCGTTAAAGCCGTGTGCTGGCTGAGCATGAACGCGATTAAGCATGCGATGCCCGAACGGCAGCTCAACGACTATTCGCTATTGGAGAGCCGCTCGATCCGTAAGCGCTACGAGCAGATGCTGTACTCGCCGTACTACTTGCAGTCGGTGTCTCAAGGCAAGCCGGCCATGTCGAAGGAGGAGATTCTTCCTCTCGACACCGGGGAAACGATCAAGGGCAAAGTCGGGTTGAGCGCTTGGGTGAAAACTTACGTCCAGCGGCCCATAGTGGTTTGGCGGGTCAACGGCGTCGAGATGCTGCGCTCCGACCTCCCCGGACCGTATCACTGGACGTTCGACACGAGGCAGCTCAAGGACGGACCCGCGACGATCGATCTGATCGCTTACGATACGGACGGCAGGGAAGTCGGACGCCAAACGAGGACGGTCGAAATCGAGAACCGATAACGGCGAACAAGCTGGTATCCTCTTTCGGGTCCCCTGAAGTGAATCGCTACCTCGTCCTAAGCGACGGAACCGTCTACCAAGGCAAGCCTCTCGGCGCCGATGGCGAAACCATTGGCGAAGTCGTTTTCAACACCGGGATGACCGGCTACCAGGAGATTCTTACCGATCCCAGCTACGCCGGCCAGATCGTCCTTCTCACCTATCCGCTGATCGGCAACTACGGGATCAACGACGACGACTTCGAGTCGGACCGGCTCCAGCCGGCCGGATTCATCGTGAAGGAGTCCTGCGACGTTCCCTCTAACTGGCGGTCGACGAAGTCTGTCCATCAACTGCTTTGTGAGCGCGGCATGGTTGCAATCCAAGGCGTCGATACGCGGGCGATCACGAAGCATATCCGCAGCGGCGGCGTCTCCATGGGCGTCATCTGCGACGATCCCGATCAGGGCAGAGAACACCTGATCCGGGCGACCAGCTACGACGACACCGACTTCGTGTACCACGTGAGCACGAAGGCGCCTTACAAATGGGGAAAGGTTGGGCGAGAGGATATCGAGGAAGCCGAGCCGGACGACGGGCGGAAGCGCCTCGTCGTCATCGACTGCGGCTTGAAGTACAACATTTTGCGCCGCTTCTGGGCAGCCGGCTGCCGGCCCATCGTCTTGCCGGCGACGACCACTCCCGACGAGGTCTTGGCCTTCCGGCCGGACGGTATTCTGCTGAGCCCAGGCCCCGGCGACCCCGCGCGCCTGGAGCCGGTCGTCGACACCGTGCGCCAACTCCTCGGAAAGAAGCCGATTTTCGGCATCTGCCTCGGAAACCAGATTCTTTGCCAGGCCGTGGGCGGCAAGACCTTCAAGATGAAATTCGGCCACCGGGGAAGCAACCACCCGGTGAAGGACCTCCTGACCGGCAAGGTGACGATCACGTCGCAGAATCACGGCTACGCCGTCGATCCGGCCTCGATCGAGGGAACCGGCGCCGAAGTGACGCAGCTCAACCTGAACGACGGCACCGTCGAAGGCATTCGGGTGCCGGAGGCGCGAGCCGCCAGCATCCAGTACCACCCAGAGGCGGCCCCCGGCCCATGGGATTCCCGCCCCTACTTCGCCGACTTCGTCGAACAGATGTAGGCTATGGAGCGACCGCTTCCGGCGGAGGCTCTCCTCTCAACCCGAGCCCAACTCCGGCCAGAAGGACGAAACCGCCTCCAACTTGTATCCAGTTGAGCCCTTCGCCCAAGAAAAGCCAGGCGAGGATTGCCGCGAAGACCGGCTCCAATAGTGTGGCCGTTGCGACTTGGGCCGCCGAGAAGTGCCGCAGGGCGTAGTTCAGGGAGCTGTGGCCGATCAATTGGGCGAAGATGGCCATGCCGAGGATCGAGATCCAGGCGTTCGTCGAGCGAGGAACGACGGCCTGGCCCATCGGCAACAGATAGAACCACAAGACCGCGGCCGCCGCCGCGTAAATCCATGTGACGGTCACCAGCGTCCCCGCTTTCCTTTGAACGGTCTGCGACAGCAGGAGGTAGGGCACGATGGCGATGGCCCCGGCGAGGGCCAGCAAGTCGCCTACCCATGGCGGCCCTCGATGAACCGCCGCGGATGACTGGCTCGTGAACAGAATCGTCCCGCCGGCCGCGAATGCCAGACCAAGCCAGAAAATCGGCCGGGGCCGAAGGCTCGGCAAAACCAGGCCGAGCAGCCCTGCCCAAAGCGGGGAGGTGGCGACGAGCAGAGTCGACCGCGCCACCGATACGTACTCGAGCGAGGCGATCCAGGTTGAGAAATGCAGAGCGAGGAAGACGCCGGCGACGGCCGCACGCCAGATGTCCGCCTTGGCGATCTTCGGCAAACGGAAAGCGGCAACCGTCGCGATCAAAGCGAGTGAGGCGACGGTCAGCCTCCAGGCGGAAAGAGCCTCCGGGGACACGCCGGCAGCCAATCCATACCGGGCGAGAAGCGCGGCCGATGCAACGCCGCAAAGGCCCACAAGCAGAACGAGGATCGGCACCTGCCAGAGTTTAGGCGATATCGACTTCGGCGACAATCCAGCCTTCCTCCTGGCGCAAGGCAAGTCCCGGTCCGTTCACCTTGCAGATTGCCAGCGCACATTAGAGGCGAGTTTGAGGCAAGTTAGATTTCTCTAATCTTGCATCGCTATCGTCGTTCGAGGCTTGGGCCGGGTCGTCGATGGGAGACATGGCGACGATTTCGACTTCGTGCTCCTTGCCTTTCAACAGCCGGGGCCCGAACGAACGCGCGGCCAGCCCGGAAGGAAGATCGGGAAGGCGCGCCAGGAGTTCGCCGGAGATGAGAAGATCGCAGGCCAGTTCGTTGCACAGACCCGTGATTCTCGCGGTCGTATTGAGGACGTCGCCGTAGTAGCAGATCTCGCTCTTGATGTCGCCGACCTCCACGGCGACGACCTGGCCGATGTGGACGCCGGCCTTGAATTCCGGAACGATGCCATATTCCTTGCGATAGTGGGCGGCGCGTTCTTGGATCGCCTCTTGCATCAGCAGGAAGCACTGCAGACATTTCGCCTTGTCCAGACCTTTTTGGGGCTTCCATGTGAGAACGGCCTCGTCGCCGATGTAGTGGCTCACGGTTCCCGACGTCTTCGTCAAGGGCGAGCTGAGGTCATCGAAAAAGTCCTTACAGAGGTTGCTGAACCTCTTATTGCCCATCCGCTCCGCCAGAGTCGTCGAATTCTTTAGGTCGAGGAACATGAAGATCCTTTCCTCCTCGCGCGCCGTGTGGTACTTGCCGGTGATCCAGTGCCAGGCGACCCATGGACCGAGCTTTCGGTTGATCTGGTAGGCCGCGTTGATCACGATCGACATACCGAGGCCGATGAGGGTCCAATTAAGGATCGAGGCCGGGGGGAAGGCCTCTCGAAAACGGGCCAAGACCAACGGGTTCCACGGCGCGAGAATAGGGCGGGCCATGCCGGCGATACTGAGTGGGACGACGACGAGGAGGCCGACGACCATCGTAAAGCAGATGATAAGGCTGCGGACCAGACATGTCAGCAGGAACGATGGGAACCGCACCCTCGGCAGAAAGTAACCCACGATAAAGAAGGCATGTCCAAAGACGGTTCCAGACAGAAAGCCCAACCACAGCCGCAAATCGATCGGCAGGGACTGGTTGGAGTCGACCTTTATGGGCACGATGAACGCGAAGATGGCCGCGATGCCGAAAGCGACCGCGAGGGAGTTGAAATACTCCTTCCAAACCCGTTCCTTCTTTCGTTTCACCGGTAGACAGTGTAACGGCATCGCTCGGTCCGGCATATAGAATGGGTAAAGGGAATCGGGTCGCGTGCCGATGATTTTCCTTCGGTCCGTCAATGGAGAACGGCCCGACAGCCCGGTTGAGGGGACTTCGCCGCAGGCGTGCGGAACCTTTGTGGAAAAAGATGCCGCAAGCCTTGACATCGAGGGCCCGCGCTGGTATCATCTCTCCTTGCCGCTGGACTGAATGCCCGGTGGCCAGCGAAAGAGTTCTTTGAAAGTTGCATAGCGAAGAAGTAGAAGCAATTTCTATCGAACACTCGATAAAGCCAAGGTCAAAATAAGCTTAAGAGGGTGTGCGACGAATGCCTAGGGACAAGTTGCCGATGAAGGACGCGTAAGCGGCGAAACGGCTTGGGGAGCTGCACAGAAGCGTTGATCCAAGCGTATCCGAATGGGGAAACCCCATCAGAGTAATGTCTGGTGACCCACAGATGAATTCATAGTCTGTGAGGAGGGAACCCGGTGAACTGAAACATCTAAGTAACCGGAGGAAAAGAAATCGAAGAGATTCTGCAAGTAGCGGCGAGCGAACGCGGAAAAGCCCAAACCAGTCGGCTTGCCGGCTGGGGTTGTAGGGCCACTACTACTTCTCGTTGGCTGTTAGCAGTGGGCAGTGAGCGGTTTTAACCGCTGGCCGCTTACCGTTAACCGCCAACGCGAAGCAGAAAAGAAGATCGAGCAAGTTAACCGAAGAGTTCTGGAACGAACCGCCACAGAGGGTGACAGCCCCGTATGTTAAAACCCAATCGAATTCAAGTGGTACCTGAGTAGCACGGAGCACGTGGAACCCCGTGTGAATCTGCGCAGACCACTGCGTAAGGCTAAACACAACTTGTCACCGATAGTGCATCCAGTACCGTGAGGGAAAGGTGAAAAGAACCCCGGGCAGGGGAGTGAAATAGAACCTGAAATCGCACAACCCACAAACAGTCAGAGCACCATGACCGGAGCAATCCGGCCAAGTGTGATGGCGTGCCTTTTGCAGAATGAGTCTGCGAGTTACTAGTATTGGCAAGGTTAAGCGTTTAAGACGCGGAGCCGGAGGGAAACCGAGTCTGAATAAGGCGTCAAGTCAGTATTAGTAGACCCGAAACTGCGTGATCTTGCCATGGCCAGGTTGAAGTGGTGGTAACACACCATGGAGGACCGAACTCATTGATGTTGAAAAATCTCGGGATGAGCTGTGGTAAGTCCGGTGAAATGCCAATCGAACGCAGAGATAGCTGGTTCTCCCCGAAATGCATTTGGGTGCAGCGTTACGTGTTGTTCTTTGGGGGTAGAGCACTGAATGGGCTAGGGGGCTTACCCGCTTACCGAACCCAACCAAACTCCGAATACCATTGAATTAGCGTGGCAGTGAGACGGCGAGTGATAAGATCCGTCGTCAAAAGGAAAATAGTCCAGATCGACAGCTAAGGGCCCTAAACGTGTGCTAAGTGTGAAACGATGTGAGATCGCGTAAACAGCCAGGAGGTTGGCTTGGAAGCAGCCACCCTTTAAAAAGTGCGTAACAGCTTACTGGCCGAATGTGATTTCGCGCGGAAAATGTAAGGGGGCTAAAGCACACTCCCGAAGCTTCGGGATCGCGTAAGCGATCGGTAGGGGAGCGTCGTGTTCAGCAGTGAAGCTTGAGCGTGAGCACAGGTGGAGCGGACACGAGTGAGAATGCAGACATAAGTAGCGATTAGACAGGTGAGAATCCTGTCCGCCGAAAACCTAAGGTTTCTCCGGCTATGTTCGTCAGACGGAGGTTAGGCGGTCCCTAAGGCAAGGCCAGAAGGCGTAGCCGATGGATATCCGGTTGAAATTCCGGACCCAGCTGATAGGCAATGGAGGGACGCTTCTCGATATCTGATCCCGCACTGTTGGTAGTGGCGGGCTAGGCCTAGACTGGGCCACTTGAGAGAGTGGCGGAAAGGTTGAAGCCGGCGAAGGGAGCCCTTCGGGGTGAACGAAGTCAGATTGAGGGGGGCCTAGAAAAGCTCCACAGCATAACTTGAAAGCTGACCGTACTGCAAACCGACACAGGTAGGTGAGTCGAGGAGACTAAGGCGTTCGAGAGAACTCTCGTTAAGGAACTAGGCAAATGAGCCCCGTAAGTTCGCGATAAGGGGCGCCCCGCAAGGGGCCGCAGCGAAGCATCCCAGGCGACTGTTTACCAAAAACACAGGTCTCTGCTAAGGTGAAAACCGAAGTATAGGGGCTGACGCCTGCCCAATGCCAGTAGGTTAATAGGAGATGTCAGCGCAAGCGAAGCATTGAATTGAAGCCCTGGTGAATGGCGGCCGTAACTCTAACGGTCCTAAGGTAGCGAAATTCCTTGTCGGCTAAATACCGACCCGCATGAAAGGCGTAACGACTTGGGAACTGTCTCAACGAGAAGCTCGGTGAAATTGTAGCGCCCGTGAAGATGCGGGCTATGCGTAGTAGGACGGAAAGACCCCGTGGAGCTTTACTACACCCTGTCATTGTGAATTGGATACAGCTGAAGAGCGTATGTGGGAGCTTCGGCACCAATGGAACACCACACTGTTGTATCTGGTTCACTAACTGTGGCCCTTATCGGGTTACAAGACAATGACTGGCGGGTAGTTTGACTGGGGCGGTCGCCTCCGAAAAGGTAACGGAGGCGCCTAAAGTTACACTCAGGCTGGTTGGAAATCAGCCGTTGAGCGTATAGGTATAGAGTGTGATTGACTGCGAGACACACAGGTCGAGCAGGGACGAAAGTCGAGCTAAGTGACCCTCTGATTGTGCGTGGGCACGTCAGGGTTCATCGGATATAAGCTACCCCGGGGATAACAGGCTGATCTTGCCCGAGCGCTCACAGCGACGGCATGGTTTGGCACCTCGATGTCGGCTCGTCGCATCCTGGGGCTGTACACGGTCCCAAGGGTTCCGGAGTTCACGGATTAAAGCGGCACGCGAGCTGGGTTCAGAACGGCGTGAGCCAGTTCGGTCCCTATCCACTACGCACGCAGGAAATTTGAGAGGAGTCGCTCTTAGTACGAGAGGACCGGAGTGAACCGACCTCTGGTGTACCAGTTGTTCCGCCAGGAGCATACGCTGGGTAGCCACGTCGGGCAGTGATAAGCGCTGAAAGCATCTAAGCGCCAAGCACACCTCAAGATAAGATTTCCCATCAAATGAGTAAGACCCCCGGAAGACTACCGGATTGATAGGTCGCGTCTGTAAGCGTAGTAATACGTTAAGGTGAGCGATACTAAGTGGTCGAGGGCTTATTGACCCAGGCTTTATCGAGTGCTCGATAGAGATTGAATCTACTTCTTCATGTGCAACTCTCTAAGCACTCTTCGAGTGCGTTGGCGGTTGGCTGTTCGCAGTCGGCCGTTGCACAAGAGACAGAGTGCGGCGAAGCACGTTGGCTGCTGCGGTTTGGTCCGCGATCTGCCAACCGCTAACCGCTAACCGATTTCTATTCGGGTGGCCATAGCGAGGAGGAAACACCCGTTCCCATCCCGAACACGGCAGTTAAGCTCCTCAGCGGCGGAAGTACTTGGTCCGCAGGGTCCTGGAAGATAAGCGCGTTGCCCGGATAGATAAAAATTGAAAGCCTCACTTCGGTGGGGCTTTTCTTTTTTGCCTTCTAGAACTGATGGTCGGCCGTGTATTCCGACGCCCTTTTCTTAAAGACTTCCCAAGCCTTTCTCGGCTTGCCGTCCTGCTTCTTCAAGCCTAGCGAGCCTAGAAAGGCGCGGAACCGGTCGCCTTGAACACCATAGTAGCCGACAAGCTGGTCGAGTAGGCTGTCGCTGAAATCGATCGCCAGGAAATAACACACGCCGGCTAAGCGAGCGCGATACTTGGCCATGGCGTCGAACAATCGGTCGACGAATTCCGCTTGCAGGTCCTCCGACGATCCAACCAGGGGCGAGGCGGGCACGCCCGCTTCCTGCAAGAAGAGCAGTCGCTTGCCCGAAAACCGGAGCATCTCTTCGAAGTCGCTCATCACCTCGCGGGGAGGTCTGGGTCGCGCCATTCCCTCGAGGGGGTAGTAGGTCATGGAAACGAGATCCATCGGCGCTTGGAGCTGGGAGATCAAGTCCTTTTCCGACTTCAAGTTGAGAAACATCGTCGTGACGCCGACCGGGAGGCCGGGGACGTCCGCTCGGAGCACGGTGCGGCCGGATTTGAGGAAGGATAGGTAAGGCGCTATCTCGTTGCGGTGAGCGATCAGGTAACCATCGACTTCGTTCCCAAGCATGACAGCCCCGATGGATTTTGGCAGCGCCTTTGCGACCGCATGCAGCATTGCAGTCTCCCGGCGGAGCATGACCGGTGAGTCCCAAGCTTCCCTCATCAGATCCGAAGGAAGCGTGCGTTGATTCGTATCGATCGTCTGGATCGTGAGATAAGAGACGAAGCCCATTTTCCCTCTCCAGTCGAAGTCTCGCTTCAGGTCGGCGGTATCGATTTTTCCAGGGCTCCGCTCGATGTCGCTCCATTTGACCGAATGAGCCAGGAGCGAGCAACCCATCTCGCGGGTTTCCTTGGCCAGCGCGAATAACTCATCGACCCCTCCATGGGCGCTGACGTTGAGCTGGAGGCCAAGCAAGCCGGCGCCAGCGGAGGCCAAGGAGGCGGCGGCAACAAGGGCGGATAGCATATTGCCGGTGTATCACGTCCCTTGGGGAGCCGCGAAGAGCGCCAGGGAAACGGCGACCAAAGACCTACGACCTTTAAGGCAAGCGGGGCCTTAGCTTGGCTAGTTCAGATTTTGCCTTCTTGTTGGATGGATCGAGCATCAATGAACGAATCTTCGAATGTCACGATATCGCGGGCGAAGACACGTTCATTCTGAAGGTGCGATGCGCCTCGCCTGAAGACCTTCGAGACCTTCTCCTCTGTATCCGAGCGCAGCCCCAGTTCATCCGCACGATCAGTTCGGTCGTGCTCGTCGTCGTCAAGGAGCCGGGATTGCCTCACCTGGATAAATAGGGTTAGCTTCTTAGGGGCACAAGTTAGGCATGCCAAAACCACTGAGAGACGTCTTCGACTCGGTCGCCGATCTTTATGATCGAGCCCGCCCGTCATATCCCGGCCCCATCTTCGACGATCTATTGACCTTGGCGCCGCCGCATCCGCATGTCCTCGAAATCGGATGCGGGACCGGCAAAGCCTCCGTCGCGTTGGCTCAACGCGGCTGCCGGCTTACAGGCATCGAGTTGGGAAAGAGCCTGGCTGCGATTGCCCGGCGCAATCTTGCCACCTTTAAGACCGCCAAAGTCCTCGAGGCCGAGTTCGAATCGTGGAATCCTGGCCCTGACCGGTTCGATATCATTTTCGCGATATCGGCTTGGCACTGGATCGATCCCGCCACGGGCTACCGGAAGACTGCCGAAATACTGAAGCAGGATGGCCTTCTGGCGATCGTTGCGAACGAGCACGCCTTTCCGAAAGACTTCGATCCGTTCTTCTCGGAGATCCAGCCGACCTACGACGCTATCGGCGAGGCGTTCGATGCATGGCCGCCGCCCACGCCCGACGAGACGCCCGATCTGCGCGGGCCGATTTCCGAATCCGGTTTCTTCGACTTCATCGAGTCGCGGCGTTACCTGTGGACCGTGGACTATGACGCCGAAGGCTACATCGATCTCCTCAACACTTACTCCGGGCATCTGGTGATGGAAGCCTCGAAGAAGGAGACGCTGTATCGCGCGATTCGAGAGATTGCCCGGGATCGGACCATCAGGAAGCACTATTTGAGCGTTCTAAATGTCGCGCGAAGGAAGCCAAGCTGCTCGTTTGCCTAGTTCATGCCGTGCGTTGAAAATCCTGTCTGAAGCGCCACGCTGTGCGGTACCTTGAAAGGCATGCGTCCCGACGGTCGGCAACTCGACCAACTCCGCCCCTATAGTCTCGAACGAGGCTTCGCCAACTTCGCCGAAGGTTCCTGCCTCGTCAAGATCGGCGAAACCCACATGCTCGTCACCGCGACGGTCGAAGATCGGGTGCCTCCGTTTCTGAAAGGGAAGGGGCAGGGATGGGTCACCGCGGAGTATTCGATGCTCCCCAGGTCCGGCCGCCAGCGCAACCAGCGCGATTTGATGAAGCCGAACGGCCGAAACATGGAGATTCAGCGGCTCGTGGGCCGGGCCATTCGAAGCGTAGTCGACCTAGAAAGGCTGGGCGAACGGACGATCACCCTCGACTGCGACGCCATCCAGGCCGATGGCGGCACAAGGTGCGCGGCCATCACCGGCGCCTACGTTGCTCTGTACGACGCCATGCGATGGATGATCGATAGGCGGATGATCAAGGAAATCCTCCTCAAAGAGCCGATCGCCGCGATCAGCGTGGGCATCTACCGCAATCAGGAGATCCTCGACCTGAACTACGACGAGGACAGCACCGCGCACACGGACATGAACGTCGTGATGACGGAGTCGGGCAAATTCGTCGAAATCCAGGGCACGGCCGAACAGGAACCGTTCGGCGCGGAAACCTTGGGAAAGATGCTCAAGCTCGCCAAGAAGGGCATCGACGAGCTCATCCGCGCCCAGAGGGATGTGCTCGGGATCTAGTCCGTCTTCAACCCAGCCTTCTTCAGGTTCGCCAGCACGTTTTCCTCTGGCTCGAGCCCGACGGAATAGCTGGACAAGTTCCCCTGGGCATCGATAATGACGAGGCAGGGAATCGCCTGAACGTTGTAGACCTTGCTTGCCTTGTCTCCGGGGTCCAAGAAGGTCGGGAAGGTGTATCGGTTGTCCTTCACGAACTTGGCGACGGTGTCCTTGTCCTCGTCACTTACGGTGACGACCTGCAGACCCTTCGAAGCGTACTTCTCGTGCATCTTGTTCGTCGTCGGAAGACTGGCCCGACAAGGGGGGCACCATGTTGCCCAGAAGTCGATCATGACGATCTTGCCCTTGAGCGAGGATAGCTTCAGCTTCTTTCCATCCAGCCCGGTCACCTCGATGTCCGGCGCCAGCTTGCCAACGGGAACGGGCGCCTTGGGCTCGACGCTTCGTTCGCCCTCGCTCTTGCCGCCGTCCGTGAGGTTGGCGCCCTTCGGAGGCGTGCAGTCGAAGGTGGATTCAGGGATGGGCGCGTTCGTCTTCACATCGGAAAATATCTCGGTCGTGAGCAGTTTCGGATTGGCGCCCGCAGTCTTCAAAAACTCGGGATCGGACTTCATCATGTCCAACAGGGGTTCGCTGTCGTACTGAATCCGATACACAAGGCCCGTTTTCTTTCCGATCAAAGCCTCGACGTGTCCGTAGGTTTCCGCGCCGTAAAACTTGACGACGCGCGCGTCCTCGCCTCCTGGCCCCTTCTCGTCGGCGCCGAACTCGATCTTCGCTTTGCCCTTGTCGACGAGATGGTCGAAATTCGATGAGCCCCCAAAGAACTGATAGAACAGAGAACCGTCGAACATCGGGTGCTTCATTTGCATCGAGTTCGCGGCAAAGATGGTAGAGGGAGCCCCGTAGGATGTTGCCGGTAGGCTCGGATCGCTCGTATATTCGACGAGCTTGGCGCCGTTAGAGACGGCGGTCATCGTCATTTGCCCTTGAGAGTCGGACGAAATTTTGAATTTGTTCGGCTTGACGTAGAAGATTTTCCGCGACGAATGGGCGTCGGTCATCTTCCAGTCGACGGTGGCCTCGTAGCTTTTCAGAGCGGCGCATTGATCCATGCTCCATTTCAGAAAGCTCTCTGCGTCGCCTGCTTTCGCAGTGGAACCGCCTTGCCCGCAGCCTCCGATCACGAAGGAATGAGCAGAAAAGAGGGCGAGCGCGAGAATCCACTTCATGACGTCAGTATATGACGGCTTACTGGCTTGCGCGTTCTTCGACTTCGGCCAGCTTGCCGTCGCGGATATGAAAGATCCGGTCCGACGCCTCGAGCATCTTGTTGTCGTGAGTCGCGGAAATGACCGTCACTCCTTGCTCCTGGTTCATCCTGCGTAAGAGGTCGATGATCTCTTGGCCGGTCTTGAGATCGAGGTTTCCCGTCGGTTCGTCGGCGAGAACGATCGCGGGCGAGTTGGCGAGGGCCCGGGCTATCGCAACGCGCTGCTGCTGCCCGCCGGAAAGCTCGGCCGGGCGGTGATGATAACGGTTGGCCAGCCCGACCGTATCGAGGAGTTTCATCCCGCGCTCGTCCGCTTCGTCCGGTTGAAGGCCCGCGAAGAGCATCGGCAGCGTCACGTTTTCGAGGGCCGTCCTCACCTGCACGAGATTGAAGGTCTGAAAGATATAGCCGATCGTATGGCAGCGCAGGAAGGCCAGCTCCCGAGGCGTGAGCTGCGCGATGTCCACGGAGTTGACGAAGACGGAGCCGTCGGTCGGCTTGTCGAGCCCGCCGATCATATTGAAGAGCGTCGATTTGCCGGAGCCGCTCGGCCCCATGATCGAGAGATACTCTCCCTCGTAGATTTCGCAGGTAACGCCGTTGAGGGCGTAGACCGTCGCCTCGCCCTCGCCATACCGCTTGACCAGCTCGGTGGTGCGGACAACGGTGTTCGCCATCAGACCTCCACCCGCAAGGCGGCCGCTGCCGGCATTCTCGCCGCTTGGATCGCCGGAGCCGTCGCGGCGAGGATCGTCATCGTCAGTCCGACGACGGCGCCAAGGCCGATCGCCTCAAGCAGAGGAACCACCTGGAAACCATCGAACAGGCCGATCGCGCAGGTCCCCAGGATGGAGCCGCCGAGTGAGCCCACGATTCCGATGAGGACCGATTCCAAGAAGAAGACCTTGACGATGAATCCGTCCGAAGCCCCGAGGCATTTGATCGTCCCGATTTCGCGATAGCGCTCGGTAACGGACATGAGCATCGAGTTGGTCACGCCGACCAGGCACATCAGCAGGGAAGTGGCGGCCATCCACTGCAGCCGCTGGATTTCGAAGGGATCGGAGGAGCGCTGCAGGAGCCGCGAGGCCTGCACCGAGGAAAAGAAGGCGATGCCGAGGGCGACGCCGGACGCGGTCAGGGCGTGTCGCCAGAAGCGGACGCGGATGCTCGCGACGGCTTGGCCCCATGCCACGCGAAAAGGCGGCTCGGCCTGTTTCACTTGCTCTCCTTGACAAGCAGCGTGATCAGGCCCCGCTCGGCGAGCATCCGCAGAAAGGCATCCAGGGACGCCTCCGCTTCCATCCGATTCATCTTGTATTTCGCTTGGAGTTGCTTGGCGATCCCGTCAAAGCTCTTCCGCCCGTCGATCTGGGACCAAACGAACGCCCCAATCTCTTCGAGCTCGTATTGTTTGGTGACGGGCTTTGTCGTCGCCTTCGAAACGATCTTTCCGAGGAGGCCCTTGAGGACGGCCGGGCCTGTCAGCGTGACGCTCTCGCCGAGGCGAAGTTCCTCGACATCCGGATTCCGAAGGGGGCGAGCCTTCCGCATGGATTCCAGCGAGAGCTTCGACGGCTTACGCAGGAGCCTCCTCCCCGAACCAGGCCCAACTAGGACTTCGCGCAATGCTTGCAAGGCTCGCGCTTACAGTCACGATTTGATTGTGCTCCGGCTCATGGCGAACGAGGACGACTTTTCGCCCGAGGCGTCCGGCCTTTTCCAGACGGAGGCCGTCGCCTTCTTCGAAGGCGTCGGCGGAGGATAATCGGCAAGCCGCTCGCGCCCATTCTTCCAGACCCTGCCGGTGCAGCAGTCTCTCCGCCAAACCCCAACGCACGCATTCCAGACGGTCCAGCCTCCCTCGGAAGTGCAAGGACGTCTTTCCGGCAAGAAAGTCGTGTCGTGACAGCTCGAGACGGGTAGGAATCCAAACCCGCAATCCGAGCACGGACCACAAAGCGTAATCCCCGCCGGGTCTCCTGAAGGAATCGAGGCTCGATCTCAGGTGGGGCAAAAGAGAATCGCGCCGCGCGCCGGTGATCTCCAGGAAGTGAACGAGCCCGTCCGAACAGAACAGGCTGCCGCGGCCTTGCCCGTCGCCAACCCAATGATAGAGCAGCGATCCGTCATCTTCGTGGCGGTCGGCCTTAAAGGGCTCTTTCGAACCTTTCCGGAGGCGGCGAAGATAGGCCTCGAGGACGCGGTTCAAATCGGACGGTGTGCCCCGCTGCCACCGAACCTGCAGCGAGAGGCGTCCGGAAGACGCCAAGCGTACATATCCTTCGGAGGCAGAGCCGCGCATGGAGACAGGGCCCCAGTCTTCGGGGTGGTCGACCTGGAATCCTTGCCAACCGAAGGTCAATGCTGCCGATTAATCGTTGCTGTTGACGCGTACCTTCGGTCCGGTGTTGACCGGAGTCTCCCTGCCCTTGTTCAGGAGCATCGGTTCGCCGCTCATGCGAACGAGGAACCAACCCCGAGGCTGGCCGAAGATTTTCGGCTCGTTGGCCGATCCGCTGGGCTTCGAATACTTCTCGTGGGCGTTCTCGGTAGCCTTCTCGACCTCGAAGAGCACAACCGAGTCGTCCGTCACAGCCTTGTTGAGAGGCTGGTTCGAGAGGTCGTCGTTGAACGCCATGCCGGTTCGGCCGCCGGCGCCGTTGTCGCAGCCCCACGCTCCCCCGGACGCCATGGTGCCAAAGGGGTTCTCGTTCTTCGGCCGGTTGGCAACGATCTTCTCGTAATACGGTCTGATCTCGTCTTGCCAATGTTCCGCGGGGGGCAGCTTTCCGTTGTGCTCCTGAGCATAATCCTTAACCGCGTCGCGGGCATCCTGGTACGCGAGGCTGCAGGTAATCAAGGGAGTCGCGCTTTTGAAGATAAACAGACCGCCGGCGACCAGGGCCACGATCGGACCCACACAGCAGACTAAGACGCCGGCGACGACCAAGCCGATAATGAGCCCGGTGTTACTCTTCTTCTTTGGCGGCATATAAGGAGGAGGCGCTTCCATTGGCTAAGATTCTACAGCAACCCGAGGCGTGAGGGAAGAAGGTCCCAGGCTAGGCACATTAGAACCGCAAGTAGTCCGTTCTCCAAAAAAGCCCCAAAGCATTAAACTGGACGACATGGACTCCTTGCGCTCGCTGCCAAAGGTGGATTCCCTCAGCCGCGCCAAAGAGTTGGCCGGCTTCCCAGAGCGCATCCGGGTCGCCGTTGCGCGCCAGGTTATCGAGGAAATGCGCCAAGCGATTCGATCCGGAACGGAGACCGGCGGGGCAAGGCCGGAGGAGAGAGCCCTCGCCATCGCCGAAAACATGCAGCGAACGAGCCTTCGGCCCGCGATCAATTTGACCGGCGTGATCCTCCATACCGGCTTGGGGCGAGCCCGGATGGCGGAGGTCGTCGCCAACCATGTCCGAGCCGTTGCCGCCAACCATTCGACACTCGAGATCGAGGCGGAAACCGGCAAGCGCGGCAACCGGCAAGAGCATGTCCGCTCGCTGCTCATCGAATTGACCGGCGCGGAAGACGCCTTCGTCGTGAATAACGGTGCGGCTGCCGTCGTTCTCGCTCTATCCGCCCTCGCCAAGGGCAGGGAAGTGATCCTCTCTCGGGGTCAGATGGTCGAAATCGGGGGATCGTTCCGCATGCCCGATATCGTCGAGGAAAGCGGTTGCCGTCTCGTCGAGGTCGGTTGCACGAATAAGACCAGGCTCGGGGACTACGAATCGGCGATCAACGGGGAAACCGCAGCGATTCTTCGATGCCATACGAGCAATTTCAAAATCGTCGGATTTACGGAGCAGCCGAGCCTGCGCGACCTCGTCCGCCTTGCTCATGCCTACGGCGCTCTATGTATCGACGACATGGGCACCGGCTGCCTCAGCGATCTTTCACCGCATCGTCTCTTCGAAGTCCCAACCCTGCGGGACAGCGTCGCCGCCGGCTCCGACGTCGTCACGGCGAGCGGCGATAAGCTGCTTGGCGGGCCGCAAGCCGGCCTGATCCTCGGCCGTTCGGAGAGTCTCGAAAAGCTGAGACGTCACCCGCTGGCCCGAGCCTTCCGAATCGACAAGTTGAGCCTCGCCGCCCTCGAGGCGACCTTGCGCTTGTACGTCGAAGGGCGAGAGTCGGAGATCCGCTCGATGGCCTATATCGGGCGGCCGCTGGAGGAAGTGAAGTTGCTCGCCGGCAAACTGGCCGAATGCGTGAGGGGAAGCCTCCTGGAAGAGGGGATTACCGAAGTCGGCGGCGGATCCGCGCCGGGCCTTGGCATCCCGACCTGGCGTGTGGGCTTATCGACGAAAAATGCAGAAGCCACGTTGAAGAAGTTGAGAGAAGCCGATATCATAGGCCGGATCGAGGACGGACGCGTCTGGCTCGATCCCCGAACGCTCGAAGAGAGCGAGCTCGAACAAGTCTGTGAGGTGTTGCGATCGATCTAACCGACGAAATTCGAACCGAGCGGAACGAGGTGATCCGTTCCTTGCTTTCCCGCCTCGACCGCCATTCGCCGAGCGAGCGGGGTCACGCGGAGCGCGTGGCCGTCTATGCGGTCGCCACCGGCGAAGCCCTTGGGCTCAACGACGAATCCCTCCTCGAATTACGTTATGCCGCCCTGCTGCACGACGTCGGCAAGATCAGCATCGACGCCCAATTGCTGGGCAAGATCGGCCGTCTCACCGAAGAGGAGATGGACGCGCTTCGCCTCCACGCGATGATCGCGGCAAGCGTGATCGAAGCTTTCGATTGGCTTCAGCCCTGCATTCCGAGCATTCGGCACCACCACGAGCGATGGGACGGGGGAGGATACCCGGACGGGTTGGCCGGCGCCGAAATTCCGCTCGGCGCGCGGATCATCAATCTCGCGGAGACCTTTGACGTTATCCTGATGGGCCTGCATGGCGCACCGAGAAGCGACGAAACCGCGATCGCGGAAATCCGGCGATGCTCCGAATCTCAGTTCGACCCGCAGGTGGTCGAAGCATTCCTACGGGTCCAGCCGCTGATCCAGCCGATCTCGGAGGGTTAGTCGCCGGCCTCGACGGTGCCCGAGCCGGTAACCGATTTCGAGACGGTCGGATGGCCCTTGTATCGAATATCTCCGGAACCGGCGATGGTGGCGCTCAGCGTGCCGCTGACCGATACCTCGGCATTTCCAGATCCGCTGATGTCCACCGAAGCGTCGTCGGATTTCAAACCAAAGAGCGAAAGATTCCCGGAACCGGAAATCGTTCCCGTAAGGCTTTTCGCCAAGCCATCGGCGGTAATGTTGCCGGAGCCGCTAAGGTCGACGGAAAGACCATCGCCATGATATCCGCGCAAGTCGACGTCACCCGACCCCGTCAGGCCCACGCCCTCCAGGCTGGGAACCGCGAATGAAACTTTGATACGCCCATGAGTGGAATAACTGCCGTTATCCATGCCGATCATGAGGGTGTCGTTCTTGACGACGCACGTCACGTGAGGCACGATATTGTCGTCTCCCTCGATGCGGATGTCGCTCGCTTTGCCTATCGTGATCTCGGCGTCCATCGATCCCGTAATCTCGACTCTCTTAAAGGAAGCGACATGCTTGCTGATGGTCGTCGACTTTCCGGAACCCACAATTTGCTGCCCGGAGCTAAGACCGCCGATCACCTCGCATCCCGACAAAAGAGCCGCCGCCAAACCTAAACCGATTAACTTCTTCATCCCACCAATCCTCCCGACACTGTCACGTTAACACGGAATATTAGAGTTTCCGGTCCAAGGGCCTATGCCGACAAGAGGCCCCACGTTGATATAATCGCGTTTAGCATGCTCTCCTTCTTGCCATTCGCACTCGCCGTCGCGGGCCAGGTCTTCGGCCAAAATCGAAATCCCTTCGCTCCCGGAAACGTCTCGATCCACTATGCGCCGGACCGCACGTGCGACCTTCTCAACGTCGCCGTCGACGTCGATGTCGACTATGCGAATCGGACGATCTCCGGGCACGCCGTAAACACGATGGCTCCGTTGCGAAACGGCATCACCCAGATCCGGCTGATGGCCGGCGTGCAACTGCAGATTTCCAAGGTGACCGTCGACGGCAAGGAAGCCCACTTTACGCACGATGGCCGGAACCTCCTTGTCGATGTCGCGCCTTCCGTGAAGGGGCAAAAGCTCCAGATCGCCATCGACTACAAGGGCATCAATACGAAGGCGTCGCCTTTCGGAGGCGTCGGCGGATGGCACTGGATCGAGCCCCGAGACGGAGCCCCCGACCGTATGGGTTTCTGGACCCAGGGCGAGAGCGAATCCACCAGCAACTGGTGCCCAACGTGGGATTATCCCAACGACCTCGCGACGAGCGAAACGCGATGCACGGTCCCGGCCGAGTGGGACGTGATCGGCAACGGCGTCCTCCTGTCGGACACGGTCAGCGCGGATAAGAAGCGGCGCACCTTCGACTGGAAATCGACGATTCCCCACGCGACCTATCTGCTGACCCTATGCGGCGGCCCGTTCGACATCAAGCGAGACACCTGGGAAGGCGTGCCGCTCCTCTACGTCGTGCCGAAGGGCATGGGCTCTTACATCGACGACACCTTCGGCGACACTAAGGATATGCTCAGCTTCTACTCGAAGGTGCTCGGCTACAAATATCCCTGGCCGAAATACGCGCAGGACGCCATGTACGACTTTGGCGGAGGCATGGAAAACGCCTCCGCGACGACCCTCGGCTCCGGCGAGCTGACCGACAAGAGGGAAGGATTTCGCACCGCCGCCAGCGTCAACTCGCACGAGCTGGCCCACCAGTGGTTCGGCGATACCGTGACCTGCAAGGATTGGGGCGACATCTGGCTCAACGAGAGCTTCGCCACCTTCATGCAAAGCCTCTATTTCGAGCATTCGCGCGGTCGGAACGGCTACGACGAAGAGATCGACAACAACATGCGGAGCTACTTCCAGGAAGCGCGCATCTATAAGCGGCCCCTCTCCACGAAGCTGTATCCCAGCGCCGACGCGATGTTCGACAGCCACACCTATCCCAAGGGCGGCGTCATCCTCCACACGCTACGCCGATGGCTGGGCGACGAGGCCTTCTTCGCCGGACTCCATCTCTATCTCACGACCTGGCAGCACACGCCGGTCCAGAGCTGCCAACTTTGCCGCGCCATGACCGAGGCGACCGGCATCAACTGCGAGCCATTCTGGGCGCAATGGATCGACAAGCCCGGCCACCCGGTCCTCGACTACACGTGGACGCCGAAGGGAACCGGCATCGAGCTCCACGTCATGCAGACGCAGGACACCAAGGACGGCACCCCGATTTACGACATCCCAGCCAAGGTTGGCGTGATTTCGACGTCCGGAGAGTTCAAGGAATATCCGGTTCATCTCAGCAAGGCGGACGAGACGTTCGATATTCCCGCGGCTCAGGCCGGCGCCGTCATCCTCGATCCCGACCATGATTTCCTTCGGGAGATTCCCACGCTTCATTGGGCGACGACCGAGTTGCCTCTGATTCTCAAGTTCGCCCCGAATTGCGACGACCGGAGCGAGGCCATGCGCCAACTGCTCACCGGCGAACCGTCCGACGCGACGATCCAGATGGTCGCCGACGTCGTGGCCAAAGATTCGAGCCAGTTCCCGGCGTTCCGGACGGTCCGGCAACTGGGGAACTTGAAGAAGCCGCAGCTTCGCAGCTTTTGGCTAGGCATGATGGATCACCCGAGCTTCCAGCGGAGAGCCGACGCCGTCCACGCGCTCGGCCTCCTGCCCGTCGATCCGGCCACGACGCAACGACTCCGCTCGCTGATCAACGACCAAGAGCCGATCGCCGTCGTTGTCGAAGCCATCGACGTTCTTGCCAAGTGGGACGCGAAAGGGAACGCGGACGTGTTCAAGAAGGCCCTGAATATCCCGTCCCGCTTCGACCGGATCAAACGAACGGCTCAGGCGGCGTTGGGGGGATGATGGAGATGATGGAGATGATGGAGGTGACCGGTAACCAGTGACCGGTGACCTGAGATCGGAGACCGGAAACCGATGATCAGTGAACCGGTCACCTCCATCACCTCCATCACCTCCATCACCCCTTCACCCCAATCATCCCCTCTCCCCATCATCCTCCCATCGCGCTGATCGCCCAATAGGCGAGGCCGCCGAAGGTGGCGGCAGCAGGGATGGTTACGATCCAGGCGACGACCATATTGATCGCGACTTGCCAACGCACGGCGGAAAGCCGCTTCGCCGCGCCCACGCCGAAGATGCTGCCGGCGATGCAGTGGGTCGTGCTGACCGGCATCGCGAAGTGGCTCGCTGTGAGGATGACCGCCGCTCCCGCCGACTCCGCGGCGAAGCCGTTCACCGGCTCGAGCCGGATGATCCGGTGACCCATCGTGCGGATGATCCGCCAACCGCCGGCCGAGGTGCCGAGCGCCATCACCGACGCGCAACTGATGATGACCCAAAGCGGGATCTCCGGATCGCCTTTCTTCGTAAGCGCCACATGGACGCCGTGGCCCATCAGGGCCAGCGTGATCACCCCCATGCTCTTCTGCGCGTCGTTCTGCCCGTGAGCGAAGGCCATCAGCGCCGAGGAGAGTAATTGCAGGCGCTTGAAGACGGCTCCGACGCCCTTGGGGTGCCAATGGGCGAAGGCCATCGTGATGCCCGCCATGATCAGAAATCCCACGATGAGGCCGACGAGGGGCGAGGCGATCAGCGGAAGAATCACCTTGTCGAGAATGCCCTTCCAATCCACGACGCCCATCGCGCCGTGCGGCAAGGTCTGTGCGATCGCGAATCCCCGCGCGAGCGCCGCGCCGACGAGCCCGCCGATCAGCGCATGGGACGAGCTGCTGGGGATGCCGAAACGCCAGGTAATTAGGTTCCAGATGATCCCGCCGATGATCGCCGCCAACACGACCGTCTCCGTCGCGTAAAGGGGGACGTTACCGCTCGTGGGCTGCTTCGCGATGATGCCGCCCGCGATCGTCTTCGCGACGTTCGTCGCCACCAAAGCCCCCGCGAAGTTCAGAATGGCCGCCATCAGGATCGCGGCGAGCGGAGTTAAAACCCGCGTCGAAACGACGGTGGCGATCGCGTTCGCCGTATCGTGGAAGCCGTTGATATAATCGAACAGCAGCGCGAAGAGGACGACCAAAACGAGAAGCACGTCCATGCTTAGGTGTATTTCACGAGCATGGTCCCGAGAACCTTGGCGATATCTTCGCATTTATCGACCGCCGTTTCAATCCGGTCGTAAAGCTCCTTCCACTTCATCACGTAGAGCGCGTCGGCGTTGGGTTCGTCGAACAGGGTGGCCAAGGCGGTGCGGAATGCCTGGTCGCTCGCATTCTCCAGCGTGTGAATCTCCTTCAGCTTCTCCTTGATCGAATCCCGGTTCAGCCCGAGCTGCAATTCGGCGATCGCGTCGGCCGTCACTTCCGTCGCCTTGACCAAGAGCTCGGTGATCGGGGATAGGTCGGGCCGCGCCTCCGTCAGCTTATAGAGATGAGCCCGCGCCGCCGCCGCCTCGATGAAGTCGATGACGTCGTCGAGGGCCTGGGACAGATCGCGCAGGTCCTCCTTGTCGATCGGCGTGATGAAGGTGCTCGTGACCTTGTTCTGGAGCTCGTGGGTGAGCAGGTCGCCCTCATGCTCGATCTCTTCCATCAAAGCCGCCCGCTCTGCCAGGTTCGAAAAGTCCTCGCTGAGGGCGTGAAACTCCTGCGCGGCCCGGACGGCGACGCGCGCCTGCGCCTCCAACAGGCGATAAAAACCGACGTCTTTCGATAGCTTCAGAGGCAATCTCGTCTCCCGCGCATCGAAATGCGCATGCGCGTTATACCCCGCCGAATGCTCAGGATTGGGCCGCCGCTCATTCCGCCGCCGGCTGCCTCTTCGGCGGAAGCTCCTTGCCGAAAAGAATCTGATCGGCATAAGGAGTCCGGCTGAGCAGGAGTGCGATTCCATACGTCCCGAACAGGGTGATCAGAAAAAGCCAAACGCTAGGCAAGGGAAGCCTTCGCATGACGGGAAGGCGCCATGATGTGGTGAGAACCTCCATCAAAACCGGATGCATCAGATAGATTTGAAGCGACATCGTCCCTAGCCGCCGTAGCCACTCCGCCGAACCAGTAGCGCAGGCTTCTAGCCTGTCTTCAAAGGCCCCATCGACCCCTCTCCGCCCCGGGGGAGAGGGTCTGCGAGTCGTGCGAGCAAGGGTGAGGGGGCGGCCGGCACCCAAGTTAGTAGGGCGGGCTTCCGGCCTGCTTGGCTCCTCCATCCTCCCCACCCAAACCGTCAACAGCCCGATGATGAGAAACGGCATGCCCAGCGCATAGGCCGACGCCGCCGCGTTCATTACCGTCCCGTTCGGCTGTTGCTTCGTCAGCACGAGCCACGAATCGTAGCCGAAGACGGCGAAGCCGGCCGCCGCGAGCAGCGCCCAAGCAGGCCACGTCGCCCGACGGATCGACGGCCAATCGCGCCAGTTCATCCCGATCCAGATTCCCGGAATCACGCTCGAGAAGTACCAGAACACCGTCGAGCCTGGGTAAGGGAAGAGAACCACTTTCTGCAAGGCGAACGACGCGCCTTGAAGTATTATTGCAATAAGTAGGACAATCCAGATATCGAGGCGGACGCGTCGGAAAAGAACCACGAATAAGGGCAGGATCAGGCAGACCTGGGCCAGGATCGACATGAAGTAGAGGTGGAACTCGGCCTTACCGAAGGCCACGTCCATGAGCCGGCCCTTGACGTCGCTCCAAAATCCCGGCGTCAGGACCCGGGCGTCGTGCTGGACGAACGCGCGCATCAGCCAGTAGAGCACGCTCCAAACGACCAGCGGGCCGAGAATCGATCGAACCCGCCGCCAGGCAAAGCGCTTCCAATCCGGCTTTTCCTGCCGGCTCGCGCTCCGGGCAAGGAGAATTGCGGAGACGATCAGGAAAAGGGGGACGCAGAAATTGAGGAACAGATTGGTCCATTTGAGCACCCACCAACCGGGGCTGCCCGAATCGTGAAACGCACTCGCCGAGCGGTTGCTGAGATGAAGCCCGACGACGGCAACGATGCCGACGCCCTTGGCGACATCGAACGCTACATCCCGCCCCGTCGTTATGTCCTTCCGCAAATCCCTTCGATTGTGACGCCTCAGCCCGCCAGGGAAGGTGGTGGACCGCCTGGGATTATCTTTCCGATAATCAAATAACGCGTTATGTGGTTGCCCCACAGATTTACGAAGTCCGAGACGATGCAAGGCTGAGTCCGCTTCGGGTTTGGCCGATGAGACTCATGCAATGGGAGCTAGGGGTAGGCTCACCGCTAGGATTGTGAGGACCCGCCGTTAGCGCGACGGGCCTCGCGGATTCTCAGTCCCCGAAGAAGCGGGGAAGAGGCAAAAATGACTATAAGCGCAGAAGATGCAGTGCTGATCTGCAAGCACTTTCGGGACCAGAAACGTGGCGACGCGGCGTTCTTTCTCACCCTTAACGGAGACTTTTCTCGACAATCACGCGAAGCTATGGAGAGCGGAGATGGCTGGCAGCAGGCGCTGCAAAGTGTCGAGAACCATGAAGGGGAGCTGACGTTGGGACTCATATCTGAATGGGTAAGCACGCACACTCACCACGTCCCCTAGAAACCGTGAAGGTCGTCCATTAACTTAGTGAACTCGGGGCAAGCCCTACCGGGTTGAGTTTCCCGCATCCGTTGTCTTTCGCCCCAAGCCGATATAAATTGCTCATGAATTCGGTTGAATCCATCCCAGTCGCCCGGAGCTAGTGAGTCAACGTCGCGGGTTAGTTCTCGGATTTGACAGTCTGCAAGATGCGCGGCAATGCTCGGCATAATCTCGTGCCCCTCCCCCGACGAGCCCCCATCCCCCGCGAGTGGCGAACGCAGGCAGGATGCCGGAGTGAGTCGCGGTTGGAGAGATTCCGTCGGCTCTGAGCCATGGATGGCGTTCCCAGGAATCTCTCCATTGCCACGGATGGCAAGCGCGGAACCGGCGACCCAAAACTCGTCCGTTCTGGAGACTCCGCGCCTTTCCGAACTGTCCGGGGCCATGGACGGCACCGGGCCTTATTCAGCCCAGGCGCATTTGGCGCGCGAGGGTGACAAGAGGCGCGGGTCAATTCTGCCATCTGTGGGGTCGCACAGTAAACGAACTTAACCTCCGTCGCCAAGCCAAGTAGCCCACGGCTGAACCTTAACGGGTTTCCAGTTGAACCCGGTAGCGAGTCCTGGGGATACAAATACGTGTTCGTGGAGGTAGCTCCGAAGGGCCTCCAAGAGCGGATAGACAGGAATAAGAGTTCTAATGCCTGCTTCCTGCCGGAAGAATACATGGCAGGACGGGTGGTAATTCACCTCAACCTGCGACGGGTCGGTGCCATCCGTGATGGCGATCCGAAAGAGTTCTGCGCCAGTTTCAAGGGGTTTGTGGACTCTAACCTTCGCCACGTTGATGTTGGGCAGCCCGTCGTAGGAGTTTTTCCAAATGACTGGATGAGCGACTGTCAGGACCCTATGCTTGTCGAAGTCGTTGAACGACTTGAGCAAAAACAGCGGGTGCTTGCGCGGGTTGCTTCCATGGTAAGGCTGTAACCTCTCGATCAATGCAACCTTTGCATGTGGGACCCCATGAAGATGCCTGTCGGTAACCCCGGAGAATTCTTCGGCGGACTTGCAGATAGGGAACGCGTTCTTTCGATTGGGCCTGTTGCCAGCGTTGGAAACAAGTTGCCAGACGAGGTAATCAAGACAAGATCGCAAGTCGTGGAGGGCCTCGCCGGTAACGACGCTAATCTTGAGCGGCGCATCCTTGACGCGTGCGGCTCGGTAGATGATCTCACCGGAATTAGGATCGTTCTTTCGGGAGACGACGTAACCATTCTTAGCGTAGGCGTCGATCCAGCGTTCAACGTCACGAATGTGAGATTCGACACGCTTGAGTTTCGCGGCGCATGCATCCAGTCCGTTGCTTAGCGGAGGGTCCATAACCTCTCCATTCTAACCGCGAAGCGGCACTCAGCCCATCAGGTCACCGGTCATCAGGCCATCTCCGCCGCAAGCGGAAGCCTCACAAAGCAACCATATAACCGTGGTTATCACTGAATGGCTGGTGATCGTCCGGCCAGACATCTGCAACCTGCACCCTGCACCCCGATAGGGCGGTCGGCAGACGTTCTGATAATCATTATTATGTGTTTCTGGCGTGCTCTTGCTACGGCAGGAGTTCCCGGAGGGATCAGAAACGGAGAGCCAGTCGGCAAGTCCCATTACACCATTGCGATGCTCATGGATGCCGAGGAACTTCTTCGAATACTTCCCGCGACAGACGTCGGAAGACCGCTCTCATCAGGTTTCACAAAAGAAGAGAGAGGGCGACATTCGCCCTCGTTCCAGGTTCGCAAACAGCACTTGAGGAAACTCAAACCTAGAAAACAAGGCGGTTACCTCTTGCTTGTAGAATTCGGGCCGTTTGAACGACCGCCTCCATGACCAATCTTTTATCACTTCGATGTCGGCAGTTGAAACCGAAAGCATGTCAATTCCAATCCCAAGTAGATCATCAGCCCTGACAAGGCCATCGGAGCAATGACCGTCCTCGATCAAGATAGCAGCAAGGTCGATTGCCCATTGCGATCTCGTCGCTCTGAGCGTGAAGGCTGCATTTTTCATATAGGTAGATCGCTTCTCTTCCCATAACGGCTGCCGATTCGGGAGCACTTCGTCTTTGCGGACATCGAACCTAAGATGGTCGTCGGCGAAGCACTCATGGTCTATGACATTCATGAAGTCGGATACAGCCTCGGCGCACGCTCTGGCACCGCAGGGCTGCCACGCATCATTCATTCCAACAATCACCCAGAATGGAAAGCCACGCATTCGTAACTCCAAGTGCAATAGCTCGTGTATCACCTCCGGGCCCAGCGTGTTGGACCGAGAATTTATGCGAATCGTAGCCGACTTCAAGACCGGAGGCAGAGGATTTGTCCCGAGCGAAAAGTGACTGTGCTCAGATGTCCCCGAGAACCACAACTGGGTCTCCCCGGCCACGGACTACCCATTCGTCGAGAGCGATGCGGGCCAGAACGACTATCCGGACGGGAACGCCTGGGGGGTCAGCGCCTCCGGCTCCGGATCGATCGACGTCAAGCTGACCTGGAAGCATCCGGGAACCACGCCGCCGCCCATCGTCTACGTTCTCGTCACCGCCGATGCGGGCGGGCACTTCGGATGCGGATCGGTCGGAGGGGCGGCCGGCGACGACGGCCTCGACTTCCCCGCCGTCGTCAGCCAGGGCAACAACTACATGGATGCCGAGTCCGACGGAACGAGAGGCATCCAGTTGCCGACCGGAGGCTCCTCTACCGTCACCTTCACGATCCCCCTTTCTGCCTCCGGATCGGGCACCGGATACAAACTCTCCAACGCCTCCATCGGCTTCCGGCTGTCGGTCACGCCCACAACCCGGATCGCGGCCCTCACCGCCGATCTCGATCCGACCTACCGGCGCGATGCCAACGGCATCCCAGTTCTCAACACGCCCGACGCCGCCGGTTGCATGTACGGAGACACCGTGGTGCCTCTTACCCAGTTCGCGGACAACCCCAACGACTGGTGGGGAAACTTCCGTTTCGACATTTCGCGCCAACTCCTCGGCTATTGGCCCCACACTGGCGACAGCGAGCTATTCAACCAGTGGTGGCTCGACTATCCCCAGGTCTACATCTCCGACGGGGCGGCTTCCGAGAACACGGACCTTCCCGTCATCTACGAGTTCAGCGACTTCCCGGCCGGGGGGCCTTTCCTGCCCGCCTCCACCCTACGAGGCGGCCCCTACACGGACAAGATTCGCTACCGGGTTACCGACCAGGTCGACGGCTTCATGACCGAGACGAACTACTACATGCGCCTGCACGCCCCATGCGAGCTGACCGGCGCAACTTGGCAAAGTCCTTACACCGGCGATCTTTGGCTATGTCCGGAGCCAATCGGGGACTTCGCTCCAATCCTTCTCGGGAGTTGGAGAAACGACACGAACACTCCGCTAAACGCGACGCTGACGATCGACTCGAGCAAGACCTACGTATTCAGCTCGGGCAACGCGGAACATGGCGGCATCGAAATCAATGGCGATGGCATCAAATTCCAGCTAGGAATCGATGACAAAGAGGACACGCAGAAGCAATATGCGGTGGGAACAACTATCGCAACTTCGACGACAGTCCCACCGCACCAGAAGGTCTATTTCTATTTGCATGCGTTAGGTCATGTAAGATTTCCTATTGGAAGTAAATACATTCAAAATGGCTTTACCGGGGACGGAAACATCTGGAAGGCCTACTACGACGGATGGCAAATCGATGCAGAGCCAGAACAATGAACCTTAGTCGGATCCTTCAAATCGCCGCGATCCTCCTGGCCGCCCGTGCATACGGCGGCCAGGAGCCGAACCGTTTCGATCATACGATACGAGCAGCGAAGACGAGCTACGAGACCGAGCTCCTTATTCGCAACGAGGTCGGCAAGGGAAACCTCGATCAATTGCTCGACGCTTACGACCGAGCGTACGCTAAGACTCACGAGCCCGTTTTCCTGTACGGCTTCATGAGGACCCGGGAGATAGCCTGGTCGTTTGACAACTATTATTCAATTGGAATCCGCGTGCCTCGATTCATTCATGGCGGCATCAAGCGGGACAAGCAAATTGTCGAGCGCGTGCCGGTCGAATGCAAGAACGATGCATACGCTTTGGCGGCTTACTACCAGTGGCTCATGTGGTTCCGCGAGTCGGGCATGCCGAAGCCGAAGGAAAAAACGGAGAAGCAAACGATAACGGTCAACGGTCGGAAGGAAACCATGATCGTCCACACGAAGGTCTCCGATCCGTGGCAGGACAAGCGCTTCGACGAAATCTTTCACGAGGCTTGGAAGCTCGATCCGCATAATCCGATGGTGCTCTACATCGCGTCCTGGCGCGTGAAAGGGGAGGCCCAATACAACTACCTCAAGCAGGCTTACGATGCCGGCGGCAAGCTCCTGATGCCGGAGCGGCTGCTGGACTCGATCGTCGATCAGGCGAAAAAGCTCGGCAAGACGGCCGACGTGAAGAAGTACTCCGCGCTTCTCGACGCTTGGCAAGCCGCGAACAAGGGAAATCTGTGGGGCAGGATCTACGAGTTCGACGTGGATTACGCCCGCAAGCACGCCGTCAAGGAATAGTCGTGGGCTGGGCGCCGATGAAAGCCGACCCCGGCAATGCAGCACATCTGCGCGGCGAGGGACTTACACATATCTCGGAACGCTGAGGTCGCTTTGCTTCCATCTACCACGACCCACGTCCCGACATCTACAATCGTCACGATCCTCACTGGACGACGGCATCGGCTATACCGGAGCTCTGCGGGAGCACCGAGGACGGCGACTGAGCGAAGCCCTGAAGTACCTGGGGAATCGAGCAGGCGATCGGGCAAGGCGCGTTGCGGATGCACACCCACAACGACGAGCGGAACGTCTCGATGCTGGCGATCAACCAGAAGCTTGGCTTCGTTCCCGAACCCGGACTCCTCGTCTACCGCAAAAAGACCTCTAGTCTCCGGAGTCAGAGCTGGATTACAGAAGCGACAGCCAAGCGAAGAGGGCCGGGGGGTGAGGGTCTTCATATCTCCGTTTCCCCGCGTTGAACATAACAGCCTGACTCAGGAGACTAGAGCAAGGGTATATCGAGTTGGCGCTCGGTAAGCCATTCGATTTTGTCGTCGATGACGAGGACCATCTCCTCCAGCCCGAGATAGCCTCGGCCCTCCACGATCACGCCCAGCTCGATGGTGAAGACCTGCCCCTTTTTGATTGGCAGGAAAGGCGTATGGCCATATCGCTCCCACTTGGGGCCCAGGATGGCGCCGCCATCGTGAGCCTGCCTGCCGACCTGATGGCCGAGTGCGTGCATGTACTCCGGATAGCCGCTTCGAACGAGGCAGGAGCGCGCCGCCTCGTCGACCATCCATCCCTCGACTCCCGGTCGTAGGGCATCTGCGCCGACCGTGATCGCATCGACGACCGCGTTGAACGCGGCGACCACGTCTGGCGGCGGAACGGCCTCGCCGCGGTGCGGCACGTACCAACAACGCTGGATATCGGAGCTGTACCCGTCTCGGATCACGCCGAGATCGATATGGAGAATGTGACCGGGCGAAACAATGATGCTTTCCGACGGCGTTCCGTGCCCAACCATCGAGTCCGGACCGCTGTTCACGATTGGGTCTCCCTCGCGATCCCAGGCGTATCCTAGCTTGAGCTCATCGATAAGTGTTTGGATACGCTTGAAAAGATGGAGCTCCGAAGGGCAAACATGGCACCATTCCGGGACTCGGGCGAAGATCAGCTCGGTTTCGGCGATCGCTCCCTTGATTCGGGCAACTTCCGACTTCGTCTTCAGCGCTCGGAGGTCCCGACAAACCTCTTCGGCACTGACGACGTCAAAACCCGATCCCTCTAAGTATCCGCATATCAGCTCATGCATGCCGTGGGTCAGGCCATCGCACTTGACGTCGCTCTTCGAGTAGTTGACGCCGACCCGACCGCCCCTCGGCAGTTCGCTTCGAAGCACGTCGAGGAGGGGCGCCCGTATGCCCTGCACGTAGGGATGGACGGTATCCCAGATACCGCTCGCCACCAACGGCTCGGCGTCAAAGTTACCGACAACGGCGGCCGTCCGTCCGGACTTGAAAACGAGAAGCGCGCTTTGCCAGGTCAGCCCGCCATTGAGCAGAAATGAGAGTACGGGATCGCTGCCGCCGGCTGTTTCCCGAACAAAGGTGCACCAGACATCCAGGTCCGACGCGGCGACGAGCCGTCGAGCCTGGTCCACCTTTTCCCGAACAATATCCACAGGTTCTATCTTGTAAGAAATGAGAACGTCCGGTCATTCATTCCGGGCAATCCTTCATGGCCGAAATCGGGATACACCACGAGGTCCTTCTTCGCGGTAATGCGGTTAAACGCCGCGAACTGGCTCGAAGGCGGGCAAATCGTATCCATCAGGCCAACCGCCATGAGCGTTTCCGCCTTGATTCTTGGCGCAAGGTGCTGCACGTCGATATAGCCTAGCTTCGTAAAGAATTCCTCTTCGCCTTCGTGGGTCGGGTCGAAGCGCCGAAACCAGGTCTGCATCTCGTCATAGGCGTCCTTCGCGAGGTCCATCTCCCAAACCCGCTTATAGTCGCACAGGAACGGATACCAGGGCACAATCCGTTCGACCCGCGATTCCAGCGAGGCGCAGGCCAACGTCAGCCCGCCTCCCTGCGACGCGCCCATCGCATAGAGCGGACCGCCTTCCGTCAGATCGAGGGCGACGCGACAGAGCTGGACGCAATCGAGAAAGATATGCCGGTAAAGAAGGTCCTCGGGCGGGCCGTCAACGCCCCTGACAATATGGCCGCGTAACGTCGTTCCCTTCACGCCCCCGACATCCTCCGACCAACCGCCCTGGCCGCGCACATCGAGCGCGAACACCCAATAGCCGGCCGCGACGTACGCGAGTTTGTCGGCCCAATCGCCCGCGCTCATCGAATAGCCGTGGAACATCAGGACCGCGCCCCGTATCGCATCCTTCGGGCGAAGCGACTTCGCATGGATTCGCGCGCCGCGTACGCCCGAAAACCAGAGGTGCCCGCATTCGGCATAAGATGCGACGAACGCGGCTGGATCGATCTGCGGAGTTGGCAGGGTCCCATCCAACTCGTCCAGCGCATGCTTCCAGAATGCGTCGAAATCGGCGGGACGAGGATTGCGTCCCCGGTATTGCCGCAACTCCTCCAGCGGCATATCGATAAGGGGCATTACTGTGGAGACGGGCCGACGATTCGAAAAGCTCTACCGGCGACGATGATGGCGGCGATGCTTGGGCTTCGGCGATTCCTCGCTTACGTCGGCAGATCCCGTCGCGCCCGCCTGGGCCGTCAAGACGACCGGAACCGTCGCCAGGTCGCCAAGATTCGAGGTTCCCTTCTCACCCTGAAAAACGATGGCGTGCGGTACTGGCCGAGACGGCTGATCGATGCTGCTATGCCCACTCGCGAGGATTTGGCCGTCAAATACGACGGACGTCGAAAAGCCGGAGTCGAGAAGGATCGCCTCGTAGGCTCCCGCCGCCGCCGCCGCTTTGGCGAGCGTCTCGCTCGTGATGCTTCCCTGCGACGCTCCGCTGATGTATTCGCCGTCCTTGGTAACGCCGAAGAAGACGCGCTTCCGGAAGTCCTTGATGTCCTGAGAAGCGTAAGGCTTCATCTCTTCGATAGTCTTGGGCTGCCCGTTGTGGACGATCCACGCCCCGGCCAGGAAGGCATCCGTGTAGTCCGGCATGAACCGCCGGAAGATGTCCTCCTGATTCATCGCTCCCGGCTGAAAGGGGATGATCGCGAACCGCGTCGGCCCCCAGATCACCATCGGCCGGTCGACCAGCTTGGTCATTCGATAGGGATCGGTATCCGGAACGAACGTCGCCAAATTCTGCGGGCGGCAAGGGCCGATCATCCGGTTGTCCGATGAGGCGATCGCGGCCATGACGAAGAAGGTGCCGTTGATGCCGGCGATCCCTTTGTTCTCCGCGACGAAATCCCCCACCATTTCCCGGCCCGAAGATAGGAGGGACATCGGCGATCCGCCATGGAGCAGGACCATCTTGGTGCCGTCGAATATCCCCGCCTCAGAGCTAACGACCGGTTGTTTCTTGAGTTGGACGTCGGCGATGGCCACTTGGCCCGAAGCCTGTTCGTCCATAACCGCCTTCATCGCGACGTCGAATTTCTTCGCCTCGTAGCGGCCCACGCACAAGATATTTGGGGAGCCTTCCGCCGGTGTCGGCTCCATCGTGAAGGACATTTTGTAGCCGGCCTCGCGAGCGAGCTGCTGCGTCGTCGCGTCGTTGGAACCGTCGGGATAAGCCATGTACGGGACGTCTCCGCCCAAGTGATCCTCGATGGCCTTCTTGGAGTCTTCCAGCTCCTTCTTCTGCTGTTCGACGGGAAGGTCCTTGAGGTTGGAAGGATGAGTCACGGTGTGAGCGCCGATTGTGATCAGCCCCTCGGAGTGCAGCTCCTTCAGCTCGTCCCAAGTCATCTTCGGGTGGCCGGTCTGGCTTCCCACGTAGGCCGTATGGACGAAGACCGCGGCTGGGAATTTATATTTCCGCAGGATCGGCGCCGCATTGTCGTAAATCCCCTGATAGTTGTCGTCGAAGGTCAGCACGATCGACTTCTCGGGGATCGGCTTGCCCGTCGTCAGATGATCGTAAAGCTGATCGAGAGAGAGGACCGTAAAGCCGTTCTGGACGATCTCGTCGATGTCCTTCTGGAATTCCTCGGTCGTGCAATCGAACCAGACCGAGTTTTTGTCCCTTTCCTTGATGACGTCGTGATACATGATCACAACGGCTCTGCCGGACTGGGCCTGCATCACGAGGTCCGGAACGGGTGGGGCCTCCGGCGTCGAAGGATCGGCCGACGCAGGCACGTTCGGCAGCGAAGGATAAGAGCGAGGGGGAGCGTTCGTCGACTTCTTGGAGCCGAGATAGACGAACGCGCCGAACATGCCGCAAGCGACGACCATCCAAATTGCCAGTTGGCTCAGGTTTCTCATCATTTGCGTTGACTCACGTTCGGCGCTACTAAAGACGTCCGAACGCGGTCGTCTGCTCGGCGGATCGAGCCGATTTTGTCGCAAACTAAGGCTCGATTCGATGGGTATCGATTTGCTGCTGTTGTTCGTCCCGGTCTCGGCCATCCTGGCCTATGGGATGCACGCGCCCGCGCCGTGGGTTTTCGCGACCTCGATTCTTGCGATCATCCCCCTCGCCGAATGGATGCGGAAGGCGACCGAGCAGGTCGCGATGCGGGCCGGGTCTACGGTCGGCGGCCTCCTGAACGTGACCTTCGGGAATTTGGCCGAACTCATTATCGCCCTCTTCGTTCTTAGCTCGGGCAGCGTCGACGTCGTCAAGGCCCAGATCACCGGTTCGATTATCGGCAACAGCCTTCTCGGGCTTGGTCTGGCGATCGTCGTGGGAGGCTGGCGGAGGGAGAAGCAGGCCTTCAAGCCGCAACGGGCGAGCCTGCTATCCAGCCTACTCATTCTCAGCGTTATCGCCCTGTTGCTGCCGGCGTTCTTCGACCTCGCCGAAACCCACGTCGGCGCTCGCACGAGGCTGATCTCCGACGAGCACGTTAGCCTTGGCGTCTCGATCGTCCTCATTCTCGTCTACTTCGCCAACCTTGTCTATACGCTTCGCACGCACCGCGACGTCTTCGCCTTCGACGAGCAAACCCACGCCGACGGGTGGCCCCTCGGAAAGTCGGTCGGCCTGCTCCTCGGTGCAACCCTCGTCTTGTCATTCGAAGCCGAATTGGTATCCGGAGCTCTCGAAGAGACCTCCAAAGGACTCGGTATCTCCGGGTTCTTCCTCGGCATCATCGTCTTGGCGATCGTCGGGAACATCGCGGAGTACATCTCCGCCGTTTACTTTGCCAGGCAAAATCGAATGGGACTGGTCATTACGATTACGGCGGGTTCGACGATCCAGGTCGCCTTGTTGACGGCTCCGGTCCTCGTCGTCGCCTCCCAATTCATGTCCCACCGCCTGAACCTGGTTTTCGACAATCCGCTGGAGTTGATCGGCATCGCGGCGACGGCGTTCGCGGTGAATTCGATTTCGCAAGACGGTGAGACGACCTGGTTCGAGGGGGTACTCCTGATCGCCGTGTACGTACTCCTCGCCGTCGCCTTCTTTTATCTGTAGCGGTTCAAGCACAATATCGACGAAGGGATGGAACTTACATTAGAGAAAGGGGTTAGAAATATCTGTCCTGGAGAGGCCGAGATGACGACCGCATTAACGATCGCCGCGCCTATCCTGATGTATCACCGTATCGGCGCCACGCGGTCCAATTCCATCGTCAGCGGCCAGTATGTTCCCTCCGATTTGTTCGAGAAGCAACTGCGCTTCCTCCTTCGTCGCGGCTACAGCCCGGTGTCTCTTTCCGACTTCGTGGGATGCCTCGCATCGCCCCACAAGGGCGTCCGGCCAATTGCGATTACGTTCGACGATGGCTACGAAAGCGTCTATACCAACGCTTTGCCAATCTTGAAACGCCACAACGTGACCGGCACCGTGTTCGTCGTCGCCGGTCATGTTGGCGAGACGAATGACTGGGACGAGGCCAAGGGCGACGTCACCGAACCTATGATGAGCCTCGAACAAATTCGTGACGCCCAACGGCTTGGTATCGAGATCGGCTCGCATACCTCTTCCCATCCGGATCTGCTGCAATGTAGCCCGCCGCAAGCCGTCGATGAGATCGCCGGCTCGAAGCGGCTTCTCGAGGATCTTCTTCGTCGGCCCGTCGACTGGTTCAGCTATCCTTATGGCAGGGAGAGCGAAGCGATTCGGAGTCTCGTTCGGGCGGCCGGATATCTCGGCGCCTGCGGAACCCGCCGGTCGCTGAACACTTCTCGAACGAACCGCTATTCGCTTGCCCGCATCAACATGAGAGCCACAACGACCATTCCGTGGCTGATTTACAAGCTCGCGCGAGCACGCGGGGAGATGTCTTGAACGATCGCCCCCTCAAGGCCTTCCAGTTCATCGAAGGCGGAGCCCGCTATGGGGCGGCGGTCAGCATCATGAACATCGCCGAGGGGATGCGGCAATCGGACGTCGATGTTCAATTCGGCGTCTTCGCGGGCAGGCCTCTCGGCCAAGTGCTCCGGGAGCGAGGTTTCATCGTTCACGAGATCCCAGCCGAGCACCGCTTCGACCTGCGCGGAATTCGGGCTCTTGTCCGTCTCTTCCGGCAAGAGCGCTTCGACGTCGTCCATACCCACCTCTCCCGCGCGACCGTCAACGGGACCATCGCCGCGCGGTTGACCAAGACGCCCATCGTCGCCACCGTTCACGGCATGAATCGCAAGTACACGTATATGCTCGCGAACCACATCATGACGGTTTCCGAAGCGGCCAAGCAGCACCTCGTCAAGCAGGGAATCTCCGAGTCGAAGATCACGCCAGTCTACAACTGTATCCGCCTCGAACCTTTTTCAGGCCGTCCCGATCCTGTCGCCGTCAGGCGGACTTTCGGCATTTCGCCCGGCGCCGTCGTCGCCGGCACCGTTTCCCGCGCCCATTCCCAGAAAGGGATCGACGTTGCGATCGACGCGGTCGCCGAGTTACGCAGGCGGGGCTTCGAGGCCGAATACCTGTTCGTCGGCGACGGTCCCCACCTGGAGGAGTTCAAGGCCCAAGCCTCCCGTCTCGGAATCCAGAATCACGTCCACTTCCCTGGCTTTGCCGACGATATCACAGGCGCGCTTGCCACCATGGATGTCTTCATGTTCCCGACCCACCGCGAGGCCTTCGGCATCTCCCTTTTGGAAGCGATGGCGGTCGGCGTTCCCATCGTTGCTTCCGCCGTCGATGGCGTGCCGGAGGTTCTGGAAGGCAACAGCGGACTGCTTCTCGAACACCGGACGGCTCTGGCCTTCGCCGATGCCGCCCAACGGCTGATCGAAGACCCTTCCCTACGGATGACCATCGCCTGCAACGCCCGGTCGCGTGTCGAGACCGTCTTCTCGGTCGAACGCACGGCTCGTTCCGTGGAGCACGTCTACCGCTTGGCCATGCGGCAGGCCGAGATTGGGTCTCGACGCCCGTATCGCGACGTTCTTTGATACACTTACAACTGTGACTGCAAGTTTATTTCTCCAGTCGGTAGCCGACCGTATCGAGGACATGGTCGAACAGGTTCAGGACCTATCGAAAACCCTTACCGACGCGCAACTCAATTGGAAGCCCCATCCGAAGCGGTGGAGCGTCGGCCAGACCCTCGATCACATGCTGATCGCGGCCGATCCCTACGTTTCGCAGATCAAGGAGGCCTTGGGGAAAGTCCACCGAGTTTCCGGCGATCCGGAAGTCCTGCATACGTTTTTCGGCAAACTCATCATCCGAGGAGCCGGACCCAGTGGAAACGCTCCCGTCCCGAAAGCGATGGTTCCGTCGGCGCGGGCATTCGATCGCGGGATGATCGATCGATGGGTCGCCCTGCACCAAGAGATCATCGCTCTCGCCCGCCAGGCTCACGGTATCGACCTCGCCTCCGTCCCCATGCGGAGCCCGATCGTCAAGCTGTTCAAGATGAACCTCGCCGACGTCTTCGAAATCCTCGCCGCTCACGCCGAGCGGCACGTCGGCCAAATCGAAGCCCTTTGCCGCGAGTTGCCGAAGCCCGCCGACCCGCCGCGCGAAGAAGTGCCTACCCGCTAACGTCGGAGTGCGGGGCTGTCGCGAGTCGAGAACGTAACGGGAGTTAGCACATGCGCGGACACGTTCGCTCGCAAAAGGTCTGGAGTTCGATTCGAAGCGGGAACAGTGGGCTTCTGTAAGGCTCACATCCGGAACATGCTGAAGCCGGCCGGCTCCTCCGGCGCGTTCTCCGCCGCCTCGATGCCCAGTGCGAGCACGCGCCGGGTATCCACCGGATCGATGATGCCGTCGTCCCACAGCCTCGCCGTCGAATAGTAGGCGCTGGACTCGTCTTCGTACTTCTTCAGAGTCGGCGCCTTGAAGGCTTCCTGCTCTTCCGGGGTCATCGATTCTCCCTTCGCCGCAAGCTGATCCATCTTGACGGTCAGCAAAACGCCCGCCGCCTGCTCGCCCCCCATGACCGAGATGCGCGCGTTCGGCCACATCCAAAGCTGCCTTGGGCCGTAGGCCCTGCCGCACATGCCGTAGTTCCCTGCCCCGTACGATCCCCCGACGACCACCGTGAACTTCGGAACGTTCGCCGTGGAAACCGCGGTGACGAGTTTCGCTCCGTTCTTCGCGATTCCCTCGTTTTCGTATTTCCGCCCGACCATGAAGCCGGTGATGTTCTGAATGAACACGAGTGGAATGCCCCGCTGGCAGCAAAGCTCGATGAAGTGAGCCCCCTTCAGGGCGCTCTCGGAAAAGAGGATGCCATCGTTTGCCAGCACACCCGCAAGGTGGCCGTAAAACCGCGCAAAGCCGCAAATGAGCGTCGTCCCGTAGCGCGCCTTGAACTCCTGGAACGTCGATCCGTCCACCATCCGCGCGAGAACCTCGCGCATGTTCATCGGGAGCTTGCTGTCCGCCGGCACAAGCGAGTACAAGTCCTCGACGCCGTAAAGCGGGTCCTGCGGAGCCGTCCGCTCCAGGCTGGAATAGTGCTTCGGCCCGAGCGACTGAAAAATATTGCGGATGATCTGAAGGGCATCCTCGTCGTTTTCCGCCAGATGGTCGGCGACACCGGAAAGCCGCGTGTGGACGTCGCCGCCACCAAGGTCCTCCGCCGAAACCTCCTCGCCCGTCGCCGCCTTCACGAGAGGCGGACCACCGAGGAAAATCGTCCCCTGGTTGCGCACGATCACCGACTCGTCGCTCATCGCGGGAACGTACGCGCCGCCTGCCGTGCAGGAGCCCATCACCGCCGCAACCTGCGGGATGCCCTTCGAGGCCATCACCGCCTGATTGTAGAAAATCCGGCCGAAATGCTCCTTGTCTGGAAAGACCTCGCTCTGCAGCGGAAGAAAAGCCCCCCCGGAATCCACGAGATAGATGCACGGAAGCCGGTTCTCCAGCGCGATCTCCTGAGCCCGCAGGTGCTTCTTGACCGTGACCGGAAAGTAGGTCCCGCCCTTCACTGTGGCGTCGTTCGCGATGATCACGCATTCCCGTCCATGAACGCGCCCGATTCCGGTCACGATTCCCGCTCCCGGCGCTTCGCCCCCGTACATGCCGTTCGCGGCCAGCGTCGAAAACTCCAGAAACGCCGCGCCCGGATCGCAAAGCGCATCGATCCGTTCCCTTGCCAGGAGCTTGTTCCGGCCCTTGTGCTTGGCGACCGCGTCCTCGCCGCCGCCCTTCATCGTTTCCGCCATTTGGCGGCGATATTCGGCCATCACAGCATCCATCGCCGCGCGATTGGCCTTATGCTCGTCGTCCTTAAGATTGACCTGGCTCGGAATCGGCTCCATGCGAAGGAGATGTTACCGGCTGCGGCTCTAAACTGATCGACAAGACCGAGATGCGCGAATTCGCCGCCCTCTATACCGCCCTCGACGACACGAACAAGACCAACGAGAAGGTCGCCGCCATGGTTCGTTATTTCGAAATCGCGCCCAGCGCAGACGCGGCCTGGGCCGTTCACTTCCTCATCGGCCGCCGACCCAAGCGTCTCATCAAAGGCCCCGATCTATGGGAATGGGCAATCGAAGCCTCTGGCCTTCCGACCTGGCTGTTCGCCGAATGCTACGACGCCGTCGGCGACACCGCCGAAACCATCGCCGCCGTATTGCCCGATCAAAAGCCCCCCTCCTCGGTCTTCTCGCGGCGCGATCCGGAGCCCCCCTCCTCGGTTTTCTCGCGGCGCGGACCCACTGATGGCGCCCAACCCGGATCGCGGAAAACTGAGGAGGGGGGTTGGGGGGTGGAGGAAGTGTCCGCCCACGCCGGCCTGGCCGCTTGGGTCGAAAATCGCCTTCTGCCCCTAGCCGGCCTCCCTGAACCCGAGCAGCGAGCAGCCCTACAGAGGGCGTGGAGCGAGCTCGACCGCTCCGGCCGTCTCGTCTTCAACAAACTCATCACCGGCGCGTTCCGGGTCGGCGTCTCCCAAGACCTCGTCGTCCGGGCCCTCGCTCAATGCAGCGGCATCCCCACGCCGGTCATCGCTCACCGCCTAATGGGAGCCTGGGAGCCAAGCGGCGCCTTCTTCGAAAGCCTCGTCGCCTCCGATTCCAGAGATGCCGATATCTCCCAGCCCTATCCCTTCTGCCTCGCCCATCCGCTGGCAACCGAAGTCGCGAAGCTTGGCGACATCCGCGATTGGCATGCGGAATGGAAGTGGGACGGCATCCGCGCCCAGCTCATCCGCCGAGAAGGACGCTCCTTTGTCTGGTCGCGCGGTGAAGACCTGATCACCGAGCGCTTCCCCGAAATCGAAGCGGTTTGCGACAACTTGCCCGAAGGCACCGTTATCGACGGCGAGATCCTCGCCTGGATGAGCGGCAAGCCGATGAAGTTCCTCGACCTCCAACAGCGGATCGGCCGCAAGGTTCTCAGCAAGAAGATCCTCGAGAAAATTCCCGTCGTCCTCGTCGCCTTCGACGTCCTCCAGTGGCAGGGCGAGGACGTCCGTGCCAAGCCGTTCCTGGAAAGAAGAGCTTTACTCGAACGGCTTCCCGTCATGATCTCGCCCTCTGTCGAAGCCGATACCTGGGAGGACCTGGCCGAGTTGCGCGAACAAGCGAGATCGCGCGGCGTCGAGGGCCTGATGCTCAAACGGACGGATTCCCCTTACCTCGTCGGACGCAAGAAGGGCCTTTGGTGGAAGTGGAAGATCGAGCCGATGACCGTCGATTGCGTCCTCATCTACGCGATGCGCGGGAGCGGAAAGCGAGCCTCCCTATATACCGATTACACGTTCGGGGTCTGGAACGGCGACGAGCTCGTCTCCTTCGCCAAAGCCTACTCCGGCCTGACCGACGAGGAGATTCGCCGCGTCGATTCCTGGATCCGCCGCAACACGATCGAGCGCGTCGGCCCTGTCCGCACCGTCAAGCCGGAGCTCGTCTTCGAGCTCGGATTCGAAGCCATCCAGCTCTCCTCGCGCCACAAATCCGGCGTCGCCGTCCGCTTCCCGCGCATCCTCCGCTGGCGGCACGACAAGACCCCGCAAGACGCGGACACGCTCGAAAATATCAAACAAGTCCTGCTCGGCGAATAGGCTCGAAGCGCCCGTAGCCTTCGCAACGGCGATGCAATCGGGAAGACCTTAAAGGCCGAAACGCAGGCGCGGTGATCCCTATGTCTCCGTTCCTCCGCTTCTCTGCGTTGGTAGAGCCCAAATCGCTATGGGGCTGGAAACACTTGGGCGCATTGCGATCCCTTGGGCTGGGAGCCGGTGCTACGTGGCCGGAAACACCCGCTTCCCCGCGAAATAAACCGCCGACGCCTGCTGCATCCCGAAGTAATAAGCGATTTCGCGATAATCCTTCGTGTCGAAGAGCGCGAAATCGGCTCTCTTTCCCGGCTCCAAAGAGCCGATCTGTCCGCCGAGATCGAGGCTGTGGGCCGCATTGACGGTCGCCGCAATCAGGGCCTCCGCCGGCGTCATCTTCATCTGAGTGCAGGCCAGGCTCATCGCCATCGGGATGCTCGGCGTCGGCGACGAGCCCGGGTTGAAGTCGGTTGCCAAGACGACGGCCAGCCCCTCGTCGATCATCTTCCGCGCCAGCGGATACCTCGTCTTGCCGAGCGCGTAAACCGAGCCGGGCAGCAAGACCGGCTGGACTTCACCCTGCTTCAGGGCGCGGATGCCGTCCTCGTCGGTCTGCTCCAGGTGGTCCGCCGTTTTCGCCCCCAGTGCCGCCGCCAGCATCGCGGCGCCGCTGTTAGTAAGCTGGTCGGCATGCATCCGCAGGCCCAGACCCAATTCCTTCGCCCGCGTCAGGATTTCACTCGAATCGTGAAGGTCGAAATAACCCTTCTCGCAGAAGACGTCGCAGTACTGGGCGAGGCCGGATTCCACGACCGCCGGCAGCATCACCTCGAGCAGGGTCCGCATATAGTCCCGTGCCGGCACGCCTTTCGGGATCGAATGCGCGCCGAGGAAGGTCGGCACGAGCCGCATCGTGCCGTTCTCGTTGAGGGTCTTGACGACTCGCAGCATCTTGATCTCGTCGCCCGGCGTCAGACCGTAGCCCGACTTGGCCTCCATCGTCGTCGTTCCGCATCGCAGCGCCCACTCCAAATGGTCACGGCTCTCGTCGACGAGGTCGTCCTCCTCGGCCGCCCGCGTCTTCTCCACCGTCGACCAGATCCCGCCGCCCTTCGCCGCGATCTCTTCATAGGTCGCCCCCTGAGCCCTCATCTCGAACTCATCGACCCGGTTCCCCGCGAACACCGGGTGGGCATGGGCGTCCACGAACCCAGGCAGGACGCACTTCCCCTCGCAATCCAGCACCTCGGTCTGCGCGTCGATCTGCTTCCTGATCTCGGCCTCGTAGTTCACGTCCGCGATTCGCCCATTCTCGATCATCATCGCGGCGCCCGGAACGATGAACGGCTCCCGCATCTCCGCCCCGACGCGAGGACGAGGCGGCCCGGCGAGAGTCACAAGCTGCGAGCAATTCACGACGGCAAGACGAGCCATGGCCGCGAGTCTACTTCTGTAGAAGGGATGAAGTTCGTCTCGACCCCCTGGGCCACCGGTTCGGGAAACCCCGACAATTTTGCTGGGCTCCAGGAGAAAATCAACATGACCATCAGTGGATTCGGCAGTTACGGCCACCTCTCGCTGTACGGGACGAGCGCAAACGCCGCCGCGAGCGGCTTCGCTCAGCTCGCGACGGCGAGTGGTGCGTCTTCCGATTCGAGCAATTCGACCATCCAATCATCGCAGCAATCGCTCTTCGGCGGTTCCGCCCGAGAAGCCGCCGAGGCCAAGCTCAAATCGATCGACCCTCAGCTGGCGCAGAAGATGGACGATCTTCACAGTCAGATCGATCAAATGGTGCAGAGCGGAGCCTCGCAGGAGGACATCGGGAAGGCCATGGAGGCGAACATGGATTCCCTTTCCGATACCGAAAAATCCGAGCTTCAGTCGGTTTTCGGCGCACCTCCCCAGGGTGGACCGGGAGGCGCCGACGCCACGGGGACGGATCCGCTCGCCTCCCTCCAGCAGACCGATCCGACCCTCGCCAAGAAGCTCGAGGACTTCAAGTCGCAAGTCGATCAGCTTCGGCAAAGCGGCGCTTCCGACGACACGATTGCCGCGACGATGAAGAAGAACATGGATTCGCTCTCGGACTCCGAAAAGTCCGAGATGCAATCGGCGCTCGCCGCTTCGCGTCCGCACCACCATCACGGGCAAAGCAGCGAGGCCACGTCGACCGGCGCGTCCTCGGCGATCGCGAGCTTCCTCCAGGCGCAAGGCTCGTCGGCCTATGCCCAATCGCAAGCTCTTCTTGCCGGGATGCAAAACCAATCGCTTGCTTTCGCCGCCTAGCGACAAGAAAAGACCCCGCCATGGCGGGGTCTTTCTCCTTTCAACCAGGATAACAAGGGGTCGTCTCTGGTCTCTAGAAGCCGCTACCGCCTCCAGGTCCTCCGGGTCCTCCGGGACCGCGCTGCCCCATCGGGGGATCGACCCTCTTGAAGGGCTTGCCTCCCATCGCCTTGAGCTTCGCCTTCTGGTCGGCGGTGAGAACCTTGCCGATGGCCGCGTTCATGTCGTCTTGCATCTTCTTCATCTGAGCCTGCATCTGCTTGAAGTCGGGTGGCTCTCCGTCGCCGCCGCCCTCTGGAGGACGCATGTTCTCACGCATCTGATCCATCGCTTCATGCATCTCGCTCTTTTGGTCGTCCGTGATGTTCAGGGCTTCCTGGACTTCCGGATCCATCACGGCCATGTTCCCTGCCATCTGGATCTTGATTTCGCCGAGCCGCTTTACTTGGCTCTCCGTCAGAATCGCCGCGACCTCCTTCTTCTGCTCGGCCTGGCGCTTCTCCATTTCCGCCCGCATCTGATCCGGGTCGAAGTCGCCGCCACCCTGTCCGGGAGGGCCGCCGAATCCGCCGCCGCCTCCTCCAGGGCCTCCACCAGGGCCGCCAGGACCGCCTCGCTGCGGCCGGTACTTCTTCTGCATCTCGCCGATCTTCGCCTTCTGGTCCGCGGAGAGCGCGAGGTCGTCCTGCACGTCCTTTCTGGACAGCAGGCCCATCTCATTGCCACCAGGGCCGCCCATCATCATGCCGGGCCCAAAGCCGCCTCCGAAACCGCCGCCCGGCGGGCCGCCCTGGGCCAGCGCCATGGCCGCCGCAAGGGCAAGAGCGCATACACTGATCAGCCTCTTGTTCATTCGTTTTGCCTCCGTTTGTAGCCTCCTGTCGAGGCGTACTTCAGGCTACGCGAGCTTGCCAGAGAATGGAATTAAGCGGGAATGAAGTTAGGACGCCGGCACGCGGAGGCGGATGGATGTCCCCTCGCCGAGCTTGCTCGAGAGGCTTATCTCGCCGCCGTGAGCCTCCACGATCGCCTTGGCGATCGCCAGCCCGAGGCCGCTCCCGCCCGATTCGCGGTCCCGCGCCTTGTCGACTCGGTGAAAGCGATTGAAGATGAGCGGAACGTGCTCCGCCGGGATGCCTTCCCCTTCGTCGGTGACGGAAAACCACACCGCGCCGTCTTGGCCCTCCGCCGAAATCTCGATCTTCTTCCCGTCCGGAGTATGCCGGATCGCGTTCTGGAGGAGATTGACCAGCACGCGGGTCATCGCGGCCGGGTCGGCAAAGACTTTCAGGTCAGGCGCGACTTCGCTGCAAACCGCGTGCTTCGAGGTGTCGACGGACGCCAGGGCGTCCCGAACGAGATCCTCGACCTCGACTGTATCCTTATGCAGCTTGAGCTGGCCTTCGTCGGAGGCCGCGAGCAGCAAAAGGTCTTGCACGATCGAGGTCATCAGCCCGGCCGCCCGGTCGATCGCCCGCAGATTCTCCATCTGCTTGACCGGGTCCTTGGTTCGCAAAGCGACGCCGGCCCGGGCCCGGATCGCCGTCAGAGGCGTCTTCAGCTCGTGCGATGCGTCGGATGTGAATCGTCGTAGTTGCCGGTAAAGCTCGTCCTTCTCCTCGAAAGTGGCCTGCAACCGTCCCAGCATCGTATTGAACGTATGGCTTAGCTGAGCGAACTCGTCTCGCCCAAGAACGGGAAGCCGGCCGTCGAGATTCGTCGCCTCGATCCGCTCCGCCGCGGAGGCGATCTGGGAGACCGGCCGCAGGGCCTGCCGGGTCAAGAGAACGCCCGTGAACAGCATCACCAGCACCGCAAGGGGCAAGACGGTCGCCAACGTCTTGCCAAGACTCCGAATCTGATCGTGTTCCGAAGCGACCGGCGCCGATAGTTGGGTTACGCCGATAACTTTCCCATCTCTTTTCATCGGGACGCTCAGAATCCGGAGCGGAATCCCTTCGTAATCCCCATCCTTGAAATTCTCGTTTCCCGCCTTGGCCTCGACGAAGCCCTCGAAATCCCACGGCGCGCGCTCGGTATGCACGATGTCCTTTCCGTTGAGCCCGAGAATCATCGGACGAAGGGCGTCGGCCATCGCCTGGGTGCGCCGCAATTGGTTTGGATCGATTCCCTCCCGTTTGGCAACCGCCGGATCCATGAACGGCGGTCCGCCCTGGCCGTCGCCGAGGCCGTGGGTAAACCAAAACTGGGGCGGGCCGTGATCCGCGCCGCCTTGCTTGGCGCCGAAGGCGCTCATGCCTGGCCCTTCCGGACGATCGCCCTGCCTCGGCGGGCCCCCGAATATCGATGGCTGGGGACCGCCCGGCGGCATGCCCGGCCAGCCGGCGGCAAAGCTGTGCGCTCTCGTCAACAGGCCCTGGTCGACGCCGCCCAGGATCGCGTGTTCCGTCGTCAGATAGATCGACGCTCCGATGATCGCCAGCACCAGCGAAAGAACGATGCAGTTCCAGATCGTGAGCCTAGTTCTGATCATTCGCGGGCCTGTTCGGGTCGTCCACCCTTAGCGTATATCCTGCCCCGAACACCGTGTGAATGAGCTTCGGCTCGTATCCATCGTCGATCTTCTTTCGCAGGTTTCTCACGTGCACGTCTACAGTATTCGACGTACTGAACTCATCCACCCAGATCGAATGTTGAATGATGTCCCGCGTCAGCACCTGCCCGTGACGCGCGGCCAGCGCTTCGAGGAGCGTGTATTCGCGTTGCGTTAGGGGGATTTCCTGCCCGCTCCGGCTGACCGTTCTCGCAGCCGTGTCGACGACCATGTCCGCGATTTCGATCTTGGAGGACCTCACGACTTTGTCTCGACGGATGAGGGCGCGAATGCGCGCGAGCAGCTCTTCGAACTGGAAGGGCTTTCCGACATAGTCGTCGGCCCCGCTCTCCAAGCCGACGACGCGGTCGCTCAAACCGTCCTTGGCCGTCAGCATCAAGATCGGGGTCGAGATGCGCGACGCCCGAAGCCGCTGGCAGATCGTGACCCCATCCATGCTGGGAAGCATCAGATCGAGGATAATGACGCTGTATTTGCCGGTCATCGCCACCCGCAGCGCCCGCTCGCCGTCGCGAACGATTTCGACATAGAACCCGGCATCCTCGAGGCCCGCGCGAATCGCGCCCGCGATTTCCGGATCGTCTTCCACGATCAGTAGTCTCATAACTCCTATCTACAGCTTAAAGCGGGCCACGTCGCAACGGTATTGCGGAACTTCATTCCTGCTTCACGACCTTCGGCGGATCGGACCGAGGAGCCAAGCGACGCACCGTGAGACGGGCTCCATTTGCATGGTGTGCGTGCCGGCTCCCGGCTCCTATCCGCCGCCCAATTGCTTGCGAACGTCGGGACCAAGCTCCTTCTTCTGCTTCTCACTGATCACCCGCGCGTCCCCGGCCTGTCGCGGGTTTGGCTCTCGCCTTGATGACGAGGAACGTGTCCTGCTTCTGAAGCTGGAAACCCTTGAGGTCGTGACTTGCGGCAAGAATGCCGAAGGCCTCGGAAAGTGGAACCGCCGTCGGCGTGGAGAGCGAGATGGAGCCGGTCAGGGTTGGGTCTTTTACGATCGTGACGCCTGCCGCAGCCGCGAAAAACCGAACGACGGCATCGACGCTCGCCCCGGAGAAGTTCAGTTTCACTCGCTTCTTCACGTCGGTTTTCACCTGGGTCCACGGCTTGGCGTCGGCAAACCCGTCTTCTTCCTGAGGCGAGGCAGCGCCAACGAGAGCGAGAGCGGCGACGATCCAAAGCGGTCGAAATCTCATGTCCGGCTTTCCCTGTCGGGCGCTCAAGCGCCGACAAGCACAGGGTTGCGCCTGACTGCTGAAGACCGCATGAAGCTACGTGCAGGCAGCCCCGACTTCACCGGCACTTCATGAGATAATCGGGACCGCCGGCATTTCCCTCATCCGGCTTATAGGGCCGTGCTACGCTCCGGCTTTCAGGAAGCTCGCCAGGTCCTGCTCGTTGACCCCTGGCTCCCCGCCGGAGACGTTGTTCAGCTTGCCGTCCTTCATCCACCTCTCCAGCTCATCCACGAGCGAAAACAGGTGGTCGAACGATTCGACCCAGAAGAGCAGCGGCTGGTAGTGGTCGATCTCGAAATACTGGTTGATCACCCACTCGATCTGGATCGGATAGCGCTGGACTTCGGGAGATTCGATGCAGTAGGCCAGTTCGCCATACGAGGACAGCAACCCGGAGCCATACGCGCGCATGCCATGCTTCGCGTCCTTCATCAGGCCGAACTCGACCGTGAACCAGAAGAAGCGCGCCATCGCCTTCATGATGCTGGTCAGCGTGTGGACCTTCTTGTCCTCATCCTTAATCCCGGAAACGATATCCGCGGCCGTATGGGCGCAATCGCCGAATCGGACGAGCGTGTCCGCGAAGGCGGGGTCGGTGTGCATGGGGACGTGCCCGGCGATATCGTGGAAAATGTCCGGCTCGGGAAGATAGTCCAGCTTGTCGGCGGAGCGGATCGTGATCGTGGTCGGAAACTCGCGCCGGCGCAGGCAATCGAAGAACTGGAACGCCGGGACGTAGCCGCTGACCGCTTTCGCCTTGAAGCCCGTCAGCGGGCAGAGGAATTGATTCACGTCCTCCAGCTTCGGGACCTTGTTCGGATCGAGGCAGAGCGACCGGATGCCGCGCTGGAACCACTCGTTACCGTACTTCTCCCACCGGGGCAGCATGCGATGGTAAAGCCGCTTCCACGCCTCGTGGTTCGCCTCGGAATAGAGCTCGTACGGCTGGTAGATATAGAGCTCGCCCCGGTTCTGGGCCGCCTCGATGAACGGCGCTTGCGTCGTTGTAAGGCCGGCCTGAGATTGATCCACCTGCTCGTTTATTGACGCCACGTCGCGCCTCCGGAGGAATCCATGTCTGGATTATGGCCCTCTTTTGGGCGGAACGGATGAAGAGGCGTCGGGTCTGGGGGCTGCTCTCACTGTAATTTGGAAGCTTCGGTCACTCCGAGCTCATGTCGCCGAATGAAACAGGAAGTCCGTCGCGAAGCGACCTTCGGAGTGCCGAAGCGGAGCTTCCGCCCGTGCCATCTTCGACCATGACGCATTAAGGCTGAAGCTGAGCTTCAGCACTCCTAAGGTCGCTTCGCGACGGCTATGCCTCGCCCTCCGTTTTTTTTAGCGATGGGAACTCGTTCGCGAGTTTCATTGAACTCCGGATCACGGCTACGACGCAGCCGCCCCTCAATCCTCATCCGTCGGCAGATTCAGCTTGTGGTTGAAGAAGTGGAAGAGGATGATCCCGGCGAGCCCAATGACCGGAATAATCAGCGCCCCGTAATGGGCCGCAATCATCTTTTTCATTGCGCCAACGCCCACCGCGCTTCGATAAAACGGATCGGAGATATTGATCACATCGCCGATGCCCACCCAGACCCCATAGGCGATCGGGGCCACCGCCAGCCATTTCCATGGCGCTTTCATGAGGCGGTTCTCCACCCACCAGCCGGCATAGAAGATGATCCACGCCAGAATCGTTAAGGCAACCGGCCATAGGAGGACGTCGACCATGCTGACGTCGGTTGGAAGGGCGTCTTGAGCGAGCAGATAGAGCATCGTCGGGAATAGTGTTACAGATTTCGTGCCATAGACACGAAAAGGCCCGGCTTGGAATCCTCCCGCCGGGCTGAAATCTGCTTAGATGTCGTACCGCTTCGGACCGCTGCCGTCGTCGTTGCCCTGAGTAATTCGCTTCACGAACGTGACCAGCTCCATCGGGTTGAAGGGCTTGGTCAGGTACATGTCGGCGCCGTAGTGATAGCCCTCGAAAACGTCTTTATCCTGGGCCTTCGCCGTTAACATGATGACCGGAAGATTTTCGGTCTCTGGTTCGCGGCGCAGGTTCTTGAGCACTTCGAACCCGTCCATATACGGCATCATGACGTCGAGAACGACGAGGTTGGGCTTCTCAGAACGGATCTTCTCGAGCCCCTCCTTACCGTCGAACGCGGTGACGACGTTGTAGCCTTGTCGTTCCAGATTGACCTGGATCAGGCGAACGATATGGCGCTCATCGTCACAAACCAAAACTTTCAAAGGCGGCATGCGGTTGTTCTTCCTCTCCTCGGCTGAAGGGTGCATCGGATGCTACCTGAACAAGCACCGCAACCGCTAGGACGCTCTATTGTA
>DASZYX010000028.1:0-73595 GCA_035545155.1 Fimbriimonadaceae bacterium | reverse complement strand
CCGAACGCCGACCGCCGCACGCCGAACGCCGAACGCCGAACGCCGAACGCCGAACGCCGAACGCCGAACGCCGAACGCCGAACGCCGAACGCCGAACGCCGAACGCCGAACGCCGAACGCCGCTTAAGCAGGCTGGAAGCCTGCGCTACTGGATGCGGGACCCCGTCACTTCATCACCCCCTCATCCCCCTCGCGGGTACCCTACAGCATCAAAATGGCAAGCGCGGCGGTGATCGAGGTTGAGCCTCCCGGGCGTGAGAATCCCACCCGCGTGGTCTGGGCCCTCGCTTGGCCCGCCGTCGCCCTCAACAGCCTTCAAGTCGTCAATACGCTGCTCGACCGGTTCTTCATCGGCCACCTCGAATCCTCGGCTCTGACCGCGCAGGGCGCGTCACAGAACGTAATGTTCCTGATGTTCTCGATCGCCGCCGCGATCGGGACGGCGTCGACGGCGATCGTCAGCCGGTCTTTCGGGGCGGGCGACGTTGCGGGATACCGGATTGGGGCGAAGGAGGCGACGAGCGTCTCCGTGATCTTCGGATTCCTCCTCGCGGCAGCCTCGGCGGGGATCACGCCCTTTGCCGCGCATTTCATCCTGCCAGCCGACGACAAGCGCTCCGTGGTCTTGATGATCCAATACCTGCTCGCCTATTCGGTGGGCTTGCCGGGCATCTTCGTGATCCAGACGCTGGCAGGCTCGCTGCGTGGGATTGGGGATACGAAGAGCCCGATGGTGATTTCGGGATTCCAAATCCTGCTCCACGTGACCCTGAATTTCCTGCTGATCTTTCCGCGTCGGGTGATCGGCGGCGTGCATATCCCAGGGGCCAACCTCGGTCTTCCGGGGGCGTCGACCGCGCTTTCGATCAGCTCTGCGGTGGCAGCGCTGGTTTACCTCGGCTATACGGGCCGGACGCCGCTAGGGCGGCTGTGGAAGATGACGATCCCCACCTGGGAGTGGGTGGCGCGCATCATGCGGATCGCCCTGCCGGCGGCGACGATGATGATCCTTCGAGTCTTTTCGGGCGTTGCGTTCACGCTCGTTCTAGCCCGAGTGCCGGACGCGTCGGCCTCGATCGCGGCAATGGGCGTCGCCTTCGCCATCGAGGGGATCATGTACATGCCTTCGTTCGGGCTTCAGGTCGCGGCGAGCGCGCTGGTTGGGCAGAGCCTCGGCATGAAGCGGCCGGATCGGGCGGAGCGGCTCGGCTGGATCGCCTCCCATCATGCAGCGCTTGTGACCTTGGCCTTGGCCCTGCCCTTGGCGATCTTCGCGCCGAGCATCGTCTCGGTTGTCGTGGACGGGAAGGCCGACATCGTCGCCGAGGCCGCGCTTCTGCTGCGCCTCCTTTGCGCGACGGAAGTGATGTTCGCCTATTCGATGGTGCTCATCGGAGCCATGCAAGGCGCGGGGGACACGATGCGCCCGATGTACATCTCCGTCTTTTCGATGTGGGGCCTGCGCGTGCCCTTGGCCCTCTTCCTTGCCCTGCCGCGTGGGATCAATTTGATGTCCTGGCTCGTGCTGCCGTTCGGGGCCGGCCTCGGCGCGGGCGGCGCCTGGGTCGCGGTAAGCCTGACCCAGGCGATCCAGGGCGGCCTTTGTATCGTCGCGTTCCGGCGTGGCGATTGGAAGCTGATGAAGGTCTAGGAATTTTGGATTGGCGTCTCGGATACGCCGGGCAGGTAAGTCGTCATTTTCCATCCCTGGCCAAGTGGGTTGCGTTCGAGCGTCGTCTGGCCGGTCGTCAGAGGCTGCCATCTCGTTTCCTGATCGCAGGCAGGCTGGAAGCCGCGGCTACGGGACCTTCACACTTCCTTAACCAACCTTAACTGATCTATAACTTTATCTGGCATGTCATCGTATTAGACTGGATACCTTGACAGCCAAGGTAGGCGTATCGGAAATGGCAAGGAAGAGCGAGGAGTTGTTGACCAGTGATTTGCTGCGCGGAAACAGCATCACGTTGGTTTTGAGTGTTTTGGCGAGCGCGGCGGCCCCCGGCTATGTCGTGACGGAGCTGATTCGATTGCGCTCTGGGAAGCGGATCGACTTTAAGGACGGCAGCGTCTATCCGCTCCTGCACGACCTCCAGAATCGGGGGCTTGTAACGAGCGAGTGGGAGATCAGAGAGGGGGAGCGGCCCAAACGGGTCTACGCCTTGACGGCGGCGGGCAAGGCGGAGCTTGAAAGGCGGACGGCAGCTTGGCGGGACTTCGCGCGGGGCGTGGATCTCGTCTTGGAGGGGGAGCGGGGTGGCGATTCTAGTTGACCGAGGAGGCGTTAGCGTGCGGGGCGCCGATCTTAGCGCGCTGCGCGGCGACAACCTCGCGCTCGAGGATTACCTGGAAGCGCTCACCGCGCCGATGGTGGGCCTCGTTCCGTGCAGGGTGCGTTTGGAACTAAGGGCGGAAGCCCGGGCCCACTTGGAACGGCAGATCGAGCGCCTGAAGACCGAGGGCATCGGCGAACCGGAGGCAACCCGCCTCGCCATCGAAGCCTATGGCAGCGCGGCGGCGATCGGCGACGCTTTTCTCAGCGAGTGGTTCCAGAACCAGTCGCGCAGTCCCTTTCTCAAGCAGTTCGGCCACGCAAACTATGTCGCCTTCGGCTGGTTTGCGGTGGCCCAGGCGATCTACACCTGCCTTCTCCATTTGCGGGTTTTCCTCCCGAGCGGCGCGGCCTACTCCTTCCCGATCACGCCCGCGGAAATGAGGCGGGTCGTCCCCGCTCCGTTGCCGATGCCTGAATTGACGACGACGTCGATCTTTCTCTTCCTCTTCCCGTTCGTCGCGCCGATCGTGGCGGGCTACTTGACGGGAACCGCGGTTCCCGTCCGGTCGGCGCGCGCCGTGTACCAGGCGATGATGCCGATCATCCTGTACAGCTTCGTGATCGGGGCGCTGATGCTGCCGATGACGGAAGGTCTGCTGTTTGCGCTTTTCCAGGTCGTCTATTGGATTCCGGTCGGGGCTCTCGCTGCCCACGTCGGCATGGTGATGGCGGCGCGGCGGCGAAGCCGTACGGGAGGCGTCCTGTGAGGCGGGCCGGGCTGAGCGAGGTGCTGGCTTCCGTTTCCGTCGTGGGCTTGACAGCCGCGCTGATCCTTCCCCTCGTCCTGAAGGATCGACAGGCGCCCGCGCGCACGGCCTGCATGGACAACATGAAGCAGATCGGCGCTTCGCTGCTGATGTACAGCGCCGACTACGACGGGATTCTGCCACGGACGACGGAGGAGCGGCCGAGCCGAGGACTCGGCGCGCACTGGACCTATCTCATCCAGCCTTATGTCCACTCCGAATCGATTTTCGTCTGCCCGGCCGACACCTCGCCTTCTTACACCTACCAGGACTCGGGCTCGCATCGCCGCCGGGTTTCGCTGCTCAGCTACATCAACAACTACGCGGCGGTGCCGGCGCACGACTTCTATCCGGTGCCGGTAAGCGCCCTGACCGATCCTGCCTCGATGATCGTGATCGGCGAGCGGCGCGGACGGCTGCCGGACCGAACCGAGCTCAAAGGATGGAAGGGAACGAGCGCCTTCGATCCCGGCCAGCCGTGCCAGCAGCTTGTCTTCGGCGAGGACTATCGGCGGACCAACGTTCAGCAGGCGAACGATGTTCTGAAGACGGCCAAGAGCGACAAGGACCTTCTCATCATTCGCCTGAATTGGAACGCCCACGGGGAAGTTTCCAATTACACGTTCGTCGACGGCCACGCGCGAGCCCAGGAACTCGGCCGGACTCTCGAGCCCGACCGATTCGAATGGGGCGAGCGCTTCTATCCCCGCAGCATGCCGGATGCCAACTGCGACCAATGACCATGAGACCCTCACCGATGAAGAACGGATTCACCCTGATCGAGCTACTCGTCGTGATCGCGATCATCGCGATTCTCGCCGCCCTCCTTTTCCCGGTCTTCGCCCAGGCGAAGATGGCGGCGAAAAAAGCGGTGGATATGAGCAACCTGAAACAGCAGTCGCTGGCGCTGGTCATGTACCAGTCGGATTGGGACGACGTCTTCGCCCGGACGAGCACGGACATCGGGACGCCGACCGATCATTGGCGCACTTACTGGATCGAATATGTGTATCCGTACGTTCAAAATGGGGGCGTCTTCCTTTCGCCGGTCGACAAGGATCCGGAGGCGCCGCCCGTTCACGTGCCGGTTCCCTTCAACTCCTACATTACGAACTATGCGGTGATGCCGGCCCACGACTTCCGCACGGTCAACGCCTCCCAGATCGGCGACATCGCCAACGTGATCTTCATCGGCCAGCGCCGGTCGTGGCTGCTTCACGGGCAGCAGTACAAGGGGACGTCGGGCTTTTGGCCGGGACAGCCATGCACGGTCGGGGTTTTCGGGCGCCGGTTCAGCACGAATGCCAATCCCCACGGCGGCATCTATGTTCGCATGAACGAGCACCAGGCTCAAGCGGATTTGGTCGTGCAATTGCAGACTCAGAATAACAAGATAAACCTCTTAAACCGCACGTATTGGGATATCTACGGAAACGGGGCGGTATATGCGATGGGTGACGGACATGCCAAGTTTTTGCCGATCGGAGCGACGGTCAACACGGATCACTTCCAGTGGGGAGAGTATTTCTATTCGGAGAACATTTTGCCGGGAACGGATCCAATGTATCCGAATGGAAGCGATTGCGACTAGGATCGATAACCTGGTATCCACTTAAATAGTTAGTTAACATTTATTTGTAAATATGGAATAGCGATTCAGGCAATGAATCGCTTAAAGAATGAACCCGATATGGGTGGGATATCTTGGTTCAAGCGGTTGGTTCTTCAAGATCTACTAGATCATTAATTCTTGAACGTAGCCATGCCAAAAAACGGGACAGGAGGGGAACATAACGAATGAAGATTCGCGCCTTGGCAATGTCATTTGCCATCATTGCATGCACGGCGGGGGCTCAGCAGGTCACGACGCCGAAGTACACGCTTCGCGTCTTTCCGCCGAGGCAGGGCTTTAGCTCGAGCATGGCGGTCGGCATCAACGACGCGGGCCAGGTCGTCGTCGAGGAGAGCACCAACCAGTACGGCAACAAGGGCAACCTGAATAGCAACGACGCCTACGTCTGGTCGCCGAATGGGACCGTCGTGAACATCTTGCCCTATGGGTTGGCCGGGCTAGACGATATCACCGGCATGGCCGGCCACTACGTATCCGGCTTTCGGGACGATAGCTCCTTCCGTTACGATTTTTCGACCGGCTTGACCGAGCAATTGAACGGACTGGGCGCCTTCGCCTATGCGTCCGGTGTCAATTCGCATGGCGATGTTTGCGGTCTCCTGATCAATGGCGACCATCGCAATCCATCCGTCTGGCCGGTGGGGACGACCCAGCCTGAGTACTTCTATCCGGAGTCGACCGCGCTCGGCTCGACGGTGATGGGCATGAACAATCTGGGCGCCGTGATGGGGTTCGACCGGATCTTCGCCGGAACGAACTTTTGGATCGCCACGAATTACGCGACCGATGGCGGCGCGGACACCATCTACACGGACTTCACGACCTCGGATGGCTTGACCGACGTGCTTCCCGGCGCGATCAACGACGTCGGCATGGTGGCGGGTACCGCGAAGGATGCGCCGACCGGTACCGTGGAGACGATTTTGTGGACCTATGGCGCGAGCGGAGTTCACGGTCAGGTCATCGTGCCTCGCCAGACCCCGCCTCTCTATCCGACCTCCATGAATAACGCTGGCCTGATCGTCGGGGGCAGCACCTACGACGACGGTAGCGTGGGGAGCAAGACGGGGTCCGGGCCTGCCTGGTTCTACTCGGGCGGCCGCCTTCGCTATCTGAAGGATTGCGTCGCGGGAATCACGCCGGGCTACCAGCATTGGTACCCGCTTATGATTTGGCGCGTGAACAGCTCGGGCACGATGGTCGGAACCGTCACCGACGGCAACTTCCATTACGCGGGCTTCGTCGCGACCCCGATCCGTCAAGTCGGGCCGCCCCTCATCTCGCCGACCCTGTCCGGCCACTAGGCTTTCCGTCCTCGCCGTTCGCGGCCATCCGGCAGGATGGCCCCAGACTCGATCAGAAGGTGGCCTCGATGCCGCCCAACTTTTATTGCTTATCCATCAGAGAGAGAAACCTAATGCTTAATTCCAAGCACATGCTTAAGATCGCCGTCGCCGGCGGACTCATCGCCGGCTCGGTCGCGGCTCACGCGACCTGGTACACCTCGGAAGCTTCGTTCCTCGCAGCGATCGATCCGACTTACTATCTGGAAGACTTCAGCGGCTTCACCGTTGGAAATCCATTGAACGGCCTCCAGAGCTCCTGGGACGCTCCTGGCGGGAACGGTTACGATTGGACGGCCAGCGCCGTCGGCGGACTGTATTCCAACACTCACGCCATTTCCACGAACGGTTCGCGCCAGCCCCTGACGATCACGTTCACAGGCGCTCCGGTGACCGCGTTCGGTGGCTTCATCGGCGGGACCGACTTCAATTCGAATCTCGTTGCGGACACGGCGACGATGTCGCTGAGCAACGGCGACTCCCAGTCGATCGATACGACGGCGGGTAGCGACGGCTTCCTGGGCTGGGTCGGCGATACGGCCATTTCGAGCCTCAGCATGAACGTCAGCCAATCGAACACTTTCATTCAGCTTCGCCATGCCTATACGGGATCGGCGCCGGTTCCCGAACCCGCTTCGCTCGCGGTGCTCGGCCTCGGCGCCATCGCTTTGATTCGCCGGAAGAAATAACAAGACTCTATCCAGCAGATTGCTATGCGCATGCTATTGAGCCCGCGATCAAGAACGCGGGCTCTTTTTTGCTTTGAGAGAGAGGTGGCCGGCCCTGTGTCGCCACAGGGCCGGACCAGTTGCTCGCCTACGGCTGATAGTAGGTGACGCTGGAGGAGGTGAAGTTGAAGGCGAACGCCGGGGAGGCGTAGCACTTCGTGGACGTCCAGTTCGAGCTGACGTCGGTGAGGTCCCAGAGGACTTCGGTGCCCGACGATTGCTTGAAGAACTGGTAGTCGGGGGTGTTCTTATCGACTTCGCAACCGAGCACGTCGTCGATCGTGACGGCGTTGCCGTTGAAGTCGTAGCTCGTGTGCGTGCGAGCGGAGTTCGACGTCGAGGTCGAGCTATCCCACAGGCGGCAAACATAGTCCGGAGTATGCGTCCAGGTGTTCACCGTGGTGGCGCCGCCCGAGTGGTTGTAGGTCCAGTTGCTCGCGAGGAGCGGGAAGACCGCGCGGGTTCCACCCGAAGCCAACGTGATGTTGGTAGCGTAGTCGATCGACGTGCCATAGCCGGTCGAATCGGAGCCTTCGCCGACATAGAAGGCGTCGTAGATGTTGTCGCACATCTTGAAGCCCGACGAGACCTGCCAGTCGAAGCGGCCGTCGGAGCTGCCCGGATTGCTGTCGACGGTCGTGCCGTTGACTTTCACTCCGCTCGCCGTGTGCTGCTGAGCCGCGGACGGGTTGATGTTCTGAACGACGAGGTAGGTGCCGCCGCCGTTCTCGAGATCGTTACCGCCGTACGTGAGCGTGCCCGCCGAGAAGGAGCCGCGCGCCGGGAGAGAGATCGTGTACTGGGTCGCGAAGTCCAGCAGCATTTCGTGGCCGCTGCCGACGAAGGGATCGGCGCCGACGTTGGTGTTCGTGTTGCCGAGGCTTCCGAGCGTTGTGCCGTCCGCCAGGGTGTCGCGGATAACGAAGTTGCCGTTCGAGTCGGCGGTATAGCCGTCGAGCGGGAAGATGTTGTCGATGGTGCCGCGGCCATCGGTGCCGCCGCCGCCGTTCTCATTCTCGATGACGACGACCGCATAACCGTCGAGGTTCTGGTTCGCGGCGCATTTCAGGGCGATGAACGACGAGTCGTGTCCACCGCTCTTCGGATTGATGAGGATCTGGTTGATGACCGGGTGGCTGGGCAGAGGCCGGGCCACATTGACGGTCGAAACGGCGGCAAGCGATGCGGTGAGCGACGCCGAGGCGACGCAAGGCGCCGCGAGCACGACAGCCAAGGCGGCTAGGCCAATAGTGGTTTTAATCATGGGATGCATTTCTCCTTCAGGCCAGGCGGGAATCGAAACCGCCTGGTCCCGGTAACAATCTATGCCCAAGCTGTCCGTCCATGGTCTGCGGCTTTTTCATGAGTATTTAGTTATGAAAAAAATGCAGACCTGTGCGTTAAAACTTTATTATATATCGCGCGAAGGTGGCGTTCGGAGAAGGTTGAGGATGTAGAATCTTGTTACTAACTTCGACTACCGACTTGTTCCGATACTCTTCTCGGCCGACGCGCCGATGATATGCATGAGAAGAAGAAAGCAGAACGGATCGATTATCAAAAATGGCGAGACACTTCGAGATGTAGCCTTTCGGTCGATAGGCCACCCCGTCCACCGTGCGATACTAGTCGCTCTGGTCGATGGCCCCAAGACGATTTCCGAGTTAGCGGCAGCGCTTCGCGAAGATGCCGGATATCTGGTTTCGCCTCTGCGCGCGCTCAAGCTCGGAAACCTGATCGAGACGAAGCGCGAGGGACGCAAGACGCGGTACCGGATCGAGACGGAGACGGTCGAAGTGCTGATGGATTTCCTCCAGACGCTTCGGGCGGAGTCGGCCGACGAGCCGGTCGCGGCGGCGGAATCGGCGAAGTACGTCCTCGGTGCGGCCGTCGTCTCCTTGCCGCGGGTGGAGACGACGGCGTGCCCCGGCGCCGTCCTGATAGGGCCGCGTTAGGCCGGTTTCGGCAAAGGTCCCGTAGGTCTCGATGGCTTGCGCTTTAATGAGCGGCATGAAGCAGCTCACCACGTTTGCCCTGACTTTCCTCTTGTCCGCCTTATCGCTTGCCGACGGTTGGATCCTCAAGCCGCCGTACGCGGCCCACGGGAAGACCGTCTGGAAGGTGTCGGTGAAGGCGACTGTCGGCGGCGTCGAGCACGATGTTCGGTTCAAGCGCACGCTTGCGATCGACTCGAACGGGGACGACGGAGCCAAGGGCAAGGAAAGCTGGACGGACTTCCTCTTCGACGGCAATGCCGATCCGGATCAGGACGCGACCTGGGACATGGCCCTCAAGGGGGACGGAGGCGTCGCGAGCGCCGGCCAGTCCGGCGATTACGTCAAAATGGTTTCCCCCTTCTTCGTCGTCTATCCGAACAAAGAGGTCAAAAAAGGCGACAAGTGGACGGCGAAGCTGAAGCCCTCGGAAGCGGACAAAGAAATCAGCGTCGCGTACGAGGTCTCGGACGAAACGAAGCTTGGCGACGTCGATGCGCTCATCGTCAAGGCGACCTTTTCGGGCGAGGGGCCGTTCAAGGCGAGCAACACCTACTGGGTGTCCAAGAGCGGCGACATTCTGAGGTTCGAGCTAAACCTGACGAGCTGGACCGTGCCACTCGCCGGACAGTCGGACTTCGACGCGAAGGTGACGGGCGAGATCGCGAAGTAACCGGCGCTCGATGCCATAATTTCTTTTGACATTTCCGATCCCTTGGTATGGGAGGGCAACATTATGTTGAAAGAAGCTTACGAACAGTCCTATCTTTATCGTCTCCGCCACTCGGCCGCCCACCTCATGGCCCAGGCGGTCACCGAGCTCTACCCCGGCGCGAAGCTCAGCATCGGACCCCCGATCGAGAACGGTTTTTACTACGACATCGACTTTCCCCAGCCCTTGAAAGAGGAGGACCTGGAGAAGATCGAGAAGCGCATGAAGGAGCTTTCGCAGCTCGATCAGAAGATCAACTGCATCGAGGTTGCACGCGAGGACGCGAAGGGGCTCATTCTCGACAAGTCGATCCCCGGCATGGGGCCGGACGTGGCCGAGTACAAGCTGCAACTGCTCGACGCGATTCCCGAGGGCGAGAAGATCACGTTCTACGACCAGCAGCGGACCGACCGCGAGGGCAAGTTCCACCGGTTCCTCGACCTCTGCCGCGGCCCGCACGTGGATTCGACGAAGGAGATCAAGAATTTCAAGCTGATGAACCTCGCCGGCGCCTACTGGCGGGGCGACGTAAAGAACAAGCAGCTCACGCGCATCTACGGCACCGCCTTCGAGTCGAAGGAGGAGCTGGAAGCTTATCTCCACATGCTGGAGGAGGCGAAGAAGCGCGACCATCGCATTCTCGGCCGCGAGCTTCATCTCTTCATGTTCTCGCCCCGCGTCGGTACTGGCCTGCCGCTCTGGCTGCCGAAGGGCGCGACCCTGCGCGACGTGCTGACCGACACGATGAAGGCCGAGCAATTGAAGCGCGGCTATGAGCCCGTCGTGACGCCGCATATCGCGAACATCAAGCTCTACGAAAAGTCGGGACATATCCTGACCTTCCGCGACAAGATGTTCCCGTTCATGGAGGACGAGGAGAAGGAAACCCACATCCTCAAGCCGATGAACTGCCCGTTCCACATCGAGATCTATCAGTCCCAGATGCGGAGCTATCGCGACCTGCCGGTGCGCTACGCCGAGTTCGGGACCGTTTATCGGTACGAGCAGAGTGGGGAAGTGGCGGGGATCCTGCGGGCGCGGGGCTTCACCCAGGACGACGCGCACCTCTTCGTGCGGCCGGACCAGCTTCTGGACGAATTCATCGGAGTTGTGGACCTGATGAAGACGGTTCTGGAGAAGCTCGGGCTGACCGATTACCGGGCGCGGCTGGGCACGAAGGACCCGGCGAGCGACAAATATGTCGGCCACGACGACAACTGGACGGCGGCGACCCAGGCGATCGAGGCGGCCTGCCAGAAGATGGGCATGGACTACGAAGTCTCGCCCGGCGACGCGGCATTCTACGGCCCGAAGCTCGACCTGATGATCAAGGACGCGCTCGGCCGCGAATGGCAGATGGGCACCGTGCAGGTGGATTACAACCTGCCGGAACGCTTCGAGTTGGAATACATCGGCGAGGACAGCAAGCCTCACCGGCCGATCATGATCCACCGCGCGCCCTTCGGCTCGCTGGAGCGGATGATCGGGCTCCTGACCGAGCAGTACGCCGGCGCCTTCCCGTTCTGGCTGTCGCCGGTTCAGTTCGCGATCCTGCCGATCGCGGACCGGCATAACGAGGCCGCCTTCGCCATCGCGGCCGATTTGCGGTCCCGCCTGTACGACACTCGGCCGCTGCGGGTGACGGTGGACGACCGGCGGGAGACCCTCGGGAAGAAGATCCGGGAGAATCAGATGCAGAAAGTGCCCTACATGCTGATCCTCGGCGATCGGGACATCGAGAACGGCACGGTCGGCGTCCGCTCCCGCGAAGAGGGCGACCTCGGCGCGATGACGCTCGACGAGCTGATCGCGAAGCTCTAATCGGGGCCCCCTCTCCCGTGTGGTTCGTCACGGGAGAGGGGTTGGGGGCGAGGAGAACATCTGCGAACATCTGCGGTTCTGTTTTCAACCGCAGATGAACGCTGATGAACACAGATTCGTTTACATGCGAGACAGCGAAACTTAGCGAGCGCCGAGCCTCCTTTGCGGTCCGGATAGATGGCATCGGCGAACATCTGCGAATATCTGCGGTTCTGTTTTCAACCCCTGATGACCGCTGATGAACATGGATTCGTTTACATGCGGACAGCAGAACTTAGTGAGCGCCGAGCCTCCTTTGCGATCCGGACAGATAACATCGGCGAACATCTGCGAACATCTGCAGTTCTGTTTTCAACCGCAGATGAACGCTGATGAACACAGATTCGTTTACATGCGAGACAGCGAAACTTAGCGAGCGCCGAGCCTCCCTTGCGATCCGGATAGACAACCTCGGCGAGATGCGGAAGGATACGAAACCACCAGGTCGATCCCGCACGCGACGAGCGGCGCGATCGATGGCTGGTGAGCCGCGGCATCCTCGTTATTCGTATCCCGACCAGCGATATGTTCGAAGAGGCCGACACCTACTCGTTCCGCAACGCTTCGACCGGGTCCTTGCGCGAGGCCTTCATCGCCGGGACTAGGCCGAAAAAGCCGCCGACGGCGATGCAAACCCCGAATGCGAGAGCAACGATCGGGAAGGTGATCATCGGCTTGATCGGCGTCCAGACCGTGAGGGCGAGGCAGACGAAGTAGCTGAAGACGAGCCCGACGAGGCCGCCGGACACGGCGAGGGTGACGGCCTCGGAGAGGAATTGGGCGAAGATGTCGGAGGGTTTCGCGCCGGTCGTCTTTCGAATGCCGATCTCTTTCGAGCGCTCGTTGACGGACATGAGCATGACCGTCATGATGCCGACGCCGCCGACGAACAGGCCGATCGAGGTGAGGCCGGTGAGCAGCCAGGTGAGGATTCCCATCAGCTTGTAGACCAGGCCGAGGAGGTCCTCTTCGGTGATGACCTGGAATTGCTGGCGGTCGAGGTGCTTCCCCAGCACCGCTTCGAGCTTCATGATCAGCGCCTTCGGCTCCGCGTCCGGCTGGGTCTGGATCATGATGCGGTGAGTCTGGATGCCCGGCTCGGTCTTGGCGAGATAAGGATAGGGGATGTAGACCACGTTCTGGAAGCTGCCCATCGAGAAGAGGCTTTGCTCGGAGCGCTTGTCCTGGGTGACGCCGATGACGCGGTAGGGGCGGGCGTTGATCTGGACGGTCTTGTTCATCGCCTCGTCGGCTCCGAAAAGCTGGGTCTTGGCGAGGGAGCCGAGGATGCAGACGTTCTCGGTTTCGTTATCGGAATCGATCAGCCGCCCTTCCTGCAAGTGGGTTGGGTGCATCTGAAACCAGCTTGGCGTGGTCGCGACGAGGACGGTCGTGGCGGTCTTGTCGCCATTCCGGATGCCGCCGCCGACGAAGGTCCACGGAGCGGTGCGGACGACGCCGGGGACCTGGGCGAGATCGTCGGCGTCTTGCTTCCGAAGGAAGCTCTGGCCCGCGAGATTCGGGCTGAAGCCGCTGGGATCGATGCGGCCGGGAATGACGATAAGGATATTGACGCCGATATCCCGGACTTGGCCGGTGATATCGGCTTGGACGCCCTTGGCGATGCTGACGAGGAGCACGATGGCGACGGAGCCCACCATGATGCCCAGGGCGCTAAGGACCGAGCGCTGCCATTGCTCACGCAGGCTGACCACCGCGGAGCGCATATTGAGCAGGGTTCGGCGCACGTCCTATTCAACCTGAGGAGACGGCTTTCCCGATCGGCCGACTGGGCGCATTTGTTTCTCTCAGTGTACGACGATTCCGTAATTGGGACGGCGGGGAAGCGCCGGATCATTGATTACGAAGAGTCGGAATTCAGGTCAATTCTTCGTCTTGATCGTCCGAACGGGATAGGCTACACCCTCGCGAGCTTTTGGTTCTGATCCGGGATATCCTGTCCACTCGCCGCTTGCTTACCGCCGGTTGGGTCTTCAAAGAGCGCCGGAACCAATGCCGGCTACGAAGAACTCGCGAATCTCCAACTGTCTTCCTTCCGGAGGGAAGGCAGTGTCCTACTTAACGAGGGAGACGAAATAGTAGACGGTCCAAATCTCCGTAGGTTCAACGCCTGACGAGTACGCCCACCCCTGGGCGTACTTTGCGTGGCTCAATCGATGCGATGGAAGAGCTGGGATATTCGACCGAGCCATTTTGCGACGATAGGTTCCGTCTCGTCAAAGATGAGTAGGCTTGAGCCGCCTGCCTGCTGTTCGAGCAATCCATATTGGCCGGTTGGCATGGTGAATTTGATGTATCGAAAGCCGTCATCTTCGAAAGGAATGGCGCCGTGAGTCAACAACACGTCCCTAACCTCTCGAGGGTGACAACTGAAGTCAAGCTCCATGGCTGGCTTGGTGCCACCGCTCCAACCCAGCCCTTCGTAGTAACTGGTTTTCGGGTGCAGGAAACGTAGGTAAGCGTATCGATCGGGGCGCGGCCATGTCAGCACCAACGCTAACGACACGGTGACGGTAGCTGCCGACCCAATCCACACTTTGGTTCGACGGCTCATACGTTCAGTGTACGACCAATCGCGGATGCTCCCGTTAGCGGCGTCTGAGAGCGGTCCGGAGTCGCTGGTCCTCGCAAACGACACATCAGAGGAACCGGCGACGGTTGAAGCACTCGACGTGGTCCCATGAAATGCGGCGGTTTCGGATTGGGGAGCGAACGACCGGGGCGAGCTCGTGGTCTCTGGGAGGGCCGCTAGGTGGCCGTCCTCAAGGGCTGCGTGGCGCGTGGCCCTGCTCGGCACGAGTGGGGTTGGCGTCGCGAGTTGCTTCGGGCGTTTGCCGGTATTGCTCCTCGACCTGGCTGGCGTCGATCTCTAAGCCGATCCGGCTGCACTAGTCGGCAATGCGTCCGCTTTGCTGTTTCGGTGTTCCTGGCGGTCGTCTGAGCGTAAGGGAGTTGGGCAGGTTCGGGGGCGATAAAGTAGCCGGGCTGGTCCGGCTCGTCGTTGGAATGCGGATCAATAATCTTGCGTCTTCACAGGTTCCGATCATGGGTCCAAAGCGAGCACCCTGCCCCAGTGCCCCGAGCCATCGCCTTGCGAACCACTTCCTCGGGTGTGCTAACTGAATCTTGCCTGGGCACCGCATAGAAGCGGCGGCGGTTGGTTGCCCCGACGAGGGAAGACCACACTTAGATGGTTTCGGGCTCGGAATGCTTCTCGTTTTGCCGTCGCTCTCTCTTCGACCTTCGAATATATGGACGACCCCCTCCCAGAACTCGGTCGAGGGACGACCATATACTGGTGTGCGAACCGACACAACGTCGAGCAACTGCACATTCTTAAGCCAGCTGAGTTGCTCGCGATGCAGTTCGTCGGCACTTAGCTCGAACGGCTGATTTTCCATTCCTGGCTCCATCATCCGGGCATTGACAAACAAGTAGACGCAGAGATGCTATTCTACTTCAGGGCTGCGAGGCACAACCCAAATTACATGACCGGCCCCGGCTGGCAACACCTCCTAAAGACCTCCACGCAAGCGGCTCGCCTGCGCGCTCGATGCGCGCCCGGAGGTCAGCATTGGCAAGCGGAAGAACCCACGACATCGACAACCGACCGACTGGGAAAGTGCTGGGAGCACTTTTCCGGCCGAACCCTTCGCTACCCGAACCAAAGAGAAATAGTAGACGACCAAAATCTACGTAGGTTCAACGCCTTACAAGTGCGCCAACCCTGGGCGTGCTCCAATCAGTTCGCAGCGTTGGCCATTCGTTGTGCGGCAGCTAGGGCTTCCTCTAAGTAAGCACGGCATTTCTCGGCGGCCTTGCCAAGTTCGTCCCGGTGTCGTTCGACCCTCGCGCGCATCTGCTGTTGAAAGCCTTGAAACGACTTAAGGAGTTCTAGTTTTCGCTCTGCAGGATCCTGAGATGGATCGGCCGCGAACTTGCCGGGATCAATTGCTGGTGCCTCCAATTGAGTCTCCCATCCGGCCTGCCGGGCAAGACGTAGCCGATCGAAAATGAAACGGCAGTCAACCTGGTTGGCAGGGTTTGCGTTGAGTTCCATGAGCGCTCCAAACGCGTCCAAGAAAGCCCCTTCGCGGGCAAGCGTACTAGAGACCTGGTCCTGCATTGATTGGAGATCGGGTTTAAACGGCTCATAGGGGGCAGGTGACGATCCAACCTGACCGTCGATCTTCGCTTGCATCCACTGTTCAAAGATATCACCCAACTCATTTGCCCTTTCGCGTGCTTTGGCCGCCGCAACGGCTGACTGCGCATCGATAGTAAGAATCAACTCGATTGCCTGCGATAGAGTCTGGGCGGCTCCGATTTCCATAGGGTCAAACGCTACCTGAACAGGCGTTCCTCCTAGCGATTTCCGAAGCCGAGCCGGAGTCGCTGGAACTCGCAACCCCGCTGACGATGCAACTTTACTCCCGGGTCCGTTTCCGTCTGGATGGACCCAGAACGGCTTTTCGTCGAGAATATCTCTCGCAAAAGAGAAGACCTACTTGTCATCCAAGGACGCCAGATAAATTCAAGTTATGATGGGAGAATGATGAGCTGACACTTTGCTCTCTCGATGACATTGCCGCTCTCGGTTGGGTTGGCATTAGGGCAGGCAAACCTCCATGGCAGTCATAAGGCGACGGGCAGTTCGATTTTGATGGTTCCCGTAGCCATCACGATGGACCATTCACTAAGTGAACAGGCAAGAAAAGCTCTTGCTCGCAAGCACATTGCTGTTGATTACATGCGTTCCTCGCACATTCGAGGGTATGTTCTTTTTGCAACATCGATGAATGTCGCCAGTCGGGCGAAAGCGGTGCTCCTAAAGCTCCAGTTGCGGCGCGGTTCCTTGGAGCTAGGACTCTATCGCGAGGGGCCCGAAAAGGCTGGCAAGCGCTCCTACACGGCCACGATTCCCGGAACGGCAAGCACGGACACCTGGACCTTTCCAACTCACTAATTGCGCCGCGGCAACGTGAGACGCCCTCAAGCTTTCGCAGCGATCCTAAGAAGGAGGAGCCAATGGTAAGGCCGCGAGCGAGGACTACAGACCACGGCTAGCTAGCAAGAAGTGCGAGGTCAGGCAGCACTTCCAGCCGAACCCTTCGCTACCCGAACCTATGGCGCTGAGCCCGCGAGAGCTGCATGCCCCCGAAGCTGTTGCGGAGCGAAGCGGAGCCGGTTTGCGAAGAAAGGGCTGGAACGCTACGTGTCCGGAACAATCTGTTACCCATGTGTCCGGAATGCACAAAATTGAACTTGGCGCGGCTGAAGGGACTCGAACCCCCGACTTCTTCCTCCGGAGGGAAGCGCTCTATCCACTGAGCTACAGCCGCGTTCTCTATGGATGATACTGCATCCCGCTCGTCGGCAACCGGGCATGCAGGCTTGCGCGCGCATACCCTCGGCGTTCTCAGGGCATCATGGCCAGCGACGGGGTGCTGTCGATGATGCTATGGCCATGCTCGATAAAGTATTCGAACTCGCCAGGGAAGACGCGCAGCGCGGCCGCCACAGGCCATGCGGCGGCGTCGCCGAGGCCACAGAACGAGCGGCCGTCGATTTGGGAGCAGATGTCCTTGAGCAGATCGATATCGCCGGAGCGTCCCGCCCCGCTTCGAATCCGGTCGAGGATTTGGAAAAGCCAGCGGGTGCCTTCGCGGCAGGGGGTGCACTTCCCGCAGCTCTCGTTCGCGTAGAACAGGGCCGTTCGCCAGATGAAAGTGACGATGCAGGTGTGCTCGTTCAGGAACATGCATCCGCCGGAGCCGACCATCGACTTCACGTCGGACATTTCCTCATAGCCCAGAATGGCCCTGCCGCACATCTCGGCGTCGATGATCGGAACGGAGCTGCCTCCGGGAACGCAGGCCTTCAGCTTTCCTCCCTTCATCCCGCCCGCCATGTCGAGGAGCTCCATCAGCGAGGTACCGAATTCGATTTCGTAATTGCCGGGCTTGTTGATGTGGCCGGAGACCGAGAAGATCTTGGTGCCGCGCGAATTCTTGGTGCTTGCGCCCATCGACGCGTACCATTCGCCGCCGTTCTTGATGATGAAGGGGGCGCAGCAATACGTTTCGACGTTGTTGATGACGGTCGGACGATCCCAGGCGCCCGCGATCGTGGGCAGCGGAGCGTGGGGAAACTTGAGCCGAGGCATGCCGCGTTCGCCCATCAGGGAGGACATGAGGGCGGATTCTTCGCCGCACTCGTAGCTCCCGGCCCCGAGGTGGATGTAAAGGTCGAAGTCCCAACCGGCGCCGAGGATATTCTTGCCGAGGAATCCGGCGGCGTAAGCCTCGTCGATCGCCTTGCGGAGGGCCTTGGCCGCGTCGATGAACTCGCCTCGAATGTAGATGTAGCCGGCGTCGGCCTGAGTCGCATATCCCGCAATGGCCATCCCTTCCACGAGCAGGAACGGAGTTTCCTCCATGAGCTGCTTATCTTTAAAGGTGCCGGGCTCGCCCTCGTCGGCGTTGCAAATCAGGTAGCTGGGGCCCTTCTTGTCCTTCGGGATGCCGTTCCACTTGATCCAGGTTGGGAACCCGGCGCCGCCACGGCCGCGCAGGCCGGACGCCTTGACTTGGTCGATGACGGCTTGACGCTCCATCTTGACCGCCTTTTGGAAGGCCTCGAAACCGCCGGTCTTTCGATATCCGGCGAGCGTGGCATAGGCGGGATCGTGGGCGTGCTCGAGGAGAAGCTTGAGTTCGGCCATTAGAGCGATTCCCTCGCGACGCAGGAAAGGGGAGCGGGATTCATCTCTCCCTTCTATACCAGAAGGGTTCGCTTACGTGCCAAAGGGAATGCCAACAAAAAAAGAAGGCCTGGACTCTAAGTCCAGGCCTTTCTTTTAGTTACCGGTTTGTCCCCGGTCTCGGCGGAATCGGCGCCATCCTCGGCTGAGGCGACTGAGCGCCTGCGCCCAGCTTCTCACCACCCTTGGATCCCGTTGTACCGCCGCTCGTCCCCGTGGCGCTACTGGTGGAGTCGCTTCCGCTTCCACAGCCGACCAAAAGGAGCGCAGCTACGAGAGAGGCGCAAATGATTCCGATTCGCATTATAGGTCGTCCCACAGATACTTGGTCACGTCCGTCATGACGACCGAGCCCTGGTCTCGCGTGAACGCGAAGTTCGTACCCGAGGCAAGGAGGCCGGCAGCCATCTTCTTGGCATGGCCATCAGCGAAGCTAACAACCATGTTGTTGGCCGCGCGGAGGGAGCCGCCGCCGGTGAAGGCGCCAGCAACCTGGTTGTTGCCGAGCATCGTGGCGATGTAGCTGTTCGTTCCCCAGCTCGCGCCGTACATGCACATGTTCTTGTACCAAGTCGTCGAGTCGCAGAGCGGAACGTCGACCATGATGTTGGAGAAGAACGTGCCGTCGCCGTACCAGTAGCCGGCGCTGGTGGCGCCCAACGTATTCTCTTGGCTAGCGAACTTCGAAGCGTAGGCAACGGTGCTCGCCGGGTCGGCCAGGTTCGTCTGCGAGCGAGGCTGCTTGACGTAGCCGGTGCTCGTGGAGATCGTCGGCGACAGGACGGTGTTGTTCATGCCGTACTGCGGCCAATACTGGCGGAGAAGCTGGGTCGGCCAGCCCGTGATCGGGGCGGTCGGCGTGGTCAGCGGGTCGGAAACGAGATCGTCGTTCTTCTCGTACGGCTGGACCAAGCGAGTCCATGGCGAAACGGGAACGCCACCGATGTAGACGGGGTCGTTACCGGTGCGCCAAGCGCAGTCGAGAACGTTGCGATCGTCGAAGTCGCCAGAATACATGATCGTGGCGAGCGTAATCTGCTTGTTGTTGCTCAAGCTGGCAGCAGCCTTAGCGGCCTGCTTCGCCTGGGCGAAGACTGGGAAAAGGATAGCAGCCAAGATGGCAATGATGGCGATGACAACCAACAGTTCGATAAGCGTGAATGCACGTCTTACGTTCATTAGAACCTCCGATAATAATTGCGGTCGCCTGATTGATTCACAGGTCGATAGAACAGTGTAATGCAAGAAACGGGCTAGGACAAGCACGTCTTTAAAAAAAGTGAACTTTTTGCGAACGATTCGTCTAGGAAAGCATGTCGCGCGCACGCGCGTGACGAATCGTTAAGATTTGGACGGCGAGCAGGCAGCATTTCCGGCAGGCTCTGGAAACCACAGATGCGCCGTTCGAGTTCGGTGTGGGCTCGTCGGGCTTAGCGTGCCTTTTCGGTGTCGCGGAGATGGACCTGGACGATGGCGTCCGCCATCTGCACGACCGTCGATTCGGGCGTCTTCCTGAGATCTTCGATCAGGCGGTCAAGGTACGCCTCGTCGACGGGGCCGTGATACCGGTCGCCGATTTGGAGGACCGGTGCGCGATCGCATGCGTCCAGGCATTCGACTTCCTCCAGGGTGAACAGTCCGTCCTCGGTCGTCTCCCCGTTCGCGATCTCGAGCTTCTTCGTGATGTAGTCGCGAAGACGGTACGCGCCGCACACGTGGCAGGACAGGCAGGTGCAGACCTCGATCTTGTGCCTGCCCGGCTTATGGGCCGTGTTGTACATGCTATAGAACGTGGCGACCCCTTCGATCTCGGCATAGCTGCGATGGAGGCGGAAGGCGACTTCGGCGATCGCCTCGCCGGGCAGGTAGCCGCCGTATTCCCGCTGGGCGATCCATAGGGCCGGCAGGATGCAGGCCTTGATCTCGGGATAGTGGGTCTTGAGCGCCTCGAGCTCGGCGATTGCCTTTTGGCTGAAACGCAGAGTCAAATCCTCTTTGTTGGGGGCCTGGGGACGTTCGCCTCGACTGCCGAGTTGGAGCAGCTCGCTCATGCGCTTTAGGATACCGCTCGCGGGGGACTGCGATGGCAAGCGGATTGCAAGGCCGCTTGCCACAGGAGACTATTCCGCTCGGAAAGGAGACAGCGCCGCCGGATAGTTGCATCCGTTCGGTCCATCCGTCAGATCGGTCCGCCAGGTGTTCAGCGTCCCATCCGGATTGAGCGTCTTGACCGGATTGTTGGGCGAGCCGATTTTGGCGAACTTGGCGTGGCCGTCCGCGTCGCCGACATTCATGCCGCCGGCAAAGACGTCGTACTTGGCAGTGGTTCCGGCAACGCCGCTAAAGGAGCCCCACGTACTGACGCAGTCGGGGCCGGCGTTCTGGAAGAGATAGGCGTCGCCTGGAAATTGGCCCGGCGCGAGGTAGCCGTTGCTCTTCGTGACGATAAGCGGCATGGCGAATCCCCAGCCGGGAACCGTGGTCGTGCCGATGCCATTCCAAATCACGATCACCGAGGAAGGAGCCTGGAGCGAGCCGGCGCTGAGACAGTTGAGATAGCTGTTCATCGTGTACGACATCGCGAAGCCGGTTGGATTCGGGTTGTTGGGCCCGGGATCGCCTTGGACGGGCGCCCAATCGGTGGCGCGTGCCGGCGACGTCCAAATCTGCCAGTTCTTCACGTAGGGCGAGATCGAGTTCGTGTAAAGCGACTGGCGCAACGCCGGATTGGCGGAAGGGGTGCGGTCCCAAGGCGTCGTAAAGACGTCGGTTCCGCGATCGCCGGGCACAGTGACCGGCATGACGTCGTCATAGTCGCCCTGGTACATGATCACGGCGAGTGTCAGTTGTTTTTGGTTGCTCAAGTCCGCCGCCTTCTTGGCCGCTTGCTTCGCCTGTGCGAAGACGGGGAAGAGAATTGCGGCCAAGATCGCGATAATCGCGATGACGACCAAGAGTTCGATAAGCGTAAAAGCCCTTCGATGCATTAGCGGGTTAATTTCCTCCGCAGGATAGTGTAGTGGGCCCTATAACGCACCCCCTATCCTGCAGGGAGGCGTCGCCAGTGTTGAATTCCTTTCTACGCCGAGAAATTGCGCGAACGCCGTCTTGGAACGGCCGTTTTGATAGTGTTCTTCAACCTATCGGGAAAACTTTACGGAATGCAGCGCGACGCAGGTGGGTTTGGGTACGCGCCACGTTGCGGCGATTAGCCTGCGGGATGCTCGGAGCCGTCGATGGAGGATGCCCTACCGATCGATCTCGCCCAGAACGATATCGATCGAGCCGATGATCGCGATGACGTCGGCGATGAGCCGTCCGATGGCGAGCACTTCCAGGGCCTTCAGGTTCATGAAGGACGAGGGCCGCTCGTGCCACCGGTAGGGGCGGTTGCTGCCGTCCGCGACGATGTAGAAACCAAGCTCGCCCTTGGAGCCTTCGATGCCCGCGTAGGCTTCGCCAGGAGCGACGTGGTAGCCCTCGGTGTAGAGCTTGAAGTGGTGGATCAGCGACTCCATCGAGGTGTCGAGCTCGGAGCGCGGGGGCGGCGCAATCTTGCGGTCGCTCGTCATGAACGGGCCGTCCGGCATGTTGTCGATGGCCTGCCGCACGATCTTCAGCGACTCCCGCATTTCGGCGATGCGGACCAAGAAGCGGTCGTACACATCGCCCCTGCTGCCGACCGGGATGCTGAAATCGAATTCTTCGTAGCTGCTGTACGGGTTGCTCTTGCGGAGGTCCCAGGCGACCCCGCTGGCGCGGGCGATGGGGCCGGAGCAGCCGAGCTCCAAGGCTTCCGTGCCCGAGAGGATGCCGACGTCGTAGGTCCGCTCCTTCCAGATCGGGTTGCCGACGAGCAGGTTCTCGACGGTCTCCAGATCGGGCAGGAAGCCGTCCATGAACTTGCGCAGCTTCTCCTCGAAGAGCGGCGTCATGTCCCCGCGGAGTCCGCCCGGCACGATCCATGAAGGCATCATGCGGACGCCGGACATCACCTCGAAGAGGTCGAGGATGTATTCCCGCTGCTGCATGATGTAGAAAAACGGGGTCATCGCGCCGAGGTCGAGGCCGTGGGTGCCGAGCCAGACGCAGTGGGAGGCGATCCGGCTAAGCTCGGCCAAGATGACGCGGATGTATTGGGCGCGCTTCGGAACCTCGCAGCCGAGCAGCTTCTCGACCGCCAAAGCGTGGGCCAAGTTGTTGCCGTTCGCGTTGAGGTAGTCCATGCGATCGGTCATGACCACGCACTTGTTGTACTGCTGGTATTCGGCTTCCTTCTCCATGCCGGTGTGGAGGTAGCCGATCACGCATTTGCAGTTGACGATGATCTCGCCCTCAAGCTCGCAGATGACGCGGAGGACGCCGTGCGTGCTGGGGTGCTGCGGCCCCATATTGACGATCATCGTGTTCTCGCCGACCCGCTGGAACACGGTCTCGGTCGAGGGCATGAAGGTGTGAACGTCCGGCATTGGGAATCAGTCTACCGAAGGCGACCGTGGTTGAAACAGAACCGCAGATGTTCGCTAACAAGATACTTCAGCGTCCGCTGACGTTTTCCGAACCGGTCTTGCCCTCGAAGCTCTCGCCCGCGTGCGGCATCGAGACGTCTTCGACGGCTGGGCCATGCTCGCCTTTGTCGAAGAGGACGTCGTCGCCGCCGAGCGGATATTCCTTGCGGAGGGGGAAGCCGATCCAGTCGTCGGGGAGCATGAAGCGCTGGCCGGGGGCTTCGTCGTTGCCTTCGAATTTGATGCCGAAAAGATCCTGGATTTCTCGCTCGGGATACTCCGCGCCGAGGAAGACGTTCATGAGAGTCGGCACCGTCTGGCCGTCGTTCACGCCGATTTTCACGAAGATACGGGAGTAGTGCTTGAGCGACATGAGGTTGTAGACCACCTCGAACCGCTCCTTGACGTCGCGTTCATGCTCCCATCGGCTGTAGTCGGCCCCGACGCACTCGCTGAAGTAGCCGTACTGGAGGTCGGGATCGTCTTTGAGAAATTGAACGACCTCGACGATGCTCTCTCGCTGGACGCAAATCCACGTGTCGCCGCGATATTCCTTCGCTTTGATGAACGCCTCCGGAAAGCGCTCGCGAACTTTGGCGACCTCCAGCCGCTCGTTGTCGACCATCGGATTCGGCATTAGCGAGCCACCTTCATCGTCTCGGGAGCAAGGTCGGGGGTTCCCTCGGAAAGGGTCTGAAGGCCAAATTTCTCGGGGGCGATCGTCGTCGTCTCATCCCAATCGATCGCGCCGACGCGGATGACGTACAGGTAGCCGATCACGAACGTCGCCATGTAAACCAGGAACGAAATGCCGCTCGCGACGATGAACTCGGTGTTCGCGTGCTTGAAGACGGTCATCCAGGACCATAGGAAGACGACTTCGATGTCGAACAGGATAAAGACGATCGCGACCAAATAGAATTTGATCGGGAACCGCTCCTTCGCGTCGCCGAGCGGGGCAACGCCGCATTCGTAGGGCGACTGCTTGTAGGGCGTCACTTTCTTGGGACCGAGCACCCAGCTCAAGGTCACCATCGCCCCGCAGATCACAGCGGCAACGCCGATCAGCATCAGAATGCCGAGATAGCTCCCCACATAAGTGGCCTGCTCCTGCATCGTTCAAGCATACCTTTCGGCATCGTGGATCGTGGACGGCGGATCCGTTTGGTCAGGGCGTATTTCTTCGGCAAGCGAGATCACGATCATCCAGGCCCCGTCCTATGGGCGCGGGTCGCCAGGAGCCACGAACCACGATGCAAGCTACAATCTCCCAAGTGGCGTTCGCCGAGATCATCCATCCGCTTCTGGAGCGGCGAGACCTGACTCGTGATCAGGCGATGGGCCTCATGCGCTTCCTGATGAGCGGGGAGGCGACGGATGCTCAGATCGGGGCTTGTCTGATCGCGATGCGGATCAAGGGATGTACGACCCAGGAGCTTGCCGCGTTTGCGACCGTCCTCCGCGAGCACGCGGCTGCGATCAATCACGACTATCCCGACCTGGTCGATACGTGCGGGACCGGGGGCGGATGCCCTTCCTTCAATATATCGACGGCGGCGGCGGTGATCGCGTGCGCGGCGGGGGCGAAAATTGCCAAGCACGGCAACCGCGCCCAGACCTCGACGTGCGGAAGCGCGGACGTTCTGGAGGCCCTTGGCGTCGTGATCCATGCCGATTCCGAGCGGTTGCTGCACATTCTCGATGCGGTCGGGATCGTCTTCCTCTTCGCGCAGGCCCATCATCAGGCGATGCGGCACGTTGGCCCGGCAAGGAAGGATCTCCAGGTGCGCACGATCTTCAACCAGCTTGGCCCGCTCGCCAATCCAGCCGGGGCTACGCGGCAGCTTATCGGCGTGTACGACGCCGGGCTGATGCGCAGCATGGGCGAGGCTCTCAACCAACTTGGAACGGAGCGCGCCTTCATCGTGCACGGCGACGACGGGCTCGACGAAATCTCACCGGTGACCAGCACGCATTACATTAAGGTATGGCACGGCCGGGTTTCGCCGGGACAATTTCGGCCGGAAGACTTCGGCCAGGAGCCGCTCGACTCCTCGGCCCTTGTGCCGGGCGCGACGCTTCAGGAAAACGGCGCCATTCTGAGAGAGGCCGTTTCCGATGTGGGATCGCAGAGGGCGAAAGCCGTCGTTCCGAGCGCGGCCGTCGCGATTTTGCTGGGCGGCTTGGCCGACGACCTCGTCGAAGCGGCGGAGAAGGCCAGGGATGCGATCCGCTCCGGCAGCGCAGCCGCCAAGCTCGACGCGCTCATCCGGATTACTCAGATGCCATGAGCAGACTTCGCGAAATCTTCGAACATAAGGCGGTCGAGGTCGAACGGGCCAAGGCGGCAGTCTCCTTAACGGAAATCGCTAGTCTTGCCGCAGACGCGCCGCCAGTTCGCCCGTTTCGCAAAGGTCTGGCCGAAAGCGGAAAGCCGCTCTCCTTGATCGCAGAGGTCAAGAAAGCGTCGCCTTCGAGGGGACTGATCCGCTCGGACTTCGATCCCGCTGCGATCGCCGAGGCGTACCGCAACGCGGGAGCGGACTGCCTGAGCGTGCTGACCGATGAGAAATACTTCGAGGGTTCGAAGCGAAATCTGGAGGTTGCGCGGGCAGCGGCCGGCCTGCCGTGTCTGCGCAAGGACTTCATCTTCGACCCTTACCAGGTCTACGAGGCGCGCGCTTGGGGTGCGGATTGCATCCTGCTCATCGTGGCGGCCTTTCCCTCCACCCCCCTACCCCCCTCCTCATTTTCCCGCGATGGAGGCTCCGAGACCGATAGCGCGGGACGCCGCGAGAAAAACGAGGAGGGGGGAGAAGTCCTGCGCGACTTGTACGCCTTGGCCAAGGACCTTGGCATGGACGTTCTCGTCGAGGTCCATTCGCGGCGCGAGGCCGATATTGCGCTGGCGTTGGGAGCCGACATGATCGGCGTGAATAACCGCAACCTCGCCGACATGAGCACAGCCCTCTCGACTTCCGAGGAGCTTTTGCCGCTCATCGCTCCCCATGCCCTCGCGGTGAGCGAAAGCGCGCTGGAAACGCCAGAAGACCTCGCGAGGGTCAAAGCGGCCGGAGCAAGCGCGGTGCTGATCGGGACGGCCTTCTGTTCCAACCCCGACATCGAATCGAAGGTGCGCGAGGTGATGGGCTGGTGAGCACGAAAGTTAAAATCTGCGGATTGACGCGGGCCGAGGACGTCGAGAAGGCGATCGACCTCGGTGCGGATGCCCTCGGCTTCGTCTTCGAGCCGAACAGCCCGCGCTATATCGGAAGCCGGGCGAACGATCTCATCGGCGCGGTTGAGCCGTACGTGCTCTGCGTCGGCGTATACGGCCAGTTCCATTCGGCGGATTGCCCTCACTTGAACGCGGTGCAGTTCACCGAGCTTGGCGGGACGGCTTCGATCTTCTCGTCGGTCGGAATGGGGCGGACGCCGCCGGTGATCAAGGCTCTCCGGATTAGCGGGCGAGACGAGCCTGGGCTGGCCTTGAAGTTGGCCGAGGACTGGCTTCGTCAGTTCCGGATCGAGCCTCGCGGCCTCCTCTTGGACGCGTACGACGAGGCCAAGCACGGCGGCACCGGGAAGCGGGTCGACTGGGATTTCGCGGCCGAGTTCGTGCGCCTCTCGTCGCGGCCGGTCATCTTGGCCGGTGGCCTGACCCCGGAGAACGTCGCGGAGGCCGTTGCCAAGGTGCGGCCGTACGCGGTCGACGTCAGCGGCGGGGTCGAGGCGAGCCCAGGCGTGAAAGATCACGCCAAGATGCGCGACTTCATCCAAGCCGCGCGAAGATAGATTGGTCATCCCAAGCGAAGCCGAGGGATCTGACGGGGGAGATGCCTGCCTGCTTACGAGCAAGCGTCATCTCTGTTCAGGTTCCTCGACGCGCGGCAACGCCGCTCGCTCCTAAAGAAACACCTTGTGATTTAGGTTCAAGGTGCGGACCTGGCTGGGCAACCTCCATAAGTTCCCGGAACCTCCATCCCCCTACCCCCTTCCTCCTCCCGGCACAACCATCCGGCAAGAGGAAGGGGCTTCCGGATTCCCCTCCTTTTGCGCCGATGATTGTGCGGCGTAGGAGGAGGGGATTAAGGGGTGGAGGTTCCGGAAACCTACAAACGCCCCGCTCTTGTCATCCGGCTCGGACGCCATGCGTTTCTTCCTACACTTTCGACCGCCCCGGGGCCGGCGGGCTCGGAATGACGACAAAACATAACCGCGCACCCCTTCTTACTTCTTCCCGAGATACTTTTCGAACCAATCCGCAAGCTTTGGTAAATCGTTGCCGATATCCGGCCAGGAATGCCCGCCTCCCGGCTTGACGACAAGTTCGTGCGGCACGCCGAGCTCCTGAAGCTTCGCCATAAAGAGCTCGGACTGCTGGAGCGGGACGAGCGGATCCTTGTCGCCGTGCATGATGAAGGTCGGCGGCATCTTGGCGGTGACGCCGTAGATGGGGGAGTAGTCGTGTTCCATCTTGTCCATTTCTTCGGCAGAGGGATTTTTATTGGAGCTGAAGGCGGCCCCGAAGACGTCGATGAGCAACTTGTTGTCGGAGGCCTTGCCCCCCGTCTTGCCCCAGTTCAGCATGTCGGTCGGCGGGAAGAAGCAGGCAACGGCCTCGACCGCGCTGCTCTCCCCGTCCACGGGGTCCTTGGCGCCCGGATCGCCGGGTCCCCCATACACGGCTTGCATCAGGGAGAGATGTCCTCCCGAAGAGCCGCCGCTGATGCCGAGCCGCATCGGGTCGACGTGATACGTTGCCGCGTTGTGGCGGATGAAGCGGACGGCCCGGTTGATGTCGGAAAGGATCTCAGGAATCTGGAACTTGGGCTGGCTTCCGTGACACACCTCGAAGACGGTCATCCCGCGGTCGGTAAAGACCTTCGCGAGTCCGGGGTTGATGCTGGACTGGCTGGAAGACCATCCTCCGCTGACCATCCAGAGAACGCCGATGCCGTTCGCCTTCGCCGGCTCGAAGACGTCCATCGTCAGGGCCATGCCCATCTTGTGGCCGTAAATGACGTCGACCAGGTGTTCCTGAGCCTGGACGACGAGGGAGAGTGCGAGCGCGGCGATGGCGAGAAGCGGGCGTAAGAGCTTCATTGGCTCAATCGTATCACGCCGAGCCGGCCAACCAGCGGCGGGCCTTTGTTCGACTTTATATTATCATTCATGATAATATAATCATTGATGATAACAAAGAGCGAGGTGATCGCCCATCCGATTCGGCTGCGGATCCTCGGTGTCGTGGGATCGCGGCGGATGACGCCAAGACAGATCGCCGAGAAGATGCCTGATGTGGCGCAGGCGACCCTCTACCGGCAGATCAAGGTTCTCCACGAGACGGGCATGCTGGAGGTCGTCGAACAGCGGCAGGCTCACGGAGCCGTGGAATCGACGTACGCCATCCGAAAGGGGGCGGCTCACCTCAGCCGCGAGGAGTTCGCGGCGATCTCGCCGGAGGACCATGCGGCCAGTTTCTCGGTTATTCAGGGAACGGCCTACGCGTCGCTTCGCCGCTACTTCGAGCAGCCCGATTACGACACGACGCGCGACGGCATGACTTACTTCGGCGCGAACCTGGTCCTCACCGACGAAGAGGCAAGGCAGCTTCGGCTCGACATTCTCGACTTGCTCCGCCGCTACATCAAGGAACCGGCTTCGGGCCGCCCGCGGCAAATCACGATTTCCCTCATCCCTCAAGACCCGTCATGAAAATCCTTTTCCTACTCTCGATCCTTCTCACCTCGCTCGCCGTTGCCGACAAGGTCGACGACCTCGTCGACCACGCCATGAAAGCCAAGCATATTCCCGGCCTCGCGCTCGTCGTTTTGCGCGACGGGAAGCCGATCAAGATGAAGGCGTATGGCTTGGCGAACGTGGACTACGACGTCCCCACGCGGACGGACACGCCCTTTCTGCTGGCCTCGATGACCAAGTCTTTCACCGCGACGAGCATCATGATGCTCGTTGAAGAAGGGAAGATTAAGCTGGACGCCCCGATCTCTACCTACCTGGACGACACGCCGGAAGCATGGAAGGGCATTACGGTGCGGAACCTGCTCTCCCATACCGCCGGTCTGAAGGACCGCTTCGAACAAGTGCCCTTCGACGTAAGCAAATGGCAGATCAACTTCACCGAAGAGCAGATGTACGACGCTTCGCGGAAGACTGCGACCGACTTCAAGCCGGGCGAGCACTTTCAGTACAGCGACCAGGGCTTCTTCCTCCTCGGCATGATCGTGGAAAAGGTCGGCGGGATGCCGTACCCGGAGTTTCTGAAGAAGCGCATCTTCGAACCGCTGGGCATGAAGGACTCTCGCACGGTCCGGCTCTCGCGGATCGTCAAGGGTATGGCGGCCGGTTATGCCTGGACCGGCGCCGAGCTGATTCATAATTCGCGGCGAACCGACTACGGCATGGTCTCCCACTTCGGCATGATCTCGACGGTCGAAGACCTGGCGAAGTGGGATGCGGCCCTCTACGGCGACAAGCTTCTCAAGCGTTCGAGTTGCGACGCCATGTGGACGCTATCCAAGCTCAACGAGGGCTCTGCCGCGTACACGCCGTACGGCGGCTACGGGCTGGGCTGGTTTCTGGACGAATTCAACGGCCATCGCTCGGTTGGGCACGGCGGCTCGACGGGGACGGCCTACCTGCGCTTCCCGGACGACAAGCTGACGGTCATCGTATTGACCAACCTGGAGCAGATCACGGGCGGCGACGCACCTGGCATCGCGCTTTCCATCGCGAAGACGTACATCCCGGACCTCGAATGGTCGGCGCTCAAGCCGAAGGAGAAGTTCGACCCAACCCTCTTCAAGACCTTCCGGCAGGCAATGGAAGGCATTGCGGCGGGGACCTTCGACGCCGATCTCTATACGCCGTTGTTCGGTTCTTTGCTCAAGCCGACGATGACGGCCCAGAAGGCGGCATTCGCGCCGCTCGGGGCGATCCAGAAGGAGGAAGTATTGGAAGAGCTGCCCTGGGGCGCCGGGCACCTGGTTCGGAGCCGGGTCACGTTCTAGACCGCCGTCGTGTATGCGACGACGCAGTTCGACGCGGCAGGGCGCATCGGGTTTATCGAAGTCGAGCCGGAGTTCAAGTATCGGTAGATCGAGACTGGAAGCTGGTACAACTTGCTTCTTATGCGCGAGCTGATCGAATCCGCCCTGGCTCAAATCGAAGCCGAGCATCAGGTTCGGATTCTGTATGCCTGTGAATCGGGAAGCCGCGCGTGGGGATTCGCTTCGGCGGACAGCGATTACGATGTGCGCTTCATCTACGTCCATTCGCGGGACTGGTATCTCTCGATCCTCGATCATCGCGACGTGATCGAAAAGATGCTGCCTGGCGACCTCGACGTGAGTGGCTGGGAGATTCGCAAGGCGCTGAAGCTCTTCCGAAAATCGAATCCTCCGCTGCTCGAGTGGCTGAGCTCGCCGATCGTGTACCGGGAGGACTCGGTTTTCACGGCGAGGCTGCGGGAGCTGATGGCGACGTATTATTCGCCCGGCTCTTGCTTCCGGCATTACCTTCACATGGCGGAGGGCAACGTTCGCGGCTACCTGCAGGGAGACGTCGTCCGCACGAAGAAGTATCTTTACGTGCTGCGCCCGCTGCTGGGTTGCCGGTGGATCGAGCAGGAGCGCGGGCCGGTGCCGATGGAGTTCGAAAAGCTCTTCGCGACCGTCGAGGATCGCGTCGTGCTGCGAGCGATCGAAGACCTGGTCGAGAAGAAGAAGTCGGGAACGGAGCTGGAGGGCGGTTACCGGAACGAGGTGCTTTCCGGGTTCATCGAAGCCGAACTGCCAAGGCTTACCGCGCTTCCTTACGTTCGGGAAGCGATGCGGCCGGTGGACGAGTTGGACCGGCTGTTTCGGGACGTGGTCAAGGCTACTTAGACTGTCGGAGGACGACCCGGCCGTCTGGACCGATTTCGACGCTCATCGATCCAGGCGAGAAGGCGAGACTAGGCGGAAGGTCGATTTCGGCGGCGTCGGGAGACAAGGGCGTGGCCTCACCATCGGGGCGAAACGACATGGGCGATTTCGGCGTGGGCCATCCCAGCTTGCTCCAAAGCTCGTCGATCATCTCGCCGATGGCGGGAACCTTGATCCGAAGGTAATCGCCCTGCGCGACGGCCACTGGGAGGAGCGGAAGCCCTCCGGCGGCAACGACCTGAGCGCCATTCTTGGGAATCCATATCTCGCCGGGCGGGACCGGGTTCGTATGGCGATTCCAGACGAGGTAGTAGCCCGGCGTTTCGAAGCCTACGGCTTCCGGAGTTGCGCCGGGAACCGCTCGTTTGCTCGCTTGGATCGGGTTGACCGCGATCTCCTTCCGCCGGCCCTTCTCGCGGTAAACGATCGTCTGGGGCGTGCCATCCAAGATGGACGAGAGGGCGGCGGCGATGCGCCGGTCGGCTATCCAAAGCTCGGGATTGGAATAGTCGGCGGGCCGTGGAAACCGAATCCCCATAAAGGACCGGACCTCCGCCAGAGAGATTCTCGTCTTTCCCGCGATCACGACCTGACGCGAATCGAAACTGAGGGGATAGAGGCTCTTCAGGGCGTCCAGAATGCCCAACGGCCTGCCTGGATCGCGGCAATAAACCACACCCTGATCGAAGTCGAACAGCACGCGGCCAAGGGGTGCGAAGAAGAGCCATCCGAGTCCGGCGGGCACGTCGTCGTCCTTGGTTCCAAAGTAGGCGAGGACGGAGTCGCACCGAATGCCGCCGAAGCGAACTTCGTCCACGAAGCCCGCCGGATGCAGGATGTTGCCGGTCGGCCGGCCGATTTCCCAGGTTGGGCCGATCGCGACATGGCTCTTGAGGGACTTGAGCGTATCGGCAGGGAGAAATGCCGTATAGGTCCCGAGGTCGACCAAAGTCTCCTGCCGCAATCCGGCAAAATCGCAATCCGCAACCGGCAGAGAGTGCGCGTTGACGCGGACACGGCAGAGTAGCTTGGGTGCTGTCGAGCCGAAGAGGGTTTGCCGCTTATCGGCCTCGTGACCCTCGGGCCATGCCCACAGACGGCACTGCCTAAAGTCGATTCCCAGGGAGATCATGCGAAGGGCGTTGAAGCCGAGGACTCCGGCGATCCGCTCTTTCGTGCCGGCGACGAGCTCTCCGATTCCACCCCACTTACCGGCGCCGAAATAGACGTTCTTCAGCCGGGCCCCGCCGATCTCGAGGGTCGGAACCTTTACGAAGAACTGGCCCGCGGCAGGAGCGACGTCGTTGGCGACTTTCTGAGCGCCCGGAATGCCGGAGACGGCGGCGGGATCGATGGTTCCTCCCTCGGCGCCGGAGTCGATCACAAACCAGCGTTTCGCACCGTTAAGGCCGAGGCGAACGCACAGCCCGGAATCCGAAATCCGGAATGGGGCCTCGGCCGAAAAGGAAGGCTGCAAGAGACATAGCGCGGCGACACAGAGAATCGGCATCCTCACCGGCAAGACGGGCCAGGAGCTTCAAAGTAGCGAAAAAATGTGGGAACGCTGAAAGGAGAGCAAAGCACGTTCCCACAAGGCTTCCACCAAGACCTTACGCTTCATCGCATATCGCTTTTAACGAGCGCTTCGTCTTCTTGGCTTAGTGGTGAATAGTATTCGCCTTTCAAGTCGAAATGCCGTACTCCAATCTTGCTCTTCTGCGCGCAAGATTTGCGACCGATTCGAACGAACCATTGACGTTGTCAAAGATTTTTGCCGGATTCGGGCTCCAAACGCGGCTTTCGGGTGTTAACAGGACCCGTAGGTATAATTCGTGCCTGACGATATCCCCCTCGGAGGAAATTAAAGCCCTTGGCCGCTGCCATAGAGACAAAAAAGCTCACCAAGAGCTACAAATCCCGCAGTCTTGGAAAGATCAACGTGGTCGACAACCTGGACCTGACCGTCGAGGAGGGGGAAATCTTCGGATTCCTCGGCCCCAACGGCGCCGGAAAGACGACGACGATCAAAATGCTGCTGGGCATCATCTACCCCACCGCGGGCGAAGGATACGTCCTTGGCCGCGAGATCGGGGACATGGAAGTCCACAAGGTCATCAGCTATCTGCCTGAGCGACCCTACTACTACGAGCACATGACCGGCTTGGAACTCCTGAAGTTCTATGGCTCGCTCTTCGGCATCAGCGATCGGGACAAGTTCCAGATGCTGTTGGAGAAGGTGAACCTGCACCGGGATATGTCGAAGACGATTTCCCAATACTCGAAGGGTATGCAGCAGCGTATCGGATTGGCGCAAAGCCTGCTTAACGATCCGAAGCTGCTCTTCCTCGACGAGCCGACGGGCGGCCTCGACCCCATCGCCCACCGCGAAATCCGCGACCTTATTCTCGGGTTCCGCGAAGAGGGCCGGACCGTTTTCATCTCCAGCCACGAGTTGAGCGAGGTCGAGCTGATCTGCGACCGCGTCGCGATCATTAACAAAGGCTTGATCGAAAAGCAGGGCAAGCTGACGGACCTCCTGAAGGGAGGCCGAATCGAAATCACCGTCGAAGGGGTGTCCGAAGCCTTCCTGAACGACATGAAGATGCACGACGGCATCGTCCGCGCCGTTCCCGAGGGATGGCTGGTCGACGTGCCCGAGGATGCCGACCCGAACAGCGTGATCGACGCCATTCGCGGCGAAAAGGGACGGGTCATCAGCATCGTCCCGCGCAAGAAGCGCTTGGAAGACCTCTTCGTCGAAGCGGTCAGCGTCAAGCCGTTTACGCAGAAAGCCCCGGCGCCTGCGGGAGATGCGAAGTGAGAAGCATAGTATCGATAGCATCGACGACGGTGGGCGAGGCGATCCGCAGGAAGGTCCTGCTGGTCATTCTGCTCATCGGCCTTCTGTTTATGATCATCGCACCCGGTCTTGGCGTTCTGTCCGCCCGGTCGGAGCTGACGGTCCTGAAGAGCATGATGCTCGGCATCATCCAGCTCACGAGCGCGGTCATCGCCATCGTTCTGACGGTCTACATGATCCCGAACGAGATCGAGCGCCGCACGATCTACACGATTCTCTCGAAGCCGGTCCAGCGCTGGCAGTTCCTCGTCGGGAAATACCTCGGCGCGGTCTTGGCGCTCGGCTTGATGATGGCCCTGATGACGGTCGTGCTTCTGGCGGTCTTCCTGTACATGCAGCAGGACATCCATCAGGCGATCGACATCGCCAAGGCGCCGGCCCTTTATTTCGTGCAGATGAGCCTGCTCGCGGGCGTGGCGATCTTCTTCTCGACCTTCGTCTCCCCGCTCGTCAACTTCTTCCTCGCCGGCGGCATCTACCTCCTCGGCTCCCTCTTCGCGCCGTTCTTCAAGACGATGGAGGACAACGGCCACTCGCCGGTCATGGTCAAGAAGGTGGCCTCGTTCGTGAATGTCATCATTCCGAACTTCGCGATGTTCAACACGCAGAACCCGATCATCAACCCCAACCAGACGATCGGCTCGGAGTCAGGCTATTACATCCAGGCGGCGATCTACGGAGCGATCTATATCGGCATCCTGTTGGTGGCCGGAATCCTGATTTTTGATCGTAGAGAGGTGTAGAAATGGCGAAAGGCAGAAACCTCCTCCTCGGCGTCATCGCGGCCTTGTTGGCAGGCCAGGCGGCCCTTCAGCAGCTTCTGCTGTGGCCAACTTGGACCAAGGATTACGCGCCTTCCAAGGGCCTCGACGACGCTCCCGGTCTCGATCCGGGCCAGTTCCTGATCGCTCTTGCCGGATTCCGCGAGATGATCGCCGGCATCCTCTGGGTGCGGGCCGACGCCTTCTTCGACGCTGGCAACTACGACGCGATTCTCCCGATCATCCGGCTTGTCACGATCCTCGACCCTCACCAGATCGACGTCTACGCCACCGGCATGTGGCACATCGGCTACAACTTCACGGACGAGGAGCAGCGCTCGGACCGCCGCTACCTGCCGACCGCGCTCGCGCTTGGCAGGGAGGGCTCGAAGCAGAACCCCAGCACCTACGAGCTCTACTTCGAAACCGGCTGGATGTGGCTGCACAAGATCGACGATATCTATCCCAAAGCGGTTGGCTGGATGGAGCAGGCGAACGCCCACGACGACATGCCGCCGGCCCGCCGGAACATGCTGGCCAGAGCCTACGAGAAGGATGGCGACATCGAGAAGATGATCGACCTCTACTACAAGCTCTACGACGAGGCGGAGAAGAAACTGAAGACCGATCCCGCCTATCAGAACCGGCAGGGCGCGGACGTTATCGAGAACAACCTCGACAACCTCTTGGTCCGCTCGGTCCAGCGCGGCTACCAGGCGAAGAAGCTCGGCATTTACGATTCCGGCGACTACGACACGAAGCCGCCGTTCGACGTGGGCTTTACCGCCAAGGTGACGGTCACGGAAGCGAACATCATCCGGATCGAGGGGACGTGGAACGTCCTGCCTCTCGGTACGCGAATCAAGGTGATTCTTCGCGACGAGAACTTCCCGAACACGGTTGCCGGCGGAGCGATCTGGGACGCGTGGAAGGGAGTGAATCTGGACCCCGACAAGGACGCGACCTACATGCAGGATCAGCTCTATGTCCGGAACCAGCACTTCAACAAGAAGATCGACATGAGCAAGGATCCGACGATGTATCCCTTCACCGGAAAGGACTACACGCTCGAGTTCTTCTACAACCCGCGCAGCGCGCCGCCTCACATCCAGGACAAGTTCGGCTGGAACGGCGAGGGTATGACGGACAAGAACTTCCTCCGCGACGACCTCAAGGGGCCGGGCCGGGAGGGCGTCCGATGCATGTACACGACGCTCCACCTCACGCGGGATATGATCAGGCGGCAAGGCGAATGGGCAGACAAGGTTCCGGTCTTGATGACCAAGGGCTACAAGGACTCGGCTTCGACTGGCGCCGACCAAGACGTCATCATCATTCCTTCGCTTCGCGGATCGAAATAGAAGAGAGGCTCCAATGCCAGGCTCGGCGGAGTGCTAACATCAAAGCACTCCGCCGGGAACTGCGCGGCAGCAGGTCGGTGAATCCCGCCAGGGCCGGAAGGCAGCAACGGTAAGTCGATTCTCTGTGCGACGCACCATTCCCGGCTTGGAGCCCCTTTTTCTTGATGGAGGTGATGGAGGTGAACTCCGGCCAGGTCTTCGTACGGTATCGCGCCGCGCTCACGCAGAGATCTCAGGGTCTATCGTCGAGCCTCCGAACTTGTTGGATCATCGAACGCAGCGATCAGTGGATACTGAAGCCGAGAGCTAACCGCTAACCCTCACCTCCCTCACCTTAATCACTTCATCACCTCCATCAGAATTGAGTTACCTTTCCCTCTACCGCAAATACCGCAGCCAGACCTTCTCCGATCTGATCGGGCAGGATCACGTCGTACGGACCCTGCAGAATGCGGTTGCGTCGGGGAAGATTGCCCACTCCTATCTCTTCACCGGTCCGCGCGGGACGGGCAAGACTTCCTCCGCCCGCCTTCTCGCCAAGTGCCTGAATTGCGAGAAAGGGCCGACGCCGGAACCGTGCAACGCTTGTGAGCAGTGCCTCTCCATCACCGCCGGCAACTGCGTGGACGTCTACGAACTGGACGCCGCCTCGGAGTCCGGCGTCGAGAACGTCCGCGAGACGATCGTCGAGGCCGTTCAATACGCGCCGAATTTCTGCAGGTACAAGGTCTTCATCATCGACGAGGTTCACGATCTCTCGAACAAGGCCTTCGACGCCCTCCTGAAGACCATCGAGGAGCCGCCGTCTTACGTGATCTTCATCTTGGCGACGACCGAATACAACAAGGTTCCCCCGACGATCCGCTCGCGCTGCCAGAAATATGAATTCCACCGGGCCTCGCTCCAGAACCTCGTGGACCGCCTGACCTACGTGATCACCTCCGAGGGCGGTGAAGCCGATCCGGCCGCGTTGACCGCCATCGCGCGGATGGCGGATGGCGGCTATCGCGACGCCCTGACCCTCCTCGAACAAGCCTTGCTGACGAGCGAAGGGCGGATTACCTTGCAGCACGTTTACGATCAGCTCGGCTTGGTTTCCGAGGAGACCGTGGACGGAATCTTGATCGCGATTCGTCACGCGAACATTCCCCAACTCGTGGAAGTGCTCGAGGACGTCGCCCGACGAGGCCGCGATCCCCGCGCCGTGCTGGAGTCGATGATGTACCGCCTCCAAGACCTGACGCGAGCCGCGTACGTCGTGGAAGCCGGCGTCTCCGGCGACGCTACCCGCGAAGCCTCGCTTTTTGGGACGGCGGCCCACCTCGGCCGGGAAAATCTGCTTTGGCTTCGGGGCGCGATTTCCGAAGCCCACAAGGCGATCCGCGACGTCACCCTTCCCAGGATCTGGCTGGAAGCAGAGCTCATCCGGATCGCGAGCCGGCCACAGGCCGCGCATCCGGCGGCTCCTCAACCGGCTCAGACCCAGCAACAGCCGAAGCCAAAGAGTCAAGCCGTCGTCGAAACGGAGCCCAAGCCCGTCGAGCCTCCGAAAGTCGAGGAGAAGCCCATACCGGCGGACGAGGGTCCGAGCGACAAGTGGCAGCGGGTCGTGGGCGAGCTCACGACGATGTCCAAGTCGATGGGTCTTCGGCTCACGGGAACTCGCGTCGGTCAGATTTCCGGGACTCATTTGACCATCGAATTCGCCAGCAATCTCGAACACGATTGGATGACGAGCGTGCCCAAGCGTCAGGCGGGGCTGCTCGATATGGTGCGGCAAGTCTTCGGCGAAGAGTGGACGGTTGATCTCGTCGTGAATAAGGCGGGCCACACGCCTATGATCGTCGAGCCCGAAGCGGTAGAATTGCCCGTTGAAGGCGAGCCGCTCTACAAGCTGGCTTCCGAGATTCTCGGCCACAACGGTAACTCGAAATGAAACTTCCCAAGGGATTTGGCGGACAAGGATTCGGCGCCCAGCTTGCAAAGGCGCAGCAGGCGATGGCGCGGGCGCAGGACCTCGAAACGGAGCTCGCTAACGACCGGATCGCGATCGACAAGGGACCGGTCAAGGCGATCGTCGCCGGCACGGGCCAGCTCGTCAAGCTCTCGCTCGACAAGAGCGTCGTCGATCCGGAGGACATCGAGGCCCTCGAAGATCTCATTGTGAGCGCGGTGCGAGACGGCTTCGACAAGGCGACGGAGCTTCGCGCGGCGAAGGTCGAAGCGATCACCCGCGATTCCGGCCTGAACCTGCCGTTCTAATGAACTGGGAGCGCGGGCTTATGGCCCCTAACGAAACAAGTGGGAGTGTCCGCGAGTTTCCTCTCCCCTCCGGGGGAGAGGAAGGCGCCCCCTGGGCGCCGGGTGAGGGGGCGCCTGGCTCCCCGTTTTGCCGTCGATTCCCTCTCGCCCTGGTCGCTTAGGCTCATGTTATTCGCCCGACCCCTTGCCGAACTGATCGCTGAGCTCGAACGCTTGCCCGGCGTCGGCCCGAAATCGGCACAGCGCCTCGCCTACCACCTTTTGCGGGTGAGCGACGCGGAGGCGAATCGCCTCGCGGACTCGATCCGCAACGCGAAACAGAAGCTCCGCTTCTGCGAGAAATGCCAGAACATCAGCGAGAGCGAGCTGTGCGAGATTTGCGCCGACCCGAGGCGCGACCGGACCCTGATTTGCGTCGTCGCCGAGCCGCGCGACATCGCCGCCGTCGAGCGAGTGAACGAGTATCGGGGAACCTATCACGTCCTGCACGGCCTTCTCAGTCCGATGGATGGCGTCGGGCCTGAGCAACTGCGAGTCAAGGAGCTCTTGGAACGACTCCGTGAGGACGTCCACGAGGTCATCCTCGCCACGAATCCGACCATCGAGGGGGATGCGACCGCGCTCTATCTGGCGAAGCTGCTCAAGCCGATCGGGATCAAAGTGACCCGCCTTGCCCACGGCATGCCGGTTGGGGGCGAGTTGGACTACGCCGACTCGGCGACCCTCCTCAGCGCCCTCGAATACCGGCGCGAAATGTAGCCTATTTCCCGGGGCTTGCCTTCTTCTTGGTCAAGAAGGCGCGCATTGTGTCGAGCATCATCTGGCCGTTCGGGCTCAGCTTTTTCGTGTCGCCGTCGATCGCCGTGTACCAGCGCTCCTCGCCGCCGACGTAGCCGAGATCTTCGGTCAGGTGCTCCATATCCGCCATGTGGCCCGCGCCGAAGAAGATGGCGATCGAGCGCGGAGCCGGCTGCTTCGCGATCTCCGTCTTGAGGTCGCCGAGCACTTTCGCGTTGCGGGTCTTGATGAGGAGATCGTTGAGGGACGGCGACAGATTTTCCGCGATGACTTCCGGGTTGGAAAGGGCCTCGATCATGATGAGGTGCATCGCTTCGATGCTGCCGGGATCGCCTTTCATTTGCGCCAAACTGGCCGCCAGCATCTTCCCTTGCGGCGAGTTGGCATCGAGCATCGCCCCGATATTGGCCAGGCTCATCGAATTCTTCGGCGTTGGGTTCTTGGCCTCGAGCGCCTGCATCTCTTCCCAGGAAAGGTCGCTGTTGTGAAAGGTCGGACGCTTGTAGTCGATGCCGTAAAGCTGGAATTCGAGCCCGAGCGCGTCCGAAAGCGCCTGGTAGGTCGAGCGCTGCCGAGGATCGTCCTTGGGATCGGCAGCCGTTTGCGCGGCCGGATCGACGCCGTTCCGGCTGACCCCTTCGTACAGCACGCTGGACTGGTAGTCGAGCAGCTTCTGCAGGTCCTTGTAGTAGTCGGCCCGGCCGACGTGAGCGACTCCGATGAGCCACACGATCGGCCCGTCGCCGTTCGCCGGCGTGTAGCGGCGCGCCTTGGTCTGAAGCTCTTCGCGAGAGGCCGACGGCTTCAGCATCCGCATAAAGGGGGAAGTCGCCTGGGTCGGCGCTTGCGCGGCGGCGAGCGCTGCCCATGCCGACACGGCGATTGCGATCAAGTTGCGCTTAAATCGGACCACGCTTAACTTATACTCCCATTCGCCGCCGCCTTGACACCCGGATAGGTCTTACGAGAGTAGCGGCCCCCGGCTTCTCCTCCGGACCAACTCCGCAAGAGTTCTCAAAATCCCTCCGCTGACATCCGCGATCAGCCCGAATCCGAGCAAGAAAAAGGACATGTATCTCATGCTGCTGAGGACGACCGGGAATTTCTCGCGGAATGGAATCTGGTCGGCCACCGGCAGAGTCCGAAGGAGCAAGCGGTCCTGGGCCAGCTCATCGGCCGCCTCGGCCAGATAGTAAGGCTCGGACTTGCCGTCGGCTTTGCTGTACATGGAGGGCTGCAGGATCCAGAAGTTCCGCGCCTCCTCGTAGGATACGCAGATGCCGTTGGACTCCTCGTCTCCGAAGTAGACGTGGACGCGCGGGTCTTGAATCTGATAGTAGATCGGGCTCAGATAGCCGCGTTCCGTGTGGAACTTCCCGACGCCGTCCGCAGGCTCCCTCTCCGGCTGAAAGGCGTGATACCCTTCGAGAAAAGTGGCCTTCAAGAACTCGTTCCTCTCGATGCCTTTCCTGGCGTTTTGCATCGTCGGCTCGATCTCCCGGCGGGCAATCAGGCCATCCCCATGCTCCCAATGAACCGGCACGGCGGAAAGGCATCCCCACACGACGTTGACGACGTACACGGCGGCGGAGGCGAGCACGACGACGCCGGAAATCCAGCGCTTGCACCGGAAGCAGAGCACGATCGTCACGGCGAGCAGCGTGTTCATCACGATCAGTGAGCCGAAATGCGCGAGGAAGCGAAGCGGAAGAATATCGTTCTGATAAACCCAGAACAGCACGGACACGCCGATGGCGGCCATGGGCCATCGCGACGCCCGCCAAACCGAGGGCCGTCGGTGCTGCTCGGCATACCAGCGGCAGACCGAATCGGCGTCGCCGAACCGTGCCATTATCGTTTCCTCGGCGGCCGGCCGGGTCATGCCGCGCGCGACCAGTTCTTCGATGCCTTCTTCGAGGTGGGCGCGGGCCTCGGCAAAGATCGCCGGGGTTTTCGCTTGGCCGCAGACTGAGCGGAGCCCGGCCTGGATGCGTTCGAGATAGGCAGGATAATCCTCAGCCACGGTTCGCCTCCTTCACTCCGAGCATCGTAGCGATCGCCTTCGAGAACTGCTCCCACGCCTTCCGCTTCTCAGCCAGGGCCCCTGTGCCCTCGGCGGTCAGCGAGTACACTTTCCGCGCCGGCTTTCCCCTCTGGGGGATCCACTCGGCCGAAACGAAACCCTCCTGCTCCAGCTTGTGCAGGCAAGGATACAGCTTCGCCTCGCCAACCGCCAGCGCTCCCTCGCTCATCGCCCGCACCCGCTTGACGATCTCATACCCATGCGCCGGCCCGGCCTGAAGCACGCCGAGCACGATCCCATCCAGTTCTCCCTTGTATTTCAATCGATGCCTCCGTCAAGGAGTATACATCACTATTGGGAGGTATATTGCACCGCCTTCCAGCCGATGGGCAAGGGCTCCAGCCCGCCTATCACGCCAAGAGTTCGTCGTGCCCGAAGTAGAAGTGCTGGCTGAACTCCCCAGGCCGGAGCCAGATGAGAGCGGGGGGAAGATCGGGAAGCAAAAAGGCGACGACCCGGCGCGCCTCCTCCGGCGTGAGTCTCCCGCTGTCGCAGCGGATCACGTAGAGATGCAGCAGATCGTCCTCCCCTTCAAATTGGTAGCGGTACGGCCCGACGATGCCGGAAAAATCGTTGTCCTCGATGGCTTGCAAGGCGAAGTCGCCGCCTCGGGCGGATCGGGCCGGATCGAACGGGGGAAGCTTGATCCGTTGGTCGAGCTTGATGAATTCCAAGATCCGCGCCACGACGGCGTCGCGCTGCGCCTGCTCTTGCTCGGTCGGCTGAATCACTTGGAAAAAGCTGGCGGAGTAGGTGGGATTCGAACCCACGACCCGCTTATCACGAGTACGAGCTTTCCAGGCCCGCTCCTTAGACCACTCGGACACCACTCCGCGCCAATCCCTATTATGGCCCAGCGCGGCGTTCATACTTACCGCGTGAGGAATATCTTCGCCGCGCTGCTCCTCCTCCTCGCGATTCCCGCGCTCGGCCAGAATGCGAAGAAGATCGACGATTTCGTTGCCGGCCTGATGGCGAAGCGAGGCGTGCCCGGCCTCTCCCTCGCCGTCGTGAAGGACGGCAAGATGGCCTACCAGAAGGGATACGGGTTCGCCGACCTGGAGAACCGGGTACCCGCCACGCCCGACACGGTTTACGAGATCGGTTCGATCACCAAGCCCTTTACCGCCGCCGTTGTGCTTCAGCTCGTACAGGAAGGGAAGATGAAGCTCGACAGCCGTGTGCGCGATACGATGCCCGAGCTTCCCGAGGGCTGGAAAGAGATCACCGTGCGGCAACTGCTGACCCACACTTCTGGGATTCCCAGCTATACCGATTCCCCCGATTTCTGGAAGCACGGCCGCGACCCGGCGGGAGAAGCGGATTTCCTTGCCCTCGTCGGCGGGGCAAAGCTCGATTTCGAGCCGGGCGCCCAGTGGAAGTACGACAACTCCGGTTATTTCCTGCTCGGGCTTCTGGTCGAGAAAGTCAGCGGCGAGAGCCTGAGGGAGCAGCTTCGGAAGCGGATTTTCGCTCCGCTCGGCATGGACCGCTCTGACCTGAACGACCCCCACGCGATCGTCCCCCACCGTGCCCACGGCTACGACCCCGGCCCCCTCAACACGACTTACATCGATATGAGCTGGCCCTACGCCGCGGGCGCGATGATCAGCACCGTCGAGGACCTCGCGAAGTGGGATGCGGCCCTTTACGGCGACAAGATTCTTCCCGCCGAAACATGGAAAGAAGCCTGGACCCCCGCGACCCTGGCGAACGGCAACAAGACTCACTACGGGTTCGGCTGGGCGCTCGGAAAGCTTGGCGACGAGCCGACCATCGGCCACGACGGCGCGATCAACGGCTTCAACGCCTCGCTCCTTCGGATTCCCTCGAAGAAGCTGACGATCATCGCCTGCTGCAACGCCGATCCCGGTATCGCGGAAGCGGTGGCTCGCGGCGTCGCCGGCATCGTCGATCCGTCGCTGGTCGATGTCGTCAAACCCATCCCCGACCCCGAACCCAAGATCGGCGAAGCCCACAAAGCCATCCTGCAAGCCCTGATCGACGGAAATCTGAAGAAGGACCTTTTCACGGAGGAGATGCAGGCCCGCCTCTTCCCAGCTTTCGTGGACCAGGTCCATGACCTCCTTAGCCGCCTCGGCTCGATCGAATCCTTCTCCCTCGTCCGGCTGGAGGACAAGGACGGGCTGCAAATAAGGTCCTACCGAGCCTCCATCGGTGGCCAGGGCGTGACCATGTCGGTCGTGACGAACAAGGAAGGCAAGATTTCCGGCTTTTCGATCAACTTGACGTAGTCCGGAGCCCCCTCTCCCGTGTGGTTCGTCACGGGAGAGGGGGTTGGGGGTGAGGGTCTTGCGAGGCTCGCGGGCCAGCCATCGAGCCCCGCGACTACCATCTCCGACGTCATTATCGTACAGCGCCGGCCGTGGATGTTCCGACGGCGACAGCCCCCAGCTCCGCGATTCCAATGCGGCCACCAAACCCCAAACATCGGCTCCCATTACCGGAGGGATAGCCGCGCGCAGCGGCTGTAGTCGCAACCTTTACGGTTGCGGGCGCAAAGCGCCCACCCAAATCCGTCCACGCCCCGGTTTCTCGGCGCTTCGCGCCCGCAGGGATAAACCCTGCGACTACAACCGCTACGCGGTTCCCAAGCCTGTAGCGCGAGGCTGTTCGCCGAAACGGGAAGCCGAAGGCTGTAGCCGTCGGAACACCGACGCCTCTTAGTGGCAGGTTCCCGTAGCCTCAGCTACACCCGCTCGTCTCCCCGCAGGTGTCGCACTTCAAACAAACCCCGTTCCGCACCATCGTGAACGCGCCGCAGTTCGTGCAGGGGTCGCCTTCGTAGCCTTTCAGTCTTGCCTGGCGGATCTTCTCGCCGAGCTCGCTTGGGGGGACGGATGTGGTTTGTGGTTTGTGGTTTGTGATTTGAGCCGGAACCGCGGCGACGGCCGCAGGCGCTTCGAGAAGCGCTTTGGCTTGCAGCACCTTCCGCTTCTGCTCCTCCTCCAGCACCCATGTCGGGGAACCGATGGCCATGTTGTTGTTGGGGTCGAGAGGCAGCGTCGGCTGGTCGTCGTCGGGGTCGGTGATGGCTTGGCCCTTGTTGAAGCCGATCGAGGTGTGGTCCTCGGCCGCGCGGCCGGGGATGTGGCCGGTGACCTCGCCCTGCTCCTCCTCGTCCTCGTAGTCCGGCACCTGGGCGGGGCGGCCGATGGAATCGCCCCGGAGGTCCTCCGGCTTCACCTGCACGAGGTCGGTGCGGCCGAGGTAGGACATCGCGAGCTCGCGGAAGATATAGTCGATCACCGAGGTCGACATCTTGATGTTGTCGTGCCCGCTGACGATGCCGTTCGGCTCGAACCGGGTGAAGACGAACGCCTCGACGAACTCCTCCAGCGGCACGCCGTACTGTAGACCGAGGGAGATCGCAATCGCGAAGCAGTTCATCAACGACCGGAACGCCGCGCCCTCGCGGTGCATGTCGATGAAGATCTCGCCCAGCGTCCCGTCCTCGAACTCGCCGGTGCGGATATAGACCTTGTGGCCCCCCACCCGCGCCTTCTGCGTATAGCCCCGGCGTCGCGCCGGCAGAGCGTGGCGCTTCGAGATGTAGCGGTAGACGAGCTTTTGGGCCGCTTCCAAGACCTCGTCGTGGGAAGAGGACAGGATTGGAGGATTGGAGGATTGAGGATTTGAGGCGAGGGCGATTGAGCCTTCCCCAATCCTATCATCCTCTAATCCTCCAATCCTGTCCTCCTCGAGGCTGGCCTCCAAGATCGCCGCCGCCGCGTCGTCGCTGCTCGCGTTGAGCGGCTGGGACAGCTTCGAGCCGTCCCGGTAGAGGGCGTTCGCCTTCAATCCGAGCTGCCAGGAGAGCCAGTAGGCATCGTGGACGTCCTTGATCGAGGCGTGGGCGGGGAGGTTGATCGTCTTGCTGATCGCCCCGCTCAGGAAGGGCTGGGCGGCGGCCATCTGGCGAATATGGCCGGTGGCGTGGATATAGCGCTGCCCCTTCTTGCCGCACTTGTTCGCGCAGTCGAAGACGGGCAGGTGCTCGTCTCGCAGGTGGGGAGCGCCCTCGACCGTCATCGTGCCGCAGACGTATTCGTTCGCGGCGTCGATCTCGGCTTGCGAGTAGCCCAGCTCCCGCAGCATATTGAACGACCAGTCGTTAAGCTGCTCGTTGGTGAAGCCGAGCTGGCTGCGGCAGAAGTCTTCGCCGAGGGTCCACTTGTTGAAGGCGAAACCGATCTCGAAGGCGTTGGTCAGGGCCTGCTCGACCGCTTCCAGCGCCTGGGCCGTGAAGCCCTTGGCGCGGAGCGAATCGTGGTTGACGAACGGAGCCCCGATGAGCGTCTTCGCCCCGATCGCGTAGGCGACGATGTTGTCGATCTGGTGCTCGTCGTAGCCGAGCTTGCGCAGCGCGGGCGGGATCGACTGGTTGATGATCTTGAAATAACCGCCGCCGGAGAGCTTCTTGAACTTCACGAGGGCGAAGTCGGGCTCGATACCGGTAGTGTCGCAGTCCATGATGAGGCCAATCGTGCCGGTGGGGGCGAGGACGGTGACCTGGGCGTTGCGGAAGCCGTGCTGCTCGCCGAACTCGACGGCCTTGTCCCACGCCTCGCGAGCCGCCTTGAGCATCTCGGTCGGGCACTCGTCGGGGTCGATGCCGACGGGCTTAACGCTCAGGCCCTCGTAATCGTCCTTCGGCGCATTGTAGGCGGCGCGCCGATGGTTGCGGATCACGCGCAGCATGTTCGGCTGGTTCTTCGTATACTTGGCGAACGGGCCAAGCTCGCGGGCCATCTCGGAACTCGCCGCGTAGGACTCGCCGCCCAAGATGCTGGTGAGGGCGCCGGTGATGGCGAAGCCCTGCGGGCTGTCGTACGGGATGCCCATCTGCATCAGAAGCGCGCCGAGGTTGGCGTAGCCGAGGCCGAGGGTGCGGAAGTCGTAGCTGAGCTGGGCGATCTCCCGCGACGGGAACTGGGCCATGAGCACGCTGATCTCGAGCACGATGGTCCAGAGGCGGATAGCGTGCCGGTAGCCCTCGACGTCGAACGCGCCGGTCTGCGGATTCAGGAACTTGATCAGGTTGATGCTCGCCAAGTTGCAGGCCGTATCGTCCAGGAACATGTATTCACTGCAGTTATGCACGACGAGGCCGTTCGCGACGAAATGGTGGCTCTCCGGCTCGGTCAGATCGAAGACATCTTCCTCACCAAGGGGGGTAAGCGACGCCACGCCGTCGTAGAACGGATCGGCGTAGGCGGAAACCTTACGGTTCAGGTCCGCAAGTTGAGCGGCTTTGGCGCTCTCAGTCATGAAACCGACCTCTTGCTCGAACGCGATTCGGGAGGCGCGGCTGATTCGCAGGCTATGCATCTGCTGGACTTCGTATTCCTTATGCCCTCCCTTTCCATCCGGCAGAAGGGCCGTCGTATTCCCTAGAGGACGGCGATTCTCGTAGATTTTCGCTTTGACGCCGAAGCCAAGAAGGAGCAGTTGGACTTGCTGCAGCAGAGGCAGGCTTACGCTATCGAGAGCAACATACTGCGACTTGTCTCCATAGTTGGCGACGGATCCGTCGGCAGTAAAGAGAGCCCGCAATATGGCCGCTTGGCTGTCGCGATCCAAAGTGAAGACCTCGTCGGTTAGGGCCTTCATCGAGGCGCCCTGTTCTAGGTTGGCGTATCGCCGAACTTCGTCGAGGAGGCTCGCAACCGAAGTGCCGATACGCAACGTCGTTGGCGTTGAGTACACCGACGTGGGACGCAGGGAACGGCCATCGCCGGCAAGGGAGGCTTTTATCGCGTCGACATGGCCTCGAAGCCTTTCCGCAACCGCCTTCTCTTCAGGGGCTAGGGTCACAAACAGATGATCTTGCGTTCTCCCGACCGTGATGCATCCGTCGCCAAGGGCGACGCCGATCAACTCAGCCATAGGCAGGCTCAGCGATTCGGCGCCGAAGCCCGGTCGCTCTAGAGCGACGACGTCGTCGATAAGGAGATCGCACGCGGGCACATCCCCACGGTTCGCGGTCAGCACTTTGTGGTCAGCCGTCAGCTTCAGTCGGAAACCGGCGGCAGTTTTCAGCTCGAACACGGGCTTGCGCCCGGTCTTGAAAACTCGCGTCGCAGGGACTCGCCGACCATAGCCATTGACGACCTCGACGCTCTCGCCGACCAGATTGGCAATCCGCCGATATCCCTTGGCGGTTGCGACCAATGTGTCGCCTGTTACGCACGGATTGCTCGCGTTGATCCGTCCGTCCTCGGGGCAGGTGTGCCACTCGTTGATGGTCGTGTCGTATTGCAGGCCGGGATCGGCGGATTGCCAGGCCGCCTCGCAGATCGCCTCCCAAAGCTCGGCGGCCTTAATCGTCTTGGCGACCTTGCCGGTGGTTCGCGCGGTCAGGTTCCAATCGGCATCCTTCTCGACGGCATGGAAGAACTCGTTCGGCACCCGCACGGAGTTGTTGGAGTTCTGGCCGGAGACGGTGATGTAGGCCTCCGACTCGTAGCCGGTGTCCATGACCGGGAAATGAATACCCGTCGCCCCGTTCTCGGCAAGCTGAATGGCTCGCTGGATGTAGTTGAGGGGGATAAACGCGGCCTTCGCCTCCGCGATGGCGCGGCGGAGGGCGGGGTTGGTCCTTGGGTCGCAGTTAGGATTGGAGGATTGCAGGATTGGAGGATTAGATTGGTCCATCTCAATCCTCGAATCCTCTAATCTTTCAATCCTCTCATTGCCTTGGCGATAGCAAGCGGCAATGACGGCATTCAAATGCTTCTCGTTCAGCTTCGATCCGGTGACGAGCGCGGCGACTTTACGCTCCTCCCTCACCTTCCACTCGACGAACTCTTCGATATCCGGATGGTCGACGTCGAGGCAGACCATCTTGGCGGCGCGGCGAGTCGTGCCGCCGGACTTGATCGCGCCCGCCGAGCGGTCGCCGACCTTGAGGAAGGACATGAGGCCGCTGGACTTGCCGCCGCCGCTGAGCCGCTCGTTCTCGGAGCGGATCTTCGAGAAATTGGTGCCGACGCCGGAGCCGTACTTGAAAATGCGGGCCTCGCGGGTCCAGAGGTCCATGATGCCGCCCTCGTTCACCAGGTCGTCCTTGACGCTGAGGATAAAGCAGGCATGGGGCTGCGGCCGTTCGTAGGCGTTCTTCGACTTCTCCAGTTTCTTCGTCTTCGGGTCGACGTAGTAGTGCCCTTGCGGCGTGCCGGAGATGCCGTAGGCGTAATGGAGGCCGGTATTGAACCACTGCGGCGAGTTCGGCGCAGCGATCTGGAGAGCGAGCATGCGGGCGAGCTCGTCGTAGAAGGCGGCGGCGTCCTCGTTCGTGTCGAAGTAGCCGAAGCGGTTGCCCCAGTCGGTCCAGCAGCCGGCGAGGCGGTGGAAGACCTGCCGGGAATCGGTCTCGCTGTCGGCCTCCGGATCGCCGAACCCGGAGCGATTGCCGCCCGATCCCTTCACGCCCGCTTTGCGGAAATACTTCTGGGCGAGAATGTCGGTCGCAACCTGGCTCCAATGGGAAGGAACCATGACGTTTTCCATCAGGAAAACGGCAGAGCCATCCGGATTCCGGATCTCGCTCTTGCGTGGTTCGAAAACGATGCCCTCATAGGCATCCTGGCCGGCGATGGTGAAATAGCGCTTGATTTTCATTAGGAGTTGGTCTTCCGTGACTTGGTTGAATTGCGAACGGCGTTTGGCGTCTGGCGCTTGGCGTTCGGACGCTTCCCCTTCGCAAGAGTGGGCCGCGCAGTTCTAGCGGGCTTCGGAGTAGTCGACTGAACGTCGAGCGTCTCGAAGGACTGAATTTGTCCGTCAAGGGTAGTTGGTGCTGATCGGTAAGCGGATGCCTCCTCTCGCACGATGCCGACATTCTTGGTTCGCCGGCGATAGCTGATCAGGCCGTTGAGCATCTGCATGCTCATGTCCAGACGCCTGATGAAATCGAGTGCTTGATTGTGTGGCAACAATCGGCGTCGCTTCGCCACGTCGATCCAATACCTGGCCTCTCTCGCAGATCCTCGGGCGATCTCGAAGAAGTGAATCGCCTCGGCGTCGCTATACCGGCCATCCCCTTCGACGAGGTTCGCTCCGATGCTGTCGACGGCCCGAACCAATTGTTTGTCGGTCGTGCTCTTGGCAAAGGAACCCCACCTCTGAACGGCATCCCATATCTCATCTGAAACGATCGTGATCGTCCCGAAAAGCTCCGTCTCCTCAATCGGCAAATGCTTACTCACTCGTATGGCTCCAAACAAATCGCCCCCTTGGCAGAGGAACAATAAGATAGACATCATTCTACATAACCCGGACGCCAAGCGCCTAACGCCTGACGCCTCCGGCCGTAGGCCGCTCGACCTCCTCCACGATCCGCGCAAAATCCTGCACCGTCTCGAACTCGCGGTAGACGCTCGCGAAGCGGACGTAGGCGACGACGTCGAGATCGTGGAGCTCGCGCATGACGCGCTCGCCGATGGCGCGCGTGGGGACTTCGTCTTCGAATTCCTGAAACAGGTCGCGCTCGATTCGCTCGACGGCTTCGCGCAGGGCTTCGACCGGCGCCGGGCGCTTGCGGCAGGCGATCAGCATCGAGGTGAGGCATTTGTCGCGGGAAAACTCCTCGCGTGCGCCGCCGCGCTTGACCACAAAAAGGCGCGGCCTTTCCGGCTCTTCGAACGTCGTAAATCTTCGCCCACAGCCGAGGCACTCACGCCGGCGGCGGATAGCGTCGCCTTCCCTGGCAGGCCGCGAGTCCAGAACCTTCTGGTCGATATAACCGCAGAATGGACATCGCATAATTCTTCCTACGCCCCAACATTTAGTGGTGACGAGGATGTTATGGCACAAGATGCAGCGTTTTCGACTTTTTCTTTCTCCCCATTCGCACCACAAGTTTTCCGAAGGGTTTTCCCTCCGTTTTCGAACCTGACCAGGCCGTTTTGCACCGCCGTGGGGAAAGGGAGATAAGCAGGTGAAAGGGCCGCGCCTCCCCTCTCCCATCCGGGGGAGAGGGTCCTGTGAACCCGAGCGGCAGCGAGGGAGAACAGGGGCGAGGGGGCGAACCGGCGCCTCATCATTCCCTTTCGCAGCGAAGCCGGCTCACCCAGATCGGCTATCTTCCTCGCCGATTGACTTTCACGATCTTGTAGATCACCCATGCGAGGAGGCAGGGAACGGCGATCACGCAGATTGTCGCAACGACGGAGAGGCGCATCCACAGCTTCGCTGTCGTCCAAAACGACTGATCGCGCACCTCGGGAGCCGGTGCGGGCGAATAACCGCTCCAGAACGTCTTGTCGGTATCCGGATGACGGCCCACCTTGAGCCGCGCGACCATGAAATCGGTGCGCGTTTTTTGCCAGGCGTCCGCCTCCGCGCGCAGGCGAACGAACTCCTTCTCATTGAACGCCGAAGTTTGCTGGTCGGGACGATAGAAGGGATAGGCGAAGTATTCCTCGTCGGCTTTAGCAAGCGGCTTCGCTCCCTGGCTCATTAGCTCGCGTGCGCGAAGCATCGCAAATTGGGCGAGCGATCCCTTGTCGAAATCGGATAGCCGATATTCGAGGGCCTGAAAGGTATCGACGCTCTCCCAAGCGTTTCCGAGCATGACAAGGCCGGCCAGCCCCTTGGCATCGGACTCCGCTTCACCGTCTGGCCTCAGGTCGCGTTCCATGTCTTCCAAGTAGCTGCCGAGACTCTTCCTCCCTCCGTCGATGACCCAATCGAAGACCTTGATCTGGACCTTCTCGCGCCCGAAGTGAGCGTTCGGATTGATCGCGAGCGCCTTCAGAAGCAAGTTCTTGCCCTCCTTGACCTCGCCCAATTCGTCCGGCTTCCGGCCGCGACGGAACCAGAGGTGGGCATGGAAGGTGCCCGCATTCGCGTAGTAGCGGTACCAGTCCTCCGGGTTCGTCTGAGCCGTCAACCGGTGACCTTCCATATAGGTCCGCTTCTTCCCGATCCACTTCAAAGCCCCGACGTCGTTGCCGAGCCGATCGCAAGCGACGGCCGCGTTGTCGTAGTTGTCGAGGTTGGCCGGATTTTTCGCGAGCTCGCCTGAGACCCGCTGGAGCCTCATCTGATAGTAGAGGGGAGGGTTCCGTTCGAAGCGCCCGGTGATGATGCGGACGAGGTCCATGTGGTTGGCCGCCTCTTCTGCCAGCGTGTCGCTGTCCCACAGGCAGGCATGCGCCGCGGATGCGAGCAGGGCGACGAGGACCGGGGCGGCGAATCTCATATCGATGGGACGGTACCGCATCGCCTATTCCGAGCGCGGTCCGAAGTTTTCGGGACCATGGCTCCAAATATTTCGCGAAAGTGAAGTCCCGGTGAAGGGGGCGTTAAAGGGGCGGATGCTTAACCATAATGCAACGTTCTCTCTTCAAATTAGAAGCCGCGGCGTCGCAAGGTCGCGGCGCCCGAGAGAGGAGAGAAACATGAAACGAACCCTATTGGCAGCTTTTGCAGTCCTGTCCATCTCGGCGGCTTATGCGTCGTCGCTGTCTGAACTCGCGTTCGATAATGGCACGATTCAGGGAGCCGGACCTCGAACCGGCCAAAACGGATACAACTTCGCCAACGTCGAGGGAACGAGCAACGGCAATTTCGCTTCCTACGTGATCGTCGACTTCAACGGCACTCAGACGACCTCTGGCCTGACCGGCGTCGCCGACGGCACTTACGGCGGCGTCTTCAGCTTCGGCGGCCAGGTGATGGCGAACTCGCTGAGCCTGCGCCTGACCCAGGATAATGCGGGCTTTACCCACGACGGCGCGCTTCAGTTCTGGCTGGCGACGGCGAACACGTCCGGTACCAATCTGCACTCCGGCTCGACACCGAACTTCGCGGACGGCGCTTCCGAGTTCAGCCCGCTCCTCCTGGGAGACGGCATGTTCACGCAGGGCGCCACGACGCCGGTCACCGGTACGGGCGCTCCGACGGCGCTGGGCTCCGGCACGATCGACACCTATACGTTCAACCTGTCCGGCGCGACCCAAACAGCAGTGAGCGACGCCCTCAACGGCGGCTCGACGATCCGGCTGATCATCACGCCGAACGACGCGACGGTTGCCGCGACCTATGCCGGCTTCTCGGTCTACAGCACCGCGAACACGTCGGACTGGACGCCGCCCTACAACGATCCGAACACCTGGCGCCCGCAACTCACGATCGACGCCAGCCCGGTCCCCGAGCCCGCGACCCTCGCGATCGTCGGCCTCGGCGTGCTCGGTCTGATGCGCCGCCGCCCGCGCAAGTAGATTTCGGTATCTTCTGAGAGGAGAGAGACGCACCCGGCCCCCGGCTCAGCCCGGGGGCTTTGCCTTTTTTAGCCCTCTCTCTCCCATATGCTTCGTCATGGGAGAGGGGTTTGGGGTGACGGTCCGAGACTCTGCTACCCGACCAGCTTCGCCACGACCTCGCCGTATACATCCGTCAGCCGGAAGTTCCGCCCCTGGAACTTGTACGTCAGCCGCGTGTGGTCCAAGCCCAACTGGTGCAGGATCGTCGCGTGCAGGTCGTGCACCGAAACCGGGTCCTCGGTCACCCGGTAGCCCAACTCGTCCGTCTGGCCGAGCGAGAGTCCCGGCTTCAGACCGCCGCCCGCCACCCACGTCGTAAACGCGTGCGGATGGTGGTCGCGACCGGGGAATGGCGAGCCACCCTTTCCTTCGTTCATCGGTGTTCGCCCGAACTCTCCGCCCCACACGACGATCGTCTCATCGAGCAGGCCCCGCTGCTTCAAGTCCTTGATTAAGGCCGTCGCCGCCTGGTCCGTCTGCCGGCACATCTCCGGCAGTCCGTGCTTGATGTCGTTCCCTTCCGAATCGCCGTGATTGTCCCAGCCCCGATGGTAAAGCTGCACGAACCGCACGCCCCGCTCGACCAGTCGCCGCGCCAGCAGGCAGTTGTTCGCAAAGCTCTTCCTGCCCGGCTCGGTCCCGTACATCTCGTGGATCGCCTTCGGCTCCTTCGAAATGTCCATCAGCTCCGGCACGCTCGTCTGCATCCGGTAGGCCAACTCGTATTGGGCGATTCGCGTCTCGATCTCGGGATCGAGCGATTGCTTGTACTGGATCTGGTTCAGCTCCTTCAGCGCATCCAGCGTATCCCGCCGGATTTCCCGCGTCACCCCATCCGGGTCTCGCACGAACAGAACCGGCTCGCCCTGGGACCGGAACTCGACGCCCTGATACACCGAGGGCAGGAACCCGCTGCCCCAGCACGACTTGCCGCCGTCCGGGTTGCTCATCCCGGAGATCAGCACGACGAAGCCGGGCAGGTCCAAGTTCTCCGTCCCCAGGCCGTAAGTGAGCCAGGAGCCCATGCTCGGCCGCCCCGGAAGCTGGAATCCGGTGTTCATAAAGAGCTGGGCCGGAGCGTGGTTGAACTGCTCCGTCGACATGGATCGGATCACCGTGACATCGTCCGCGATCTCCTTCAAGTGGGGAAGCAGCTCGCTGATCTCCTGACCCGACTGCCCGCACTTCTCGAAGGTGAACGGAGAGCCGAGCAGCTTCGGCGTCCCTTTGATGAACGCGAACCGGTCGCCCTTCAGGTACTCCGCCGGACATGCCTGGTGGTCGTACTTGTTCAACATCGGCTTATGGTCGAAAAGGTCCACCTGCGACGGCGCGCCCGCCATGAAAAGGTAAATCACGTTCTTCGCCTTGGCTGGGAAATGCGGCTTCTTCGCGGCGAGCGGATTCTCCTGCCCCGGCGCCGGAACGAGCGCGGCCAGAAGACTCTCGGAAAGCATCGAGGAGAGCGCCATTCCGCCAAGGCCATAGCCGACCTGCTTGAACAGGGTTCGCCTCGTGATCTGCTTCAATAGTTCGCGTTCGAATTCGCTCATCCCTTCGTCACCGTCTCATCCAAATTCAATAGCACGTTCCCCACCATCGTCCAAGCCGCCTGCGACGGAGTCCCGCCCAGCTTTTTCGCCCCGGCCGGGTTGGCGGCAAACCTCTTTTTCAGCTTCCCGAGCAACGCCGCCAAGTTCGTCGTCTCCACCTTCGAAGGCCGACGTCCGGTGCAGAGCCGGAATCCGTAGGCGACCTGCTGTTCGACCGTCTTGCCGCCCTCCGCCGCCATCCGTTTGCCGAGGGCTTCCGCCGCATCGAAAATCGCCTTGTCGTTCAATAATGCGAGCGCCTGCAAAGGCGTATCGGTGCGGATTCGCCGCACCGTGCATTCCTCGCGGCTCGTGCCGTCGAAGCTGAGCAGACTCGGATAGGGAGCGCTCCGCTTGATAAACGTATACAGCCCGCGCCGGTAGCGGTCGCCGCCCGGGCTCTCTGGCCAACGCTCACTGCTGAACGGGTTGTCCCAGACCCCGTCCGGCTGGTATGGGAAGACGCTCGGGCCGCCGATCTTTGGATCGAGCAGCCCCGCCGCAGAAAGTGCGTTGTCCCGGATCGTCTCCGCGTCCAGCCTAAAACGAGGCCCTCGCGCCAGAAGGGCATTCTGAGGGTCGCGTTCGATCAGGGCCGCCGTCGCGTCGGAGCTCTGCCGGTAGGTTGAACTGGTGACGATCAGCCGGACGATCCCCTTCATGTCCCAACCCTTGTCCATGAACTCGCAAGCGAGCCAGTCGAGAAGCGGCTGGTTCGTCGGGCGTGCGCCCTGCGTGCCGAAATCTTCGCTCGTCTCCACGATCCCTCGCCCGAAGCATTGCTCCCAGAGCCGGTTCACCTCCACCCTGGCCGTCAGCGGATTGCTGCGGCTTACGAGCCACTTCGCCAGGTCTAGGCGAGTCCGCACCGGTCCCGATGTTATGGAGCCGTTCGCATTGATATGCGGTACCGGAGCCGGGTCTTTCGTGTCGTGTGGCTCCGGTACGCTCTTTACCGGCTCAGCATCCGGCTCGGGGGCGCTCAAGGCTGCCGGGAAGCCCGCCGTCACGAGCTCCGTATCGGTTAGAAATTGGCCGCGCGAATGGACGTATGCGGTCAGGGGGCCGTTGCACGGCCGGTCGCGCATCACGAGCGCCGTCGGGATCGCCGCCTCCAACGTCGCCAAGTCCCGGTTCAAGGAAGAGAGCCTATCTCGGTCTTCGTCGAGTGCCGGTGCGACCTTCAGATAGTAGTCCTTCAGAGCCTTATCCGCGGCATCGCCCGGCGTTGCCACGTCAAGCAGTTGCCGGATCTTTCCCGGGACCAGCAACGAGGCTGGATGATCCGTAGAGGTCAACGAAACCCGGAATTTGCCGAGCAGGTGCTTCCCGCCAGGCCATAGCTGATCGATTTCCACGCGCACCGGCGTATCGGGATTCACCTCGACCGGCTCCTTCAGATCGAAGACGATTTCATGGGATTTGCCTTGGCCCTCGCTGACCGCCCAGCCGAAGTTGACGTCCGGTCCGTTGACCTTGGAGGCGTCGAAGTCTCGCTGGTCGAAATCTGCCTTCGCGCTCGCGATCACCGTCTTAGTAGTCCCTGCTACTAACGATACTTTCGAGATCACAAAGTTCCCATTATCGGCCCTCCCAGGGCCCTTGGCGGGAAGCGACGGGTCTGCCATCGCCTCGATCGAAAATCCGGTGATGCGCTTCAGCCCAGCCGGGCCGGTCACGGTGTAGATATCGGTCGCGGGCAGAGTCCCCGTGGAGGAGATCACGCCGAACTCGTCGCTCTTCAGGGTCGCTCCGTTCTCCGACTTCAGCTCTTTGGGATTGAGCACAAGCCACGCGGCGCCCCTCTTCGCGCCTTCGAACCATCTTGCATAGGCCGACTGAAGTTCCGGCGTCCAGATCGCCATGCGCCGCTCGATCTCGGCGATTTCCGTCTTCAGCCTCCGCCGCTCGGCTTCCTGCTGCGGCGAAGGAGTCTGGATCGAGGCTTCGAGCCACTTCTCCTCCCCAACCGCCTTGGAGCCCTCCGGATAGATCGCCGCGTTCGCGAAGAAGGCGGCCATCCGGTAGTAGTCGACCTGAGTGAAAGGGTCGTACTTGTGGTTGTGGCAGCGGGCGCATTGCAGCGTCGAGCCGAGCCATACCGTCGAGGTCGTGTTGACGCGGTCGAGGATGACGTTGAAGTGGGCCTCTTCCTGATCCACCCCACCCTCGCGGTTCATCATCGTGTTCCGGTTGAAGCCGGTTGCGATCAGGTCCTCTTGGGTCGGATTCGGAAGCATGTCGCCCGCAAGCTGATCGATCGTAAATTGGTTGTACGGCAGGTTCTTGTTGAAAGCGTCGATCAGCCAATCCCGATATTCCCAAGCCGTCCGGTTCAGGTCCTTTTCGTAGCCGTCCGAATCCGCGTAGCGAGAAAGGTCCAGCCAAGGCTCGGCCTGCCGCTCGCCGTAATGCGGATTCTTCATGAGCGCATCGACGACCCGCTCGTAGGCGTCGGGCCGCTTGTCGGCTAGAAAGGCATCGATTTCCTTCGGGCTCGGCGGCAGGCCGATGAGGTCGAGATAGACGCGCCGCAGCAGCGTTTCCTTGCTCGCCTCCGGTGAGAATGTCAGCCCCTGCTTTCGAAGGTTGGCGAGAACGAAGGCGTCGATCGGATTGCGGATTCGGGGCGAAGTCAGCTTCGGAACCGACGGCTTAACCGGCGGGATGTAGGCCCAATGCTTTCCATTTCCGCCATCAATCACCGCGCCGGCGTCGATCCATTCCGCTATGCGGTCGATCGTCTCCTTGGGCAGCGGAGCAAAGCCCATCGGCATCTGCGTCCCCCCGATGCCGCTCAAACGCAGGATCAGGGGCGAATGCTTGGAATCGTTCGCCTTGACGACCCGCTTGATCCCGGAGACGGTCGTCAGGTCCAGGCCGGCGGAAGCTTCCGAGCCGGAGTGGCAGCTCGCACAATGCGCCTTCAGAACCGGCTGGACGTCCTGGGCGAAAGTCGGCTTCGCCTTCTGGCCGGCAGCGGCCAGGAGCAAATAGGGAGACACGGCGAAGCCAAGGAGCACACACCTCCACCTCGGAAGCATGACTACATGGTACACCCGTTCGGCACAAGCTTCCTTTGTCCAGTTTCGAGCGGGGAGGCGTGCGCCCCCTCACCTGCTCCCTTCGGGTCGCTTTCCTCTCCCCCGGTGTTCAAGTGACACGGAGGGGAGAGGAGTTCGCGCGAGCAACGACAAATGAAGCTTGACAATCTACTGAGGGAAAAAACGAGCCTCCTTCGACTGCGCGGCTCGCAAGACTCGCCGCTCGCTCAGATACCGCCTACCACACGATGACGCGCCCTTATCTAAACAGTATTGCGTCTAAGTCCTGTGATGACTCAAATCGTCTTCGAGGGCAAAGTCATGGTGTCCGACTCGACTGCGAAATCGGCTCTGGCTAAAGGCTGAGCTTGGGCGTCGCGCTATCCACGGAACCGCCAAGTCGTCGAATAGTCGGGCGCCAGCTTCTGATGGGTCAAGATCGCCCGGACCATTTCCACCGGAATGTCGTTCTCGTGGAGGATCGCATCGTGGAACTCCTTGTTCGTCATCTTTCCCGAATCCACTAACTCGTGATGAAGGGCTCGAAACTGCAAGCCGCCAAGCATGTACGCCGCCTGGTACAAGGGAGGATAGGAGCCGTTCAGGGAGCGGCGCACCTCGCCTTCGGCGTTCGCCCGCTCATGGCCGACCTTATCGACGAGCATGTCGATGCATTGCTCGGGGGTGAGATCGCCGAGGTGGAAGCGGATCGAGAACTGAATCCGCACGCAACGATGCATCCTCCAGAAGAGCATGCCGATCTTCTCCTCAGGCGTCCGGGGAAAGCCCTGGTCCCACAGCAGCATTTCCCAATAGAGCGCCCAGCCCTCGATCCAGAACGGGGTGCCGAAGCCCTGGCGGTACGGCTTGTACCGGTCCATCATGAAGCCCTGGAGGTGATGGCCGGGGATCAGCTCGTGTTGGACGGTCGCGCGGGAGAAGTAGCGGTTGTTGCCCCGCATGCTCATCATCTTCGCGTCCTGCTCCATCGTGTTCGTCGGGTAGGAAACCATGATCGTCTCGCCGCCGAGGAAGAAGGGGCTGACGAGCTGCTGCTCGGGCGACATCATCGTCATCCGCCAGCTTTCCTCCGCGAGCGGAGGCACGGTAACGAGATCGCGGTCCTTGACGAACTTGATCGCCTCCAGCGCCAGCTCGCGGATGAGGGCCGGCTGCTTGCCCGGTTCGACGTGCTGCTGCTTTACGTATTCCAGAGCTTTCTTCCAATCATCGTAGCCAAGCTCCTTCGCAGCCTTCTTCATTTCAGTTAGGCACCAGGCGTATTCCTCGTCGGCGATCTTGAGAAGCTCCTCCGGCGTGTACGGAATCATCTCGTACTTGAGGGCGTCGATCAAGGCGTCGCGGCCGATTGGGTTGCCGACGATCGCCTTGTCGTCGTCAGGCTTGACGCCGACGATCTTCTCCTTCAGCACGCCGGTATAGGTTTCGAGCTCCTTGTCGACGGCCTTATAGGGCGCGTCGCACCACCAGGTGAAGAGGGGATCGTAGCCGTTGTAGAAGTTGAACCACGTCTGCAGGGTGTCGCGCAGATTCTTGACCGCCAGTGCGGCCTGGTTTCCTTCGAATTTGCTGCCCTTCAGCTTGTCGCCGATTTTGGGAGCCAGTTCCTTCAGCTCCTTATCCAGCGAGTTCAGGGCGACCGCGGCCTTCTCGGAGTCGACCGGTTCCATCCGCCGCCGCGCCTCTTCGAGATCGGTGATTTCTTTAGCGAAGGGGATCAGATTCGCGTACTTGGCCTCGTCTTTCTCCTCGTTGCTCAGCTCATTGATGTGCTTCTCGCAGTAGTTCCGAAGGAGAACGTAATCGACCTGCCCATCGGCGCCCACGGGTGCGAAATCTCGCTTCTTGAGATCGGCGAGGGTCGCCTTGTAGAACTCGGTCATCCGATTGCGGCGTGTTGGCGAATGCCGGACGACGTACACGCGTTCCAAGTTGCCTTCGTCCGCCCAGAACCTTTCGATGGAGGGTCGCATTTCGGAATCGGCTTCGATGGCCGGTTTGGTGGTTGCCATGAGAATAAAGGGTGTTAGCGCGAACACGGCCTCAAGCTTAACACGACGCAGGCCCATACGCGGTTAGGAGAATGGAACCACAGATGAACACAGATTGGCGCAGATGGATGCTTGATTTTCGTGGGCGGTAGCGATTATCAAGGTTCGCGCGCCCGCTGGGGCGCGGAAGGGAATATCCTAACCCGCAAATGGATTCAAGCGATCCGCAGACGGGAGCGGTCATCGGCGCCGCCATGGAGGTCCACACGACTCTAGGGCGCGGGTTCCTGGAGGCGGTCTATCTCAACGCCCTCTGCCTCGAATTGGCAATGCGAGGAATACCCCATCGCCGCGAATTTCCCATTCCCGTCTTCTACAAAGGGGAGAAGCTGGCTTGCGGATACCGGGCCGACTTGCTTTGCTACGGTTCCCTGCTTATCGAACTAAAGGCTCAAGCCGGGCTGACGGAAATCGACGATGCGCAGGTCATCAACTACCTTCGGGCCACCGAGATGGAGCGTGCCCTGCTTCTGAATTTTGGCACGCCGCGGCTTCAGATTCGTCGACTGGTGCTGACGGGGGAATACCGTAACCGCAAGCAGATGTTCGCCGATGGGGACCGCGCCGCTTCCGGACGGCATCCTGGGGACGACCCGCTGCCGCATCCATCTGTGTTCGTCTGCGCAAATCTGCGGTTTAAGAAAAGAACCACAAATGAGAGTAAGTATTCTTCCGTCATGAAGCTCGGTCTCCTGCTTCTGGTTGCCCTCATGTCGACGATCGCTCCCAGCCAAACCCTCCAAACCCGGTGGGCCTCTTCGGTCACGCCGGCCAACGTTCATCGTGAATACCCTCGCCCCCAGATGGTCCGCAAGAACTGGGTGAATCTGAATGGGCTCTGGGACTGCGCGGTCGTTCCCCAGACGAGCGAGCCGAGGGCCGCCGACTTCAAGAGGATCCTCGTGCCCTTTCCGGTCGAATCGCAGCTTTCCGGTTTCCATGGACATGTGAAGCCGACCGACAAGATCGTTTACACGCGCACGTTCGAAATTCCCGAAGGCGCCGCGATCCGAAGGATCGCCGGGCAGCTCGATCAGACGACCGGCCACGTCCTTCTTCATTTCGGCGCAGTCGATTGGAAGACGACGGTTTACGTCAACGGCCAAGAGGTCGGCGAGCATACCGGCGGCTACGATCCCTTCACGATCGACGTCACTCCCGCCCTCACCGAGTCGGGGCCGCAAGAGCTGAAGGTCGTCGTGACCGATCCGACCGATTCCGGCTACCAGCCGCGGGGCAAGCAGGTTCTCAAGCCAGGCGGCATCTTCTATACGCCGGTCAGCGGCATCTGGCAGACCGTGTGGCTGGAAGCGGTCCCGCAAGCCTACATCGCCTCCCTGAAGATCGAAACCTGGCCGAGGGCCGGGCAAGTGAACGTCCATTCGCAGATCGAAGGCAACACGCTCGTTGCGCCTCCCTACGGCGATCCGACTTGCAAGGTAAGAGTCGAAATTCTCGAAAACGGCAAAGTGATCACCCACAGCGAGCAGCCCGTCTTTCGTGGCGACAACGTGCCGGAAGACCCTGGCTACGGGATCAAGGACAATCCGATCGGCAATACGCTCAAGGTGGCGAGCCATATCGACTGGTCGCCCGATAACCCCCATCTCTACGACCTTCGAGTCACGCTTCTCGAACGGGACAAGGTTCTCGATCAGGTCACCAGCTATTTCGGCTTCCGTGAAATCTCCCTCGTCAAAGACGCGAACGGCCAGCCTCGAATTGCTCTAAACGGCAAGCCGATCTTCCTCATCGGCCCCCTCGATCAGGGCTTCTGGCCGGACGGCATCTACACCGCACCCAGCGACGAGGCCATGAAATACGACCTCGAAGTCACAAAGCGTCTTGGCTTCAATATGATCCGGAAGCACGTGAAGGTCGAGCCGGAGCGTTGGTACTACTGGTGCGACAAGCTAGGCATCGCCGTCCTCCAGGATATGCCAAGCGGCGACAAGTCGATCGGCCCGGACGACCCGGATATCGAGCGCTCTTCCGAGTCGGCCGCCGACTTCAAGCAAGAGCTGAAGGCGATGATCGATACCCACTTCAATTCGCCTTGCATCGTCACCTGGGTGCTTTACAACGAGGGATGGGGACAGTGGAACACGGCTGCGATGACGGCATGGCTCAAGGATTACGATAAGAGCCGGCTTGTGGACAGCACGACCGGCTGGTCGGACCGCAAGGTCGGCGACTATAGCGACGTCCACGACTATCCCGGCCCCGGAGCGCCGCCGAACGAGGAGAGCCGCGCGATCTTCCTCGGCGAGTTCGGCGGGCTCGGCCTGCCGGTTCCCGGCCATATGTGGCTAGAAAAGGGCTGGGGCTACCAGAGCTTCAAGACCAAGGAGCAGCTCACCGACCGTTTCGTCCAGCTTTTCGCGGACCTGAAGGCCCTCCAAGAAAAGGGCCTTTCCGGAGCGGTTTACACGCAGACAACGGACTGCGAAACCGAACTGAACGGCCTCATGACCTACGACCGCGCGGTCATCAAGATGGACGAAGCGAAAGTGCGGAAGGCCGTGCAGAGCCTCTACGCACCAACCTCACGCCAGAACTCAAAGCCTTCTCCGGCCGACCATTGAGACGCCGCGCGAAACGATGCCGGGAGCGACTGTTATCCCGGATTATTCGCGAAAGGTTTAAACGGGCCGCAGCATATCCGGCTAGCGCGGGGATAACAGAGCCAAGATGGCTCTGACACCCTCCGCCTGCTCGCCAGTGCCGCGAGGCCACGGGCCTACGCGAATGATTCGGCTCAGTCTTAATCGCACTCGGATATGAATGTCGCGACGAACACTTGAGCCTGCAAGGGCCGTCCCCCATTCTGAGGAACGATACTGTGAACTACATATCCATATTTCGTCGATCTACTTTGGTGGCCCTTTCAGTGCTCTTGTGGTGCTCATCCAACGCCCAGAACTACCACCTGACGGACTTAGGCACGCTAGGAGAAAGCCAATCGATTGCTTGGGGAGTAAACGACGCGGGCCAAGTTGCCGCGACCTCCTTCAACGCGCAGGCCTATCAGGGACGAGGCTTCCTTTACTCCGGAGGCTCCAACACCTTTTTGGGAACCCTCGGCGGCCAATATTCCTATGCCTCCGGCATCAATGCCTCGGGACAATTGACGGGCTTCTCGACGGACGCCTCCAACCACTCCCGGGCGTTCCTTTATTCCGCGGGATCCATGTCCGACATCGGCACGTTGTCCGGCGACACGGATGCCGAGGGATTTGCCATCAATAACGCGGGAAGTATCGTTGGGGACTCTTGGTCCGGGTCAGGCGGCAGGCATGCGTTCCTTTACGACGGCGCCTTTCACAACCTGGGGGTTTTGTCCGGTGGCTCCAACGCGTTTGCCTACGGAGTCAACACAGGCGGCCAGGTCGCTGGAACCTCCGACATCACGGTCGGCGGCCAGCTAGAGCAGCACCCGTTCCTTTACACCGGTGGCACGATGCAGGACCTGGGCGTTCTGGCCGGCAAGACTTCTGCTCAAGGTTATGGCCTAAACGATTCGGGGCAGGTCGTCGGCGCCGCTTATACGACGGGAACCGACCTGCGCGCCTTTCTCTATTCGGGCGGCACGACGACCGACCTCGGCGATCTCGGCGGAGGCGTCGCGGAAGCCTTCGGGATTAATAACTCTGGCGCCGTCGTGGGGACGGCCGATACCGCAACTTCCTTTCACGGCTTCCTTTACACCGGAGGCGTCATGCGAGACTTAAACGACATGGTCGACGCCAGCGGAGCCGGGTTCGAGATCGAACAAGCCGATGCAATCAGCTCGAACGGCTTTATCGTCGGCGCCGGCTTCTTTCAGGCCGGTTCAAGCCAGTGGCATGCCTTTCTCCTGACGCCGGTTCCCGAGCCCTCCGTGGCGCTGGTGCTCGGAATAGGAAGCCTTGGGCTCCTGCTTCGGCGGCGACGCCGAGCTGCCTGATAACCTACGACCGCCTGCCTTGTTTAACCGCTGCTCCCAAGATGGGGAGCAGCGGAGCTCTTCTTTCTCCTCGCCTGGCCTGGATAAACAATGTAGAGTTAAGCATCATGCCCGGAGAGTGCTTCGCTCCTTGACGCGGCGCAAGGTTAGGCGACTAGGCGGATTGGCGGTGGTCTGGATCATCGCCATGATCGCTATCGTGTGCCTGCTCCCCAGCGATATCGAGGTGCGGCGCGGCTATGTTCTTGGATACGGGTTAGCCTGCGCTCTCGCCATCGGCGCACTCGCCCAGGTTCATCGGCGCGTGCTTCCGCAGATCCGGAGAATGCCCTTTTACGTGGTGGTCGGCGTTACCTCGCTCCTGTATATGGGCGCGATCGTTATCAGCAGCGCCCTCGGCATTGGGATCATGGTCGGCTCGGCGACGCGGTCCTGGGGAGCGGTTCGGCAGGCCCTTGTGCCATTCTTCGCGCGGGGCTGGCAGGTGACCCTGCTCGCTCCGTTCCTCGTCGCCCTCGCGATCCTGTTTACCGTCGAGTTGGCGCGCCGGATCGGCCCGCGACGGATTGTGAGCCTCATGCTTGGCCGGTATCGGAATCCGGTCGAGGAGTGCCGCCTGTTCCTCCTCGTGGACCTTCGCGGATCGACCACTCTCGCGGAGCGGCTCGGCACCGTCGAGTACAGTGCCTTTCTCCGGGAGTTCTTCGAAGACCTGACCGAGCCGGTGCTCGATGCCGGCGGCGACGTCGTCGAGTATGTCGGGGACGAAGCCGTGATCTCTTGGCCGTTCCGCAATCGTCCCGGCGTGCGCGCCCGAAACGCGGCGGCGGGGTTGGCTTGCTTCCTCCGCTTCCGGGAGCGGATTTCGGGCCGCACAGGCGTCTATATCCAGCGGTTTGGACTCGTGCCGGAATTCAAGGGGGCTCTTCACGCCGGGCCGGTCGTCGCGACCGAGGTCGGCCAGCTCAAGACTCAGCTCGTCTTCCACGGCGACGCCTTGAATACGTCGGCGCGCATCCTGGCCGAGTGCAACGGGTACAAGGCCGACCTCCTGATTTCGGAGACGGTCCTGCCTTACCTCGGCGCGACGCCCGGGGTTCCGATCGAAGACCTGGGCAAGGTGAACCTGCGCGGCAAGGTCGAGCCGGTCGGGCTTGGGCGGATCGGCGTCTCTTCGGGCGACGACGTCCGGGAGCCGGGGGAGCGCCAACCGATCCTGAACTAGGAAGACGTCGCGGCTAGAGGATTCTCCACCGGCTCCATCGAGCGAGATTGGTTCATTTGACTTGTACAGGGAGCAAGAGTCATGCGCCATCTCACCTGTGCTCGCAAGACTCGCAGGCCCTCTCCCCCGGAGGGGAGAGGGAGTGAGGCGAGCCGCAAAAGCGAAGTGTGCCGCCGCTACATTCGCACGGAATCCGAGCCTGGCAAGGGGCGAAGGAATCGATGGCATTCGCCCCTCCATGTCACGGATCCCCGGCTCCGAGGATCCAAACGATGACGCTCGGATATCCCTTGATATAGAGGATCCGGTCCCCTTCGAAAAACTCTTGATCGAAGAGGGGAACCCCATCCGGAGTTGTCGCATAGGGTGGCTTGGGAGGAACCGTTTTGGCATCGATCTCCGCCACTTTCTCGTAGAGGGCACCCAACCACCGGGCAGCCCGATCTGGGTCTACAGTCCAGATCTCATCGAATCGTCGCCCCACTCTCTCAAGAGCGGATTCTGCTGTTAACATTCATTTTCCCCTCCGGGCGGTCGTGGAGCTAACCGAGTTTCCTCGTTCGCTCTCCAACTACCTTGGGGTCGAATTGACTGGTCTGACCGCTTGCCGCCTCCGAAAGGCTTTGCAGGAGTGGCGGGTTACCCAGCAGGAACGCCATACGTTCTTCATGCTTCTTCATCTCCCTTAACGCTGCCCGAACTACTTCGGAATAGTTCTGGTACTCACCCGACCCGACCAGGCGGTTGACGAAGTCGTCAAGCTCCTTCTGCAGGCTGATATTCCGCGTGACGTTTGCTCGACCCCTTCCACGGGGGCCTCTCATCGTCTCGTCACCGATATATACCGGTGTGTCGGTTTGATCTGGAGTAATGGAATTTCGCAACCTGCCCAGCGGACTGTCGACTTGGCAATCGGTTCGACGAAAACTTGCCGAATAGCCGCGCGAGCGAAGCCGATCAGATCGACCGCCAACGTCAGAAAGCGGTCCCACATCATCTCGCGAGTGAGATGATGGCTCTTCAGATAGGGCTCGATAAGTTCGCGGAACTCCTCCCTGTAGATAGCCTCTTGTGACGTCAGCGAGACCTGATCGTCGACGTCAGCCATATACATAAGCAAGCCAAGCCCTGTCTGTTTGGCGCCGCTCATCCGATCTTTCTGCTCTAGCAAATTCTTCGCCTGCGCGAAGACTGGAAACAGATATGCCGCCAGCATGGCGATGATCGCAGTAACAACGAGCAACTCAGTTAGAGTGAAGGCTTTTTTCGACATTAGGCTCCTTTTGGCAGCGCGGGTCGACTACCTCCGCGTCAGCTGCACGCACCGTTCAACCTTCCTTCTACGCCTTCCAGGCTCTAAGGTCTACGCCAAGCGTCGGGCTGTTCGCCTTACCTTCCGACAAGTTTACGAGCACGGTTCACTTACGCCTCTCGCGATGTAATGGGCTCCTTCGATTATTTGATCGGGACGTGTTGTACAGGTTAGTCCTCCTCCGGCGGACTTTAGCGTCGATAGAGACATTATATATCCGAATTCGCGTTATGTAGCAAAATTTGCTACATTATGTTGATCCCCTCTAAGCACGTCTGCCCATTCGGCCTATTAAACGGGCAGACGGAACGTATACTCGCGGCATGGACCCCGATGCTCTTTACGCCGACGTCGTCGAGAAGTACAGCGAGCACATCAATCCCTATCTCGCCCGGCTGATGGCCTTTGCCGGATTCGGGGTCGAGATGCGGGGCGAAGGCTGTTATATCTACGACCAGGACGGGAAGAGCTATCTCGACTGCCTGGGCGGTTATGGAACGTTTAGCCTCGGCCATCGGCATCCGAAGGTCGTCGAAGCGGTCAAGAGTCAATTGGACCGCATCGCGCTGAGCGGGAAGGCCTTCTTCAGCAAGCCGGCCGCCGACCTCGCCGCCAAAATCGCGGAGATCGCGCCGCCCGGCATCGAATACACCTTCTTCTGCAATAGCGGGACCGAGGCCGTCGAGGGCGCTTTGAAGTTCGCCCGCCTCGCGACGGGCCGGACGAAGGTCATTTCGACGATTAACAGCTTCCATGGCAAGACGCTCGGCTCGCTTTCCGTCATGGGCCGCGACAAATACCGCAAACCCTTCGAGCCGCTACTCGCCGGCGTCCAATTCATCCCTTACGGCGATGTCGAGGCGGCGCGGGCGGCAATCGATGAGACGACGGCCTGCATCATCGTCGAGCCGATCCAGGGAGAAGGCGGCATCGTCATCCCTCCCGACGGCTATCTGACCGCGCTTCGCGAGGCCTGCGCCCGGGCAGGGGCACTTCTTATCGCCGACGAAGTCCAGACCCTCCTCGGCCGGACCGGCGATATGTTCGCCTGCAACCACGAGGGCGTCTCCCCGGACATTCTGCTGATGGCGAAGGCCCTGGGGGGCGGCATCCTGCCGATCGGCACGATTTCTGGACGCAAGGACATTTGGGACAAAGTCTACGAGCCGAATCCCCTTTCTCACACGAGCACCTTCGGGGGAAATAACCTCGCCTGTGCGGCCGGGATCGCAACGATCCAGGTTATCGAGGAGGAAGGCCTCGTCGAGCGCTCGCGCAAGATGGGAGGTTTGCTGCTCGAGGGCTTGCGGCAGGTTTCCAAGGGATCGGATTTGGTGGCGGAGGTTCGCGGGCGCGGCCTCATGATCGGCCTCGAATTCCGGATCGACGAGGTCGGCGAACTCTGCGTGGCACAGATGCTGAAGCGCGGTATGTGCGTCGCCTACACCCTGAACAATCCTCGCGTTCTGCGTTTCGAGCCGCCGTTGATCATTACCGAAAGCCAGATCGAGTTTGCGGTCGAGACGTTCGGAGCGGCGCTTTCCGAGACTTCCGAATTGCTCGCCGAGCTTGTTTAGGCCAGAGCATAGTGAAAGTTGAGCGGAGGTGACATAAGGGCCGTCGCATCGGAATAAGATTGGGCGCCGGTTGCCCCTCACCCCTGTTCACCTTCGCTACGCGACGGTTCACAGCGCCTCTCCCCCGGAGGGGAGAGGGATCCGGGCCGCATTTCGAGTGCGGCAGCTTCGCGACTGAGAACATTCTCCAAAAACATGGCCGGTTCCCGGGAACATCTTTGCGTTTCCGGTTCTCTTGCATAACTAGGCAAGGCTGACTTGCTGTCAAGGGGGTTTGCATGTTCGCCCAGAAGGAGTCTTCGCGCATCTCACGCACTCTCGTCGTGGTCGGAACTTTCGTCGCCATCGGAGTCACCTCCGGATGCGCCGGATGGTTCAAGAGCCATTCCTCTAACTCGACGGAGTTCGCCTACGTTGCCACCGGGCTCGGCGTCTCCGAATACAAGATTCTCAGCAACGGGCAGCTCGATCCGATTCCGCCCGGACCGCCGGTGCCGATCAACGCGGTCGCGATCGTGACCACGAAGGACAACAAGTTCGCCTATACGGCGAACAAGAACGAAGGCACGGTTTCCCAGCTCTCCATCGGAACCGATGGACACTTGTCCGACGTGGCGGCTCCGGTTTCGTCCGGTACCGGAACCCTTGCCGTCGCCGTCACTCCAGACTCCAAGTACGTGTATGCCTTGAACGCGGGAGACGGCACGATTTCCGAGTTTTCGGCGGCGGCGGACGGAACGTTGACGCCGCTCTCGACGGCGACGATTCCAGTCGCCCCCGACGGGGACGGTCTCACGATCACGCCGAACGGGAACTATCTGTATGCGACGAGCTACACCTCGAACAAGATCAGCGCCTATTCGATCGGCGCGGACGGCCAACTCGCCGCGCTAACCGTTGCGACGTACGACGCGACGAACCCGTCGCAGGCGGCGGTTTCCCCCGACGGCACTCACCTCTATGTTCCGTTGTCGGCCGACGGAGTCGGGCAATACTCGATCGGCAGCGACGGCGCTTTGACTCCCCTAAGCCCGCCGACCGTCGCCACGGTTGGTCTTGGCAACGACGCGGTGGCGGTCACGCCGGACGGGCACTACTGCTATGTGGGCGTATTTAACGGTGGTAATCCGGGCAGTCCGGTCGCTGAATTCAGCGTCGGGGCCGGCGGCGGCCTTACGGCCCTCGATCCGTCCTTCGTAACAGCCGGCAATGCCCCTTATTTCATCGCCATCGATCCGACCGGGCGGTTCGCCTACGTCGCGAATTCGAACGATGGAACGGTATCGGAATATGCGGCCAGGTTCGATGGGCAACTCATCTCTCTGACTCCCGCGGGCGTCGATACAAGCGGAGCCTTTCAAATCGCGTTTGCGACCAAATAGGAATCGCATTAAGACATACTCATAAGTCTGAGACGGAGGGAGCAACTGTGTTAGAGACGCGTCGATATCGCCGGCTTTTGGCCGGCCTGGGCATCGTTGGGATTGGCCTGGTCGCGGGATGCGGCGGGCGTAGCGGAGGCGTCGTATTCGGCAATGCCGAATATGCCTATCTGGCGACGGGAACCAACGTCATCCAATTCTCGATATCGAGCACGACGGGCCAGCTTACGGAGCTTATTCCCAATACGGCGGCTTCGACCAACGCCGTCGCCATCGCTACGACGGGCAACCGCTATGCCTTTGCGGTGAACCGAGGACAGGGCACAGTCTCGCAATACGAAATCCAAGGCGACGGAACTCTGAAAGCGATGACTCCGGCAACGGCGTCGGCGGGATCGAATCCGGACGCCATTGCCGTCACTTCCGATTCGAAGTTCGCCTACGTGCTGAACAGCGGCGACAATACGATCTCCGAGTATGCGGTGGCGGCGAATGGAACGCTTAGCTCCTTGACGTCGCCGACGATCCCGGTGGCCGCCGACGGCACCTCCCTCGTCATCACGCCGAACAACCGGTATCTCTATGCCACCAGCTACGGCTCAAATACACTGAGCGCGTATGCGATCGGGCAGGACGGGCAACTCGCGCCGCTGACGGTTCCAACCTACACGGTGGCGAATCCGTCCGGACCGGCCGTCTCGCCGAACGGAAACTTCCTGTACGTACCCCTCTCGACGGTCGGCGTCGCCCAATTCGCGATCGCTGCCGACGGCTCGCTTACGCCGCTCACTCCCGCCACCGTCAATACCCCTGCCGCGGGCAACGACGTGTTCGCGGTGACGCCGAACGGCCTCTACGGATACGTGGGCTGCTTCAATGGGGGTGTGCCGGACAGCCCGGTCGGCCAGTTCAGCGTCGGCGTCGATGGGACGCTGACCGCGCTCAGCCCGGACTCGGTCGCGGCCGGCAATGCACCGTACGGCATCGGCATCGATCCGAACAGCAAGTATGTGTATGTGATGAACGAAAACGACGGCTCGGTTTCCGAGTTCTCGATCGGGGCGGACGGCACGCTGACGGGCCTGACGACGAGCACGATCAACACGAACGGCGCGTACCAGATGGCATTCGCTAAGCGATAGCCTTCTGCCGAAGCGCGTGATCGACGAGCACGAGGGCGACCATGGCCTCCACCATGGGGACGGCCCTCGGTAGCACACAGGGGTCGTGCCGGCCGCGTCCGGAGATCGTTGTGTTCTCATGCTCGACGGTCACCGTGTCCTGCTCGGACATGATCGTCGCCGTCGGCTTGAAGGCCGCGCGCATCGTGATCGGCATGCCGTTGGAGATGCCGCCCTGGATGCCGCCGCTGTAGTTCGTGGTCGTGATCACATGCCCGCCCGCGCTGCGATAGGGATCGTTGTGCTCGCGTCCGGTTAGATCGGTTCCCGCGAAGCCGCTGCCGACTTCGAAACCTTTACAGGCGGGGAGGGACATCACGGCTTTAGCGAGGTCGGCTTCCAGCTTGTCGAAAACGGGCTCGCCCCATCCGGTGGGCGCGCCTCGCGCGACGCAGCCGACGACGCCGCCGACCGAGTTGCCGTCCTTTCGAATCTCCTCGATATGGGCGATCATCCGCTCGGCCATTGCCGGATCGGGGCAGCGGACGATGTTGGCCTCGACCTGCTCCATTGTGACGAGGCGCGGGTCGACTTCGGCGGCGAGGTTGTGGACCTTCTCTACCCAGGCGACGACCTCGACGCCGAAGGCGGCCAGGACCTTTTTGGCGAGCGCGCCTGCCGCGACGCGGCCGGTCGTTTCCCGAGCCGAGGCCCGGCCGCCTCCCGACCAAGCGCGGATGCCGTATTTCTGGTCGTAGGCGAAGTCGGCGTGGGAGGGGCGGTATTTCGTGCGCAGCTCCTCGTAGTCGCGGGAACGGGCGTCTTCGTTCCTCACCATCATGAGGATGGGCGTGCCGAGAGTCATTCCATCGTGGACGCCGCTCAGGATTTCGACAGTGTCGCTTTCCTTGCGCTGGGTGACGATCTTGGACTGGCCGGGGCGGCGGCGATCCAGCTCGAGCTGGACTTCCTCCTCGCTGATCGGGATTCTGGGCGGGCAGCCGTCGACGACGACGCCGACGGCGCCACCGTGGGACTCGCCCCAGGTCGAAATCCGGAACAACACGCCGAGCGAGCTGGACATGCAGGGGAGTCTATCTCAAGCCCTCTTCCGCCAATCGGAGGGAAGATCGTCGAACGTCCAGATCATGCCAGATCTGGGCAGCACCTCGATCACACCTGGCGCACCGAACGCTTGAGTCTTGAAGACCGTGCCGACGCGAGAATCCTCGGCAAGCCGTCTCCTCAGCACGTAGAGCCGCCCCACCCGATGCCACAGCCAGCAAACGAAGGGCGTGGCGATGGCCGACATGAGCCACTCGAGCCACCGCTCCTTCGAATGTCCGCCGGCATCGACTAACCATATCGTGGGAACCGCAGTCGCCAGGCTTGCCAGAATTACTCCGTTCGACACCGAAAGCCGGTTCACAATCGCTTGCAGTTCGGAGATCTCGCCCAAAGTTAACGAGCGCGTCTCGGCCAGACCGATCGGGCTCTCCCGCAATTCCCTCGGAAACATAGGACCAGCGCTCTTTCCGGGCTGATGCACCTCGCGGACGATTACCGGCCGCAGTGGTTTCAGCGATTCGTCGACGATCGCCTTCCCGCCGGGAAGGACCGTCAGTTCCTCATCCTCATGGACATAGGTTTCGACAAAGGGCGTCTCAAGGGTCCGGCGGAGACGACGCGATTTCGACGTGAAGGTCAAACCGACTGGGAACATCGTGATAACAACGAACAAACCAATCAGCGTAAGCGGAGCGAGCCGGTAATCGAACCCCGGCAGCCAAGCAACCAAGAAGCCGGCGATGGCCAGGCTCCACGCCAGGAGTGCGAACAGCCGGGCTTGGCGCAGCTCCGCGCGGAGAGCAGCGATCTCCTCTTCTTCGAGAGGTCGCCGAGAGGCCAAAGCATAATCTCCGATCCAGCGTTCCATGCAGCTTGGTGGAAGTGTAACCTCAGTAGGTGCTTCCGAACTTCTACTACCACCCGCGGATGATGAGCTACGACTTCGGGCCGCAGCATCCGTTGAAGCCGGAGCGGCTGCGCCGGACGATGGCTTTACTGGAGCATTTCGGAGCCGTCGAGCCGATCGATCCGGGTTTGGGCGACGTGGCCGACGTTCTGCGCGTGCACGACGAGGATTACGTCGAGGCCGTGCGGAAGCTAAGCGAGATGGAAGCGGGAGCCTGGACGGAGGACGAAGTCATGGAGTGGGCCTTCCCGTTCGGTTTCGGGAGCATGGACAATCCTCCCTTTCCCGGCATCTATGAGGCAGCCCTTGCTTACGTCGCCGGTTCGGCGGAGGCGGCGCGGGCCATCAAGCGGGGCGAGAAGCTGGCCTATGGGATCGGCGGCGGCCTCCATCATGCGAGGCGTCGGGAGGCGAGCGGATTCTGCACCTTCGACGATTGCGCGGTAGCGTGCCATATCCTGCTGGAGAGGTTCGAGAAGGTCGCCTACGTGGATATCGACGTGCACCATGGCGATGGCGTGCAGTGGATTTTTTACGACGAACCGCGCGTGCTGACCTGCTCCATCCACGAGGACCCGCGCACGCTTTATCCCGGCACCGGTTTCGTCACCGAAACGAGCGTCGATTACACCGCGGTGAACGTTCCGGTCGTGGCGAGGACGACGGGCGACGTTTGGCTTTGGGCTTTCGATAACGGGATCATGCCGGTGCTGGAGAAGTACCGACCGGAGGCCATCGTGCTCCAAACCGGCGCGGATACCCATTACCTGGACCCTCTGGCTCACATCCAAAGCACGGCTCAGATTTGGCTCGAAGCGGTGAAGCGGGTTCGCGATTTCGGCGTCCCGCTCGTCGTGCTCGGAGGCGGCGGCTACGACATGACGACGGTGCCGCGAATGTGGACGGCCGGCTGTCTCACCCTTCACTGCGAGGACTTTCCCGCCGAGGTTCCCGAGCCGTTCGCGAGCGAGTGGGGAATGCCGACGTTCATGGACAAGCTCGAACCGGGGCCGGCAGGAACGGGCAAGGCCGATGCCGAGGAAGTCGTGCGGTTCATTCGCGGGCATCACCTCGCGTCTCGTTAGAAAACTTTCACTAGACCGTGTTAGAGTGTTCCTATGATGCTCTTCGCGACGATCGGCCTTGCCATGGCCCTTGGCCAGAGCCAGGATTCCGTCTCCTGCAACATCCCACCGCGATCGGAGGCTATCTTCCGCATCACGCTTCCCGCGAAGCGCTCTTTCGAGCTGGACTTTACAGTGAGCTCGGGGCATGCCATGACTTTCCGGGGAGGCGATCGCAACGAAGTGGTCTTCGCGGCTGTGCCGAACCTTTCGAACCAGGCGATGTCCTTCAAGGTCGTCTCGGAGATATCGGGGCTTACCGGCAAGCCGTTGCCTCTGGCCGTGACCCTGAAGACGAACAAAGAGGATCATTACGAAATCCAGATCGGGACGGACAAGACGATAACGGCGAGCGTCCAGGTCACGATTCGGACTCTTGGGAAGGAATTTCGCGACAACCCGGACGTCATCGACGATCTTTTTCTGGGTGCGGTTCGCGGAGACATGACGGTCCCTCCGGCGGCTCCGGCGAGCGGCGTGCCTGTTCTAACCGATATCCCGGTTCTCGGGCCGCTCTTCCAGAACTCGGGCAGCAGCACGGTCCCTCCTCCAACCCATCGCTAGCCCGCGCGATTCGCAAAAGGTTCAAACAGGCCCTATCCCGGCTGACGCCGGGCTAACGGAACCAAGATGGCTCTGTCACACTCCGCCTGCTCGCCAGGTGCCGCGGAGCCACGACCCCTTGCGCATTATCGGGGCTCGGGTCCGCGCCACGCTCCGTAGGCGAGCATCGCCCAGCCGGCGAGGAAGCACAAGCCGCCAAACGGCGTGATCGCGCCGAGCCAGGTCTGCCCGGTGATCGCGAGCACATAGAGCGAGCCGCTGAAAATCACGATTCCGAACACGAAGAGCCAGCCGACGACGGCACTCCGGCGGATCTTGTCGGCCATAACGGCGACGAGTAGGAGCGCGAGGGCGTGCGCCATCTGGTACTGCACGCCGGTTTGGTAGATCGCCATCGACTCGGTCGACAGCCGCTCCCTCAAGCCATGCGCGCCGAAGGCGCCGAGAGCGACGGCGAGAAACCCGAGGACGCCTCCCCATGTGGCAAACGTGCGAGACATGTCGTGAGACTACCGGGGATGGGGGAGTGAGGGATGATAGGGGTGATGGGGGTGATGGAGGTGATGGAGGTGATGGGGGTGATGGAGATGATGGAGATGATGGAGGTGATTGGGTGATTGGGGTGATTGGGGTGATGGGTCGCTGCTTGTGGTTCG
>DASZYX010000027.1:0-83525 GCA_035545155.1 Fimbriimonadaceae bacterium | reverse complement strand
TATCGCCAGCTTCTGCTGCGCCGTCCAACGACGCGGGGATTGTTTTGACATTTCTCCTGCCTTGATCCATATGATCTCCAAAGGCAGACACTCAGTCAAGTAACGAGGCCTCGTGTCTCAGATTAGATTGGGCAATACATTTAGGGGTTAGGGGTTGCGTTCAGATTGTGAAGCCCCCTAGCCCCAATAATTGGCGAGCCTAGCGTGGCATCGCGGCACTGGCGAGCAGGCGATGTGTTTCAGGGGGGTTCTGGTGAGCAGCCCCTGAGCACCCGGCATGAGCCGGGAGTCCGAAGTTCGCAGTTTGTGGCCATTTTGAACCTTTCGCAAATAATGCGGGCTAGGCGCAACACTGTTTAGTTAATCCCATAGAGCAAGGAGATAGCGTTACGTCTGCGTTAACCATCGGAAGGCGACGTCATCCTGAGCGAGCGGCGAGTCTTGCGAGCCGCGCAGTCGAAGGAGCCCCGCATCAAGCGCATTGCTTATGCGGGGATCCTTCGACTTCAGAACTTCGCCGGAGGCTCGTTCTTTCGCTCAGGATGACGCCTGCAACACCATGACGCAGCCATTAACTAAACAGTATTGGGGCTAGGCGCGAAGCGCCGGTAGCCGTCGCGATGGCGACGCCATTTGCAGTCCGACAGGTCGGGCAGGACAAAGCGGCGCCGGGTAGTGGGTCAGTTGAATTGGATCGGTTAGCGGGCTGTTGACTCATTCATCACCTTCGTGAAATTTCTTGGATGCCCAGCCGTATCCTCCGATGCCTCCGGCAATCAGAATGACGGCATCTTTGCCGAACTCTTGGAAGACTTCTACACGGTCCTTCGGGATGAAGCACAGAAATGCGCCGAGGATGATCACAAGAAGGATGCCAACGACGCTGGCCGTGAGCCTTGTGTGTTTGCCGTCATCAATCTTCCGCTTCGACTGAGTGTCTTGGCGGATGCTCTCCTGCTCAGCATTGTCAATCAGTTTGGATATATGTTCCGAGTTGATGTGTTGAGCCAAAGGGTGTGGCCCGGCTCCCATTGTCATCATTCCGAATTCAAGCGTTTCCCGGACGTGCGTCGGCAACTTGTCTGCAATCTCGGGCGGAATGATGGAGGCAGGCGAAGCTGGAGTAGCTTCGCCTGCGCCTTCAGCACGAGGAGCGATTTTCCCGCCGTCCTCGGGCGTCATGTTCGCGTCAGGTTCAGGGTTGTCAGTCATCATCGCGTGCTTGCTTTAGAGCCTTGCACAGGCCCTTGCTCACACGATAGTACAACAATCCCTCAACAATCGGAGCAACCACCAAGGATGACAGCCGCCCGAATTCGTCGCTCGACAAATAAGGCCTCGTCTTCTCAAGAGCCTCAAGCGAGGCAGTTGCAGTTGCTTCGTAGAAGTGATGACGAGCCGCGCTAGAGCACCAGCTCCAATTGAAGGAACTGTACGGCTCGCAGGCATTGGCGAACCAAGACCACCGAGCGGGTTCACGCTGAAACGGGGTCATCTCAGTATTCGAATTCGGCTGAATTGGCCGCTTTCGATAGGGGTGTCGCACAATCATCTTGACCAGTATATACGTAGGAGGTTCCTGCTGTGTAGCCCTTGGCCCTACGTTATTGCAGACGTTTTGCTATCCTCCGTGAGTTCGCAAGCAAGCATCGGACGTATACTAGAGACAGATGGCAGACAGACCGCCGAGAGACCCGAACGAAGCCGCTCATCGCCTGCTAGGGCTCGTTACGGGCGAGATCGACACGCCGAAGGTGGCAAGGGCAAAGAAGGGCGCGGCTGCTCGCAAAGAGAAGCTCACGCCCGAACAGCGGTCGGAGATCGCTAAGAAGGCGGCGGCTAAGCGTTGGGAGCATCCAAGAAAGGCAGGCTAGGATTGTTCTCGTCCTGAATCGGAAGCACGTCGTCGACGAGCCCCACGAACCGATCCCAGCCGTAGTTCCGGGATATCGCAAGCCGCTGAAACATGATGATCGTGTGCATGTGTTGCGCCAGTTTCGGGTGGCCAATGTCCTCCGTAAGCCATTGATGCATTTTTCTTGGTCTGTTGCCTTGCTCATCCCTCGGGTTCTTCTTCTCTAGTTCGGCAAGAATTCCGGGGCCAAGCCTCATGTAGATGAGATTTCGCGCCGCACTCCATAGGCTATGCTTTACGGCCTAGAATCTTGTCGACGGCGGTCCGGAGCTCCTTTTCTGGAAGCTCCCAGTTGCCGTCCTTCGTCAGAACGCGGGCGACGGGGAGGATTTTGCTGAAGCCGCCGGTCGCCGAATCCAGGTCGGCGGCGATGTCGAGCATTTCGAGGCCGTCGGCGAGGACGTCGGCCATCGGCCGCGTCTCGAAGTGCCCTTCCTTCCGCGCGACGTACTCGAAGACGCCGCGAATCCGCTCCGAGCCGGAACCCGCGCAGGCATAGGAACCGTTCTGGAAGCGCGCTCCCGCGCCGTCGAAGAAGTACACGCCGAAGCGGTCGCTCTTCGGATCGTAGGCGGAGACGATGGGCAGGAAGACGCCGATACCCTGGGCGGCCATCGGCGCGTTGCCGGCGAGAGCCCGGGAAATCTCGGTGAGCTTGCCTTCCAGCGACATCTCGTGGAGAACGCTGCGCCGGTAGTACTTGAAGGAGTGCTTCAGGAACCGGCAGACCTCGATCGAGCGGGCGAACGCGCCGCTGATCGCGACCACCGTATGGTCGTCGAGGGCCAAGACCTTTTCCGCCTGATCGTACATGATCAGGTTGCCGGCGGTGGCGCGGCGGTCGGCGACGGTCAGCACACCCTCGTCGTAGCGAAGCGCGATCACGGTCGTGCCGTGGACTTCGCCGGGAAAGGCCCCGGCTTCGCCCTGCGGCAGGTCGACGAGATCGCGAAAGCTTCTCGGCTTGGCGACGGTCATTCGCCGGATCGCTGGCGGTATCGCTTGGCCTGGTCGGGGTCGACTTTCTTCATCCGGCGCAGCAGCTCGTTGCCGCCATCCGGCTTGCGGACGTCCGGCCGGGCCGGTCCGCTCTCGTCCGTCTTTCGCCCCGGTTCCGGGGTCAAAGGCCTTGTCAATCGGTCACCATCACTCACGCGAGTCGCTCCTTAATCGTTTCGATGAACGTTCCTACGTCTCGAATCTCCCGCAGTTGCTGCGGATACTCCGCGTCCGGCCGGAGTTCGAGCTCCACATATTTTCCCTCGATTTCGAACGTCAGCGAGCTCCAGCTTGCCGCTTTCAGGAAATCGCCGAAGTTTGCCACCGCCGCGCCCCTCGCCACCGCGCGGGTGGGCTCGAAGACCTCGTTGATTCTCGGGACCAGCTCGCGCTCGGGTGGATTCCCCTCGACCGTTCCCATTTCCTGGAGCGCGCCGTAAAGGCTCTGCTCGGGATCGACGTTGTGATATTCGAGGTCGAAGGCGGGCAGGCTCGGATCGTCCCAGTCGAGGCTCTCCTCCTGCATGAAATGCTCCAGCATGCCGCGCTTGGCCGCCCAATCGACCTGGGCGCGCGCGAAGGCGGGATCGTGATCGAGGGCATCGAGCAGGAGGCGGGAGTTGTGGACGACCCAGCGGGAATCGTCGTCCAGATCGAGGGTCGCCTCACTCGCCGCGAAGTAGGATTCGAGGATTTCCCGCGCCGTCGTCCAGCTTCGCCCCTCCAGCTCGATCCGGTATTCGCCGGTTTGGTCGCGGCTGATCGACTGGAAGGTCCGGACCGGATCGGCGATCCGCCAGGACGGCGCGGTTCCGTTGACGGCGAGGAGGAGGGCCAGCTTGACGAGGCCGACCTTGCGCGCGGTGCAGCGCGGAATCATGTTCGCGTCGCCGGAGATGACGTGGAGGCGGATCCAGTCGCGAGGGTCGGCGTGCGGCTCGTCTCGGGTGTTGAAGATCGGGCGGCGATAGAGGGTTTCCGTGTTGACGGGCTCGGCGAAGAAGTCGGCCCGCTGGCTGAGCTGGTAGCGGCATTTCGGCCCGGCTTCGCTGCCGACCTTGCCGGCGCCGGTGAGGACCTGGCGGGCGACGAGCATGGGCAGCACGGCCTTGAAGAGATTTTCGAAGCCGAGGCGGCGAGGCACGAGATAGTTTTCGTGGGTTCCGTACGAAGCGCCGTGAAAGTCGGTGTTGTTCTTGTAGACGCGAACCTCACGCCCGCTCGCTTCGGCGAAGGCTTCGGCGGCCCGGAGGACGACGATCTGGCCGGCGCAGTCGTGAAGGGTCAGCTCGTCCAGGCTCCAGCATTCGGGAGTCGAGTACTCGGGGTGCCCGTGGTCGTTATAAAAGCGGGCTCCGTTCGGGAGGATGCGGTCGGAGCGGATTTCGTGGTCCTTGCCGCGGATGCGCCCTTCGTCGAACTTGGCGTCGGCGGGGTCGAAGGCGAGGCGTTCGAGCTTGAATCCGCGCAGATCGGCGCGGGGCGACTCGTAGCGGTAATCCCAATGAACGAAGCACTCGCCCGGATATTTCCGGACGAGTGCCATCGAATCGTCGACTTGATCTTCCGCCCCCCGGCCTTCGAGATAGAGTCCGTACTCCGTCTCGATGCCGGCGAGGATCTTTCCGTTCATCTTCGGTAGACGATGAATCTACCGGTCGTGGAGAACGTAGCAGGAAGATTGGTCGCGCCGAAGGTGTAGTGCCCCGACTTCACCTTGGTCACGTCGGTCGAATCCATGTTGGTGACCGTGCCGTCGATCTCGTTCGAGATGTCGGAGGCGTTGGTCACCTGGGCGACCGGCCAAGCGTTGATCTCGCCGGTGTTCATGTCCATGTGGCCGAAGTAGAGCTTGGTGATCGTGCCGCTCACATAGTTGAAGCAGACGATATCGTCGAAGCCGTCGTCCCGAGTGCTCGGGAAGGCGATGACTTCGAAGCCCTGCGCGTTCTGGCCGACGCTGGCGATCGTCTTCGTGAACCGGTTGTAGGTGCCTTCGAGCGCCGTAATCATGGTCGCCGGGTTCAGCGGATCGCGCGGATCGGGTTGGACGACGCTATACGTGCCGGGGATCAGCGTGGACTGGCCGGTATTGGGATCGATCGCGGTGCGCGGGCCGACGCCGGAGCCAGGGACGTAGCCGATCGGGGTCAGGACGTAGAAGGGAACGGGATCGGGCGGCGCCTGATCCGGGGCTCCCGGCGGCAAGGTTCCGATCGCGAAGTTGTCGCCGTCGACGAAGAAGGCGGTCGCGTTGCCGGTGTTGTCCGGGAACGGCGGCTGATCGGAAACCGAGAAGTTCGAGATATCGAACATCAGGTAGTCGCTCAGGAATCCGTTCATCCGCGCCGGATCGGTCGCGACGACGGAGAAGTTCGCCAACTGGAACTGGTTCGAATCGAACGTGTATTGCGTCTGCGGCGGAACGGGCGCCGGGAACATCGAGTCGTCGAGACGGACGGTCATGCTCGTCTGGCGGCCGGGGAAGACGCGGAAATAGGCGTCGAACGTTTGCTGGACGAACGGCTGATTCGCGCCGACGCCGACAGGGCTGAAGGTGCCGTCGCCGTTGTCGATGTCCAGCTCCTGAACCTCCAGGTTGTAGTGATCGAACAACCGGGAATTGGTGCTCGGCACGTTCAACTGGATCATCTGCTGCGTGTAACCGTTGAGCAGCAGCCGTCGATAGGGATTCAGAAGAGTTTGGACGGTGCCGGAGTTATCGTCGACCGCCACCCGCCGCATGATGGCGACGAGATCGCCCTGCGCCCGGCCCTGGCCGGTCAGATAGACGTTCTGAAGCAATCCCGGAACGTTAGGAATCGTCACGAACGCGGTCGAATCCCCGGGATTCCCGCTCGTTCCACCTCCGTTTCCGGACGATCCCCCGCTGCCGGAGCATCCGACACCAACGGCCAACACGGCCGCTCCTGCAAACGCAAAAGCCCATTTACTCAAATTCGATACACCTCAGAACGGTCTAAAAGCACGCGCAACTAGCTCGCGTAAGTATAGCAAGTATCTCCGCAAATGTGGTGACGCGTTCGCAAGGCCGAAAAGTTGTCCGCGCTTCTAAAAGGAGGGGATGCGGGCATGAGGACGTGAGGGGCTGATTCGCGACTCGATTTGTCTACCTGTGCCGCAGTACATAATGGTAGACGAAATGCCCGAATAAGCTGCCCTTGCTCGCAGGTTTGGCTCGCAACCGGCCCGACTTGAACAAACCGAAGACGAGGCGGTTTAAAGGTGGTCTACGTCTATGATGGAAGTGATGCGATTCGCTGAGTTCTTCGCTGGCATTGGCCTAAGCGTCAGAGTCTCCGCCCCGAGTTGCTCGCGGTGTCATCATTGCGCGTTAATCACATAGAACTGGAATCGATAGTCGTGGGCTATGCGATGAGTCGACTTGACCGCGCATACCTCCTTTCTCGCCGACAAGGCACATGGCAGGCTGCCTACGAGGAAGCGTCAACCGCCTTGGGATTGCCTGCCTCCTCGTTCAAAAACCTGCGCGACGAGTTTGACCCGTTCTTTTCCAATCCCCGAAAGGGTTGGTGGCAGCGTGAGATCAGAGAGGATCGTCAGAGGGTGCTTCTGGAATTTGGATCTGTAAGCGATGAAGCGCTCGTTGAATTCGTCAGTCGCGTCCTAGCTCGCGATGAAGAGGCCACGTCGCCCATCGTCGAAGTCTTGGCCGAGTCTCCGGCAAGGGTCGCCAATGTCGCTGAACGTCTCCTTACCGGTCGCTTGGCGGAAGAATATTTCTTGGAAAACTATAAAATCGTCCTAGGAGTTTCGGAGGGTGAGATCAACGATATGCGCACCTCGGCGCGAGGGTTTGACTTCACCTTCTCGCACCAGCCTGAAGTTGCAATCGAGGTGAAGGGCCTCCGTCGCGCAAGCGGGAACCTCCTCTTTACTGACAGGGAGTGGCGCGAAGCTACGCTACGAGGCGACAAATATTGGCTCGCAATCATTGGTGACCTCGAATCAATTCCTCGGCATGATTTGGTCAAGAATCCCGTCGCAGAACTCCCTGCCGTTTGCACATATCAAACAACAATTGTTGCATCATGGAACTCGCCCTACAGATTGCGGGCAAGGTGATTCGGTGAGAAGCAAGAAACCGCTTATCGTTGTAGTCATAGAGGACGGGACGGTCCAAACCGTATATTCTGATTTGGACGCGTTTGTAGCAGTTGTTGAACCGGATCTCATTGACGATGGCCTATGCGAGCAGGTATGGGAACCTCTTGTCCTCGCGACCAAGGACTTGAAGTTGCCGAGAGGATTACGTAAAAAGCTAGAAGCTGCCCGTTCAGGGCCTTAGACCTCTTGTTGAGAGGCCGACCGGTTCGAATCGGTCAAGTCTCTAAGTTCAGGCAGCGCAAGCATCGTCATATTCAAACGACGCCGCGTGCGAAGGGCAAATGCTCGCTGATCGCATGAAGTTGCTGGCATGTCGGGTCAGGGAGTTGGGAACCCTTCATCCAAGCTACCGATGGTAGACTCACGCGACCTCCAATGAGACGGGAAGACCTGCTCGATCTGAACGATGTGCTGCAACATCCCGGCCGGAAGGTTGCGGTCGATATCAGCACCGAGCTCCCCGACGAAGCCGACATCGACCTCGTCGCGCCGTTGGAGGGCTTCCTCGAAGCGGTCAGCACCGGCAACATCCTTCTCATCACCGGGGAATTCAAGACTCGCGCCGTGGTCGAATGCGCTCGCTGTACCGCGCCTCTGGAAAAGGACCTCCAGTTCGAGATCGACGAGCAGTTTCCGGTGGAGGGCATCCCGAGCAGCCTGAGCCAGCACGACTTCGCCCGGGTCGTGCCCGACGAGCCGTACGCTCTTTTCGAGGAAAATAATCTTATCGTGGAGGCGCTCCTGCGGCAGGCGCTCCTCCTCGCGATCCCGATGCAGCCTCTTTGCGAATATGGATGGGATGGGCCGTGCCCGGTCGCGGCGCAGCGCGGAGTCGGCAAGGTGGCTCCCGCCTTCGGGCATCCCGAAATGAGCAAGCTTTCCGAATTCCTCCGACCCGAGGCCGACGAGCGTTGAGCATCGCCCTCGACGCGATGGGTGGGGACCACGCTCCGCTCGAAATCGTCAAAGGCGCGATCGAGGCCGCGCCTCTGCTCAGGGAAAAACTTCTACTCATCGGCGATACGGCCGTCTTGACCTCGCTTCTCCCCAATCCCCTTCCGAAGAACATCGAGCTCGTCCATGCCTCGGAGGCCGTCGGCATGGAGGAAAAGCCGCTGGAGGCCTACCGCAAGAAGAAGGACTCCTCGATGATCGTAGGGGCTCAGTTGGTGAAGGATGGGAAAGCCCAGGCCTTCGTCTCCGCCGGCAACACCGGCGCGGCCAGCGCGACCTGCCATCTCATCTGGCGGCCGGTCGAGAAGGTCCACCGCCCGGCCATCGCCTCCCAGATTCCCAACAAGCACGGCGAATTCCTGCTCCTCGATACCGGTGCGAGCCCGGACGTCGATCCCGAGCATTTCGTCGAATTCGCGATCATGGGCCGCGCCTATGCGGAGAAGGTGATGGGGCATCCGAATCCCGGCGTGCATCTGCTCAACATCGGCGAAGAGGAGGGCAAGGGCAACGCCTTTGCCAAGCAGGCGTACAAGCTGCTCCAGCAGCACGAGTGGTTCCGTGGGAACATCGAATCGAAGGATATGTTCTTCAAGCCGGTGGACGTGGTCGTGTGCGACGCCTTCGTCGGCAATATCGTGCTGAAGAACTGCGAGGGGGTCGCCGAGCTGATCATCCAGCTCATCCGGGAGCAGGTCCCGACGCACCCGATCCTGCGCCTCGCCTACGCGCCGCTCCGGAAGATCATGGCCCCCTTGCGGAAGCGGATGGACTATGCGGAGGTCGGCGGATCGTCCCTGCTCGGCCTCAACGGCCTCTGCACGATCTGCCACGGGCGCAGCAACGCGAAGGCGATCCGGAACGCCCTGCTGATGACGCAGAGGGCGATCGAAAACGACCTCGTCGGCACGATCCGGACGAGCGCGCAAGGGGAGCTATGAAGCGGAGCGAGATCAACCGGCTCGTACGGGACGCGACGGCGTGCTTTTCGGCTCACGGCTGGGCGCTGCCGCCGAACCCCCGCTGGGACGTGACGGATTTTGGGCTCGGCGATTGGCGAAGCTGCGGCCTCGTCCTCGTCAACCTTGCCGAAGAGCCCGAGTACTGCGAGAAGCTCATGTACGCCCGGCGCGGCATGGTCACCCCGCTCCACTTCCACAAGAAGAAGAAGGAGGACATCATCTGCCGCTGGGGCGAGCTTCGCATCGAAGTCGACGGCCCGGTGCGGGTAAACGGGGAGCCCTGGGAAGGCGGCGCGCGCGTGCTGAAGGCGGGCGAGCGGGTGACGCTGACGCCGGGCTTCATGCACTCCTTCCAGCCGGAGAGCGAGGAATGCGTGATCGGCGAGGTCTCGACCGCGAACGACGATCTTAACGATAACTTCTTCGAAGACGCCCGGATCGGGCGCTTCTCGGCGATCGAGGAAGACGAGCCGCCGCTCGTGCGCCTCGTGAGCGAGCGGTAGCCGGGTCGCTTTTCAAAAGGCCGATAGAGGCAGGCTACAATTCCACCCATGCGCCGGGGCATCGCGAGCGGGGGGAACTTTATCGTCGACTACGTGAAGATGGTCGACGTCTATCCCGCCGAGCAGACGCTTGCCAATATCGGCAAGGAGTTCTCCGGCTCGGGCGGCGCGCCGTACAACGTGCTCCTCGACCTCGCCCGGCTTGGGGCGGACTTTCCCTTGGAGGCCATCGGCCTGATCGGGGAGGACGAGGCGGGCCAATACATTCTCGACGACTGCCAAGCGAACGGGATCGACACGCGGCAGCTTGCGACGACCGGCGCGGCCCCGACTTCCTACACGCTCGTCATGGTCGTGGAGGGGAGCGGGCGGCGGACCTTTTTCCACCAGCGGGGGGCGAACGCCTTGCTCGGACCGGCGCATTTCGACTTCTCGGCGACCTCGGCGAGCCATTTCCATTACGGCTACCTATTGCTGCTCGACGCTCTCGACGCGGCGGACGGGGAATTCGGCACGAAGGCGGCCCGGGTGCTCGCCGCGGCGAAGGAGGCGGGGCTGACGACGTCGGTCGATCTCGTCAGCGAGGATAGCGACCGCTTCGGCCGGATTGTCCCTTCGGCCCTGCGCTATGCCGACTTTGCGTTTATGAACGAATTCGAGGCCTCGCGGCTGACCGGCCTCGACCTCACCCATCCCGACCCCGACCTCGCCGGCCGGGCTTACGAGAGCCTGGGCTACTCGGGAACGCTGTTGATCCATTGGCCGGACGGAGCCGCGTCCTGCTCGCCGTCCGGGACGGTTTGGCAGGGCCGGGTTCTCCTCCCCCCGGAGCGGATCGCCTCGGTCGCCGGCTCGGGCGACGCCTTCGCCGCCGGCTACCTGCTCGGCTATCTTCGCGGGTACGAGGAGCGCCGCCGGCTTCGCCTCGGCGTCTGCTGCGCGGCCGCGAGCATCACCGATTACACCTGCTGCGGCGGGGTGGTTCCGGAGGCGGAATGCCTGCGGCTCGGCGAAACCTTCGGCTTCGCCCCGTAGGGATCCACGCGACGGAGGCGGCGAAAACCTTCGGGGTGGGGATATCGCGACTCCAAGCTCGGAACTGAGGAAGCCGAAGGCTGTAGTCGCCGGGTTCATCCCGGCGCGCCCGCAGGGCGAGAAGGCCCTTCGCGCCCGCAACCGTAAAGGTTGCGACTACAGATGCTTCGCATCTATCGCGACTCCAAGCTCGGAACTGAGGAAGCCGAAGGCTGTAGTCGCCGGGTTCATCCCGGCGCGCCCGCAGGGCGAAAGGGCCCTTCGGGCCCGCAACCGTAAAGGTTGCGACTACAGATGCGTCGCATCTATCCCGAAGGGATTACGTAACGCAGCCTGGGCTTTGCTACGAAACCCCCCTTCCGGGTGGATAGATTGGGCGCCGATTCGCCCCTCACCCCTGTTCACCTTCGCTACGCGACGGTTCACGGACCCTGTGCCCCCGAAGGGGAGACTGTCGCATGGGAATGAGGCGCCGCTTCGCCCCTCACCCCTGTTCACCTTCGCTACGCGACGGTTCACAGACCCTCTCCCCCGGAGGGGAGAGGGGGTTTTTTGCGGCTCGGCGCGGGCGGCCCTGACGGGCGTCATAGACGCTTCGGGTGATCTGCGCCAGTCTGTAGGACATGGGCACGAAACAGAAGCCGCACGACGCCGCGAGCCGGATTCAGGATTATCTTGTCTTCGGCGAGTTCGGGGATGTGAATCCGTCGATTACCGACTCCTCGACCTTCACCTTCCTCAGCCCGGCCACGATGCACGAGGTCTTCGAGCACGAGATCGAGGGGTGCTTCCTCTATTCGCGCCACTGGAATCCGAGCAATAAGTATCTGTCCCGCGCTCTCGCCGCTCTCGAGGACACGGAGTCGGCGCATGCCACCTCCTCCGGCATCTCCGCCATCGCCTGCACGGTCGCCCAGCTTTGCCGGAGCGGCGAGGAGATGATCTGCAGCCGCACGATCTACGGCGGGACCTACGCGCTGCTCAAGAACTTCCTGCCTCGGCTGGGCATCAAGACGAAGTTCGTCAATATTCTCGACCTTGCCGCCGTCGAGAAGGCGATCACCGCGAAGACGCGCCTTATCTACTGCGAGTCGATCAGCAATCCGCTGCTCGACGTCGCCGATATGGCCGCGCTCGCCGAGATCGCGAACCGGCACGGCCTCAAGCTGGTCGTGGACAACACCTTCAGTCCGATGGTGCTGACGCCGGCGCGGCTGGGGGCTCATATCGTGGTGCATAGCCTGACCAAGTTCATCAACGGCACGAGCGATTGCGTGGCCGGCTGCATCTGCGCGAGCGAGCCGTTCGTGGCCGAGCTTTCCGATGTGAACTCGGGGGCGTGCATGCTCCTCGGGCCGGTGCTGGACAGCATCCGGGCGGCGAGCATCCTGAAGAACCTGCACAGCTTGCACATCCGCATGCAGAAGCACTCGGCGAACGGCCTGAGTCTGGCCGAGGGGCTGACCGGGCGGGGCTACAAGGTCCACTATCCCGGCCTCCCCGACCACCCGCAGCACGCCCTGATGAAGTCGATCATGAACCCGGCGATCGGCTTCGGCGGCATGCTCGCCCTCGACGTGGAGACCCTGGATCGGGCGAATCGCCTGATGACGATGATGCAGGAGGAGAAGGTCGGCTACCTCGCGGTGAGCCTCGGCTACTTCAAGACGCTTTTCAGCTCGCCGTCGAGCAGCACGTCCTCGGAGATTCCGGAAGAGGAGCGGCGGCGGATGGGGCTGAGCGACGGGCTGGTGCGCATCTCGGTCGGGCTCGATCACGATATCGGCCGGAGCCTGCAGCGGATTTTGGACTGCCTCGGCCGGCTCTAGTCCTCGAAGCGGGCAAGCACCTCGTCGACCTGATCGTCGGTGAGGCAGGCGAGGGCGGATTCGGCGATGAGGCGGACGCGGGTGGTGGCGAGAAGCTCGGCGAGGCGGGCCGCCTCGGTCTCGTCAAGCTCGGGATAGTCGGCCCGGTAGCGGGTCCGCAACGCGGCCCGCCGGCCGGCCTCGATGGCATCCAGACGCTCGACGATCGTCCGCCGAGGCGCAAGTTTAAGGGCATGCATAGTAAGACTTATTATAGCCTTTTTATTGACCAGATGCGAACCCCGTGGGACGCAACCCTTTCAGGGTTGGGGAATCGGCGGGCAACCGACCCAGGGTTCGCTTCGCACCCTGGGTAGACGGTCCACCAAATCCCCCCACCCTGAAAGGGTTGCGTCCGATGGGCGTCATGCTCGTAGGGGTTTGCCGAAATCCCATTCGATGTTGGCGGCGCCTTCGTAGGAGCTGATGACGCCGACGACGCTGCCGATGAGGGTCCAGTCGGTGGTGTTGGAGATCGGCTCGTACTTGGCGTTGAGGGAGTGGAGCTCGAGGTGGTCGCGTTCGCGGAGAGCCTTCACGAAGCGGCGGCGATCCGGGCTTTCCGCGATCACGAGGGTGTTGCGCGGCGGGGCCGGGTCGAGGCGGACGACGATCTTGTCGCCCTGGCGGATGCGGGGCGACATGGACGTGCCGGAGGCGACGCAGAGGATGTAGCGCTCGACGTCGTGGCCGACGAAGAGAGCCGGGACCTCCTCCCACTGGCTCCAATCGGAATCGACGAAGGCGCACTCGCTCTCGGCGCCGGCTTGCACGGTCTGCCAGACCGGGAGGACGGCGCGGTCGCCGCGGAGGAAGCCGCGAATCCCATCGCCGACCTCGTCGACGGCCACGTGCCGCACCTCGTCCTGGCTTGAGGGGAGATCGAGGGTGTCGTCGATGAGGACGCGGTGGTCGGGGAGGCCGAGAGCCCGGGCGATCGCCGGCCAGACGACGTCCCCGTCTCGGGGGTTCGCGCCCTCGATCCACTGGTAGACGGACTGCTTCGGCCGGTCGATTTTCCTCGCCAGCCAGTTCGGGTTTTGCCCGATCTGCCTCAGCCGCCGCTCGATCTTTTCTTTGCGAGAAGGCATACACCGCATTTTGCGCACATTCCTGTTTTATTTGGCAATCTTATTATTGCCGATTTCGAGAAACTTATTGGTCAATTTTGGTCTATATTATGTCTGTGATTCGTCAATCTTTGCTGGATTGCTGGATTGCTGGATTGCTGGATTGCTGGATTGCTGGATTGCTGGATTGCTGGATTGCTGGATTGCTGGATTGCTGGATTGCTGGATTGCACTGAATTCCTATGAAATGTGACTTGACTGGAACCGACGAGCCGGTGTTCAACTGGCAATACGCGGGCTCGAATTACCGCCTTTCGGTCGTGGGCGGGCTGTTGCGGCTCGAGCAGCAGCTTCGCGGCGGCGGCTGGTACCTCATCGAGCCGAACCATGACACGACGGCGATGATGGTCTGCGCGCAGCAGCTCATCACGCGGCTGAAGCGCGCCGAGCTGGCGATCCTGCACCTCAAGGGCGAGCGCTTCGACCGGGTGGCACGATGAGGCGGGTCCACCGCCTGGCGACCGAGGCCGAGCGCGAGAAGTATCCCAACGCCTACACCTTCAACCGCATGACCGGCCGGTTTCACAACCGGGCCGGGTTCGAAGTTGCCGAGCGGGGCGATGGGAATGAGCGGGGCCGGCGGACGAAAGAGGTGAAAGGATGATGGTATGGAGTGCGCGAACTCGTTCGCGCTTTGTTTTGCCCCGACTTGCGGACACTGGCCTTATCGGCCCGTGGCCCTCACCCCCAACTCCCTCTCCCGTGACGAACCACACGGGAGAGGGGGCTTTCCGGAACCTCCACCTCCTCACCTTTATCAAACGGAGTTCCCTAAGTGGCCCTTAGAGCGGTCATCGAGCATCCCAAATTCAAGCGCCTCAAGGTGCTGCTGGGCCTCAACATGCGGGAGGCGCTGGGCACGCTGGAGGGGCTTTGGCATTTCTGCGCGCGGTATACGCCGCAGGGCGATGTGGGGAAGTATCCGGATCGGGAGATCGAAAGCTGGCTGGAATGGCCGGGCGAGCCGGGAGCGTTGATCGGGGCGCTCGTCGAGGCGCGGTGGCTGGACGTCCATCCCGAGCACCGGCTGATCGTCCACGACTGGTACGACCACGCCGACGACACCGTGCATAGCGAGCTCGCCAAGCGGACGCTCTTCTTCGTCACCGGACAAACGCCCCGGCTCTCCAAGCGCCTCTTCAACGGCGACACCCGCGCGCGGATCAACGCGGAATATAAGGCTTCCCAGAAAAAATTGGCCCTCGACGAGCCGGGGGACAGTGTCCCCCCCATACCAGAGCCGGAGCCTGAGCCAGCGCCGGAGCCGACAACCCCCTTTCGTTCCCCCGAAAACGTTTCGATCCGGGGGGAATATGCGTCGCTCTTGGACCATCTGCCGCCGGACTGCCGCTCGGAGGAGCTGGAGGAGACGTGGCTGGAGTTCCAGGAGCACCGACGCGGCCTGCCCCACGCCTCGCCCTACCGGCCGGCGGCTTGCCGGCATCTGGCGAGGAAGCTGGTCGAACGCCGATTTCGGCCGCCGGACATCGTGCGGCTCATCCGCCACTGCATCGCCTCGGGCTGGAAGGGGGTGCCGCTCGACTTCGTCGAGCGGTTCGAACTGTCGCCGCCGACCGACGGGCTCCGGGGCGGGCTCACGGAGGAGCAGATCGTGGAGTCGCTGCGGTGATCGCTGGATTTCTCTGGATTGCCTGGACTGCTGGATTGCTGGATTGCTGGATTGGTGGATTGGTGGATTGCCTGGATTGCTGGATTGTCTGGATTTGCTGGATTGCTGGATTGCTGGATTGCTGGATTGGTGGATTGGTGGATTGCCTGGATTGCTGGATTGTCTGGATTGTCTGGATTGTCTGGATTGCTCGAACGCCGAACGCCGAACACCGAACGCCCAACGCCCAACGCCTAACCTCCCAACACCCCAGCACCTCGATACCCCAATACCCTAACACCCCATGATCTGGTCCCTCGAAGCTGAAATGGCCGTGCTTGGCGCGATGATCCTCGACCCCCGAACGGTGCCGCTGGTGGCGCGGTCGCTGGGTTCGCAGGACTTTGCGCGGCTGGCGCACCGGGCGATCTATCGAAGCTGCCTCGGCATCGGCGACGCGCTCGATCTCGTCACCCTCAAGGAGGACCTGGCCTCGGCGGGGAAGTTGGCGGCTTGTGGCGGCGAGGAGTATTTGATGAGCCTCGCCGAGTTTGTCGTGTCGGCGGCGAACGTCGAGCAGTACGTCGCGATCGTGCGGGAGAAGGCGGAGCGGCGGCGAGCGATCGAAAGCGCGCGGGAGCTGATGCGGCTCGCGGAGGGGGAATCGGGGATCGAGGAGCTACGGGCGGCCCGCTCGGCGCTCGCCAACGACTGCCCGGCGGAGAGCGGCATCGTTCCCTTTTCCGAAATCGCGGTGGACGGCGAGGACCGGGGCGTGCCGACTTTCCTGCCCGAGCTGAACGCGCTGACCTCGACCGGCGGCTGGCCCTGCGAGCAGCTTTCCGTGGCGAGCGCCTACCACAAGGGCGGCAAATCGACCTTCATGCTGACCGACTTTCTCCACGCCGCGCGGCTCGAGGAGCGCGTGCTCTACGCGACCTTCGCCGACCTCTCGGCCCAGCAGATCAAGCGGCGGCTGATCAAAGCGCAATGCGGCTGGAAGAAGCGGCCGGCCTTCCACGAGGACTCGCAGATCGAGTTCGACAACTCGGTCCACAACCTGCATACGTGGGATGTCTTCGTCTACGACGCCTCGGCGCTGGAGGGGAGCGATATCGAGTCCTTCTGCGCCTGGATTCGGGCGGAGTCGCGGAGCCGCCCCTTCTCGCGGATCTACGTGGACTACGCGCAGGAGCTGACCTCGCGCGCGGTGCCGAACGGCGACGAGTATGCGACGGCGGCGGTCTGCGCGCGGGCCCTCGCCAAGCTGGCCCGGCAGACCGGCGCGGCGATCGTCGTCGGCTCCCAGATCACGGAAGGAGTAGCGGGGACGAAGACGAAGACCAAGGGCTCAAGGCGCTGGGAAGAGGTCGCCGGCCTCGTCCTGCGGATCGAGCGGGAGGGGGAGCAGGCGACGATCTCGGTCCCCTTCTCCCGCTTCGGCCCATGCGGGCCGGGCTGCTCGGTCGATTGCCACTGGGATCCGAAGCGGCTGAGGTTCGCGCCGTGATGGCGGGGGTGATGGGGGTGATGGGGTGATGGAGGTGATGGAGGTGATGGAGGTGATGGAGGTGATGGATGATCCTGTGTCGCAAGCTGCGCTCTTCGGGTTTTCCGGAACCTCTACCCCCCAACCCCCTCCTCCTCCGGCGCACGATCATCGCCGCAAGAGGAGGGGGAATCTCCCCTTCCTCTTGCCGGATGGTTTGTGCCGGGAGGAGGAAGGGGGCAAGGGGGATGGAGGTTCCGGAAACGCCAGGAGTGCGGTGGTCCGGGAGCTTGGCGCTCCCGTATGTTGCGGCTTCCCGAGACCTACGATTGGAGCCCGATTACCAGTTCCCGGAACCTCTACCCCCCAACCCCCTCCTCCTCCGGCGCACGATCATCGCCGCAAGAGGAGGGGGAATTCTCCCTTCCTCTTGCCGGATGGTTTGTGCCGGGAGGAGGAAGGGGGCAAGGGGGATGGAGGTTCCGGAAACGCCAGGAGTGCGGTGGTCCAGGAGCTTGGCGCTCCCATCAGGCAAGCCTTGCCTCTATGTTGCGGCGGCGCTCTTCGGGGTTCCCGGAACCTCTACCCCCAACCCCCCTCCTCCTCCGGCGCACGATCATCGCCGCAAGAGGGGGAATCTCCCCTTCCTCTTGCCGGATGGTTTGTGCCGGGAGGAGGAAGGGGGCAAGGGGGATGGAGGTTCCGGAAACGCCAGGAGTGCGGTGGTCCAGGAGCTTGGCGCTCCCGTATGTTGCGGCTTCCCGAAACCTACGATTGGAGCCCGATTACCAGTTCCCGGAACCTCTACCCCCCAACCCCCTCCTCCTCCGGCGCACGATCATCGCCGCAAGAGGAGGGGGAACTCTCCCTTACTTACACGAACAAATGACCAAGAAAACTAAAACCATCGCCGGCCGGAGGCCGGATCTCGTCGAATGTCTCGAAGCCTGGTGGCGGGTTGCCGACTCGCCGGCTGGGCGGATATTGCCGGATACGCCGCATGGCGAGCCGGGCGACACGGTGCGGCTGTGCGACGCTTTCGACCTCTATTGCTGGCGGCTCGTCGGCGAGGCGCTGTCGGCTTGCAAGGTCCGCAACGTGCCGCCGACGCGGCTGGAGCGGCTGGTCGCGCATGTCCAGTGCGGCGGCACGTTCGGCGACTTCCACGTCTACGACGTCGTCCAGCGCGACCCCGCCGACGCGGGCGGCTGGCGGTCGCAGGCGCGCCCGATCACCGAGGTCGACCGGCTGGGGATCGACGAGGCCTCCCTCGCGCGAGCCGCCTACTCCCGGTTTCGGAAGGTGCTGCAGCGGATGATCGACGAGGCGGAGCCATATGTGCGGCCGGCTCGGGCGGAGGTTGTTTAGTGTTTAGTGTTTAGTGTTGAGCGTTTAGTAGCGCAGGCTTCCAGCCTGCTTCGGAAGCGTTCGTTTAGGCGTCGGTTGCCCTCTCACCCCTGTTCACCTTCGCTACGCGACGGTTCACAGACCCCCTTCCCCGGGAAACTGTCGCACGGGAATGAATCGGGCGGCGGTTGCCCCCTCACCCCTGTTCACCTTCGCTACGCGACGGTTCACAGACCCTCTCCCCCGGAGGGGAGAGGGATCACGATGCGATGCCTTCCAAGTTGGGCTGCCGCGATCCCCGATTCCCGGGTGTAATGAGGAGGCGTGAAATATCTTTCGATCTTCCTCGTCCTGGCTGGGCTGGCGGTTGGCTGCAAGCAGCAGCAGGTCGATCCGGTGAAGCTGGCTCCGCCGATTCCGGCGACGCCTCATCAGGTGAAGCCGCTGCCGGTCGAGAAGAGCGAAACGGTGACGGAGGAGGACCTTGGCCTGCCCTTCTATCCCGGCAGCAAGCCGGCGCCGGGGATGAGCAGCGTCATGGAGACCTCGAAGAACCGCACCGTGCAAAGCGGGCGGACGACGACGGACGGCTTCAAGAAGGTGGGCGACTTCTATATCAACAAGCTCCTGAAGGCGCACCGGGGCGGGCTGGGGAATGAGGGCGAGCTGATCGATGGGCAGCTCAAAGACGGCTCGATGGTGCAGATCCAGGCGATGAAATCCGGGCCGGAGACGCAGGTCCAGGTGACCTCGCTGCGGCCTCCGAAAAAGAAATAAAGAAAATCTCGGGGGCGCGTTAGATTCTCTCGCCGGCCCGCGTTTTATCGCGCAGGATGGTCGAAATCCACATTCGAACGGTCGCGGTGCTCGATGTCGGGCGCCTCAAACTTTTGCCGCAGCGCTCGGTCGTCGGCATTTACTTGCACGACGCAGCCGGGCGATTTATCGAGCTGTGCTCGCAGGAAAGCCGCTCCTTTCCAACGCTCTCGGAGGCGGAGGCCTCGGGGGCGAAGATTTTCGACGGGATGCCCGAAGCCTTCTCCCACGGAGAGGCGGAAACGGCCGCCCTCGATTGGATTCAGGCGAACCTGCTCGACGTGAAGAACAACGCGGACCGGCGCCTGCTCTATCCGCTGCCCGCGTCCGGGACCTGTCTGCTCGACGAAGGCGAGGAGATCGAGTTCAAGCCGACGGGGTAGGAGGGGGGTTGAGATTGGTGACCGGTGACCGGTGACCGGTGACCGGTGGATCGGTGACCGGTGACCGGTGATCTGGACCTCCAGGCCGCCGGCGGCGAAGCGCTTCCGATTCTCCTCGAAGGAGGCCACTTCGGGGTCAGGTACCAGGGGGCGGCGCGGCATTGGAAGCCGACGCCGTCGAGCGGCGCCCCGCGCGCCTTGAAATCCTTGGATGGGCGCAGATGGTTTGGATCTGAACCGCAGATGGCGGATTTTGAACCGCAGATGAGCGCAGATGGGCGCAGATGAGGGGGATGAGGGGGATGAGGGTTTAAATATGAGAGGGTCGCGGATAAATGCAGTTCTTTAGGGTCGGATTATCTGTTGTTGATTAACTTTCGATACCGCAAGTGCCTTTATATGGCTTAGTATTAATAGTGGTCATTGGGACCGTGTCGGTCCGAGGGAGATGAGTTTGGCTTTGAAAGTCCAGGAACGATCGCGAAGGCGCAAGGGGAATGGCCGTGTGACGCCGGAGCCGATCGCGCCGCGGCCGGCGTGGACGGCGGGGGACGTGTTCGCCGCGCTCAAGAATCAGGAGCTCGACAAGGCGGAAGAGATCGCGGTCTATCTGGTGAGCCGTGAGCCTTACAACATCGGCGGCCATGTCGCGTTTTCGGAGACGCTCAACAGCAAGCTCCGGCATGAGGAGGCGGCGCTCGCGGCCAAGCGCGCCCTTGCGCTCGATCCCTTCAATTTGAGTGCCGGTTCCAACTTGGCGTGCGCGCTTATCGGACTGGGCTACTATCGGGAGGCGAAGGAAATCCTGGATCGCATCCTCGCCGCCCGGCCCGGCGTCTACAACGCCCACTGGCTGCGATCGCTCGCCAATCTTGGCCTGCTGAATTTCACCGAGGGCTTCGCGGATTACGAATACCGGTTCATGCACGGCTCCTATCCGCGCCGCTGCCCGCCGCATACCTACTGGCGTGGGGACAAGACGGACGTCCTGTTCATCTACGGCGAGCAGGGGCTCGGCGACCAGATCCAGTTCTGCCGGTTCATCGACCGGGCTCGGGAGCGCTGCCAGGGAAAGGTCGTCATGGAGGTCGCGCCGCCGCTTGCCGTGCTGATGGAAAACATGGCCGACCAGGTTTGGGCGGGAATCAGCGACCTCGCGATTCCGGTCGCCTATACGGCCCACATTCCGATGATCAGTCTCCCGTTCATCTTGGGGATCGATCAGATCGACGGCTCGCCCTATCTCGGTGTGCAGCCTCAGCCGGTCGACCTTCAAGGCGCGAAGGTCGGGCTGTGTTGGAAGGGTAACCCGGATTACTCGCGGGACCTGTTCCGGTCGCTGACCCTCGACGACGTTCGCACGCTTCAGGGAGCGGCTCCCTTTGCCTGCGTTCAGCCGGCCGACGAGCTTCCCTTCGACATGCCCCAGCTTTCCGGTTGCGATCTCGGGGCGACGGCGTTCGCGATCGACGCCCTCGACCTCGTGGTCACAGTCGACACGGTCATCGCGCACCTGGCGGGGGCGATGGGCAAGGAGTGCTGGCTGATCGCGCCCCGTTACGGCGAATGGCGCTGGGGCACGGAGGGAACCCGCACGCCCTGGTACGACTCGATCGAAGTCTTCCGGGCGCCGGGGGGCGATCGGGCCAAGCAGCTCGAAACGGTTCGGGCGCGGTTGATCGAGCGCTATCCGCCCGGCACTTGGACCGAGCCGACGACCTCGACGCGCACGAACGGAAAGGCTTAGCGCCTGGCCGTTACGAGCGGGCCGCGACTTCGGCCGGTTCCATCGGGCTTCGCTCCGGCTCGGGCTGCGGCTTTTCGGCGGCGGGGGCCTCTTCGCGGCGGGGCTGGAACGTGTAGACGGAGCCGAGGAGGAATCCGGCGAGGGCCGTCCCGCAAAGGTTGCCCGACGAGCCGAAGGGGGATGCGACGAGGCTGATCGCGGCGAGCGCGACGAGGCCGGCGGCAATCGCGATCTCCTCCGGGGCGCGTGCGGCGCCGGCCGCCTTGAGGATGCCGGCCAGGAGCATGAGGCCGATGAGAAGGCCGGCGACGCCCAGCTCGCTCAGCAGACGGACGGGCAGGCTGTAGGCGTCCCAAGGGCTCCCGGCGCCGAGATGGACCGGCGAGCCGTCGGTCGGCTTCTCGACGTCGATGCGGGAGTTTCCGACTCCTGCCCCGGACCAATTCGAGCTCTTGGCGGACTTGAGGACGGCCACGGCGACCGTGCCCCGGTCGGAAAGAGTGTGCGCGTAGGTCGCGGCTCGAGGCGTCCCGGCCGGGCTTTGGCTGAGGAAGAAGCCGAGGGCACAGACCATGGCCAGACCCAGGGCGACGATCGCGGCGGGCTTTCGGAGGATTCGGGCGAGACCGTAGAGCGAGGCAAGGCCGGCGGCGACGAAACCGGTCAGGCTCCCGGTCAGGATCAGAGCGCCCAAGGCGAGGGCCGCGCCCAGCGACCAGAACCCGGCTTCGGACGTCTTCTTCGAGGCCGAGCCAAGCACGATGAGCATCGGCAGGCCGACGGCGATCGCGGCATAGAGGAGGGCGGGGCTATCGAAAGTGCCTCCTTCGCGCGCCATGTGCTCGACGCGCACGACGTTCAGGCCCTCGGACCGCAACCACAGGGCGCATGCCGCCTGGGCGGCGATCAGGATAGCGACGGTCGCCGCCCGCGTCTTCAGGTCCGGGGAAAGGAACGACGAGCCGATGCCGACGGCCAGGGCGAGCAAGATGGCGAAGCAATCGTTCGTGCCGGCGAGGCTGGCCCCGGACATAAAGGAAGACACGGCGACGGCGACCATGTAGGCCACGAGGCCGCCGAAAAGGATCCGCAGGCCGTCCGAGCGGATTCGGGAGAGAAACGGCACGGCGGCGAGGAGGCACAGGGCGGAAAGAGCCGTCAGGATCGTCCGGTCGGTCGCGCCGGTCCGGGTCAGGACGCTCCAGCTCAGCGGCGAGGCGTCGGCCAAGAGGGTGTTCGGCAAGACGTAGAACGCCAGGAGGACGAAGGGTATCGCGCTCCTCAAGGCGAAAACCGCGCCGGCTAGTCGGCTGTGGGCGATCGGCGTCGATCCTGGATATAACAATATGCCCCTCCTATGAGCAGCAGCCCGGTCGCGATGCCGGCGGGAAGCGCGGACGCGGTAGAGCGCTTGCTGCGTGTTAGCGCGATGTCATACGAAAGCTCGGTTTCTTTCACCTGCCGGTCCAGATCGCCTCTCTGGGGATGGAAAGTGACGACGATCTGGTTCCCGTCGGTCTTGGTCACGTTGACCGATTCGCCGTCCTTCAAGTAGTGGCTCAGCTCGAATTCGTCCGGAGGCAGGGCCTTGGCATCCGCCTCGACGAGCGTAAAGTCTTTGACACGATTCGGCTCGCCCTTTGCCGGCGATCCCTTTCCGTACCGGTAGGACGTGTAGGCGATGTCCTGGCCGACCCACTGGCCTTCGAGCGAGGCGTGCGATTTGAACCGATAGGATTGGGTGACTTCGCCGCGGGGTCCCAAATAGTCGATTTCGGAGACCTTCGGCGCTCCCTCGACGATATGGTCCTCGACCTTGCCCTTTTCGTAGACGAGGCGGTCGGGCGCGAAGGCGGCGATGGAGAGGATTCCCTTTGCGCCTTTCACGGGCATGAACGGCATGGATGGGCCGACGATCGGCACGTTTTGCAGACCTTGGGACGTGATATGCCGAACGAACTGGCTGGAATCGGGGCCGACGCGCGCAAAGACGCCGGCCTTGGAAAGGATGGTGACGCGCGCGTTCTTCGCTTCATCTTCGTCCGGGTTGTCGGAAAGCTTTCTTACGAGGAGCCGGTTGCCGTCGAAGGAGATGGTGACGACCTCTTTCGTCGTCCGGGGATTGCGTTCGGCTCCGCGCTTCAGATTGGTGACGATGTCGTCGACCTGCTCTTGCGTCATCGTTCCCCTCTTCACGGCATCGCTGTAGTCGGATGCCATTTCGGCGATATCGGCATCGATCACCGCCTGGGATCGGACGTCGCGATCCACGACTCGATAGACCAGGGTAAACGGCTTCTCAAGCGATTGCCCGTAGGCGGCAAGCGGCAACGCGAGGGCGGCATATAGCAACGAACGCAGAACGGATTTCATCGGATTGCTCTCAGTCTCTTGCTCGGTTCATCACGGACCGAAAGCGGCCATCGCAGCCGCTTCCGGCGCCGTATATGGGGGGTCGGTCTGAACGACCCAATCAAGCCACGTTGCTTGGATAATCTAACCGGGGTTTCCGCCGGTGGTCGGCAGGGTTGTGCTCGTAATGCACACGTCTCCCTGCGTATAGGTCGTATACGGAATGTTCGCGGCCGAGACACCGTAGCACGTTCCATTGCTGAAGGTCAGCATGTCGTAGCTGCAGGTTAGCGTCGTGGGGATGCAGAAGCTGGCTGCGACGCCCGTGCACTTGTCCGAAGCCGCGCTCGGCTGATAGCAGCGTGTGCCGTCGCCGGAGCCTGGCTCGCAATACGACGTCTTTTGAACGACGCCGCACGGAATAAGAGCCGAAGCAATGCCAACCCCAAGCAGGACGGTAACGCTACCTACGATCGTAGGTTTGTTCATTTACTCCTCCTAACTCACCTCATGGGCGGATCCGAGGTCTTCCGCCAACCCTTGCGTTCGATAACTCTCTTTTTGGGACTTCACTTGAAGTAGGCGTACGCGTCGTTCGCATCGGCGAGCCGGGTTGCGGTGTTGCCTTTGCAGAGAACGACCGTCGGCGTCCCCTCGAACCCGCACTTCTTCGCGAGGGCCTCGTCGTCGTCCAGTTGCCACTTCGCCGTCGTGGCCAGGGAATGCTCGAATCTCTTCTTGTCGAGGCCGAGCGAAGCGACCAGATGGGGAATGGTTTTGGAATCGAACCGGGCGTCGAACAGGCTCCGGTGCATCTCCCAGAACCTGCCCTGATCCCGGGCGGCGAGAGCGGCGAGGGCCGCCTCGGCGGCATAGGGATGAACGCTCGACAGGGGCAGATTGCGGTAGACGATCCTGATTTGGCCGGGCGCTTCCTTGAGCATTTCCTCGATCTCGCCGAATTCCTTCCGGCAAGGGCCGCACTCGTAATCCATAAAGATGACGAGGGTGAGCTTGCTGTTCGGGTTACCTTCGAACATCGGATGGTCGCCGATCAGCTCGGCCGGCGGGACTTTGACGGTAGCGGGGCCGATCACCCGGTAGGGCCGCAGGATGGTTGCGCCAACCAGCCCGACGGCGGAGATGGCGGCGATCCCGACAAGGACGACGCCGGCGTCGATCTTCATATCGACCCCCGGTGCAGGCGGAGCGGCCTTGGCGCCGAATATCCCAGCGCGCGGTAGGCGTACGATCCTCCGCTGATCAGGAAGAGGTCGAGGAAAAGGTCTTGGACCGAAGTAAGATCGAGCAGGCCGGTAAAACAGCCGCAGCCGCCCATGTTTCCGTGGCCGATCCTCCAGAGGGCGTAGCCGGCGAAGCAGCCGAAGAGAGCGAGACAGGAAAGCAGCGATTGCCGGCGGATCGGAGATAGGATCAATCCGAAGGGAAGCAGTACTTCGACGGCGATAAGAACGCCGGAAAACGGCACGAGGAGTATTTCAGGTAGAAACGGCACGGTTTCGAGCACACTCCAGAACTCCTTGATGTGGAGCATTTTTGTGGCCGCCGCCGTCCATAAGGTTGCGCCGATCAAGCAAAGGCAGACTGCACCGATCTTCCGTTCGACTGAGGGAGTCATAGTCAATTCACTGAAGCCGTATTATTGCGGATTTAACAACAGCGATAATAACACAGCTTTTTGCAAAATATAGATTATTTTTTCTGATACGGCGGAATTATAGCCTTATACTCGAAAGGAGGCGCGCCGAAGGTGATATTCAGATGCTCGCAATACTTGGTTTAGCCGCCGTGCTCTCTGCTCGACCGTCCCTCTCGATCCAGACCGAGGACCGGCTCTCGAAGCATTTGTCGCTTCACGAGAAGATCGTGTCGCTGAGCGACCTGGTGGGGGAAATCAGCCAGAAGACGGGCGTTCCGCTCTTCGTCAAGCGGCGGGTAGCGGATCGGAAAGTGACGATCGTCTTCAGGGACCGTCCGGCGAGGGAGGCGATGGACCGCGTCGCGAGCTGCATGGGCATGGGCTGGCAGCCGGTGAACGGCGACGGCTTCGAGCTCGATCTGACGCCCGAGGAGGCTTCGGCGGAGGCCAAGACGGAAGCCTCGGAGCGGGAGCAGACCCGGAGCGGCGTGCGGGATGCCGTGCGCGAGATCAAGCGGCTTTGGGATTTGGGGCCGGCCGGCCGGAACACCGAGATGGCGAAGCTCGACAAGGCTTACAAGGAGGGGCTGAAGAACGGCGAATCCCCCGAGTCGCCTCACATGCAGCTTCTTGGGAGCGCGGCTTCCGCTTTGCACATGGTGGGCTTTATCGAGGTTGTCGGCCCGGCTCTCGCTTCGGCGAAGCTCGACGACGACGGGGTTCCGGTTTCGTCGGTGTGGTTCTCGTCGGCGGACGTCCACGACCCGGTCGGGCATTTGTTCCCGGATTCAATCCCGACCCGGCCGGGTTCCGGCGGGTATTCCGACGCGATCGGCGTCGTGAATTACCGGGAGGAGAGCCACGAGATTCAGACGAGGCTTTTCGCGGTTTCCGCGAAGGACGGCGCGGACACGATCACGAGCGTCGGAACCTGGGCGGTGGCGACGTCGAGCTCGGCCAAACCCAGCGAGCTCGAACTGGCGACGAAGGCATGGGCTCGCCCGCCGGCGGCGGAATTCGGGGCCAGGGCGGTTCGCGAGGCCTCCGGCACGCCTCCGCCAAGCGAGTACTGTTCCGGGATGTACGGCCGGGCCGACCTGCTGGTCGATTTCGCCGACCGCTCGGGGATGCCGATCGTGGCGAACGCCTATCGCCGCTCGCTGACGTCTCCGGCTTGGCTCGCCGGGACGACGGTTCAGAAATGCCTGGACTCGTACGCGAAGATTTGCAGGGCTCCCTGGAAGGGCCAGCCCGACGCCGTTCGGGAAGAGGATGGCTGGCTCTTGTTCCGGAAAGACCACTGGTGGTGGGCCGACAAGGCGGAAATACCGGAGTCGGTGATTCGCCCTCTGGAGGAGGAAGCGGCGGCCGGGCGATCTCCGCTTCCTCTCGAAGACTATGCCCGGCTCGCGGCGGGTCTGAAGCCGGACCAGCTCGCCGTGCTGGAGCGGCCGGAGACGGTCCTTTTCCGGTTCCCGATCGGCTCGCTCAGCCAGTCCGATTATTCGCTGACTCTGTTCGGACTTTTAGACGAGGCGAGCCGCAACGAGGCGTTCAGCAACGCGGGCGTCGCCTTGTCGGCGAGCAGTCCGCAGGCTCAGGACCTGGCCTATAACGCGCTGGTGAGGATGTGCGTTTACGGGGGTGACCTGCCGTTCATCCGCGCCGTGCTCCGGGGTAAGAGCGTTTTGAAGAACTACCGGTTCTACGCGGAGGACGGTACGGCGCGGGCGACGTCGCCTTTGAAGATCGGGGACGGACGGGATATCAGCCTGTCGTTCTCCTATGGCACGCCGAGCAACCAGTATTCGCAGACGTTCGCCTGCTCGAAGGCCGGGCCTTGAGGCCTTCGGCTATCATCGCGGAGGGAAGAAGACGTCCCTCACGCGATACATCGCCTCCATGTCCAGCTTTTCGCCGGCGAAGACGATCTGGCGGCTCTTCTTGTCCTTCCGCGCGTTGAGGTATCGCGTTACGTTCATCCAGCGGATGGTGGGCGCGCCGCTTATCTCGTCTGTCTGGCGAACGACCAGATAAACGTCGACCGGCTGGCTTATCCAATAATCGAGATGCCGGTCGTTTTTCACATCGAAGACTTCGACGCCATCGGATTTGCGCGTCCGCAGGTAGGAGTCGCCGCTTTTCAATTGCACATAGATGCGCTTTCCGCTGGCGTTGCCGTCGTCGTCCTTGAACTCCACTTCGCCGTCGATGCCATAGTTGGAAAGGGTTACGGGCCGGAAAATCTGGTTGGCTTCTCCGGAAATCGCCATCATGTGGCCGATAAGGATCTGCTCGAGCGCCTGCGTGTCGAGCCCGCGGGTCGTCGTCTCATCCATCGCCAGAATCTTCCGCGCCACCGGATCGCTTTTCAGCCGTTGCTCGATGAAGTCGATGAGCGGGACATGCTCGTCGCATTCCTGACAGGTGATGAACTCTTTCTTCGCGTCAAGCCGCTTGCGAACGGCATCGAGGTCTTTGACGGGTTTGCCGCATCCGGGACAGACGTAGCGGCGATCCCGGGTCACCTCGGCCGCGTAGCGCGCGAGGTGGCGATGCCCGTATTCGATAAACAGGGCCTTCAGCTCGTCTTGAACGTCCTTGTCGAAATAGAAGCTGATCTTCGCCGTGCCTTCGCCTTGCTGGTTATCGATCTTCAGGCCGAGGGTGAAGCCCTTCGGGGAAGCGAACTCGGCCGCGTTGCGCCATAGCTCTTTGTGCTCGAATTCCTGGCTGTACCAGAGGCGTACGACGAGGGTGGTCCACACGCTCTGCCATTCGCCGCTGAATGTGTAGGAAACGAAGATGTCCGGGTCGCGAGGGATCTCCTTCTCGCGCCGATATTGCGAGGGGAAGACGAGCTGCTGTCCGTGCGGCGTGGGTTCGGCGATGCAGAGGGAGTGATCGAGGAAGGTTTGCACAAGGGCGCGGAGGAGCAGTTCCTCGTCGGGGCGATGCTTGAGCCGATCGACGCCGGTGAAGTCGAAGGTGGGTCCGTAAATGTCGGATTCGAGGACGCATCCGATCTCGTCGATGTGGGCTCTGGCCGCGCGGACGATCGCGGAGGCGTAGCCGTTCAGCAGCTCGGGTTGGAGGAGGACGAGGTCGCCGAACTTCAGGGGGCGTGCTAAGCCTTGGTTGGCGAGCAAGGTCACGGCTGTGCGCACGTCGGGCTCGCCGAACTTCTCGCCAGGCAGGGCCTGCTCCAATCGTTGGGCAAGCTCGGCGAAGCGGAGGAGACGGATGTCCCGCTCGTCGCGCATCGCCACGACCGCGCTTTTGAGCTCGGCGAGGAGGCGCGGCGTGCTCGTCCATGGGAGCTTGTCCCAGGGGATGGAATCCGCGATGAGCTGTTTTAGCTTCGAGGGCTCTCCGCCGTTCTTCTCGTCCGAGCAGTTTTCGCCCGTCTTGGCGCTCGTGGGCAGCCAGCTTGCGAAACTGTTTTCCCGGCAGAACTGGCTCAGCTTGGCGTCGCTGACTTTCGGGCCGCCGACGTCGACTTGGGAGAGGATGAGCAGGCGGTTCGCCTCGCGCCTGTGATCCTGCTCGTGGGTCGCGCATTTGAGCATCTTCAGCCAGTCGCCGGTTTCCCGGAAGGGGTTGGCGTTCTGTGGGTTGATCAGGAGGAGGGCCAGGGCGGTCTCCTGCAGGAAGAGAGAGTGGATGAGCCGGTAGTCCTCCTGCCCGGCGAGGTCCCACAGCAGCGCTTCTCTTTCTCGCGTCGCGTCGGGCGGGAGAGGCAGCCCGAGTTGCCAGACGTTCATGCCGTGCGTCCGGTCGCTGACGACGTATTGGTCGTCGATCAGGCGGTGGGCAAGCGAAGTCTTGCCGACGGTTCCTTCGCCGAGGAGCACGACTTTGGCGTTGACGTAGCTGCGAGTCGCCTCAGCCGAGGGGGCGGGGCGGGCTCCGGTGAGACGGTAGACGAGGATACTGCCCTCGGCCGTTCCCACAACAAGCCGTGAGCCATCGGGAGTGAAGGCGACACTTATTGGGAATCGCATCAGTCCCGTGTCGATGATCTGCAAGCACGTTCCCGACCTCCAATCCCAGAGCCGGATCGTCCCATCCATGAATCCTGTGGAGGCGATCAGGGTTTCGTCGGGGGAAAATGACACACCCAGTACGGCACCCTTATGGCCCTCCAATGTCCCAATACAAGCTCCTTGCTCCAAGTCCCAGACCTTGATCGTCTTATCTTCCGATCCCGATGCGGCGAACCGGCCATCGCGCGTTATCGCCACACACCACACGAGGTCACCTTCGCGGTGACCCTCCAAGTCGAAGATGCGGGTTCCCTTTGCAACATTCCAGCATGCGACCCTTCCGCGGTGTCCACCAATGACGACGCGGGAGCCGTCACTGTTCGAGGCGGCGCACATGACCGTTTGATCAACCTTAAACTCGCTTATGAGTTTCCCAGCGGCAATATCCCAAATTCTAAGTGCGCGATCATCGCCAGTCGTTCCAGTCAGAATGCGCCCCTGAGGCATCGGGAGGACAGCATCTACCGAGAATGGGTGATCTGGAAGTCTTTTGGTTTGCCGACCCGAGGTCGAATCCCATATTCGGGCGGACCTGTCATCTGAACCCGAGAGAATCTGCGAGCCGTCCGCCGTGATCGCGACCGAGTTGACATCGTCTGTATGCCCCTTTAGGGTCAAGCGGCACTCGCCCGTCCCTAAGTCCCAGATCTTGATCGTCTTGTCCCAGCTCGCCGAAGCGCACCATTTGCTATCCGGACTGACAGCCAGGCTAGGGATCCAATTCTTATGCCCGGCGACCTCGCGTTCCAGAATGGCGAGGGCCTCGTCCGGCTTGGGCTGCTCCGCTAGTGGCTCTGGCTTCCGAACTTTCCTTTTCCTTGGCGCGGATTTGGGTACGGACATCGTCTCTTCGGAGCCAGGCTGACAGGCTTCCAGCACTTCGGCGAACGCGGCGTCGGCTTCCTCGCGGTAGTCCACATATCGGTAGCGCCGCAGCGTGTCGGGTAGGTCGCAATCGGCGAGCAGGAGGGGGATAAACCGGCGGTCGGCGTTGTCGGGGTCGCGGTGGATGGCGGTGCTCCGCTCCAGGGCGACCCAGCCCGAGGCGAGGGCGTTTGGCGAGACGCATAGGAGCAGGACGCGGGATTGTTCCAGTCCCTCGTCCACCTTCAGCGAGACGATGTCGCCCGGCTTGACGATCCAATCGTCCAACCAAACTCGCAGGCCGGCTTGCTTCAGCCGTTCCGCCAGCCTCCGCACCTGGGACTTATCCGCGGAATTGTGACTTAGGAAAACGTCGTAACGAAATTTTGCAGGCGTCATCGGTAACCAATTTTCGTATTATGCGCGTGAGGTGCGGGCTGCGTCGCTGTTGCGACGGCTACAGCCGCTTCGCGGCTCTTTGCAGGCTGGAAGCCTGCGCTACTACTTATTGGCTGGAAGCCTGCGCTACTTTTGCCCGACGAGGTCGGATAGTTTTCGCAGTTGGACGGAGGGGTCGTTGGCGATGTCTTGGCGGAGCCATCCGAGGTGGCCGGCGCCGTAGACGACGAGGATTCGGTCCGTTGGGGAGTCGACGAGGCTTCGGATGTTGTGGTAGATGTGGATGTTCCGCTTATACCAGGCGGCGAGGAGGTCTTGGCCGGCGGGATCGGCGGGGTCTCCCATGCGGACGATCGCGTAGTATAGGCCGACGTCCTGGGCGACGTGCTCGTCGGAGTTGAGATATTCGAGCGTTTCCAGGACGGTGTGGGAGGCCATGAAGTCGCCTTGCTCCTTCGCGAGCTTGCCCCACCCGGCGCTGACCTCGTCCAGCTCCTTCGACCGACCGTTGGCTTTGGCGTAGTTGAGGACGCGCTGCCAGGGGAAATCCATCCCCTCGTCGACGGCGTCGATCTGCTTCAGGCCGAGCTTTTTGCCGAGGCGGTAGGCGATCTGGTCGGTCTCGTTGCGGGTCAGCTCGTATTTTCCGGCGAGGTAGTCGGCGTATTCCTTGGCGAGGCGGTCGCTGCCGATTTCCTCCTCGACCGCGATCCTGGTCGGGTGGAAACGCTCGAGCACCTGGACCAGCTCCTCGATCTCCTTTTGCCGCTTCGGCGAGCGGACGTCGTCGGCCTGCACGTTGTGGAGGTCGCGACCGGGGTTGGCCATGTGATACGTGCCGAGCACGAGGATTTCGGGACGCTGGGTCGGGGCTTGGATCGAAGAGGCCATGGCGATGAGAACCGGGATTAGGTTTAGCACGATATCGCTCTCCTGTACCAGGCCTGTCGAGGCTCGGGTTCCCGACAGGACATTCGACCTGTCGGGCTATATTGGGGGAACGATGAAGAAGAACGACGCGACGCAGGGATTTTCGGCAGACGAAAAGGCTGCGATGAAGGCTCGGATCAAGGAAATGAAGGCGAACCGGACCAAGGCGGAAGGGGAGGCGGACGTGCTGGCGGCGATCGCCGCGATGCCGGAGGCGGATCGGGCCAGGGGCGAGCGGCTGCACGCGATCATCAAGGCCAACGGACCGGGCCTCTCGCCGAAGACCTGGTACGGGATGCCGGCGTATGCGAACGAGGACGGGAAGGTCGTTTGCTTCTTCCGGAGCGCGGACAAGTTCAAGGAGCGGTATATGACGCTCGGCTTCAACCAGGAGGCGAAACTCGACGACGGCCTCATGTGGCCGATCGTTTTCGCCCTGACCGACCTGACCGCCGAGGAGGAGGGGCGGATTGCGACGCTCGTTCGGACGGCGGTCGGGGGGTGAGGGGTGGTGTTGGGGTATTGGGGTATTGGGGTGTTGGGGCGATTGTTTGTTCTAGGGTTGCGCGCTTTTTGCTGTAATATTGCCGGTCTATCGGGCCTTTGAGGTTGTCATCCGAACTTGGGTTCGTCGAACGAGGGATGCTCGCCGATCGGTGGGCTGGGTGCGTATGATTCCTGTATGAGCAGTTCCACCGCGATCTTCGCGTGTTCCGACATCGAGGCGACGCTTGCCTACTACAAGGATGTGCTCGGCTTCGAGTCCACTTGGAGCTGGGGCGAGCCGGCTTCTTTCGGTGGGGCGTCGGTGGAGGGTATTTCGATCATGTTCAACCTTCAGCCGGAGCTGGCGGCGCGAATCCGGGGGCATGAGCATTGGATCTCGGTCGACGATCCGGACGACTTTTACCGTCGGCATGTGGATCGGCGGGCGAACGTGGTTTCTCCGATCGCGGACCGGCCCTGGGGGTTCCGGGAGTATGTCGTCGAGGATTTGAACGGCTATCGCCTGCGCTTCGCGGGGCCTCTCTCCGGCAGCCGGGGCAAGTCGCAGCCGCTCCCGGAGGGTTTGACGATCGAGAGGCGAAAGCCGACCTGGGAGGAGTATTTCGCCACGGCCGACGACGCGGGCTACAAGGCGCCGGTCGCCGGGGTTTTCGAGAGCACCTGGGGAGGGGTGGTCGCCCGGTCGCCGTCGGGTGAGACCGTCGGGACGCTGCGGATCATGCGGGACGCGCCGCGCTGGTTCAGCATCTGGGACGTGGCGGTGGCTCCGGCGTGGCAGGCGCGGGGGATCGGGTCGGCGATCATGCGGGAGGCGTTGGCGGCTATTCGCGAGGCCTGCCCGGGAGCGACGGTGCACCTCTTCACGACCAAGCACGGCTTCTACGAGCGGCTCGGGTTCGCCAAGGAGATCGTGAGCCTACGCCAGGTTTAGGGCCCGCGTACCGCTCGTCGAATTCGGTCCCGGCCTCGGCGAGCAACTGCCTCGGGTCTGGACAACGTGGAGCCCCAACCTGCACTATTCGCGAAAGGTTCAAACGGGCCGCAGAGCGCCAAATTCTCAAATCCCGGCTCGCGCCGGGATGACAGAGCCAAGATGGCTCTGTCACAACTCCGCCTAGAAGGCGGAGCCACGGGCTTACGCGAGGATTCGGGCTATGCCTCGGCAGGAACGGGCGTCGGGAAGTGTTCGGCGAGCCAGGCGGACCAGACCGCTTCTTCCTTCGCTACGGTATCGTCGATTCCGGTTCCATAGAGGAAGACTCGGGCCGAGATGTAGGTTGTCCCGTCGACGTCGAAGGCGAAGAAGTGGGCGATGCCGGGGCCGGGCTGGTTGGCGAGGAGGAGGGTTTCGGCTTCGGCGACGTACTTGACCTCGCCGGCGAGGGTTGGGGCGCCTTGGGGGGAGTGGGTTTGGTCTCCGACGGCTTTCCCGGCGAGGCCGAGGGCGGTTGTCAGCTTGGTCCAAACCTCGTCCTGGGGCGCCGAGGTCATGGCCATGAGCTGGAAGGTCTTCGAGGGTTGGCCGTCGAAGTTGGCGACGTACAGGGCCAGGTCGCGGAAGAATGCAGACCAACCGTGCTCGGTGCCCTCGAACTGAGAATCCCATTCGTCGGTCTCGGCGAACCAGCTATGGACGACCCTGACGACGCAGGTTCCTCCCGAGCGGGCCTCGACCGTCCATTCGGTCGCCATCACGGGGCCGCCGGGCCTCATTTCGGAGCCTTCGGCGCTCAAGCTGTGGGGGGGATTCCAGGACGTGATGACGGAGCTGGATTCCATGCCGGGGCCGAAGGAGATGGTGATCTTGCCGCCCACTCGCTCTTCGATCTGGCAGGGGACGAACCAGGAGGAGACTCCAGGACCGGTGGCGATGGCTTGCCAGACTTGTTCCGGCGTGCCGGGGATGATGGCTTCGGATTGGACGGAGCGCCGTCCGGATGCGTCGATTTTTCTGCTCATGATGATTCCTTCTCGTTGGGTAGGGGATGGGCCACGACGACCAGGCGATGGGCCCGGCCGCCGGGGGCGGATGCGTCGTGATAGCGTGCGGCGAGAGTGTTGACGGCCTGGGTCAGATCGCTGGTGAAGGCAGCGCGCTCCTCGGCCGAGCGAAAGCGGATTTCCGCGTCGATCGAGAGGGTCGCGAGGCTCTTTTCGGCGGCGCGGGCGCGGCGGACGAGATCGCTCACCTCCTGAACGACTCTCGCGGCGAGGGCGATCAGGTAGGCGGCGGACAGGCGATCGGCGGTCTTGCAGGGATCGGAAGCGACGGCGCCCATGGCGTTTGGAGCGACGACGTAGGAGGCGGCGCTGGCGACGTAGAGCCGCTCGGTCAGGCCGCCCCACTGGCGCCGGCCAGACTCTTGGACGAGCCGGTGCGCCTCGAGAGCCTTCAGGTGATACGTGGCCTTCTGCCGGGCGATGCCGAGCCGGTGGGCGAGGGTTGCCGCCGAAGCCGGCTGGGCGAGCTCGGAGAGGAGCCGGCTCCGGACAGGCTCGAGGGCGACGGTCGCGGCTGATGGATCGTCGATGACTTCCAAATCCAACATCACGGGCAATCATACGTCTTGACAAATTAATTTGTCAAGAGTGTTTCGATCATAAGATGGGGCGTCAGTTGTCCCCTCACCCCTGTTCACCTTCGCTACGCGACGGTTCACAGACCCTCTCCCCCGGAGGGGAGAGGGTTCATGGCGGTATGTCTTTCACGCAGTTTCACGGACGATCGCTAGACTCGCTGCTGAGGACAAGAGCATGAAGAGAGTCGCAATCCTATCCGTTGTTATCGGCCTTGGCGGACTTGGTTGTGCCGGAAACGGCATCAATCCGATTCACGGGCCCCAGATCGTCTTTAACTCGCGCCGGGATGGTGGGTTGCCTCAGATCTATCTGATGAACGCCGACGGGACCTCTCAGCGGCGCCTGACGTCCAACTCGACCTCGGATTCGAATCCCAGCCTCCTCCCAACCGACGGTTCGAAGATCGTCTTTGCCACCAACCGGGACGGGATATCGCAGATCTATGTCATGGATTCGAACGGATTCGCGCAGACCCGGCTTTCGGATCTATCGGGATCGGACGGCTATCCGAGCTTCAGCTCCGATGGCGCGAAGGTCGTTTTCAATAGCAATCGGGACGGCGGCGGGGGCCAAATCTACACGATGGACGCCAACGGGGCCAATCCGACTCGCCTGACGAACAACGCTTTCAGCGACACGTTCGCGCATTACAGCCCCAACAACAACAAGATCGTTTTCCAGAGCAACCGGGACGGCCACTCTCAGATTTACATCATGAATTTTGACGGAACGGGTCAAACGAGGCTCACGAACGACTCCTCCAACGATATGTTCCCCCAGTTCATGCCCAACGGAACGATCCTCTTCACGAGCGATCGCACGGGTGTCAACCAGGTCTTCGTTATGAACGCCGACGGCTCGAATCAGACGAATCTATCGAACTCGAGCAGCAACGACGGCTATGCGTCGGCCAGCCCGGACGGCACGAAGATCGTTTTTGGCAGCGACCGGGCCGGCGGGACCGACCGGGAACTGTTCGTCATGAACGCGGACGGATCGAATCAGACGCAACTCACCACCTTGTCCGATAACGCGGACCCCAGCTTCGGACCGGGGCCGTAGCCTCGTATTCGGGCGTGGCCGGCCGGTTGCGCCCATACTAGTTGCGTGCCGCCGGAGGTCTGGAGTATTCACCTGCTGGGAGGTTTCCGGGTCGAGGCTCCCGACGGAGCCGCGGTCTCGATTTCCTCCCGCAAAGGGAAGGCGTTGGTCGCGCTTCTCGCCTTGAACGACGGCATCGCGATTTCGAGGGAGCTGCTGGGCGGCTATCTCTGGCCGGACAAGCCGAGGGAAAGCCAGCAGCAGAACCTTCGGCAGGCGGTCAAGGACGTCCGGCGGGCGTTCGCGCCCGTCGACGCTCTGCAAGCCACACGCGACGTCTGCCGGCTCGCCCTCGAAAACTTCACTTGCGATGCCGCCGAATGCCTGAGGGCCGGCAGGGACGCGGGCGCTTTGACCCTACTGCCGGAAATGCCAGAACCCGTATTCGACACCTATCGCACCGAACTTGCCAGCTTCGCGCCGACCGGCGAGCTCGGCGAGGCGGTGCGAAGCGCGTCCCTTCTGCTGGAATGGACGCTCGCCCGGGAACCTTCGCGGACGCTGGAGATGCTTCATGCGTTCCGCAGCTTGATGGCGAACCTTCCTTTGCCTCAGTTGGAGGCAGCCCTCCGCACCGGGTTGGCCCAATCCGCGGCCTCCGATCCGTTGAGGGGCTGGGCCGAGGCGCAGCACGCGGTCGTGTTGATGTGGGCGGGGCGATTCGAGGAGGGCGTCAGCGTGGCGAAGTCCGCGTTGAGCGCCTCGCGCCCCGAGATCGACCCTTCGTCGTGGACCAACGCGGCCTGCTCCGCGGCATTCATCCTGATTCTCCGGGGCCGTTTCGAGGCGGCGGCCAAGCTGCTCGACGGGGCCATCGCCATCGCTCAGTCGCTCGGCCTCAACCGCGAAGTCAACTTTTTGAGGCATGCCCATGCCCTTCGGCTGCTGCACGGAGGCGATTTTCGCGGCGCGCTCGCGGTCTTCGCTTCGCTGAATCCGGCGCCTTTGAGCGAGGTGCATTACGCGGTGTGTCTGGCCCTTGCGGGGCAGGTGCGGGAAGGGCGTGCGAAGCTCCAATCGGCGATCGGCCTAGCGGGCGACAGCGACGACCCTCGCCTTCTTTCGCAGATCGACGTGACGGAGGGCTACATCCTGCTTTACGAAGGGAGGATCGACGAGGCCCGGGTCCTCTTCAACCGACTGGCTGCGTTTTGCGAAGACCGGGGATTCCGGCTCGTCCGCATCCACGCGCTGGAGGGCCTGGCCCTGCTCGAACCGGACCCGAAGTCGGCCCGGGCGCTTATCAAGCACGCGATTTCGCTGCGGGAGCGGTTCGCCTTGCCTTTGCTCCCGGGCGATCGGATTCGCCTCGCCCGGATCATCGAGCCGGCGTAGGTCGGGAAGGTGCGGTTTTGCGTCTCAGACCGAGCAGGGCGGCGATGCCGAGAACCGCGAGCGGGGTTGGCTCGGGAACGGCGTTTGCCGAGACTCGGACGACCTGGTGGGGGGGATAGTTGTAGCTGGAGAAAAGGAAATCTCCGGTGAGCGGATCGACGATAGCCCCTTCCGCGGATGGGAGGGTCATGAAATTATGCTGGGTTCCGGCGATCGGATCGCCCGACTGGTCGACCTCCCAGGACCACACCGCGTTGTTGTTGACCTCGCAGACGAGCATGCTTGGGTTTGGGAAGAGGGGGGCGCCGAACGGGACGTATCCAAAGCCTTCCTCGAAGCCGGTCATCGTCGCGCTGCGGGTGAGGTTGACCACGTCGTAGGTCCCATGGCCGTCGGGCGATAGCTCCATATCGTAGAAGCCGCCATCGTAGGAGTAGGTCGAGATCTTGAGGCGCCCGGCATTCCAGAAGCCGGACGGAACGAACGCGCATCCGCTGGGATTCCCGGAAGTAAATCCCGCACCGAGGCCGACGATGCGGTCAGGTTGGCTACTGCCCACCTTGGTCTCCATGAGATTGCTGGAGAAATATTGGGGAGCGAAGAGGACGTTGCCCGGCCCGAAATTGAGTCCGCCGTCGATGTAGGGCGCTTCCGAGTACGGTTCGGCCGAACCGGCGAATCCGGTGATATGGTGGTTGGAGTCCCGGGCGACGCCGATCCTATAGACGGTGGCGGAGGGGCCGCATGCCGCGCCTGCGATCAGCAGGGTATTCGGGTCGTCGTATTTGAAGCATAGGCCGCCGTAATCCACCGGCACCCCGGGCACGGAGCCGAGGACCAGGCTGCTGTAACTTCCGGCATAGTAGGGGTCGATGGTTTGGGCTTCGGCCGGGCATGCCAGGCCGGCGAGGAGGGCGCAGAGACCGGCGATGCGCCGGCGAGCCCGTGCGGACGACCTGCCTCGTACTTGTGAGCGATCTCGTTTCGACAGTGGTTCCATGATCACCTCAGCCTCTTCGGACTTGCATTGCTTTTGCGTTTATGGTGGCGGCCTCTCGCAAGGCCGACAAGCCCGGATTTCGTTTGTCAGGAGATCGCATGACGCTAACGGCCCTGCGGGTCGTCTTTCGGGGCGGAATGCACAAGCCGAAAAATGGTGGGCGGTACAGGACTTGAACCTGTGACCCCTACAGTGTCATTGTAGTGCTCTACCACTGAGCTAACCGCCCTCGGGGAGGGTGTTAGTATTCCTCGGATGCGGGGTGGGTGTCAACCGTTTGGGGCGTTCTTGGCTGGGCTTGGAATTGCTGTTGTGGGAGCAATAGTAGATATATGTCTGCTATTTTTATGCTGGGTGGTCGTAGAATGTTGATGTGCCGGGGGCTAGGGGCTGCCTGGAGGTCCTTGGGGCGCCGGTAGGGAGAAGAGGGGAGTCGTTCTTAGGCTCGAAGTTGTCTCCGGTATAGTCGAGGGCTTGTTTTGAGGCGTATCTCGACCGGGACGGTTGAGCCGTTGTCCTCTCTTCGGTGACGAACCGCGCGGGTGGTGAGGCGGAAATGCAGGCTGGAAGCCTGCGCTACTTATTGACTGGCTACGTCGCTGCGCGGCTCTTACTCGACCGGGGGCTGCCGGAACCTCCATCCCCCTTGCCCCCTTCCTCCTCCCGGCACAATGCATCCGGCAAGAGGAAGGGGGAACTTTCCGGCCCCTCTCCCGTGACGAGCCACACGGGTGGGAGGGCGGAAATGCAGGCTGGAAGCCTGCGCTACTTGTTCGATTTTATCCAGCTACAGCCGCTACGCGGCTCCTGGACCGGGGGCTGCCGGAACCTCCATCTCCCTTACCCCCTTCCTCCTCCCGGCACAATGCATCCGGCAAGAGGAAGGGGGAACTCTCCTGCCGCTCTCCCGTGACGAGCCACACGAATGGGAGGGCGGAAATGCAGGCTGGAAGCCTGCGCTACTCGTTCGATTTCTTCCGGCATCGCTGTTGCGACGGCTACAGCCGCTGCGTGGCTATTCGACTGGGGGGCTCCCGGAACCTCCATCCCCCTTACCCCCTTCCTCCTCCCGGCACAATGCATCCGGCAAGAGGAAGGGGGAACTTTCCGGCCCCTCTCCCGTGACGAGCCACACGGGTGGGAGGGCGGAAATGCAGGCTGGAAGCCAGCGCTACTCGTTCGATTTCTTCCGGCATCGCTGTTGCGACGGCTACAGCCGCTGCGTGGCTATTCGACTGGGGGGCTCCCGGAACCTCCATCCCCCTTGCCCCCATCCTCCTCCCGGCACAATGCATCCGGCAAGAGGAAGGGGGAACTCTCCTGCCCCCTTTTCGGTGACGAACCACACGGGGGGGCTGATGCAGGCTGGAAGCCTGCGCTACTTATTGACTGGAAGCCGATGCTGCGGCTTATTTCATTTCTCCACAGTTCGCCAGGCCTTTCCGCCTGATCCCGACATCCCCAACACATTTCATTCGTGGACGTGATCGGCAGTAGGGCGGAGGGTTTGGCGGCTTTTCTTGACTTCAGGAGTCTTTCGATGAGCGATCCTACTTTGTCTGCGGAATGGGCGGCTTGGCCTTTGACCGAGAAGCTGGCGCAACTGGCGGCTTACCACTGCGACGTTTTGCACGTGGAGGAGGAGCCTCGGGGGTCGAACCGGGGGGCCTGGGTGGAGCGATATTTGGCGGCGGCGGGGGCCGAGGCGGGGGAGCCTTGGTGCGCGGCTTTTGTGACGTATCTGCTGCGTCAGTGCGGGTATGGGTCGTTTCCGGAGTCGCCGGCGGCGGTGTCGAGCTGGGGGCGGTGGGCGGAGGATCACCACAAGATCGCGTTTACCGCGATGCGGGGCGGGCTGTTTTTCTTGCTTCGGGCGGACGGGACCGGTCACATGGGGATTTGTCTCTCCGGGCCGGATGAGGATGGCGACTTCCGGACGATCGAGGGGAACTCGAACGCGGACGGTTCGCGGGAGGGGTACGCGGTCGTGCGGCGGGCTCGGAATGCTAGCGGGCTGCGGTTTATCGCTTTGTAGGCGTTTGGCGTTTGGCGTTTGGCGTTGGGCGTTGGGCGTTAGGCGTTTGGGCGTTGGGCGTTTGGGTCCTTTCGATTTTGAGTGATGAGCATTAAGGATCTGGTGAGCCGGTGGGAGCCGGTGGCGAAGTTGGGCGGGTGGCTTTATGTGCTGCTCGGCGGCTTGGTTGGGGCGGCGATGTGGGTGACGACGATCCAGCTTTCCGTGGCGGCGAACACGGCGTCGATCGAGAGTCTGCGGGAGCAGGTGAAGCCGATCGAGGCGATTCGGCAGGACGTGCGGTGGATCAAGAAGCGGCTTGGCGGGCCGGACTAGGCGTCGGTGGGACTTACGGGTCGGATGGGATCGATGGTTGGTGCGGGCGAGGAGGGCGTGCAGGCTGGAAGCCTGCGCTACTGCTTGCAGGGCGGCAGGCCGCGCAGGTTTAAAGCGGCGCCGGGTCGCCGCACTCCATAGCGGGTTTCCGCATTCCATGGAGGGCAGGCTGGGAGTCTGCGCTACTTATCGGGGCTGGAAGCCTGCGTTACTTGGCATGAAAGCTAATCAGAAGCGGGCGCTTGGCGCGGTGGTGGGGGCGGGGGCTACTTTGGTTTCGGCCCTTTTGGGAGCTTATCTCCGGGCGCCGGCGGAGGTTCGGGTGGCGGTGTTCGGGCTGATCTCGGCGGTGGCGGCTTATTGGCAGATCGAGGTTTCGCCGGCTCCTGAGGATGAGGGCTCGCGGCGTTAGGTTTTGGAGGTTTTGGCGGATGGCTTATTTAGCGAAGGTCGAGGGGACTTATCGGACTCGGGTCTACATCAATTTGATCTTGTTCAAGATCGTGCGGGGCTGGCGGACGGACCGGTTTAGCTGGTCGCAGAACGTGTCGGCGGCCGATGCCCATTTCGCTTGGGCGCCGGTGAAGGGCGTGCCGGTGGCGGTGGCTCTGGACGTGACGCCGACGGGGGTGGAGTTCGGGCTTCAGGTGCTGACGGAGGACTTTCCGATCTCGCGGGTGAACTTCAGCTCGGGGAGCAAGAGCTTTCATTGGGAGCCGATCAAGGGCGTGATCTTGGACGGGGTGGCGTCGTTTACGGCGGTTTGACGGGCTTTCTGTCTTTAGGGAAGAGCAGGCTGGAAGCCTGCGCTAATCGTCGGCTGGAAGCCGATGCTACGTGCCGAGGAGGGATGGGATGAGCTATTCGGAACAGGATTTGGATCAGTTGGGCGATTACTTGACGAAGCTGATGAACCGGCCGGCGAAGGGTGGTCCGGCGACGGATTCGCAGGACGACTCGGGCGACGATTTGGATGCTTACGCGGAGTCGGGGGACGATCAGGATTCGGGAGCGAAGAAGACGACTCCCGCGACGGCTCAGGGTCCGGCGGCCCGATTGAACCGGTCGAAGTACTTCATCGACAAAGAGGGGGCCAAGGTCTACCAGTCGATCTATGGCGGCGACTTCCATTGCACCTCGGATTGCGGGCGGTTTCTCTACAATGTGGCGAAGGCCGACGATCCCAGCTTGCCGAATGTGGTGATCAAGGATATCCGGCGCCACGTGATGACGAGTAAGAACTGGACGACGGGGGCTTCGGCGAGCGACGGCATCCGGCCTGGGGACCTGCTGTTCCACAACGAGAGCCATGGGGCGATCTACGGAGGGGTGGAGAAGGGCAAGGACGGCAAGCCCATTTACATCACCTACGAAGCGTCACTGGATGACCACAACCCGAAGAGGAAGACTTGGGGCAGCTTGCAGTCGATCCAGCGGTATTTCGGCCGCTATGCTCGGCCGAAGCGGGAGAAGTGAGGATCCCGGCTAGCGCCGGGATCACAGGGGCTTGAAGCCCCTGAAACACTCCGCCCAGAAGGCGGAGCCACGGGGCCACGTGGTTGCGCGAATGGACCTTTCACCCCCTGCCCCCTCTTCCGTGACGAACCATAACGGGAGAGGGGGTTCTGATGCAGGCTGGAAGCCTGCGCTACTTCTTTTATGGCTTCGGAATATGCGGTTTGGCTGGGGGAGCGGTTTCCGCATGTGGCGGACAAGCCGCTCGGGAGGCGGCATCGGCGGCTTTGGGAGTGGTTTTCGGGGTTGCGGGCGGGGGAGCGGCCTCGGGCGCGGATCGAGGTTTGGCCTCGGGGTGGGGCGAAGTCTTCGACGGCGGAGCTGGGGTGCGCTTTCGTTGGGACGAAGCTGACGCGTCGGTTCGTTTTGTATGTCTCGGGGACGCAGGATCAGGCGGACTTGCATGTGCAAGCGATCGCGTCGCTGTTCGAGCAGATCGGGGTGGAGCGGGCTCTTTCGAAGTACGGGACTTCGAAGGGGTGGCGGCGGAATCAGCTTCGGACGAAGGAGGGGTTCAACGTCGCGGCTTACGGTCTGGACGGGGCGACGCGCGGGATCAAGATCGAGAAGTACCGCCCGGACCTGATCATTTTCGACGACATCGACTCGCAGAGCGACTCGACGGCGGCGGTGGAGAAGAAGATCGCGGCGATCACGCGGGCGATCATTCCGACGGGGGCGTCGGACTGCGCGATTTTGTTTTTGCAGAACTTGATCCACGAGGGCGGGGTGGTCTCGCGGCTGGTGGATGGGCGGGCGGAGTTTCTCCTGGACCGGGAGCCGCCGATGGTCGAGCCGGCGGTGATCGGGCTTGCGACGGAGATCGTGGAGCTGCCGGACGGGCGGCGGGTGCATCGGATCATGGCGGGGGAGGCGAGCTGGGAGGGCCAGCCGCTTTCGGTCTGCGAGCGGCAGATCAACGACTGGGGGCTGCGGGCGTTCCTGCGGGAGGCGCAGCACGAGGTCAAAGGGGCGGAGGGGTACTTCTTCGACTCCTCGAAGTTCGTGGTCGTAGACGACGCGCCTAATCTGATCGCGGTCTGTTTGGCTTGGGACCTGGCGGCGACGGAGGGAGCGGGCGACTACACGGTCGCGGTGCTGAGTGGTTTGTGCGCGAACGGGCTGGTTTGGGTCTTGCAGGTGACGCGAGGGCAGCTTGCGAGCGACAAGGTGCGGCGGCTGATCCGGCGGAACGCGGAGCTGGTGCATGGCCGTTTTCCTCGGTACTCGATCCACATACCGCAGGACCCCGGGCAGGCGGGGAAGGACCAGGCGGACCAGCTTCGACGGCTCCTGGCTTCTTTTCGCGGGGTGCGGATCGAGACGATGACGGGCAGCAAGGCGGTGCGGGCTCGGGGTTGGGCGGAGAAGGTCAACCTGGGGAATGTGCGGCTGCTGCGCGGGCACTGGAACCAGGAGTTTATCGAGGAGCACCGGAAGTTCCGGGAGGATGAGACCCACGATTTCGACGACCAAGTGGATGCGGCGGCGGACGCTTTTAACGAGCTGGCGCCGCCGGGGACGGTTTCTGTGAGCAGGAGGATAGTGACCAGTGGCACGTATTTGCGCGACCACCCCGAATCTGGGGGTTCTCGGCCTTGGTTCGAAGAAGGCTCCGAAGAAGATGACGAAGAAGAGGACTAGGAAGGGGAAGGCGTTGGGCGCTCGGCGTTAGGCGTTCGGGTTGAGGGCTTGATTTCGGAGCGCTATCGTTCCCTTTTACTTTCTTCGCCGGCGCTGGGTCTCCGGGGTTTTGCGTTGCTGTTGCGGCGGCTACGCCGCTTCGCGGCGAGGGCTATGGCCGCTTCGCGGCCTTGCTCGACCGAGCCGGTCGAGATACTCACGGGCGGGCCGCCCGTGCCACGGACTTTTGCTATGCCACATCTTGCTGAGAAGATCTTGACGCCGACGCGGTTTTCTGCTGAGGGCGTGTTGTTCGACGTGCCTTTGCGGGCTTATCCGGGGAAGCCGATCGTTTGCATGGTGCCTCGGGAGACGGAGCGGGAATCGGGGTTGATGATTCCGCCGGAGGTGGCGGACCGGTATCAGCCGGACTTTGCGATGGTGGCGAAGTTTGCGCCTCGGCTCGACCGGTTCGGGGGGATTTTGTATCCGTGGGACCTGGAGTTGCGGCCTGGGATGCTGGTGGCGGTGAAACCTTATACCGGGAACTGGTATACGCACGCGGATTTCCAGTGGATTCCGGAGGGGCGGATTTTGAAGATTTTGGGGACGGTCGAGGATTGGTCGGAGAACGTGTTGGCGGCGATCGAGCTTCCTTGACCCTCACGCCCCTGCCCCCCCTCTCTCCCGTGTGGTTCGTCACGGAAGAGAGGGGGGTGTGCAGGCTGGAAGCCTGCGGCATTCGTCCGATTTCTTGCAGCGTCGTTGTTGCGACGGTTACAGCCGCTTCGCGGCTACCGGAACCTCCATCCCCCTTGCCCCCTTCCTCCTCCCGGCACAATGCATCCGGCACGAGGAAAGGGGGAATTCCCCCTGCCCTCTCCCGTGACGAACCACACGGCAGAGGGGTTTGTGCAGGCTGGAAGTTTTGCGCTACTCGTTCGAGTTCTTTATAGCGTCGCTGTTGCGACGGCTACAGCCGCTTCGCGGCTACCGGAACCTCCATCCCCCGTGCCCCCTTCCTCCTCCCGGCACGATGCATCCGGCAAGAGGAAGGGGGAATTCCCCTGCCCCTCTCCCGTGACGAACCACACGGGAGAGGGGGGTTGCAGGCTGGAAGCCTGGGTTACTCCTTTGCAGCGCGGCGGGCCGCGCAGGTTCAGAAGCGGCGCCAGGTCGCCGCAACTCCATGGATGGCAGGCTGGAAGCCTGCGCTACTCCATAGATGGCAGGCTGGAAGTCTGCGCTACTCCATAGGTGGCAGGCTGGGAGCCTGCGCTACTCATCGGCTGGAAGTCGATGCTACTGCGATATGAGACAGCACTACACGATTGGCGCTACCGATCCGGCTTTGATCGATCTGGCTTTTGGGCTGGATGTGATTTCGGCGGGCGGTGGGACGGAGGAGCCTTGGTCTCGGTGTTTTCAGCGGGCTGGGGGCACGAGCGGGGCGATCGATTTGCATATCTTCGGGTTGGCGGGGAATGAGAAGTCGGTTTTGACGGGGCTCGTCGTGGACGGGACGGTGCGGGGGGTGTTGGCGCTTTCGGGCGTCGATACCGCGGCGGTGCTGGGCGGGGCGGGGTTTGTGGCGATTTGCCGGTCGGCGCCGGTGCTGGTCGGGATGTGCGGAACGAGCGATCCTTTGACGAACAACGGGGCGACGATTTCGGCTTCCCTGCCTTTCACTTTGGGGGTGGGGCAGGCGATGTACTGGGGGTTCGTGCCGGAGGCGGTGCGGAAGACGGTGGACGCGTATACGTCGCCGGTCGGGCCCCGAGTGGGCTCTTTCACCTTTCAGCGGAACGGGACGGTGGACGCGGTGCTGCTCTTTCAGCCTTTGGACGTCAACGGGGAGCAGCGCGACGGGGACGATATCTCGGTGACGGCGGGATCGACGTTGCAGAACACGTACTCGATTATCGGAGCGGTCACGCTGCCGGCGACGACTACGGACTTGCTGATCACGGTGGTGAGCGGGTCGGTGAAGGTCGGGCGGGGCGGGAATCCGACGGCGCCGGGCTTGACCTTGGGGACGAAATCGGCGCAGGCGATCTACAACCAGGGCGAGATTTTTAGGGTGGGGCTGAACTCATGAGGCTGAGCGATTCTCGGAAGGTGAAGCTGGGTATCAGCTCGCTTCGGAGCCCGCGGCCGTTTCGGGGCGTTTTGTGGGCGGACCAGTACCATACGGGGGTGCTGAACGGGAGCCTCTTCGGGGAGGCGCAGGCGATTCCGGATCAGACGGCGCTGGGATATGCGGCGGGTAAGGCTCGCGTGTATTACCGGCATTGCTGGCTGCAGCCGGGGATCATCAAGTCGTTTCTGTATCAAATCCGCTCGGCGATCACGATCTCGGCGGGGGGCTCGGCTCGGTTCGCGTTCGGCTTGTTCAACCGGAACGATACGAATGTGACGGGGCTTGCGGCGGTGGGGACGGCGATCAACCCTTCGGCGCTCTGGGAAGGAGCGTTTGGGGGCGGCGGGGGTCTCGGGGCTTACGAGGTGAGCTTTCCGGACCAGATCGTGATCCCTTCCTTCGACCAGTACTGCTGGGTGTTTATGCCGCATCCGACGGTGACGGGCGGGACGATCCGCTCCTACACGACCGACGACATCGAGCAGATCCTGCTGGGCGGGGCTTGGACCGGTTATTCGCTACAGCCGGTGGGCGGCTTTACCTATGCGGGGGGATTGCAGACGGATTACTCGCTGCAGAAGGACAACGTGGCGGCGGAATTGCCGGGGCCGCCGGTGTTCAACATCGGGCTGCGCTACGACACGGCCTCGCAATTTGGGAGCTGACATGTACCGAGCGGCGCAACTTGGATTCGCCTTCTACGGGGCGACGGACGCGAACGGGGTGAACAACGCGCAGGATACGACCTCGACGCTAAGCGACCAGACGGCGGGGAACATGATCCGGCGGGTTCGCAAGTACGTGCAGGTGGCGAAGCGGATCGGCTGGCGGCTGACGATCGACGCCTGGATGCAGACGTATATGAACACGCCGACGCCGCCTTACAACCGGTACGAGCGGGTTTACGCGGCGGCCAACGAATGCGGGGCGGCGAGGCTGCCTTTGCGGGTCGCGCTGGGGATGGACCCTCCGCATACGACGGCTTGGAAGGCGTTGAACGGGGGAAGCAACTGGGTGGCGAACCGGCCGCCGATCGGGACGGACGCGGCCTATATCCAGGCGACGCAGGACGCGATCGACTTCGCGTACTCGACCTACAAGAACGCGGGCGGAGATGTGGGGGACCTGTCGTTTTGCTGGACTCGGGAGCCGAACTCGGTGTCGGCTCCGGGCGGGGGCTCTTACGAATGGCTGCGCGGGAGCAGCGTCGGCTACTTCGGGAATTACAACCAGGCGGGAGAGACGGTGCCGATCGACTCGAACGGGAATTACACCTCGACGGGGACTCGGACGCCAACGCGGAACTTCCACGACTGGTGCGAGGCGATCATTCCGCACCTCGATCTGCATGGGCTGGATTTTACGGGGCCTGGCTGGGCGGCTTCGCCTCCGCGGTCGGACATTCCTTTTTCGATCGAGTATCCGGATTTGGCGACGCGGACTTGCCCGGAGACGGGCTTGCCGTATACCTATCCCAACTACTTTACGCAGTGGGGATGCACGGTTTACGTGCCGCTAGGGGCGCCAACGAACGCGATCGACGCGGGGCGCTGGCGGGACAACGTGCTGGTGTCGCTGCTGGCGGTGCGGAAGTCGTTCCGGAACTGCTCGGCGTTCGGGATCTCGGGGAAGCCGATCATCATCGACGAGGGGATGGGGACGCCGGGGCAGAACGGGATGGGGCACGGGAACAAGCCGCTGGACTACTTCGAGTTCGGGCGGGACTACGTGAACCGGGCGTTCGAGGTGGCGGAGATGCTGGGGTTCGGGGGGATGAACTGGTTTACGTTCGCGAACGACCTACCGGCATTGGATGGGGACGTGGATGCAAACCACGGGCTGTTCTTCCAGGCTTCGACGGATCACGTTTATGCGACTCTGGCGGGCTACGTGACGGGGGCGAACCAAGTGGGCGTGAAGTATACGACGCCTCCGCTGCCGAGCGACGGGGCGGGGCACTCGACGGCGACTTTGCCGGTGAACTGGATTTTGGGGCCGGCGGAGCTGGCCGTCGGGTCGCGGCAGTCGATCGAGGCGGGGTACCCGGAGGCTGGGGGACCGGTTTAGGGATGGGTGTTGGGGTATTGGGGGTGTTGGGGTTGGTGGCCTGAAAGGCAGGCTGGAAGCCTGCGCTACTACGCTCGTCGGCTGGGTGCCGATGCTACTGAATCATGAGCAAACTTCCTAAGAATTTACGTGATCCGGATATATTGCGCGATCTTGGGATCGTGGTTTGTCAGGAGATCGAGCATTCGGAGACGGGCAAGGGGACTTTGCCTCGGCGTTGGGAGCGGAACGAGCAGCTCTACAACATCGACCCGGATGCGACGAACTTGAACTTGGTGGAGGGGATGGCTTCTTATCCGATTCCTCTCTGGAAGCCGAAGGCGGACCGGATCGTGGGGACGGTGTTCAAGTCGATTACCGGCATCGAGCCTTATGTGCAGTGTGTGCCGGAATCGGATGCGGCGGGGGATTCGGAGAAGGCGGCTCGGCTGGCGAAGGCTTTGATGTCGATCGCGACCTTCGACGAGGGGCGGTATGGGTTCGACCGGGCTTTCCGGCAGTGTTTGAAAACGGCGGTCAATACCGGGATCGCGGTGCTTTACGTGCATCCGACGCGGGATGGGCGGGTCGAGCATGAGCCGATTCATCCGAAGGACTTCTGCATCTACCCGCACGAGCTGGGGGATATCGGGAAGGCGAAGACGGTCGGGCACCGATATTGGAAGCTGCGGAGCGAGATCGAGGCCCTTTTCTCGGCGGGCGAGTATTTGACCGACGAGGTTGGCGGGGCGGACGTCGTCGGGGAGCGGGGCGGGAAGTCGGCGGAGTTCGCGCGGACGGTGGACACGCCGGCGCAGGAACCTGGGGACCAGCTTATCGAGTGCTGGCAGGTCGTGCGGCGGTGCGACCTTGGGGACGGGGAGCGGGATTATCTGATCTGCGTGGCTCGGAAGACGCAGATGGTCTTGAAGGTCGAGGCGTTCGGGTATTCGAGCGGGCGGATGTACTTCGACGTTCGGTTCGACGACGAGTACGGGTCGTTTTGGCCGGCCTCGTCGCCGGGGCAGGACGTGCAGGGGATCCAGCTCATCTATTCGGATTTGTTCAACGTGGCGATCCAGGGCGGGTATTCGCAGGCCTTTCCGGGGGTGGCGCTGATCGGGGCGACCCTGAACTCGAAGGTGAAGCGCTGGGGGCCGGGGACGGTTTGGGAGCTGCCGGCGGGTGCGTCGGTGCAGACGGTCGGGACTCAGTTCAACGGGCAGTTCCTGGTGTCCCTGGTGCCTTATATCGAGGGGATCGCGGACGCGGCCTCCCGGATCTCGCGGCTGGGGACGAGCGAGAATTTGCCGGCGTCGACGACGGCGACGGCGGCGGCGGGCTTCTTGCAGGCGCAGCAGGAGGGGCAGGACCAATACACGGCCTTCGTGGCGCCGGTGGTGGCGGAGGTCTTCGCCTTCCTGCGGGAGATTCTGTCCGTGCATTGGAAGGAGATTTTCAAGCAGCACGGGACGGCTCTGGGTTTGCAGGGGCCGGAGGACGTGGGGCTGCCGGTGCGGTTCATTCCGACGGGGAAATCGACGGCTTCGAGTCCGACGACGCTGATGCAGAAGCTGCAGATGGCGATGAACTTGTCTCAGAACCCGCAGTCGGTGCTGGACTACCAATCGGTGGAGAAGCAGATTTTGCAGGCGCTGGACCTGCCGTTCGACGTGGCGGGGCTGGAGAAGCCGGCGGGGCCCTCATCGCAGGAGCTGATGGCTGTTTTAGCGGGGCTTTTGAACGGTCAGGTGTCGCCTCAGGAGGCGGCGATGATTTTGCAGGAGGCGAATGCAGCAACTTCCGGACAAGCGCCAGGTGGAGCTCTTCCTCCGGGCGGACTCGGCCCTGTTCCACCTGGTGGACCTGTACCTGCGGGACCAGCGGCGGCAGCTCCTGGAGCGGTTCCCGTCGCAGCGGTCGGCGGAGGAGTTTAGCCGGCTTCAGGCGCAGGTGTCGTTTCTCGATCTGTTGATCGAGGGGTTGCGGGAGGAGCTTTGGGGGTTCTTCCTGGGGCGGGAAAGGATTGGAGGATTGGAGGATTGAGGATTGAGGATTGGAGGATTGGGGGGTGGCGGGGGTCCCGTGATGAACCATACGGAGAGGGGATTCCTGGATGCGGGCTGGAAGCCTGCGCCACTTTAGTCAACTGAGCCTTTGCAGGCTGGAAGCCTGCGCTACTTATCGGCTGGAAGCCGATGCTACGGCCGAGGACTTTTATGATCGATCCAGAAGATATCGACGGCGGCGGTGCGCTTGAGCCGGCGGATGGGGTTGAGCTGGAGGAGCTCGATGCCGAGTCCGATCCGGATGAGTTCGAGGTTGACGAGTTTGAGCCGGAGGATTTCGACGATTCTCTCGATGAGGACTTTGACGACTCTGGGGAGGAATCGGTGGATGGCGGGGATTATCAGCGCCTGATCGATACGATGGCGGAGCAGGTTGCCCAGATGCAGGTTGGGGCGGCGGCGTCGGACCCTTATGACGAAGTTGCGGAGCTGATTCGGAGGGACCCGGCGGCGGCGATCCGGCGGACGGCGGATATCGCGACGCTTCGGGCCGTTCAGGCGATGCTGCCTTTCGTCAAGCCCGTGGCGGAATCGTCCGGAATGCAGCGGGCCTCGGAGGGGCTGGACGACGAGGGGCGGGCTTTCCTTCGGGACTTCGTGCGGGAGAAGGGGATCGATCCGGCGCTCTTGAACGACCCGACGGTGGCGGAACTGGTGCGGGCGAAGGCTGAGCTGCATCAATTACGGTCGAAGCCGATCCCCTATACGGAGTCGGTGGGCGGGTATCCGAGCGGGAACGTGGATGCGGAGACGCGGCGAGAGCTGGATGGGATCGAGAAGCTTTACCGGAACTTGAACCTGAAGTTCGAGCCGGGGCGGTTGCTAAGGAGATTGAAATGAGTCGATTCGAACAGAGACGGGATTTCGGGCCTCGGGAGATGCTGGCGGCACGGGGCGTGAAGTTCAACAAGAACAACGCGATCGTGCACCTGGAGAACACGGGGAACCAGTCGGACTTGCTTCGGCAGCAGAACCTCTATTGGAAGGAGGGGTACGACACCTTCCACTCGGACGAGTCGGGGGTGTACATGGAGCTTCCGCGGGCGGAGGTCGAAGCGAACATGCGGCGCTACCAGCGGGACGCGGAGGAGCGGCTGACGCGGCCGGCGGCGGCGGGTCTGGACAAGGAGTTCCGGGAAGAGGGGAACACGGCCGGGTACGAGAAATCGATGACGGCGCAGGACTTCTTGGAGACGGATGTGGAGGCGTAGACGGGTAGGGGGAGGGCGTTGGGCGTTTAGTGTTGGGCGTTGAGTGTTGAATGTTGAGTGTTGAGTGTTAAGACCTACCAAGTAAACGCCAAGCGCCGAACACCGAACACTCAACTCTTAACGCTTCAGCCGTTCCGCGAGTATGTCGAGGAGGTCACCTGGGTCCAGTTTTCTGGCGAAGAAGGCTCCGGAGGCTTCCAGTTTTGGCAGGTCCTCGAGGGTTAGGATTTTGGGCGGGATGGGGACGTTCCAGTCGATGTAGTGCTTTTGCGCGACGTGGGTGCGAGCGGCCAGCGGGCCGTTCATGAGGGCGGTGGCGAAGTAGGCCTCGTCGGGCACCCAGGTTCGGCGGAAGTGGCGGCGGAGATGGGCGGTTTCGGGGCCGACGAGGTAGGCGCAGGCCTCTCTCGACAGGATTTTCCATTGGGAGGCGCCGTAGATCGGAGTGTCGAGCGCGGGGAGGGGGATCGGGAGCGGGATACGACGGCGGCCTCGGCGGATATGGGCGCGGCGGTATCGGGCCTTGGTTTCGTCTGGGCCCCAGACTTGCTCTGCGTCGAATAGCTCGAGGAAACTTTGGTCCGGGTGGGCCTGACAGAAGGCCTCCACGACTTCGGGGCGGACGAGGGGAAAGCACTGGCCGGAGAGGGGGATGAAGTGGGTCCAGTCGGGATCGTCCTCGAGAAGCTCTTTCATGCCGTCCAGTTCGGCTTGGACGAGGGACCAGGCGGCCCACTCGACCTTTCTCGGGCGCTTTGCGAGGCGGGCGCCGAGGATCTGGGCGACGATCTCGGCCATTTCTTGGCGGTCTTTTTCGGGGGCCTTTAGGTCGTAGTGGACGACCATGCTTTTGCCTTGGATGGCGCGGAGGAGCCGGCCGACCTGCAGCGGGTTCTTGTGGGCCGTTATGAAGTAGGCGAGGCTCATCTCTCGAGTCTTTATCGGGAGTTCCGATAGGGGATTTTAGCGTGGCGCTCACGTGACGGTCCCTCGGCCTTGCTTCGCAAGGCTCGCGGGCCCGGTGCGCCCTCACACTTCTTGGAGGGGAGAGGGGGTTCTGGAAAGGCAGGCTGGAAGCCTGCGGTACTTGTCGGCTGGAAGCCGATGTTGCGCTTTGCGGCTTTCTCGACCGGGCCGGTCGAGATACTCACGGGCGGGCCGCCCGTGCCACTTTTGATTTTCACATGGCGGCCGGAAGGGCCGCGCGACTACTAAACAAAACAGGAGGCCTGTGTGCCAACAACTATCGAGAAACCAAGACTCTGGTACCGCGCGGACGGCAAGCCGCTCGAGCAGCGGACTTATCCTGAGGCTGCCTTGCAGTCTTTCAAGCGCGGCGATCACGTTTATCTTTCGTCCGGCAAGGTCACCGCGGCGGTGTCGGCCGGCTCCTATCTGGACAGCACGGGGGCGAAGCCGCTCGGGATCGCGGAGCGCGATGCGAGCGGGCAGACCGATACGCCGATTCCGGTGTCGATTATCGACGCCCAGACTCGGATGGTGGGTCCGGTGACGACTTCGACGGCGGTTACGCTGCCGGGTCAGACCTTCCAGCTCCAGCGGTATGCCTCTCCGGGGGGCGGAATGAACGTGGCTACGGACCACGCGACGAACCCGGTCGCGGTGGTGACGGCGGTCCATCCGCAGTATGCGGTGGGCGAGCAGTACGGCTGGGTCGAGTATCGCTACATCGCGGCGGATACGGCGTTCGGGGCGTAGGGGGCGTAGGGGGCGTTTGGCGTTAGGCGTTAGGCGTTGGGGGCTTGGGCTTTGGCGGAACCTCCATCCCCCTTGCCCCCTTCCTCCTCCCGGCACCCTTCGGCTTCGCTCAGGGCAGGCTCATCCGGCAAGAGGAAGGGGGGCCTTCGTACCTCTCTCCCGTGACGAACCACATGGGAGAGGGGGTTTTCGGATCGCAGGCTGGAAGCCTGCTCTACTCGTCGGCTGAAAGCCGATTCGGCTTCTTCAACAGGAGAATTCATGGCAAGAGTTATCGCGGATACGCAACAGCTCCACCGCGTGGGGCTGGAAGACATCTTCGCTCAATACAACGAGGGGATGACTTCGATTTGGAAGGACATCGCGCCTTCGTCGATGACGACGACGCAGGCCTACATTCAATTCATGCAGGAGGGCGACTTCATGATGGCGCCGGTGGTCGGGGAGGATTCGCCGATCTCGGACGACGACATCTTCTACGGCAACCTGAAGCAGGTGACGCCGGTGAAGCGCGGGCTCGGCTTTAGCCTTTCGACCGAGGCGCACGAGACGGACCAGTATGGGAAGCTGACGAACATCGTTCCGAAGATCAAGCTGGCCTTCAACAAGACGCGCGAGCAGGCGGCGGCGAACCGGATCAACAACTGCACCTCGACGGCGGCGGCCTATGTGAACCCGGACGGGGTGGCGCTGGCTTCGGCCTCGCACCCGACGGATACGGGGACGGCGTCGAACTACATGACCACGGCCTTTGGGCCGACGGCCCTGGAGACGATGGTGCAGAACCTGATCATGACGGTTTCGCACCGAGGCGATCCGGACCCACAGATGGGGCCGTACGACCTGATGATCCATCCGGCGCAGAACTTCCTGGCGGAGCGGGTGCTGTTCTCCGAGGGCCAGCAGGGCACGGCGAACAACGATTCGAACCGGATCGGCAAGCGGATCCGCAAGCTGATCTCGTCGCCTTACTTCACGAATACGACCTTCTTCGCTCTGCGGAACTCGGACAAGCGGCAGCAGCCGTTCGCGGTGCTGGAGCGGCGGGCGCTGCGGGTGAAGACGAAGGAGGACATCGACCTGGACATCATCAAGTACCGGGTGACCGAGATGTACGTGTTCTTCGAGCGCGGTTGGCGCGGCTTCTTCTACTCGGCGGGCACCGGCTAGTCTGGGTCGTGGCTCCGGCTTCCAGCCGGAGTGTTCCATGACCTTCCAGGTCATGTCCGATTCCATGGGGCTGGGCGGAACCTCCCACCCCCAACCCCCTCCCTCCGTTTCCGCAATCAGGCTCAGGCTTTCTTATGCCGCGGCCGAGAAACCGAGGGATGGGGCTCATTCTTACGGGAGATCAATTTGAATGGCTGAGGGAGATTCGAATTTCACGAATGTGGTGGCTTCGGGCGGGTTGACCGTTTCGGGATTGGCGACGGTTGGAACGGTGGCTCTCGGCGGGGCGACGTCGGGCGGGAAGCCGGTGGGCGGGCTGAGCGATCCGACCACGAACGCCTCGGGGACGACGCAGAACACGGAGTACACGCTGAACTCGGTGACCTTGCCGGCGGGGGCGTTCAACGGGAACGGCCGTTCGGTGCGGGTGATCGCCTGGGGGACGCTGGCGGCGAATGCGAACGCGAAGAACCTGAAGGTGTACTTCGGGGGGACGGCGGTGGCGACGGTGACCGGCTCGACGGCGAACGGGAAGGATTACTATATCGAGCTGTCGGTCGTTCGGACGGGGAGCTCGACGCAGTCGGGGGTCGGGCGAATTCAGGTCGACACGGGGACGTCGGCGACGATGGCGGCGAACGGGGCGATCGCGGAGAACGACGCGAACGCGATCGTGATCGCGGTGAAGTCGGCGAACACGGCGGCGGCGGCGGCCTCGGCGACGGGGAAGGGTATGGCGGCGGTGTTTACGAACTAGGGCCGGGAGGCGTTTGGCGTTTGGCGTTGGGAGGCTCTCAGCAAATCAACGGCCGGGACGGTCGAGACACTCACGGGCGGGACGCCCGTGCCACTTTCTGGGCAGGCTGGAAGCCTGCGCTACTCATCGGCTGGGAGCCGATGCTACTTAAACCATGAAAACCGTCGATCAAGTTATCACCCGGTTTCGCCGGCATTACCCTGGCTGCGATGCGGCTACGGCGCTCGATCTTTTTCAGACCGCGTACAAGCGGCTGCTCGATAAGGCGGAGTTTCGGACGGCGGATGTGACTCTGAGCTCGATCGTGGCGGGGCAGCGGGAGTATGACTGGGCGGAGGCGGATTTGCGGGTTTATGGGGTGACGTGGTTCACTTCGGCGGACTCGTTTCGGGCGTTGCGGCCGACGTCGGAGGATGCGCTGCGGGACCGGGATCCGGCTTGGAAGGAGTCGACTTCGACGGGCGACCCGTGCGCGTTCTACCTGGCGGCGGGGACTTCGGGGGTTGTCATCGGGTTCGACCAGACGCCGGGGACGACGACGACAGGCGGCTATCCGTACGCGGTGTGCCACTGCGAAGAGCACGTGGCGATCTCGGGCTCGACCGCGATTCCGTTCTCGATGCTGGACGAGATGTACTTCGTGTATGCGATGTGCGAGTTCTGGGCCTACGAGGAGGACGTGACGAAGGCGGCGCTCTGGGAGCGGAAGCGGGTTGCGGAGGAGTCGGTGCAGATCGAGCACTTGAAGAAGCTGGCGCCGGGGGAGGAGACGGTGATTTTGGCTCCGGCGGTCATGTTTCGGACGCGGGTGCGGTGAACCCGTGGGACGGACCCTCACCGGGGTCTGCCGGAACCTCCATCCCCCTTGCCCCCTTCCTCCTCCCGGCACAATGCATCCGGCAAGAGGAAGGGGGGATCTTCCTACTCCTCTCCCGTGACGAAGCCACACGGGAGAGGGGGTTTGTGCAGGCTGGAAGTTTGCGCTACTTCGTTCGATTTCTTTCCGGCGTCGCTGTTGCGACGGCTACAGCCGCTTCGCAGCTACCGGAACCTCCATCCCCCTTGCCCCCTTCCTCCTCCCGGCACGATGCATCCGGCAAGAGGAAGGGGGAACTCTCCTGCTCTTCTCCCGTGACGAACCACACGGGAGAAGGGGTTCTGATGCAGGCTGGAAGGCTGCGCTACTTGTTCGATTTCTTTCCGGCGTCGCTGTTGCGACGGCTACAGCCGCTTCGCGGCTACCGGAACCTCCATCCCCCTTGCCCCCTTCCTCCTCCCGGCACGATGCATCCGGCAAGAGGAAGGGGGAACTCTCCTGCCCTCTCCCGTGACGAAGCCACACGGGTGGGGGGTTATGCAGGCTGGAAGCCTGCGCTACTTATCATGTTAACGATCTACAAACCTGGACAGATGCCGGTGCGAGGGCTGCGGACCTCGTTGCAGGGGGCGCAGCTTGGGGATGGGTATTTCCAGGCGATCAGCAACCTGCGGTGGGATACGGGGGCGCTGACGGTGCGGGATGCGGTGGCGAACCTGATGGCGGGCGGGAGTCCGGTGGCGACGCCGGGGACGGTGTGCCTGGGCGCTTGGTCGGGGCCGCTCAATGGGACGTACTATGTCGTCTCGGCCTGGGTGGTTGGCGGGGCGACGGCGATCTATACCTACGACCTCGCGGCGGGAACCTTTACCGAGATTACCGATGTCGGCGGCTCGCCTCCGACGACCTGGGGCGGGGACTCGACGGGGAAGACGCGGCTGAGCAGCACGACGGACGACGTCACCTTCTGCGTCCACACGATGCCTCGGCGGGTGATCGCGGGGGCGATTATTCCGGCCGTGGACGTTCTGTCGATCAACAACCTGACGGACTATCCGCTGATCTGGAATCCGACGGCGACGGCGGGCCTGCGGGTTATCCAGCATAAGAACGTGCGGGCGCCGTCGGGCGGGGGGACGCAGTTCAACTACTTCGCCACGCTGTCGACGTTCTTCCCGGTCGCATCCTCGTCGGGGAAGTCTTACGTTTCGAAGCAGGTCAACGGAAGCAGCAGCCAGACGACCTATCAGATGGCGGACACGACCGCCGCTCCCTATACGAGCTCGAACACGTGCATCAAGTTCACGGTCAATGCGCCGGCGGACGGCTATAACACGCTCGTCAAGTTTACGAGCCGAGTGGCGTTCGAGGGCGAGCAGATCAATTTCTTGGTCGAGGGAACGACGCCGGTCATCACCGATCTCTTTACGAACACGAAGATCGAGGTGGGGGCGGACGGTCTTACGGGAACGGCGATCGTCAGCACGACCTCCGGACCGATCGTCGTGACGGTGACGGGGACGCATCCGTATCTTGCCTCGAACGATGGAACGGGTTTGAATCGCGTGGTCATCACCGGATGCAGCGATTCGAACGCGAACGGAACGTTCTTCGTCAAGGCGTCCACATACCCGAATAACGTGTTCGCGTTGTATTGGGATGAGGCGCTCACGACCGCCGTATCGGGCACGGGCGGGAGCGGCGGCAACTATTACGTTTCGCCGTTCTATACGGTCTACGATTCGAAATCGACCGACCCGACGGTGGCCTTCGCGCCGATCATCTCGCCCTTCGACACCCCGACGAATCGGTCGATGGTGACTTATTCGCTCAAGAACGTGCCTCTGACGAGCCGCGGGATTCAGACGATCAAGTTCACGAGGAACGGGGCGGGATCGGGGAACAACTCGGTGATCCTGCTCGGGATCGCGGGGACGGGCTCGGGCGGAGGGTTTTACGGGGACACGGAGTTTCAGCTCGCCTATGTGGACACGTTCAGCTACGCCGAGTCCGGCCGAGTCGTGGGGACGGACATGGGCTTCGATTTGCTGAAAAACGTGGGCGGGCCATCGGTGGTGTCGTCGGGAAGCAGCTCGGTGGCGGGGACGAAGATTCCTCCCTCGGACGGAGTGCTCTACGACTACACCTTGCATGTGCGGAATGTGGACGGCGACGTTATGGTGAACGGCGGCTTGAGCGGCCTGCCGACGAGCATCGACATCTATTTCCGCTCGTCCCAGGAGGCGGCGGCCGGAGACGACGCGCTGTATTGGACGACGCTGAACCTATATTCGCCGATCGACGGCGGCGGGGCCGGCAGCGGGAAGCAGTGGCATCAAGAGTGGACGCACAACGTGGGCGGGCAGGAGGTATCGACCCAGGTAATCACGATACCCACGGCGACCTATGGCTGGGGAGCGATCTACGGGGTGACCGACCGGGACATCCGCGATCCCGGCGTGCCGGCGCCTTCGGCCTATAACATCGCGATGCCGCGGGCCCTCGCGGTTTGGACGGCGAACCAGCGCAGCTTCGTGGGGGGCGTCAAGGATTCGGCGGGCAACATCAGCTACGGCGACCTCTATTTCTCGGCGCTGGGGTTTCCCTTCCGGTTCGCCTCGATCCAGGAGAACGACCGCTCCGGTTCGCGGCTCACCTTCATGGGGGAGAAGATCCGGGCGGGGATCATGACGGCGGCGGCGGCGAACGGGGCCTCGATCGTGTACGTGCTGACCGATCAGAGCTTCAACGCGCTGGGGACGGCGGGAGGATTCGTCGGCTCCGGCTACGACGCGACTTCGCTCTCGACGCGTGTTCGGGTGAATTCGCACGGGACGAACGAGCCGTATTCGGTGGCGGAGTACTCGGGGATCATCTATTACATCGACCAAGAGGGGCAGGTCATCCGCTTCCAGGGCGGGTCGGGGCAGAGCATCTCGCGCCATTCGGTGGACGACAAGACGCGGAATCTGCCGGCCTCGCGGCGAGGCAAGGCTTCGGCGGTGTATTGGAAGGACCGGTATTACCTCGCCTACACGCCGGCCTCGGGCTCGGGAAACACGCACATCCTGGGCTGGAACGAGGTGATGCGGGAGTGGGAATTCGACGACACGCTGCCGACGACGGCGACGGCGCAGAAGCTGGTGCGGGTGTTCGACGCCTCGCAGACGGGCTCCGGACAGCGGCTCTTTCTCTTTTCGAGCGACGGGACGATGTACGCCTATGAGGAGGGAACGACGGAGGCCGGCTCGGCGGCCGGTCCGGCTGTGCAGCTCCGCACGCGCGAGTATCAGACGCCGGACTTGAACCTGTTCCGGTTCGGCTGCGCACAGGTGATGGTCGACGCGCAGGCGTCGACGCTGAACGTGGACTGCGTGTACAAGCCCCGGAACTCGGATTTTCGGGGGACGGTGGATTGCTCGGATACGAAGCCGGTCGCGATCAAGCGGGAGAGCCGGCTGCGGACGGAGCAGACGTCGACGGGGGCTCCGGAGAACGGCTGGTCGGGGTACTTGAACTTCGGCGGGAACTTGGCGAGCGGGACGGTGCTTTGGCGTCTGGAGTCGGACGTGGAGACGACGAGCCTTGGGGCGGGGGAGCGGTAGCTTCTGTAGAAGCCGATGCCCATCAAACAGGTGGTTGGTCTGACATAATAAAAAACACCGATTTACGGATTGAACCGATTCAACCATGGGCCAAGAATCGTCCTCCCAGACAATGCAGTCACGAGGTCCTCGACCGGAGTTCGGGAAGCCCCCTGTGATCGAAGTAGCTCTGAGCATCCAGTTCAGTCCGATTCAGGGTTTTCATTTGGCCTATGTTGGAGAGTTTCGTCAATCATTCTTGCCAGACCTTTCGGAAACAAGTGACCAACCGCCGCTAGAGCATATCGTAGAGCCAATGCCTGGCTCGTTCAGTTTCCATTTCATGGGGCAGGCAATGTTCCCTCGCGTATGGTTCCACGATCCGGCAAACACGAAACTCGTTCAGATACAGCAGGATCGACTAATTTGGAACTGGCGAAAGGGGAACCCTGAAGATCAATATCCGCGGTTCGAACCGATCTTTGGGAGCCTATCGGGAGCCTTTGATCAGTTCGAGAGGTTCTTAATGGCAAAGGGTCTTGAAGCTCCACAGATCGATCAATGTGAACTGACCTACGTAAATGTTATATCGAGCGCGGCACACTATGCTGGGGTCCAAGACACGCCGAGGCTTTTTTCGTTTGTCAGTAGCACGGATCGGGGCGATTTCTTGCCCGTAGCCGAAAACGTTACGTTTCAGTTGAGGTACGTAATCACAGGCGAGGACAATGTACCTCGGGGTCGGCTCTATATTGAGGGTTCTCCGATAATTGAGGTGGGAACGGGCAGACCAGCCTTCATGTTGAAGCTCGTGGCGCGTGGTGCGCCAATCGGTGATGGGTTTAGTGGAGCGTCAGACTTCTTGCACCTTGGCAGGGAGTGGATCGTTCGGGGATTTACCGATATTACATCCAAGGAAATGCACGATTACTGGGAGCGCCAATAGATGATATCTGACTTCTATTACCGGAAAGCTGTTGAACAGCGGAAAGTTATGTCAGCAGACGCCCTTATGTGGGATCAGTACCGTAAGGCCGAGGAAGGCAAGCTTCAAATTGAATGGAAGGATCAACCAACATGGGCTCGAAAACTCCTGAGACGAGTCGAGTCATTCTTAGAACTGCAAAGGGACTGGGACGGATACGGAGCCGCTCCTATTGACCCGATCCTTGCAGCCCACGCGCTTCAAGTTTTGGCTGATTTTGCGTCGAATGATTGCCCTGAGCCGTCTGTAGTGCCAACGACCAGTGGCGGGGTCCAGGTTGAGTGGCACGTCTATGGGATTGACTTCGAATTTGAGATCCTTCCCGATTGCTATCTTGCCCTCTATGGAAACGACAGAAGGACAGGACGGGAGTTTGAGCCGGAAAGCACGGCCGACAGAGCTTCTGTCAAAAGCTGGATTGACGAACTCGCACGCCGTAATCAGCAATGCCTCGTAAATTCGTAGATACGGATGGCCAGTACAAGGACGACTCTGCTATTGCCGATGACGTGTTAGTCTACCGGCTGCTGCCAGATGTCTGGATCATATCGAACAACTCAGAAGGCTGTCGAATATCTTCGGCTGCATTCGAATACAGCGACGATAGTCCGACTTCCGTTCTGCTGGGTCATCTTCTTAGCCGTCACCACATGGAGCCTGCGGATCAAGTTGATGCTAAAAGGTCTAATTTAGTCGCCGTGGCGGCTGGAAGATTAAGATCCGAATTTGGATGTGGCGTCTGCGAAGATTTAGAGCGTGGTAAAGGAAGCACATCTCGAGCTCATGGGTTCCTGATTGGCCCCCATGGCGCTGATACCAAGCCCGGTAAACGGCTGCGGAATCGTATTGCCGAGGCCGTAGAGTGGATTGTGCCAAATTGCCGGCCGAGCCCGCCATGTCCGGGGGATCAGCCAGTGGATTTACCTCGGCTGGAGAGCTAAGCTCCAGACCAGACCGGCTCCTATTTATGGTGGCGACGCGGGAATTCGACGCTTTCCCCCAGGTCGGCGCCTCCGACGATCACAAGCCACAGACAGGCTGGAAGCCTTGGCGGGCTGCCGATGCTACCAATTTATGGCATACGCACTTATCAAATTGTTGAGCGGCGGGTCGTATCCGACCGGGGTTGGGGCGGATTGGCGGACTCAGTTCGTTTCCGCGGGGATCGTGGCGGCGCAGCCGACGATCGCGGGGGAGATCGCTTATCCGGGCACCGGGTCGGGGTTTGGGATTTATGCCGCCTATGCGATGCGGACGAGCAATCCCTTCGACGCGACGATCTGCATTCCGGAGGCCTCGGTGGGGGCGCCGGTGCAGGTTTATCTGAACAGCGTCCTGGTGTCGGAGGTGACTTCGGCGGGGACGGTGACCTGTTCGGCGATCGGCGGGGTGAACGTGTTCGAGGTCGTGCGGCCTCAGGCGCCGTTGGTCGTGATGCCGGCGGGGCCGTTCATCGACCCGACCGGGCAGACGGGGCGGTGGATGTCGCTGTACCCGAGCGGGTCGGACCCGTTCTCGAGCGGAGGATCTTCGGGTGGACGGGGCTTGCCGATCGCGGAGTCGGCGCCCCATACGTTGTAGATCGCGCCTTGGGCGCCCCCACCCCTCTCCCGTGACGAACACGAGAAAGGGCGCGGATTGCAGGTTGGCAGCCGACGTTGCGTTGCGTCGCTGTTGCGACGGCTACGGCCGCTTCGCGGCTCTCACTCGACCGGGACGGTCGAGATATTCACGGGCGGAACGCTTGTGCCACGTCTTTGCAGGCTGGAAGCCTGCGCTACGACTCATTGGCGGGAAGCCGATGGTACTCCGGGATCAATCTTATGGCAAAACAACCTTCCTACGATCCTAGCGATCCGAACTATCTATACGATCTGCTGACGCATATCTCGAACGTCTCCGATCCGAATTATCAGGCGAACATCGACGCCTACAACAAGATGACCGGCCTGGATGTCGGAGGGCGGTATCAGGGGTACAACGCGGCACGGTACTTGCTGCCGGCGGTGTACCAGCAGCTCGCTGGGCAGCTTGGCTTCTACAACAGCCTGCAGCCGATGGCGCAAGGGGCAGCGAGCCAACTTCTTGGCCAGCTTTCGAATCCGGACCAGATGGCGACGAGCTATCAGGCGCAGGCGAACGCGGCGGGGCAATCGACCTTGCAGGGCGTCTTGCAGCGGCTGCGCTCGGGCGGGGCGGGGATCGGGGCGATGCAGGGAGCCGCGCTCGACTCCGCGAATCAGGCGGCGACGGCGGGGAATCAGTACCGAGCCCAGATCAATTCGCCGGAGGGCAAGGCGCAGCGGCTGAACCAGATGCTGAGCCTGATCGCCTCGCAAAACCCGAATTTCAGCAACCTTTCCACTTTGCATGGCATCGAGCTCGGCACGCCGCGCAATCCGAGTGGACTCGACGTTCTTGGCAGTCTGGCCGGCGACCTGCTCAGCAACACCACATTCAAATTCAAGTAGGAGGCAATTCAGGATGGCTTATAGCGATACGATGTTGGATTGGAGCCCGGGAGACGACGACATCTTGCAGGCCCTGGCCGAGACCACCGGAGACCACAAGGGCCAGACCGGAGGCCAGAAGGGGGGCCAGACGGCGGGCCAAGCGAGCGGAGGCCAAACGCCCCCGGCCCCGACCAAGCCCGAGCACAAGGACCTCACGTTTGGCTCGCAGGACCTCGCCTGGCTGGTGCCGGCGATCATCGCGGCGGTGAGCGGCCGAGGCGGGCAGCAGTTCGCGGGAGGGCTGCTGCAGGGCGCGGTGAAGGCGAAGATCAATAGGAACCTGCAGGAGAACAAGCGCCTGATGGACATCTGGAAGGCGCAACTGCCCAAGAAGAAGGACGACGGGAGCGACGCCAACGCGGACAGCGACTATGCCGACCTGTACGCTTCGGTAGACGATCCCGGAGGTTCGGGCGGGCCGGCGGACAACCAGGCGCCCCCGCCTTCTTACCAGCCGATTCCAGAAGCGAAAGCGTCGCACCAGGATTCTTACTCTCCGCCGACGTTCGACCCGATGATGGAGGCTCAAATGGCGCTATCCGCCATCAAGCGAGATCCGCTGCACGCGAAGTTCTATCAGACGCTTTTCGCATTGAGGATGGGCCGGCACTACCGGTTTGGACAATCGCCGCGGACGCGGCCGTCGCAGCCGGGCGGGACAATCGGCTCGGAACCCCTTTGGAGTTGACCGGAGAAAACGAATGGCAGACCCTTACGAAGAACTTGGACAGCAGCTCCGGCAGACGGCCGACCCATATCAGAAGCTGGGGTTGGTCTTGCAACTGCATCCGGCGGAAGGGCCGGACCAGCATCCGGACAACGTCGGCGCGGCGGCCGCGAATGCGGCGGGCGGCATCGTTTCCGCGGTAGCGCAGCATGCGGTCGGCTCGTCGCCGGCGACGCCCGACTCGGGCGACGCTTTGGCGCCTCCGTCTCAGTTGCCGGATTTTCTGAAGCCGCCGCCCCCGCCGAAGCTACCGAATCCGATCGACTCTCTGTTGAAGCCCCCGCCCAGCTTCAACGACCTCTTTCCGCCGCCACAGCAGCCGGCGAAGCCCAAGAATAATCTCCCACATCTGGAGGAAGAGGACTTCAAGAAGATGTGGCCAACCGCCTCGCCCGACCTCATCAAGGCGATCGTAGAGCAACAGGACGGCATCTTCCAGAAGTATGGGATCACCACCAGAAACCGCCTGCTTCAATTTCTTGCCCAAATCTCCTTCGAGAGTAACGAAGGCAAGGAAGTAGCGGGTGAGGATATGCGTTACTACACGCCGAAGCGACTTGGAGAGGTCGATGGTATGTGGCAGCACATCAATCCAGAGCAGCGCAAACTGTATGGCTATATCCCTGGCAAACAGAAGGCGAATGTCGAGATGATCGCCAAACTGGCCTACGGCGGGCGGATGGGCAATCGGCCGGGAACATGGGACGGCTGGACCTATCGGGGACGCGGCCTGCTCCAGACTACTGGGCGAGAGGATTACATCAGGCTCGGCAACAAGATTGGCGTGAACCTCGTCGACCATCCAGAGAGGCTTGGCGATCCCAAGTATGCGCTCGAGATCGCAGCCGCCGACTTCGCTAAGTCCGTAGCCAAGATGGATGATAGCGATAAGCACATCTCCGCTCTGGATGCGGCGGACAGCGGGAACACTTACTATGTTACGAAGGCCGTGAACGGTGGCTTGAACGGCCTGGCCGAGCGGAAGGCTTGGCTGAAACGATGGAAGACCTACCTTAAGAATAGATAGTCGCTTGTCTACCGTATAATGTCGATATGATCGCGGCTCTGCTCTTCCTCCAAGCTCAATTCCCGAAGCCGTTCGAACTCGCAAATCGGGTGGAGAAGTATTACGCCGGGGTGCGGAGCTACGACGACGATGTGAAGGTGTACGACGTCGACGGCGGCGGGCACCGGCTAATCGCCGACGTCAAGATCCACTACAAGGCGCCGAAGGAGTACCGGGTCGTGTATCGCTGGATCCGCGAGGGCGCGACGACGACGGCAACCGAGGACGCTAAGGGGCGCAAGCGCGTGCGGACGGTCGTCTGGCGGCATCCCTTGCGCGGTCAACTATCGGCGAAAGATCTCGACGAGGAGGTTTTCAGATCGGACGCGACGGAGCTGCTGCATCTGGCAATGGAGCCCGTCGCGAAGCCTCTCAAAGGTCCGCAGGACAACGAGAAGGACCTGGTGGTTTGGTCCGAGACGGAGAACGGCCGGCGGCTGTTCGTCGAGTACAGTGGCGGCCGCCATAGCGACTGGACGTTTTACGACGCTCGAACCGGCGAGTTGGTGAAGACGCGGCACTCTTGGGCGCATCACATGCACTCCGGCGACGTGCTGACCGTATTTCATCCACGGTTGAAGCGGTAGCTTGTTTGGCACTTAGACCCTCACCCCCCAACCCCCTCTCCCGTGACGAACCACACGGGAGAGGGGGCTTTTCTCTCCCCCTCCTCTTGCGTCGATGCCTTGTGCGACGGAGGAGGAGGGGGATAAAGGGGGTGGAGGTTCCGGAAACTTGTAGTTGGGTCCCGATTGGAAGTTTCCGGAACCTCCATCCCCAAGCCCCTTCCTCCTCCCGGCACAAACCATCCGGCAAGAGGAAGGGGCTTTCCCCCTCTCCCGTGACGAACCACACGGGAGAGGGGGCCCGGATCATGCAGGCTGGAAGCCTGCGCTACTTCTTCGATAAGAGGGTGCGGAGGGGGCCGTCTCGGCGGAGGCCGGGGACCTTTCGCCAAGGGACTTCGCCGAATAGGGGACCGACGTAGGCAGTGGCGATCTCGCCCTGGGCGAAAAAGAAGTAAAGGCCCTTGGGATGGATTAGGAACTGGAGGTCGTCGATGCCGAAATCAAGGGGCTTGTACGGCTCGTCCCCCTTGCCTCCGGCGACCAGGCTTTTCGCGACGACGGGGAGCAGCTTTTTGGGATCGCGGACGATGTCCTTGATCGTCAAGACCTTCGGCTTGCCATTCACGAGGGCGACGTTGATGCGCCGCGTGTTGAAATTCGGATGATATCGGGCGGGCCACCGGGCGTCGCCGAGGCGCACGCTGATCAGGGCCGGCGTCTCAAGCTCGACCCAGCATGAGCCCTCGAGTTCGGAGACGGACTCTCCCTTGGTTTCGAGGTTGTTCACGTCGTCGATGAACGAGGCGATATCGGCCTTCGCTTCCTTGAGGATTTGGGCGTTGGCGAGGCGGATGAGCGGCGTGTCGCCTTTGAACTCGCAATATTCGACGTAGCCCTTCCAAACGCCTTTCTTATTGGTCGTGAGGCGCTTCTTTATGTAGGATGCGTTGGCACACGCAGCGGTCAAAACGAGGATGATGGCGGCGGCGACTTTGAGCTCTCTCATTTCTCTTAATCTGCAGGCCGGAAGGCGACGCTACGGCTTTGCCGTTATCTTGTAGATATTGACAACCTTGCCGATGCCGACGGCCAGGATATCCCCGGATTTCGATGCGGCGAGCCGGTAATCTTGCTCCTGGTCGATGGGGATCGAGGCCAGCTCTTTACCTGCTTCGAGATCGTAGACGACGAGCTTGTCGGAGTTGATGAATGCGATCCTGCGGTCGTTGCCGAGGTAGATCGCGCCACTCGAATTCCCGTCTTTGAACGTGCGCTTCAGCTTTTGTTTGCCGGTTTTGGCGTCGTAGGTGGCGAGAAAGGCGTCGCCGCTGCTGTCCTTGGCGATCGTGTTCCATGCCGCGAGGACGTCGGTTCCGCTCGGGGAGAAGGCGCAGGCGGTGAAGTAGGCGCCTTCCAACACTTCCTTCGAGATCGTCCGGAAGGTGAAATCCTCGAGCGTCGTGGCGGTCTTTGAGGTCAGGGCGCGGGTCTCCAGCCGGAAGTGGCGGAGTCCCTCGGCGTCGGTCGGTCCTTCGGCGACGGAGATGACGGACGCGCCGTCCGGCGACGTGCCGAAAATCCCGTGGCTTCCCCGGTTCTCCAGGTGGAGCGGCGTCTTGCCGGCCTTCATGTCGAACGCCGAGACCTCCCACGACTTCTCGCCAGGCGAGGCGTAGAAGAGGCGCGAGCCGCCGGCGGCGAAGGCGGCGTTGACGGGGATCGCGCGCACGTTGGCCTTGTCCGTGAAATCCTTCTTGGCCCGGTCGAGCGTTTCGATGGTCCCGTCGCCGTCGCCGAGATAAAGAGCCTCGCCGAGATAGAAGACGCTCGTCGCCGCTCCGGCCTTGAAGCCGACGTAGCTCCCATCCTGCAGGTCGAGCTCCTCGAGCCGGCCGCCGCCGACGCCTGCCACGTAGCGCCCGCTTGGCGAGACGGCGACGCTGAGGACGTCCCCCTTGAAACGGTTGGCAACCGTGACGATCTCGATGCCCTTGCCTTGGGCGCCCAAGCCGAGGAGAAGCGGGATCAGAGCCAGCATGCCTGCCATGATAGCTCAATTTGCAGAAGAACCGATAGCCATTCGTCTACATTTCGCCCTTTCCGAGGGCCCTCAACGGGAGAAACCATGAGCCTTCCAAGCATTTTCGATCTCATTCAGCAACCGACTCAGAAGCCGAAGCCGGCTCCGGACGACAAGCCGAGCGCGGACGACATCTTCAGCAGGTTCGGCATCGAGCCTTCGCCGGCCTTCGCGAAGACGCAGGCCTCGGACAAGCCTGGCGAGGGGCAAAAGCCGGCGAAGAAGCCGACGCCCGCCGAGCAGCGGGTGGCCGATGCGGAGTACTGGAGCGACCCCAAGCACTGGGAGGCCTACGAGAAGAAGTACGTCGATTCGCACGGGAACTTCCTCTACGACAAGTGCCCGACGAAGGGGCATGGCAAGCATCCGGAGTTCACGGACTGCGGCCGCTTCATGCACCTTCTCTACTCGAAGAGCGACCCCTTCTTCCCCAAGGTCGGGACCGGGGCGATCGACGACTACATGAACCCCGGCTTCTTCTCGAAGGTCGTTCGCGACGCGATGGGGAACGATTACACGACGGGGAAGATCGACGACAAGTCGATCAAGCCCGGCGACCTCCTCGTCAAACCGCCCCCCGACGGTGGCACCGGCCACGTCGCCATGCTGGGCAAGGTGTTCAAGGACAAGAAGGGGAGGACGTGGTACACGATCTACGACGCCTCTTTCGGCGACTACCCGGCGACGAAGAAGAGCGCCGGCCGGCTGCCGACGAAGCACCTGGTCCGAAGCCTTCGAGAGTTTCACTACTACGCTCGCCCGCAGGGCGAGTAACCGTTCGATGGGAGCCTCGCATTGCATCTCGATAAGGGGCGGGCAAGCCCTGCCTTGATCATGTAAGGAATAACATATGGCAATCTATCACACTGAGGATCACGTGATTTGCGGAAGCCTAGCTTCTATAACGCCGGATGATAATACTGATCTGAGAGCGTGCTTCATTTATGTTGGCGGGGGTGGCGATCTAAATGTGATTGCTGCGGGCGACTCCGTCGCCGTAACCCTTCGAAACGTTCCTACAGGAAGTCTCCTCCCCATTAAGGTCACCCGAGTCAAGAGCACTGGCACGAGCGCGACGAATCTAGTGGCGGTGCGGTAGTAGGGTGGCTACTTATCATGGTTTGGCGCTTACCTTGGGCGCATCTAGTTCGAGTTTGCCGGATCCGCATGCAGTCCCTGGCTTAAGCCTGTGGTTAGATGCTGGGGACAGGTCGACCTTATGGAAGGACACCTTTATGGTGAACCCTGTTACCCAAGATGGTGATCCAGTTGGCCTGTGGAAAGACAAATCTGGCAATGGATTTAACTTCCTAAATGTCAACCTAAGCCAACAGCCAACGTATAAGACCGGGATCATGGGGAGCGAGGCGGCGATTCTTGGAGATGGGTCTAAGACTTATCTGCACAATTCGACATGCAATATTGCAACAACTACGGGGATTACGATTTACGTCGTGATCAAGGCTGTTGCGACTTCTAGCTTCCAAAGCGTTTTCTCCGCCTATGCTGGCGCGGGCACGGCGACCACGACTCCCGACGGATGGGATTTCGAGACCTGGACCTCCTCCCGGTGGCTTCTCGATCGCTTCGACACGGATACAGATGGCCTACTCTTATCTAAGACGGCAGCCTCTAGCGACTTCACGCAGTCACAAATCATTGCATGTTCAATCGACTTAGGAGCAGGCGTGGGAAAAATCTGGGTTAACGGCGGAACGAGTTCATCAGATACGATGAGTGATCGGACGCATATTAATCCTACAGCTATGCGAATATTTGCTAGGGTTGATTCGGCCGTAGAATACTTCGGAGGTTATCTAAGCCAAGTGCTTGCTTACGCGGGGCCACATTCGACTAACCAGGTAAACCAAATTCTTCAATACTTGTCGTTTCGAAGCTCGATTCCGGTCGCGATGGCAACATGATTCCTCGTATTACTAGGATCTCAGTTGTGGCAAGCCCCGGATAAGAGCAGGCATAGGTCGAAAGTGACTACCGCTTCCAGATGACCGCGTCCGAGTTCAGGATCGTTTGGGCGACGACTGTTGTTGCCGCGAGCTCGACCGGGTTGAGCGAGGCTGGCGGCTTCGAGTCGCCGACTTGGATCAGCTTGGATGCCGATGCGGCGTCCGAGGCGAACAGCGTCCGCTGCTCCTTCAGGGTCTGAAGCAAGATGGCGGCTTCGCGCGCGTCCGGGTCGCGGCCGGCGAGGCGGCGGAACATGAGCGTTACCCGCTCCGGATCGGGCCGGGAAACGACGTGCTCGGCCAGCACTCGCGCCGCCTCCACGAACTGAACGTCGTTCAGCAGGACCAGCGCCTGGAGCGGCGTGCTTGTGGTGGGGCGGCGGACTTCGCAGGCCTCGCGCGTCGTCGCGTCGAAGATCAGCATGCTCGGTACCGGCGTGGTGCGCTTCCAGGTCGAGTAGAGGCTGCGGCGGTAGAGGTCCGCGCCCTTGCTCTGCACGAACGGCGGGCTCATCGTGTTGTTTTCCTGCCAGATGCCTGCGGGCTGGTAGGGATTGACGGGTGGCCCGCCGATCTTGGCGTTGAGCAGTCCGGAGGCGGCGAGGGCGGTGTCGCGCACCATCTCGGCGGAAAGCCGCTCGCTCGGGCCGCGGGCGTAGAGCCGGTTCTGCGGGTCCTTCTTAACGAGGGTGGGAGCCAGGGCGGAATCCTGGCGGTAGGTCGCGGAAAGCACCATCTCGCGCAGCAGCTTCTTCACGTTCCAGCCCGAATTCACGAAGCGCCGGGCGAGGTAATCGAGCAATTCGGGGTGGGTCGGGCGGGAGCCCTGCATCCCGAAGTTCTCGCTCGTCTCGACGAGGCCGGCGCCGAAAATCATCTGCCATAGCCGGTTCACGGCGACGCGGGCGGTGAGGGGATGGTTCGGGCGGGTCGCCCAGCGGGCGAGGGCGAGGCGGTCGTTCGGGCCGCGGGCGTCGAGAGGCGGCAGGGACTTCGGCACGTCGCGCTTCACCCGCGTCTCCGCATTGCGCGGCGCATCGTAGCGGCCCCGGGCGAGGAGGTAGGCGGGGATCTCGTGAGACGCCTCGCGCATCACGGAAATCTCGTAGATGCCGTCCTCGAAGTCGGTGAGGGCGTGCTGGGACTTCAGCATCGCCTCCCGCGCGGCGGCGACGACGGGATCGACGGCGGAGGCGTAATAGCCGCGCAGATCGGAGCCGGGCCGGGGTCCGTCGCAAAGTTGGGCGACCTCGGCCGGGCTCAGGCAGCGATTGGCGAAGACGAGATCGTCGAGCTTCCCGCCCTTGAAGCCGGCATCGCGGAAACGCTCGCCGAAGGTCCAATCGCCCCGGCTGTCGCCAAGGTCGCCGTAGGCATCGATCTTCTTCCAGAGATGGTCGTTCAGGACCTCGCACTCGGCCGGTTTGCCGTCCACATACAGCGCCAATCCCGAGGCGCGCCCGCTCCCGTCCCAGGTCCAGCCGATATGGGTCCAGCGGTCTTTCGGGACTTGCGCCTTCGTGCGGATCGCGACCGCGTTGCCGGGCCAATGGCGCATGACCCGCGCGGTCAGGTGGCCGTCTTCCAGCATCAAATCGAAGCCGCAGAAGCCGACGTCGGTGCCGCCGGTTCGGTGGAGGAGCACGACGGGTTCGGTCTGGCGCGGATCGCTCACCCAGAAGGACCAGCTAAACGGCTCCCAGCGCTCCTTGACCGGCAGGCCGCGCACGGCAATGCCGTTATCGCCGCCGAGGAGAACTCCTTGCCCTTCGTGGCCGGGCGTCATCTCGACCTTGCCCAGCCGCTCGCCGAAGGCCGCGCCGCCGGCTTCGTTGACGAAATGCCCCTTGTCCTCCTTGTCGAAGCCGATCCGGGCGAGAATTCCGGGAATCGACAGGGACGGCTTCTTCGCCAGCCAGGCCGAGTAGCGCGGTCCGCACCCGGCGATGGCGGCGGCGAGGGCCTTCTTCGCGGCGTCGTCCTGGGCGCGCAGCTCCTTTAGCCGCTTCTCCTGCGCCGGGGTCGGGAGGAGCAGCGACGGCGTCGGCACGATCTCTGTGCTGAGCAGCAGACCGTACTCGTCGATCGAGTTGAAGTAGGCGAAGAGCTGATAGAACTCGCGCTGGCTGATCGGATCGAACTTGTGGTCGTGGCAGCGCGCGCAGCCGACGGTGAGGCCGAGCACGGCCGTCCCGAAGGTGTCGACCCGATCCACGGCGTACTCGGTCTTGAATTCGAGGGCGATCGAGCCGCCTTCGTTCGATTGCCGGTGGAGGCGATTGAAGGCGGTGGCGAGAATCTGGTCGCGGGTCGGGTGGGGAAGGAGGTCGCCCGCGATCTGGTCGGTCAGAAACCGATCGTAGGGCAGGTTCTCGTTGAAGGACTTGACGACCCAATCGCGATAGGGCCAGGTCGGCATCAGGAGGTCCGATTGGTAGCCGTAGCTGTCGGAATAGCGGGCGGCGTCGAGCCAATCGACGGCGATCCGCTCGCCGAAGTGAGGACTGGCGAGGAGCCGGTCGACGACCTTCTCGTAGGCGTCCTTGCCCTCGTCGGCCTGGAAAGCGGCGATCTCCTCCTCGGTCGGAGGAAGGCCGGTGAGATCGAGGGTGACCCGGCGCAGCCAACGCAGCTTCGAGGCCGGCTTGCTCGGGCTCAGGCCCTCCTTTTGGAGCCGGGCGAGAATGAAGCGGTCGATGTCGCTCTTCGGCCAATCGCCCTTCACCTTCGGCACGGGCACGGAGCCAGGCAGGTCCTGGAACGACCAGAGCTTGCCGTACCGCGCGCCCTCCGCGATCCAGCGGGTGAGGGTCGCCTTCTCTTCCGCGGTCAGGCTCTTGCCGCTCGATTCGGGCGGCATCGGGTCGTCGGGATCGTTGATCTTCTGGACGAGGAGGCTGTCTTGCGGCTTGCCGGGCACGATCGCCCACTTCCCGTTGCGCGGCGCGAAGGCGCCCTCGGCGGTGTCGAGGCGCAGGTTCGCCATCCGTCCGGTCGCATCGGGGCCGTGGCACTTGAAGCACTTGTCGGAGAGGATGGGGAGGATATCGCGGGAGAAATCCAGCTTCGGCTGGGCCGGCTTTTGAGCCGGGACCAGGGCGGCGGCAACCAGCCACGCCGCGCTCACCGCCAGCAGCAGGACCCCTCGCGCCTTCATGACGAATAGGTTAGCGCGAATTCTCGATCGCGGCAAGGTGCGGCGATTCACTTCCGGAACTCCGTAGTTGAGTGCCGATTGTAGTTTTCGGAACCTCCATCCCCTACCCCTTCCTCCTCCCGGCACCCTTCGGCTTCGCTCAGGGCAGGCTCATCCGGCAAGAGGAAGGGGCTTTCTCTCCCCCTCCTCTTGCGCCGATGATTGTGCGGCGGAGGAGGAGGGGGATAAAGGGGGTGGAGGTTCCGGAAACTTGTAGTCGAGGTCCGATCGTAGGTTCCCGGACCCTCATCCCCAACCCTCTCTCCCGTGACGAACCACACGGGAGAAGGGGGCGCCGAGAGGCTATTTGAATCCGCCGGAGTAGAAGGCGCAGTAGCTGAGGCCGCCCTTGCCGTCGTAGCCGTTGAGCCGCAGGAACGCGCCTTTCTGGCCGACTTGCCAGCCGAGATTCGGGGCGGCTTCGGGCTCGTGGAAGACGACGCCGGGGCCGTAGGTGTAGGTCGTCATCAGGGTTCCGATCGGCGCCGGGCTGTTCAGATCGTAGGCGGCGAGGAACTGCTTGTGGTCGAAGCCGCACTTGCCGAGCGGCACCGAGTAGCTGATCCGAAGCGCGTAGGTGCCGAGATTCTTCATTGGGCCCTTGCCGGAAAAGCGCCAGGTGGGATTCCGGTTCTCCGGGATGCCCATGATCTGCTCTCGAGAAAGCGTGAGCGGGGCGTTGGCCCAAGTCGCGGCGATCGCAAAGCTCGGGGCGCCGGGGACCGACTGGAACTCCGGTATCGTGACGGCGGCCGTGCCGGCAGGGCCGTCGTTCTTGATCAGGGTCAGGCTGGAAACTTCGGCGTGATCCTTCTTGAGCAGGAGCGTCACCGAGTGCGATTGGACGACGATGTTTTGCCCGGTCACGGTGGGAATGCCCGAGTAGGCGACGACGGCCTTTTCTGGGAGATCGGAATTCTGAAGCGCGAGGGCGGCGGCGAGTGCGAGCATGCCCTTAAGACGGGCCTAGACTCCTTGGCGTTTCATTTGAGCCTAGGACCGCGCGCCGCTCTACCTCCCGGACGCCAATAGCCTCTCCACGTATCGGGCGAGGGCGTCGAACTCCAGGTTCACCCGATCTCCGGCCGCGCGCTCGCCGAGGTTCGTGTTCGCGAGCGTATGGGGGATGATCCAGGCGTCGAACTCGTTTCCTTCCGGCTTCACGACGGTCAGCGAGATTCCGTCCACCGTGATCGAGCCCTTGTCGATGAGATACCGCTCGGAGCCGGGTGGGACTCGGAAACGAAAGGCGGTCGAGTTCTCCGCGGGAGAGATCGAGACGACCTCGCCGGTGGCGTCGACGTGGCCCTGCACGATGTGCCCGCCGAACCGGCCGTCCGCGCGCATCGCCCGCTCCAGGTTGACGTGGCGGCCCGGCGCGAGCGCGCCGAGAGAAGTTCGGGCCAGAGTCTCCGGGCTGAGGTCGAAGCGCAGAGCGGGCTCGATGGCGACGACGGTCAGGCAGCAGCCGTTCACGGCGATACTCTCGCCGAGCCGAACCGGATCGGGGCCCAAGGCGGTCGCCGGCAGGACCTGCAGGACGCCGCCGTCGAGTCCCACGACCTCGCCAAGGCTTTCGACGATTCCCGTAAACATCCGAACTACCGCTCCCCCGGCAAGACGATGCCGCGCATGATGACCCGCTGGCAAAGCAGGAAGACGATGAGGGTGGGCAAGGCGGCCAGGGTGAGGGCCGCCATGATCAGAGCTCGGGGCGCGCTCGCGGCCTGAAGCTGATAGATGTAGACCATCAGCGTCCACATATTCTGATCCTGGGCGATGAGAAACGCGTACAGGAACGAGCCGTAGGCGCTCATGAAGGCGAGCAGGGCCAGGTAGCCGAGAACCGGCTTGCTGAGCGGCATCGCCACCCGCATCATCAGCGTCGTCTCCCGGGCCCCGTCGATCTGCCCGGCCTCGAAAAGCTCCTGGGGCAGCGAATCGAAAAAGCCCTTGAGCAGGAAGATCATGTAGCCGGAAGCGGCCGAGGGCAAGACGAGCGCCGCGAAGGTGTTGAGCAGCCCCAAGCCCTTCAGGAGCAGAAACGACGGGATCATCGCGACCTCGGCCGGGAAGGCCATCGTCGCGAGGAGGAAGAGGAGGATCCTGCCGGAAGCCCGGATCGGATAGCGGGACAGGGCGTAGGCGGCAAGCGGATTGACGATCAATTGGGTGGCGATCGTCAGCAGGGCGAAGAGCGCCGTATTCCAGAGCGCGCGGCCGTGGAGGGCGATGAACCCAAGGACGTACCGGAAGTTGCGCCCGGACATCTCGCCTTTGATGGCCCCTTCCTTGCGGGCGAGGACGCTCCGCTCGTAGGCCTCGATCGGCATGGGCACGCCCGGCCCGGCGACTTTCGCCCACTTATCCTCGACCGTCTCCTTCAGGTAGCGTGGCGGAAGCATCGTCTTCCGGAATTCCTCCAGCAGAGGCCCGGAGGCCGGCATCGCGATCTGCTCGAAGGACTTGGCCTCGCCCCGGACGTCGGGCGGGACCCGGTCGAAAACGTTCTTGTACTTGCCCTTGATGAAGTTCTGATAGAGCTGGCCGGCGAGGATCGGCACCCGGAACTCGGCGGGGAGGGTCTTCTTGAACTCGATCCAGTCGTTCCACCGCACGCCTGGCTGCGGCTGCCACTGCGCGCGTTCCAAGAGCTCGCCTGGCGTGGTGACCGCGTCGAACGTCGTTTGCTCCTCGATGTAGGTCCGATCGAAGAGATCGATGTCGCCGTGGAATCGCTTTCGGAGCCAGCTCTGATAGAGCGAATCGAGGCGGCCCGACATCTGATTGGGGCTGAGCCCGAAGCCGGCTTTCCAGTCGAGCGGAGACAGGTCCGTCAGGAACTTGCGGTAGAGCTCGATGCGCTCGAGAGGAGCGGTGGGGCCGGTGCGGGTGGAGGCGATCGCGCTCAGGTCCTGCTTATATTTGTCGTTGATGTATTTGTCGTAAAGCTCGGCATTGTCGAACCAGAATCTCGGCACGAGGGCGTTGTCGTCCTGGTCGGTGGCTCCCTTGAACCCCGTGCTGACCATCAGGAGGAAGGGATAGAGCGTCGTGACCGCGCCGGCCATGAGCAGGAGGTATACGACGACCGTCGCGAAGATCGCCCGCGGCCGCCGCCGTCCCACTTTTCCGACAAGGCTCATCCCGTCCGTATAGCGTAGCAGTTCGGGGTATTGAGTGTTGAGGCGCTTGTGGCCGTCGCAACCCAACCGGATTTCCGACACGGAGGAGCGGAGGAACGGAGACCTTTCCAAATCCCCCTCCGATTCTCCGTTTCTCCGTGTTGGAAATCCAGGGCGGGCGCAAAAGAAAAAAGCCGCCCCGCGACATCCTTGTCGCGGAGGCGGTCGATGTTACGAGCCGAGGTCAGGAGAGGCCCCGGGGAAGTAAGTTGTGTTTCAAGAAAATCGATCTGGGGACCGAGGAGGCTTCGACGGGCGGTTGGTTGGTGTCGGCGCTTCCTCAGTCAGACCGTGAGTGGGTTTAGCCGAGACCCTTGATCAGGGACAGGACGGCTTGCGGGGCTTGGTTCGCCTGGGCAAGCACGGCCATACCGGATTGCTGAAGGATCTGCAGCTTTGTGAACTGAGTCATTTCACTGGCGACGTCCGTGTCGACGATGGAAGACTCGGTAGCGCTCAGGTTCTCTTGGGCCGATCCGAGAGACCGGATATTCGATCCCAAGATATTCGTCTGGAAGCTACCGATCTGTCCGCGAGCGGTGCTCACCTGGCTGATCGCTTGGTCGATGACCTTGATCGCATCGCTCGCACCGGAGGCGCTGGTCAGGTCGAGGTTGCTAAGATTGAGGCCCGTCACCGCGCCGGTGCCAAGCTGGCTCGCCGCGAAGTTTCCAAGGCTGAGGGTCGTCGTTTGGCCGGCATTGCCGCCGATCTGGAACTGGGCGGAGCCTACGATGACTTCGCCGACCGTCTTGTTCGTGACAGACGTATTGTTGGCGCCCTCGGTGAGGCGGATGCTGTTGCCGTCCGCATCGGTAAAGGTCAAGCCGTCCGTTCCGTTTCGACTTGCCGTAAAGAGGGCGGTGAGACCGTTGATATTCAGCGTGGCGTTGCCGTCCGTTCCCTTCGCCGTCTGATAGCCGGCGCCTCCCGAAAGGACTGCGCCGCTCGAGTCGGCGAGGTTGATCGCCGCGCCGGTGCCGTATCCGACGCTGACGAACGAGATGACACCCGTGTTGTTCGAGGTCGCGACGACGCCCGTCTGAGCCGAAACCGCATTGATCTTGTCGCGCAACTGGGATACCGTGTCGTTGGCGTCGGCCGTGATCGTCGTTCCGTTGATGGTGAAGGAACCGGCGTTGGCCGCGCCGACCGTTGCCGTATCGTCCGCGCCGAAGGCACGGCTGTCGAAGGTCGCCTGAGTCGAAGCCGCATTGACGGTCATGACGACGGCGCCGTTCGTCGAGACCGGTTGGCCTCCGAACGTACCGCTGATCTGGAGCATGTTCAGCAGGGTCGCGTCGGTGACCGAGGCGTTGATGCCGGAGCTGCCGTCGAGCAGCCGCTTCGTGCCGAACTGGGTCTGCTGGGCGATGCGGGTGATCGAGGACACGATCCCCTGCAACTGCGACTGGTCGGCCTGGATCTGCGTCGAGGTCGCGGCGCCGGTGTTGCCGGCCGCGACGGCCAGCGCTCGGGCGGAGGTAAGCAAATTGTTGACTTCGGAAAGAGCGCCCTCGGCGGTCTTCGCATAGTTGGTCGCGTCCTGGCTGTTCTTGATCGCCTGGCCAAGGCCGGAAAGCTGGGCCTTGAAGTTCTCGGAAATGATGAGGCCGGCAGGATCGTCCGCGGCTGTGTTGATTCGAAGGCCGGTGGAGAGTCGAGTGATCGACATCGCCAGAGAGTCGCCCGTGTTGCTGACATTTCGAAGCGCGTTCATCGCGCTCACGTTTGTGTTAATTCTGAAAGCCATTTTTTTCTCCGTATCTCGCTCGTGGGCCGCCGTCTCAATCCGTCGAGCGGCGCGCCGTTGTAAACATCACTGGGTGCTTTCCACGTAAGATTGCCTGGCTATCCTAGTAAAATTACCAGGTTTCCACATAGTTTTACCGGGTTTGGTTCGAAGCCGGTAAATGTGCGTGGGGATTTGACGGAGTTGTCGCCCTCAACTACGGTTTTCCGGAACCTCCACCCCCTTTATCCCCCTCCTCCTCCGTCGCACAATCATCGGCGCAAGAGGAGGGGGAGAGAGAAAGCCCCTTCCTCCTGCCGGATGGTTCGTGCCGGGAGGAGGCAAGGGGTTGGGGGATGGAGGTTCCGGGAACCTACAATCGGCTCCCAATTACGAGTTTCCGGAACCTCTACCCCCTTTATCCCCCTCCTCCTCCGCCGCACAATCATCGGCGCAAGAGGAGGGGGGAGAAAAAGCCCCTTCCTCCTGCCGGATGGTTCGTGCCGGGAGGAGGCAAGGGGGTGGGGATGGAGGTTCCGGAACCTACAATCGGGCCGCAACTACGAATTTCCGGAACCTCTACCCCCTTTGTCCCCCTCCTCCTCCGCCGCACAATCATCGGCGCAAGAGGAGGGGGGGAGAGAAAGCCCCTTCCTCCTGCCGGATGGTTTGTGCCGGGAGGAGGCAAGGGGGTGGGGATGGAGGTTCCGGGAACCTACAATCGGCTCCCAATTACGAGTTTTCCGGAACCTCTACCCCCTTTATCCCCCTCCTCCTCCTCCGCCGCACAAACATCGGCGCAAGAGGAGGGGAGAGAAAGCCGCCCCGCACAAGGCATCGGCGCAAGAGGAGGGGCCGTCAGGCCGTCAGGTCGAAGCGATCGAGGTTCATCACCTTCGCCCAGGCCGCGACGAAGTCGCGAACGAACTTCTCTCCCGCGTCCTCGCAGGCGTAGACCTCCGCGATCGCGCGCAGCTCCGAGTTCGAGCCGAAGATCAGATCGACGCGCGTTCCCGTCCACTTCAGCTCGCCGGACTTGCGGTCGCGGCCCTCGAATACATCCTGGCGATCGGAAACCGGCGTCCAAGCCGTGGAGATGTCCAACAGGTTCGCGAAGAAGTCGTTGGTGAGCTGGCCAGGGCGATGGGTGAAGACGCCGTGCTGCGAGCCGTCGAAGTTCGCGCCGAGGACGCGGAGGCCGCCGACGAGCACGGCCATCTGGGGTGCGGTGAGGGTGAGGAGCTGCGCCTTGTCGACGAGCAGGTGCTCGATCGCGCCTCCCACCTTCGAGTAATTCCGGAAGCCGTCGGCGAGGGGCTCGAGAACGGCGAACGACTCGACGTCGGTCTGCTCCTGGGTCGCGTCCACCCGGCCGGGCGCGAAGGGCACGGGAACGTCGAAGCCCGCGTTCTTCGCCGCCTTCTCGACCGCCGTGCAGCCGCCGAGGACGATGAGATCGGCGAGGGAAACGTATTTGCCGCTCGCGTTGAACGCCTGCTGGATCGCTTCGAGCTTCTCCAGGACGGCGGCGAGTTGGGCGGGATTGTTGACCTCCCAATCCTTCTGCGGGCTGAGGGCGATCCGCGCGCCATTCGCGCCGCCGCGCATGTCCGAGCCGCGGAAGGTCGAGGCGGAGGCCCAGGCCGTCGAGACGAGCTGCGGGATCGAGAGGCCGGAGGCGAGAACCTGCTCCTTCAAGGCCGCGACATCCTGCGCGCCGATCGCCGGATGAGTCGCGGCGGGCAGCGGGTCTTGCCAGATCAGGGCTTCGCTGGGGACCTCGGGGCCGAGGTAGCGGGAGATCGGGCCGAGATCGCGATGAGTCAGCTTGAACCACGCCCGGGCGAACGCATCGGCGAAAGCCTCCGGATTCTCATGGAAGCGGCGCGAGATCGGCTCGTAGACCGGATCGAAACGGAGCGAGAGGTCGGTGGTCAGCATGAACGGCGCGTGCCGCTTGGCCGGATCGTGGGCGTCGGGAACGGTCCCCGCGCCGGCGTCGCCCTTCGGCTTCCACTGGTGGGCGCCGGCCGGGCTCGTCGTCAACTCCCATTCGAATCCGAACAGGTTGTCGAAGAAGTTGTTGCTCCAGCGGGTCGGCGTCGTGGTCCAGGCTCCTTCGAGGCCGCTCGTGATCGTATCGTCTCCGCATCCGGTCCCGTGGCTGTTCTTCCAGCCGAGGCATTGCTCCTCGATCGCAGCGCCGGCAGGCTCGCGTCCGACGTACTGGCCAGGATTGGCCGCGCCGTGAGTCTTGCCGAAGGTATGGCCGCCCGCGATGAGGGCGACGGTCTCCTCGTCGTTCATCGCCATCCGGCGGAAGGTCTCGCGGATATCGCGCGCCGCCGCGATGGGATCGGGATTGCCGTTCGGGCCCTCCGGATTGACGTAGATGAGGCCCATCTGGACGGCCGCGAGAGGATTCTCGAGATCGCGCTCGCCGCTGTAGCGCTTGTCGCCCAGCCATTCCGTCTCCTGGCCCCAGTAGACATCCTCCTCAGGCTCCCAGACGTCGGCGCGTCCGCCGCCGAAGCCGAAGGTCTTGAAGCCCATCGACTCCAGCGCGCAGTTGCCGGCGAGGATCATCAGGTCGGCCCAGGAGAGCTTGCGGCCGTACTTCTTCTTGACCGGCCAAAGCAGCATGCGGGCCTTGTCGAGGTTGGCGTTGTCGGGCCAGCTATTGAGGGGCGCGAATCGCTGGGTCCCGGAGCCGGCCCCGCCGCGGCCGTCGTGAATGCGGTAGGTGCCGGCGCTGTGCCAGGCCATGCGGATGAAGAGCGGGCCGTAGTGGCCGTAGTCGGCGGGCCACCAGTCCTGGGAATCGGTCATCAGCTCGAAGATGTCTTTCTTGACGGCCTCGAAATCGAGAGACTTGAAGGCGGCCGCATAGTCGAATCCTTCGCCCATTGGGTTGGAGAGGGGGGAATGCTGGCGGAGGATATTGAGGCGAAGCTGGTTCGGCCACCAATCTCGATTGCCGGCGCCGTGGAGAATCGGGCATTGGGTGGATGTTTCTTCGGTGGGGGTGTTGGTAGCCATGGTTTTTCGATCAGGACGTTCGCGCGCGGCCGTGGGCAGGCCGAGCACGGGGATATGCCTGTGGTGTACCCCTTCGGTTCCCGGACGGTCAATCATGGTTTCTCTAGACACGCCGTTTTCGTCGGGAAGGCGCGGAAAGCCCCCTCCTCCGTGTGGTTCGTCACGGGAGAGGCATCCTTCGACTTCGCTCAGGGCAGGCTCATCCGGAAAGAAGAAAGGGCTTTTCGTTTCCCCCTCCTCTTGCGCCGATGATTGTGCGGCGGAGGAGGAGGGGGACAAAGGGGGTGGAGGTTCCGGAAACTCATGGAGGGTAACAATTGTAGGTTCCCGGAACCTCCATCCCCACCCCCTTGCCTCCTCCCGGCACAAACCATCCGGCAAGAGGAAGGGGCTTTCTCTCCCCCTCCTCTTGCGACGATAGCTTGCCCTGAGCGAAGTCGAAGGATGCGGCGCAAGAGGAGGGGAAGGGAAAAGCCTAATGGAGGCGGCGAACCGTGAAGTCGGCGAGCTCTTCCAGAAACTCCTGCCGGCGGACGCCGCTGAGGGCGGCTTTTGCTTGGGCGGCGGTTTCTTCCGCCATCCGGCGCGCCTCGGCCAGGCCGTAGAGAGCGGTGTAGGTGGCCTTCTTCCGCTGACGGTCGCTCCCGACGGCCTTGCCGAGAGTCGCGGCGTCGGCCGTCTCGTTCAGGATGTCGTCGGCGATCTGGAAAGCCAGGCCCACCTTCTCCCCGAATCCGCGAAGCGCCTCGATTTGGGCTTCGCCGCCGCCGCCGAGGATCGCGCCGATCTCGCACGAGGCCGACATCAGCGCGCCCGTCTTCCGGGAATGGATGTAGCGAAGCCGCTCGGCTTCGACGGGCACGCCTTCCGAGAGAACGTCGACGACCTCGCCGCCGACGAGCCCGTCCGAGCCGGCCGCCCGCGTCAGGACCTGGACGGCCCCTAGAACCGGCCGAGGCTCGAAATCGCAATGGGAAAGGGTTTCGAATGCCAGCGAGAACAGCGCGTCGCCGGCGAGAATCGCGATGGCCTCTCCGAAGCGCTTATGGCAGGTCGGGATGCCTCGGCGGAGAGCATCGTCGTCGATCGCCGGCAGGTCGTCGTGGATGAGGGAGAAGCAGTGCACCATCTCCAGCGAGCACGCCGCGTCGATCACGCTCTCCGGCTCCGCTCCGACGGCTTCGGCGCACGCCATGCAGAGCGCCGGCCGCAATCGCTTTCCCGGCGCGAGGCAGGAGTAGCGCATCGCCTCGTGCAGCTCCACCGGCGTCGCGGCGGCGGGCGGTAGCAGCCGATCCAAGCGGCCATTCACGGCATCCGCGTAGGCCTTGAGCTGGATATCGAGCGGCACGCGGAGAAGTGTACTAGCTGGGAGTGCCGGCTTGAGTAGCGCAGGCTTCCAGCCTGCTTCGACGGCGTTCGGATAAGGCGACCCCCCCATCAACCATCATTCCCCTCACCCATTCGGGCTCCCCGGCCATATCGCTATCGCTGGTAGAATCGCCGCTATGGCGACGATACGTCCGTTTCGCGGACTGCGATATACCTCCAAGGCAGGCCGCCTCGACAAATTGACCGCTCCTCCGTACGACGTTCTTACCCCCGCCGAGCGAGACGGCTACGCCGCCCGAAACCCGCACAACGTCGTCCATCTCACCCTCCCCGAATCTCAGCCGGACGATCGCAGCAAGTACATCAAGTACGCCCGCAGCGGCGCGCTCCTCGCCGAGTGGCGGCGCGAGGAAGTCCTCGCCCCCGAGCCGGCGCCCGCCTTTTACCGCTACGTCCAGCGGTACGACATCCCCGGCACGCCCGAGACGCTGGAGCGGACCGCGCTGATCGCCCTCATCAAGACCGAGCCCTACGACAAGGGCGTCGTCCTCCCCCACGAGCAGACTTTCCCCAAGCATAAGGAGGACCGGCTGCGCCTCCTCGAAGCGACCCACGCCCATCTCGAATGCATCTTCGGGCTCTTCGAGGATCCCGACCGGTCCATCCTCGACGCGATTCATGCCGCGCCCGCGGGCACGCGCGTGGAAACCGAATCGGACGAAGGCGTCTTCCATATCCTGGAACCGGTTTCCGATCCCGCCGCGACCGCCCAATTGAGCCAGATGCTGGTCGAGAAGAAGGTCTGGATCGCCGATGGCCACCATCGCTACGAGACGGCCTGCAGCTTCCGAGCCGCCCTCGGCGAGCGCCCCAGCCTCGTCGCCGAGGACTTCATGATGATGGCGCTGAGCAGCATGTCCGACCCCGGCCTCGTACTCCTGCCCACCCACCGCATCGTCGCCAAGCTCCCGATCCCGAGCGACACCCTCCTCGCCGAGCTCGCCCCCTATTTCGATGTGCGGGAAACCCATTCCACGCGCCTGATCCCCGCCATCGAGGAGGCCCGCGACGACGGCCAGATGGCCTTCGGCCTGGCGCTCGAAGGCGGGCGCGGATTCGTCCTCACCGCCCTGAATCCGCCCGCGCTGGCGGCCATGGTTCCCGGCGATCACAGCATGGCGCTGAAGCAGCTCGACGTCTCGATCCTCCACAGCATCATCCTGGAACGGCTCGTCGGTCTTCAGGGACTGGATCAGATTGCCTACACGCGGGATGGGCGCGAGGCGACCCGCCTTGTCGACGAGGGCGCCGCCGCCGCTTTCCTCATGAATCCCCCAACCGTGGAAGACATGAGGACTATAGCCCTAGGCGGAGAGAAGATGCCTCAAAAGAGCACGTACTACTACCCTAAGATATTGAGTGGGCTCGTGATGTGGTCGCTGAACGATTTTTAACCGATGAAGATTCGACTTCTGGGAACCGGAGGGGCGGATGGCATTCCCGCTTTATGCGCGAATAGCCCCGTTTCCGACTACGCCCGGAAGCATGGCGGCAAAGACGTTCGAACCCGCGCCGCCGCCGTCATCGACGACGAGCTGAAAATCGACTTCGGGCCGGACACCCTCGCCCAGGTCCAGCGCGACAACCTCGACCCCCGCGATTGGAGCGCCACGATCTTCACCCACAGCGACGAAGACCACCTCGCCGTCAGCGAATTCCAATACTTCCTCTTCCCCTTCAACACGAACGAATATCTCCCCTTCGCCATCTTCGGCAACGCGGAGGTCTGCCGCCTCATCCGGCAGCGCTATCCGGAGTGGCCGCTGGAGATTCACGAGATTTCCGCCTTCCAGCCTTTCCAACACACCGGCTACACGATTACCCCGATCCTCGCGAACCACAAGGACGACGAGGAGGCCCACAACTTCGTGATCGAGCGAGACGGGAAGAAGCTGATCTACGCGACCGATACCGGCTGGTGGTGCGACGCGACCTTCAAGTTCCTCACCGGCGGCAAGGCCGACGCCCTCGTCGTGGAATGCACACACGGCTATAACAAGAACGACTACAACGGCCACCTCGACATCGGCGAGTGCGTCGGCATGGTCCAGCGCCTGCGCGAGCTCGACGGCCTGACCGACGACGCCAAAGTCGTCACCACCCATCACAGCCACCAAGGCGGCGCCCGCCACTGCGACCTCGCCCGCTCCCTCGGCCGCTTTGCCATCGAACCCGGTTACGACGGCATGGAATTCCAGATCTAACCCCGATTGTAGGTTCCCGGAACCTCTCTCCCCACCCGTTCGACTCGCTCCGCTTCGCTCAGGGAATAACCCTTTCCTCCTCCGGCACAAACCATCCGGCAAGAGGAAGGGGCTTTCTCTCTCCCCCTCCTCTTGCGCCGATGATTGTGCGGCGGAGGAGGAGGGGGATAAAGGGGGTAGAGGTTCCGG
>DASZYX010000026.1:0-82743 GCA_035545155.1 Fimbriimonadaceae bacterium | reverse complement strand
CGGCGTTGTACGCCGTCGCGACGTCGCTGAATTTGCCGTGCCCATCGTTTAGCAAAAGCTGGTTCGGTTGGAGCCGGTAATTCGACGAGTAAATGTCGAGCGAGCCGTCCCGATTGAAGTCGCAAGCCGTTACCCCTCGCGTCCGAAAAGTCGCGCTGGTCGAAGCGAGCTTGAACGACTTACCGCCCTGGTTCATCAGGAGGAAGCTGGGATAAGTGATGTCCTTGTCCCAGTCTTCGTAGCCCCCGACGTACAGATCGATATAGCCGTCGCCGTCGAAGTCGCCCCAACAGGCTCCTCTCGACACGGTCGGAGGCAAGTCTGGCAGCTTGGCCTCGGTGAATCGCTTCCCTCCGTCGTTGTGATAGAGCTTCATCTTCGACCATGAGAAGAGGTCGGGATAGCCGTCGTTGTCGAAGTCGGCAGCGACGACCAGTCCCGGCTCGAACATCTTTGTGAAGCCCTTCCCTTCGTTGTTCCTCCAAAGGGCGCCCGAGGCGCAAAGATCGACCCAGCCGTCGTTGTCCACATCGACCCAGCAAGCCTGATCGGTCCCAAGCGTCAGACCGAGCGCTGCCGTCCGATCCGTAAAGGTCGGTGTTTGGAAGGCAAGCAGAGCCGCGAGCAGCATGGAACTCAGAATACTCGCTAGACTTGGATTCGCCATGCTCATTCTGGAACCGCGAATCGCCGCCTTCGAGAACCTTGCCTTCGGCATGTTCGTTCACTGGGGCCTCTACTCTCAACTGGGGCGAGGCGAATGGGTCCAGCATGCCGAGAAGATCGCCGGTCATGAGTACCTGAAGCTCATGGAGAGCTTCACCGCGAAGGACTTCGACGCGGTCAAGCTCGCCAAGGCCGCGAAGCGAGCAGGCATGCGCTACATCACCCACACGACCCGCCATCACGAAGGCTTCAGCCTCTACGATACGCGCGGCCTTTCGCCCCTGGACGTCACCCACACGCCCTGCGGCCGCGATCTCGTGCGGGAGTTCGTGGATGCCTGCTGGGCCGAAGGCATCGTGCCGATGCTCTACCATACGACCCTCGATTGGAACGATCCCCGCTTCGATTCGGACTGGGACGGCTACCTCCGATACCTGCGCGACAGCGTCGAGGTCCTTTGTACCGAATACGGACGGATCGGCGGATTCTGGTTCGACGGCAATTGGAGCCGCCCCGACGCGGATTGGCAGGAAAATGCCCTCTATGCGGTTATCCGCAAGCACCAGCCGGACGCCATGATCATCAACAACACGGGCACCGATGCCCTCGGCGCAGCCGGCAATCCGGAAATCGACAGCGTCACCTTCGAGCGCGGCCGCCCGACTCCGCTGAACCGGGAAGGCGCGGCCAAATACGTCGCCGCCGAGATGTGCCACACCATGAATTTCCATTGGGGCGTCGCCACGAAAGACTTCAACTACCTCTCGCCCGCCCATGTGATCGAGGAGCTATGCTTTGCCCGCCGGGCCGGGGTCAACTTGCTGATGAACATCGGCCCCCTTTCCGACGGCGCTTTGCCACCCTACGAGACAGCGGCTCTCGCCCGCGTCGGCGACTGGATCGAGCTTCACGGCGGACCGGACGGCCCGATATATCGCGGCCGGCCCTGCGGCGTGACCGGTGAAGGAAACGACTTCGGCCTCGCCGCCGGCGACGATCTCTATCTCTTCGTCACCGATCTCACGCCGACGAGCAACACCATGGTCCACGGCGTCCCCCATCGCGGCGCCGGCGCACGCCGGTTCGCCGGCATCCCCGACGGCTACGAGAAAGCCGTTTGGATGGATAACGGAGAAGAGTTGCAGGTCGAACGAGAAGGCGACACGCTCATCGTGCACAGCACCGCGTTTCCTTACGGGACGAATACGGTAATCCGCATCGCACATCTCCCTCCCCAATCGAAACGGTCGCAACGGAAGAAATGAGAAGGCGCTGGCTTTAGCCCCGCATCCCGTTTCGCCGACTTCGGTCGGCCAGGCGGCTTGCAGCCCGCGCTCCTCGTCACCAGGCGCTCCTGACCACGTACACGTCCATCTTCTCCGCCTTCCAGCCCCGCGTCGTCTGAACGCGAAAACCACGTTCAGAGGTCTCGGGCAGGGTGAAAAGCGGCATGTATACGAGCCCGCTCTGGGCATAAATCTCGATCGAGGCCCGATCCGCGAGGATGCGCAGGTCGAGCCGCCCGAGCACCGGCGGCACGCTTGCCCGCTTCCCGAGAGCCTGAAGCGTTTGGCTCGCGACGTCGTAGCTGATCGTGCGCCCGTTGACGGTCAGGGCGAGCACGCCCGATTCCGGGACCTCGAACCGAGCGTCGATGTCCAGGAGCCCGGAAGCCGATGCATACCAGCCGTCCTTGCCCTTCAATTTCGGTCCATGCAGCGACTTGATCTCCTCTACTGGATAGATCGACAAGCGAGGTCCCTGAGAAGTCGCGCGCAGCTTCAGCTCGGCCGGAAAGCCCATCTGCTGGTTCCAGGCCGTGTCCGGGAAATTCGAGTCCCGCAGCCATGCGATCTGCACCCGCCTTCCCTTCGGATCGTTGAAATAGGTTTGCGCCGCATAAGACGTATTGCCGAAGTTCGAGCGGATCGGATTGGTCTCCGGCGTGAAGACCTTGCCGTCGAAGCGCCCCACCCTATAGTTGCCGTTCGCTCCCCAGAAGACCCACTTTTTGCCGCCATCGATCGGTAGCTCGAAGAAGTCGGGGCACTCGGAGGTTCCCGACATGTCCACGTCGCACGTCTTCGTCCAGTGCTTGAGGTCGATGGACGAGAAGAGGGCGTACCGGTTGCCGTCCAGATACAGCGCGAGAATCCAGGTATGGGTCGGCGAATACCAGATCAGCTTCGGATCGCGATTCTCTCCCTCGATGTGAGGTAGTACGGGATTGCCCTCGAATTTGTGGAACGTTCGCCCGTCCGTCGAGTAGGCGAGGCACTGCGTAAACGGCTTTCCCTTCGAAGCGTCGTTCGTGCCGCCAGCCGCCGTATACATGCAAACGAGCGCGCCGTTCCCAAACCCCGCCGTGCCATGCTGATCGACCGCGGCCGAGCCGGAAAAGATCGTGCCGAGCGCATCGGGCTCGATCGCTTCGGGCAATTGTGTCCAGTGGACGAGGTCCTTGCTGACCGCATGTCCCCACGTCATGTTGCCCCACTCGGTTCCGAACGGGTTGTGCTGGAAAAAGAGGTGATACTCGCCCTTGAAGTAAACGAGCCCGTTCGGATCGTTCAGCCAACCCTTTTGGGCGGTGAAATGGAACTGGGGCCGAAGCGGCTCAGAGTAAGGTTCGGAAGTCGTTTGGGCCATGGCAAGGCAGAGGCCGAGGGTAGCCAGCATCTCGTTTCATTGTGCCGCCTTTCGCGCCAAACCGATCATCCATCTGCGTTCATCTGCGCTCATCTGCGGTTGCCGTGCCCGAGGGACCTGACGGCGGCCATCGGAAACAATGCGTCTCCCGCCGCCCATCCTTGTGAGCTAGTGTAGCGTCTCACGTCCTCCCCCCTCTGCAGGGGGTGACGGTCCGGCGTGGCGCCGAATTATGAAACAATGACTTGTGAGCTAGGCCATATCCGACATCGGATAGCTGCCGAGAATCGTGATGTCGTGGCTCAGCGCGCCGAGCGCCTCCAGGGCCGACTTCACGTTCTCGTCCGTCCGATGCCCGACGCAATCGAGAAAGAAGTTGTAATCGAACGCGCGAGCCCGGCGCGACTCGATCATCATCAGGTTCACGCCGAACCGGTCGAAGGCGCCGAGGGCGGCGTAGAGTTCGCCCGGACGGTTGCCGAGGGTGAAGCGCAGGCTCGTCTTGTCCTTTCCCGTCCTCGCCGGCTCGTTGTAGCCGACGATCAGGAACCGGGTCTGATTGTGGGGATTGTCCTCGATGTGTTCGACAAGGATCGGCAGGCCGGTCAGCTCCGCCGCCATCGCGTTCGCGATCGCCGCCCCGCGTGAGTCCTCCTTCGCCTTCGCCGCCGCCTTCGCGGTAGGGGCCACGTTCACGATCTCGACGCGGGGAAGATGCTGGCGTAGCCAGCCCCGGCACTGATGCTCCGGCTGCGGTCCTGTATAGACGCGCTCGATCTCCGCGAGGGAGGCGCACGCGGTCACGAGGTGGTGATGGACCGAGATGTACGTCTCGGCGCAGATCTTCGCGCTGGAATTCGGGAACATATCGAGCGTTTCCGGCACAATCCCCGCGACCGAGTTCTCGATCGGTACCACCCCATAATCCGCCTGGCCGTGCTCGACGCTCCGGAAGACCTCCTCGATGGACTCGACGGGAACGAGCGTGCTGCTCTCCCCGAACGTCTTCACCGCGGCGAGATGGGTAAACGTGCCCGGCGGTCCCCAGTAGGCGGCAAAGAGTGGCTTCTCCGCGGCTCGCGCCGCCGAGATGATCTCTCGGAAGATCGCCGCAAGCTGCTTGGTCTGGAGGGGGCCGGGGTTCGTGCGATCCAGCTTCTCGAAGATTTCACGTTCCCGCTCCGGCGTAAAGAACGGCTTCCCGTCCCTGCCCTTGATCGCCCCGATCTCGATGGCAAGCTCGGCGCGCCGGCTGAGAAGCCGGACGAGCTCGCCGTCGATCTCATCGATCTGAGTCCGGATTCGGGCGAGGTCAGGTTGGGACATCGGACAACGAGTTTACTAGCTGGGAGCGCCGGCAACTTGCCGGCCAAAACCCCCTCTTCTTCCGGGAACCTAAGAGATCGGGAGGAAGGGGAAATCGAGGCAACGTTTTGCTATCCCGCGTTGCGGTGCATCGTCTCGATGCGGCGAACCGTGCCCGTCGCCGACCGCATGACGATCGATTCCGTCAGCGCGAATCCGCGCCCGTAGCGCACGCCTTTCAGCAAATCTCCCGACGTAATCCCGGTCGCTGAGAACATCACGCTTCCCCGCGCCAGGTCCTCCGTCTTGAAGACCCGGTCGACGTCCCCGTCGACCATCTTCTCCGCCCGCTCGCGCTGGCCGTCGATGGTGAACTTCAACCGCGCCTGCATCTCGCCACCCATACACAGAACGGCGGCGGCTGTGATCACGCCTTCCGGCGCGCCCCCGATACCCATCAGTGCGTCGATCCCTGCTTCCGGATCGAGCGCGGCGATTGCGACCGACAGGTCGCCATCCGGAATAAGATGCACCCGCGCGCCCGCGTCCCGAATCTCCGCGATCAGCGCGTCGTGGCGGGGCCGGTCGAGCACGCCGATGATCAGCTCGTCGACATCCTTCCCCATCGCTTTGCCCATCAGCCGAATGTTCACGCGCGGCGGGAGCGTGATGTCGACGACGCCGACGCACTCCGAGCCCACGACCAGCTTGTCCATGTAGCAGTCCGGGGCGTGCATCAGATAGCCCTCGCCCTCGACCGCCGCCGCGAGAACCGAGATCGCGTTCGGAGTGCCGTTCGCGCAGAGGTTCGTGCCTTCGAGAGGATCGACCGCGATCTGGATATTCGGCCCTTCCCCCGTGCCGAGCTTTTCGCCGATGTAGAGCATGGGCGCTTCATCGCGCTCCCCCTCCCCGATACAGATCTCGCCGCACATGTCGAGTTCGTTCAGGGTTCGGCGCATGCCTTCGCACGCCGCCTGATCGGCCTCGTTCCGCTTGCCTTTGCCGACCCATCTCGCCGAGGAAAGGGCCGCGGCTTCGGTGACGCCGAGGAAATCGAGGTGCTGGAACGTCGCTTTCGTAGCAGGCCGTAGCGTTTTGTCAAGAGCAGACTTCGTTGTTGCTTCTCCGCGCATAGTTGAAACTTTACTCGGATTGGCCCGCCCTGAAGGCTCGACGCTAGGAAACGGTGAGTCGGCGAACCGAAAGAACCATGCGACCGCTTTTCGACCTGGCCAGACGGAGCCCGCCGGTCACCGTTTCCGAGCGTTAAGCTTGGATAAAGACTTGTCGCCCGATTGTTCCCCTCAAGTTGGCCGATAGGGCTAAACTCCGTTGAAATGCCTCTGGCCGCGACTTTCGCCCTCCTTTTTCTTGCCCGATCCGCCCCCGCCGACCGCTATCGCTTCGTCCTTTACGGCGACTGCCGGGATGGGCACGAGGTGCATCGGAAGCTTGTCGCCCTCATGATGAAAGAGCATCCCGCCTTCGTTATCCAGACCGGCGACCTCGTCCACAAGGGCACGAACGAGGACAACTGGAAGACCTACGACGAGATCACCGGCGAAATGCGAAGTAAGATTCCCATCTATCCCGCTCGCGGCAACCACGACTTCGGCGGGGACGGCTACGACTCGCGGATCGACTTCAAGATCGAGAGCGGCGACAAAAAGCATTACTCCTTCACGCGCGGCAAGTGGCATTTCGTGAGCCTCGACGTCGATGAGCACGAGAACTATGGCCCCAGCGGCGAGGAATACAAATGGATGGTTGCCGACCTTGAGAAGGCGAGCAAGGCCAAGCAGGACATCGCGGTCTTCTTCCACGTCCCGCCCTATTCCATCGGCAGCCATGGCTCCGATAAGGACGTCCGCGCGACCCTCTGCCCGGTCTTCGCCAAGTACGGCGTGACCCTCGTCTTGAACGGCCACGACCACATCTACTACCGCACCCAGCGGGACGGCATCACCTACATCGTCTCCGGCGGAGGCGGCGCCCCGCTTTATCCGGTGAATCCCAAGGAAGGCGCGATCGACGGCGACCAGTATCTCTCGACCAACCACATCGTCGTCTTCGACGTGGACGGAGACACGATGAAGGCGGAAGCCCTGAAAGCCGACGGCACCCCGTTCGACCACTTCGAAGTCCACGGACGCTCGCATTAGGAGGGCAGGCTTCCAGCCTGCCTTCCTAAGCCTTGCGCGGGTTTCAGCCGATAGGTATAATCTGACTCCTCACTGCCGCATAGCTCAGTCGGTAGAGCAGCTGACTGTTAATCAGCGGGTCCTAGGTTCGAGTCCTAGTGCGGCAGCCACCTCTTAGATACAAAGTCTTTGTTGAAATCGCCCTCCGGAAGAGAGCGGGGGCGTCTTCGGTCAGAAAAGCGCAATACCCGCGGCGCAATGAACCATCGGACGCTCGCTGGTCACAAAGATAAATGATGCTAGCCACCGCTCTTCTCGCCGCATCCGTGGCCGTCCAAGCTCCGCCGGGACAGGCGTTTTACTTCAGCGCTCGGTTTGATATGCGGGAAAACATCGTCCGCCTGTCAGCGTCGCGGGTGCTGAGGTCGACTCCGAGGAACCGTTTCAACGCGCCGCCTACTACGTACCCGCCCTACCGCTGGAGCGTTCCCGGGAACCAGTCTGCCGTTCGCTTCGTGCCTCTCAGCGGCCAGAGTTCCGGACCGAAGGTCACCGGCCTGGCCGCCGCTTGGCCTCCGCCCACCAGCCAAGGCATGGAGATCAATGGCACGGCGGCGGAGGAGTGCGGCGTTGACGCCCGCGTCGACTGGACCGGCTGCGCGCCCGGCTTCTACCGCCTGGAGGCGAGCGCGAACATCCACGGGCAGAATCGCACCTGGACCATGGGCTACAGCTATCAACTCTTCTACTGGAGGCCGATGCCCGTCCTGAAGCCGATCCTCGGCCTGAACCAACGGTATCTCGTTATCGGCGGCCGCATGTCGTCGATGGCGCAGAACATCGCAAGGCGGCTTCGCAAAGACCTGGGGAAGACTCTGACGCTTGTGAAGTACAGCAACGGCCGCTACAACATATCCGCCGTCCTGCGCTCGGGCTCGGAGGAAATCCCTCTCACCTTCATGTCTTCCGAATACCCCCCGCAGGGCGTGGAGCCGGTGATCCGAGACGCGGAGGCGGCCGAACTGCAGCGAGCGTTCGCGGGCAAGCGGATGTACCCGATGGGCCTCTACCTCGACGTCATCACGGAAGACGGCGAAGACCGGTTATGGCGGCTGAATCGGGGGACCGCCTCCGTCCGCATCGTGGACGTATGGCGTGCGGCCCGCCCACGCGGGATGGGCGATATCGATCCGACGATCTACGGCGACTCCGAGATGTCTCTCAGCGGCTGGTTTCCGCTCTACGTGGTCCTCCAAGCGGACCCCAAGCAGGCATTCGCTGAGCAGCGCGAACGGCCCGACGCATCGACGTTCATCGCGGCCATTCCCGATGCATGGGCTTTCGAGCGCACCTTCTCGCGTACGCCGAAGATGGCCGAGTTCCCGAAATGGAAGCCTCAGCCCGGGCTCCCGCAGCCGGTCTTTCCGGAGGAGGGCATGACGCCCCGTCAACTTGCCTGGGTATATGCCTGGCCGCGCTACATCGGCTCGGCGGCGCAGACCCTGCGCCTACCTGAGTGGCGTTTCGAGCCCTTTCATAATCCGGGTCGGACCTTCCGCTTTCAGAACGGCCGCCTGCTCCCCGGGCCAGGCGTAACTCAGCGATCCCTCTGATTCGCCGAAACCATTCACACGACAAGAAAGAGAAGATCGGCAAAGGAGACGAGAACGTGAACAGCGTCGCCTGTTCGGGAATGGCGATGATCTGGAATCCGTTGCACTGGCCGACTCCTGGCCATGGGTCTAGGAATCGGGCTTCTCGCCTTGGCGCGGCGACGACGCGGCTAGGATTCCAGGGCCCCGACAAACCGGCGGCACGAGCAGGACGACCAATCCGCACTTGATCGCGTCGCCGATCAAGAACGGCCGAGCGCAAGTCCCGTCAGCATCACGCCGAGCGTCTGCAACGTAATTGGGACCGGTTGGAGCGGAATCCGAATCTGGGCGCAGAGAGCGGTAAAGGCCGCCCCCGCCACCACAATCAGAACTTGGCGCGTCGACGTTGTCGCACGGAGGCGGGAGAGCGCGGGAGTTTGTTGGGCGATCATATCGGTGCGCCCACAACTATAGCTCAGGAACGGTCGGGCGGGTCAGAGCCCAGCCGACCAGACCGCCCGATCGATCGAAACTCGCCACGACGCCGAGAGCGTCGCCGCGACTTGCCGAAACTGGACGACCGTCCGGAAATTCCCGCTCCCGTCCAGATACTGTCCAAAGTTCGCCCCGAGGTCGACCCGCGTCGTCTGGTCCGCAACTGTCGCCGCCCGCGCGTCCACCTGCTCGTAGGAGCCGGAATGGAAGTTGAACATCCAGACCTCCTGCTGAAGTCCTGGCGTCGAAACCCCCGCCTTGACAGTGAAGGCCAAGCTCGTCGGATTCGGAACCCGCGACTGGCCGAAGAGCTCGATCTGCACCGGCGCATCCTGGGCCCGAGGCGCAATGCCCCGGCGGATCACAAGTGAGGACCCATCCTCGGCGGCCAAGTCCTGAACCGTCCCCTGGTCCACACTCCCTCGAACCAGGTTATACGAAGCCGGAACCGAAATCAGCGTGTTATAAGCGAAGACGACGGTCGCGTCGTCCCGGCCGAAGCCCATGTGCGCCCCGTCCGGAGAGACGTCCAGGCAGAGGGTCCCGGAGTTGCTTGAGCTGATGCCGCCGGTTTCCCGGGTGTAGGTCTCCAGCAAGGCGTGGTCGTTGGCCCGCCAGACTTTCACCGTCGAATTCCCCTGCCCGGCCGAATAGAACGCATAACCGCTCGGCGTATAGCAGACCGCAGCTACCACCGGCTGGCCGCTCCCGAGCGAGGCCGCCAGTTGGCCCGTCGAAATCCTCCAAATCTCCAGAATCCCATGCTCCCCGCCTGCCAGAACAAATTGGTTGTCGGGCGAGATCGCCAGCGTATTCAACCCTTCCCCCGTCCCCGTCATGACGCGAACGAAGTTGCCCTGACCGTCCCAAACCCTGACCGTCCCATCCGCCGAAGCGGTTAGCATCCTGGTCCCATCCGATGTAAAGGCGATGCTCGTCACACGCGAGGAATGGCCGTTCAACGTCGCCCGTAGCGAATAGTCGCTCGTGTTCCATAGCCGCACCGTGTTGTCCAGGTGCCCCGTCGCCAAGGTCGCGCCGTCCGGCGAATAGCTCATCCCGTAGATGTAAGAACTCACGCCGATCGAGTGCAGCAACGCGCCGTCGCTCATCCGGTAGTGCCGGATCGTCTGGTTCTGCATCCCTGCCGCGTACGACTGGCCGTCGGGTGCGACCGCCAGCGACATCACGCCCAGCGAGGCGCCGATACGCATCGCCTCGGCTCCCGATACGTCGTGCACGGTCATGACCCCGTCGTAGCCTGCCGTCACGAGGCGGCCATCCGGCGCGAATCGCGCGCAGGAAACCGGCTGGTAGGCGCGAACCAGGCTGCGGATGAACATCTGTTCGGCCACGTCGTATTCCCGCAACTCGGGGTTCCCCGCCACCGCCATTCGCGTCGAAGTCGGATTGAAGGCAATGCCGTTGACCGCATATCCGGTCGAAATCGTCGCGATAAACGTGCCCGAAGGCAGGCTGTAAAGGCGGACCGTATCGTCGTCCGAGCCCGAGGCGAGCCAGTGCCCGTCCGGCGAAATCTTCATGCATTCGATAAAGGCCGTATGGCCGGTGAGCGTGCGGATGAGGGTCCCGGTCGCCGCGTCCCACAGCTTGACGGTCTGGTCGTAGCTCGCCGTCGCGATCATCGTTCCATCCGGCGAATACTGGATGCCCGAGACGTCGAGCGTATGTCCGGGAACGTTGGTGAGCAGGGTCCCGTCCGAGACTCTCCAGATCAGGAGCCTGCCGTTCGCGTCCCCGCCCGCCAGTCGCGTTCCATCGGGAGAGAACGCCACGCGCTCGATAATATTTCCTGCCCCGCTGAGCGTCCGCACCGGCGTCCCGTCCGAGGCATGAACGATGCGGACCGAACTCCCGCTGAACGGAGGCGCGGCAATGAGAGTGCCGGTCGGATCGAGGGCCAAGTCGTTGCCCCCAACGCTCGTCGTCTTGAGCAACCTTCCATCCGCGACATTCCAATAGCCGGTCGAAGAGCCTTCCCCGATGGCGATGACCGTCTTGCCGTCCCGAAGGAACGTCACCGGCGTCATCGGCCCGAAGATGAAGGGATTGGTGGCGCTGCCGTTCAGCGTCCGAATCAAAGAGCCGTCGCTCTCCCGCCATAGCTTGATCGTCGAATCGCTGAAATGGCCGCTGGAGCCGATCATCGATCCATCCGGCGAATAAGCGACCGAGACGATTGGCTGATAATGTCCGCCGGCCAGCCAGGCGACGTCGGGAAGAGAGCTTTGGCCCCGAGCGAAGACGGCGCATCCGCAAACCGCCATCGTCAGGGCCGTGGAGAAGGCTCCATGTCGCATTTTCGATGAGTTGCCATTTCCTTTGCGCGGAGTTGGGCTCGCTTGTTGTGCAAGTAGAAATGCCGGGAACGAGCCTTGCATGCGCGAATCTTTACGCGGGACTGGCTCCGCACGCCATACAATGCGGTCTAACGCGATAGAAAGCGAGTCTCGTTTCGGGGGGTAATGGCGATGAGAAAGGTGCTTCTTGCCGGGTTGTTAGCCGCGGTTTCCGCCGCGCACGGTCAAATCCGCTATTCGACTTATGTGACCGGGCTAAGCCAGCCGGTCGCCATGACTCAAGACCCCGGCCAGCCGAACGTCCAATATGTCGTCCAGCGAACCGGCCTGATCCGCGTCATCCAGAACGGAACGCTCCTTTCGACGCCCTTTATCGACCTGAGCAGCCTCGTCATCACCTCTTACGTCGAGGAGGGCCTTCTCGGCTTGGCCCTGCCCCCCGACTACGCGACCTCGGGCTATGCCTACGTGTACTACACGAATACGAGCCAGGACATCCAGATCGTCCGCTACAGCCGCTCGACGTCCAATCCGCTCACCCTCGACTCGTCGAGCGCGTATCCGATCCTGACGATCCCCCACCCGGTCGATCAGAACCACAACGGCGGGACCCTCCGCTTTGGACCCGACGGCTATCTCTATGCCGGAGTTGGCGACGGCGGATCGGGCAACGACCCCCATCAGCACGGCCAAGACCCGAATACGCTCCTCGCCAAGATGATTCGCATCGATCCCACGGGCGACGACTTTCCAGACGACCCAACCCGGAATTACCACATTCCCGCCTCCAACCCCTTCGTCGACGGCAATCCGATTACTGCCATGGGCGAGATTTGGGATTTAGGCTTGCGCAACCCTTGGAAGTGGAGCTTCGACTCGCCGGCTCTCGGCGGCACCGGCGCCCTGATCATCGGCGACGTCGGCCAGGACGCCTACGAGGAGGTCGACTTCGAGCAGCCGGGGACGGGCGGTTTTAACTACGGCTGGCGGCTTCGCGAAGGCATGCACGACACCGGCCTCGGCGGCAGCCAGGCGTTCGCCCCGCTGACCGATCCGATCGCCGAATATGCCCACTACGGCGCAAACGGCAACGCGATCACCGGCGGCTACGTGTACCGAGGAACCGCTCTCGGCAACTACTGGAACGGCCGCTACTTCTATGCCGACGAGGTAACCGGCGACGTCTGGTCTTTCCGGCTCAATCAATCCGGAACCGGCTCCGCGAGCGACAACACGCTTCACACCGACGAGCTAGGCACGGCCGCCGGTCATATCTCCTCGATCGACGTCGACTCCGCCGGCGAGCTTTATTTCCTCAACTTCAATGCCGGCAGGATCTATAAGGTCATCTCGTCGGCCGTGCCTCCGACGAGCGTCACGGTCTACCAGGGCGACCTCGTTTCGGGCGATCTTGGCAGCCTTATTCAAAGCGACGACCAGCGACTCGTCGTCAACGGCCACTTCGGGATCGTCGCCTCCGTGTCCCCGATCAACGTTCGCCTCGACGCGGTGGCGCCGGCGCAAACCGCCACGTCCCTCCGGTTCTTTCTGGAGGCGCAATCGTCGAGCAACCGCCTCCAGCAAGTCGTCGAGCTTTGGGACTATACGGCCGGCGCTTGGGTCCAGATCGACTCGCGTCCATCGACGTCGAACAACGATTCGCGGATCGTCTTGACCGTGACCAATCCAAACCGCTTCATCGAAAACGGCACCCGGGCGATGCGAGCGCAAATCCGCTACTACGCCACCGGCGTCATCCCATTCCTGCCCTGGACGGCCCGCATCGACCAAGCCGTCTGGGGCTTCTACCCCTAACGGGCCGCGCGGCGGAGCTGGATCGTTCGCTCGGCTTGCTCCGCTTCGCGGAGGCGGACTTCGTGTGCGCCGAGGATATCGCTTCGCGTAACGATCCCGACGAGCCGGTCCGGATCGTTCGCATCCGTCACCGGCAAGCGGCCGACGCCCTCCCGAATCATCCGGTCGGCCGCGTCGCGCAGAGTGGCGTTCTCAGGAATACACACGGGAGGCCGCAGGACGACTTCGCGCAGGAGCGACGACCCGGACATCTCCGGATCGAGAAGGTTCCGGCGAGTGACGACGCCCACAAGGCCGCCGTCCTGATCGAGGACCGGATAACCCTGGTGGCCGGATGCGGCCTGATGAATCCGGAGCCAGTCCCTTACTTCGTCGAGCCTTTGATGATCGAAAAGCGTCACCAACGGCTTCCGCCCGATCTTCCCCACCTCGACATGATCGAGATAGTCCGCCATATACTCGCTCGGTACCCGGATGCCGCGTCGGACGATTTTCTCGGTCATGATCGTATTCCGCATCGCCAGGCACGACACGAGATAAGCGGCGACGCAGCCGGCCAAGAGCGGGAGGACGGCCGCCGGCTGTTGGGTCGTCTCCAGCGCGAAGACGATCGACGTCAACAAGGCCCGAGACGCGCCGCCGAATAGGGACGCCATACCGACGAGAGCGGCCACCCGGACGTCGATACCCAGATTGGGAAGAAGGGCGATGCCGGCCGAGCCGACCGCCGCGCCGAGTCCCCCGCCAATGGTGAAGAGAGGGGCCAGAGTTCCTCCCGAAGTCCCGCTTCCCAGGGCGAGCACCCAAGAAAGGAATTTGCAGGCCGCGAGCGCGAGGGCCGCGCTGCCGATCACCCTTGCCCCAAGCAAATCCGTGATATTGAAATAGCCGACGCCGAGAGTGCGCGGCGCAAAGTAGCCGACCGCGCCCACCACAAGGCCTCCGATCGCCGGATACCACATCCAATGAATGGGAATTCTCTCGAACGCGTCCTCGATCCAGTAAACCGCCTTCGTGATCGCGACCGACGCAATGCCCGCCACGAGCCCGACGAAGCTATAGAAGGCAAGCGCGCCGCCGCTCGCGGGCTGGAGGGAGGGCATCGCGAAGACGGGGCCGGCCCCGAATAAGAGCGTCCGCGCCCCTGCGGCTACGACGCAAGCGATCGCGACCGGAATGATCGAGCCGGGCCGCAGTTCGAAAAGCAAAAGCTCGACTGCGAGAACGACGGCTGCAATCGGCGACCCAAAGATCGCCGTCATACCCGCAGCCGCTCCCGCCGCCAGCAGGATTTTCCTTTCGAACGCCGTGGTTCTCAGCAACTGCCCGACCAGAGAGCCGAGCGCGCCTCCGGTAGCGATGATCGGCCCTTCTGCCCCGAACGGCCCGCCCGTGCCGATCGCGACCGCCGAAGAGGTCGGCTTGAGGAAAGTGACCTTTGGCGGAATTCTGCTCTCGTTGGTGAGGATTTGTTCCATCACCTCCGGGATGCCATGACCGCGGATCGCCCGCGAGCCGAACCGGGCCATCAGCCCGACGATGATTCCCCCGACGGCCGGAACGACGAAGACAAGCAGGCCGATGTGGCTGGACGCCGGCGAGGCATTGGCCGTGGAGAACCGCCCAAAGAACGCGAGGTTCGTCACGAAGGCAATCAAGAGAACCAAGACCTTGGCCGTAATCGTCGCCGCGAAGGCGACGATGGCCGCGACCGCGCAAATGAGAAGCGTTCGCCGGTCGAGTACACCCTGCGAAGTGGAACCAGCCGGCATCGACTCGCTGAGAATAGGAGACACCGGCAAGGGCTGAAGGGGGGATTCCGAATGAGAGGACATGGGGGCGTCTGCATATCGCAAAGCGATATGTCTGCCAGTTTACTCGGTGTCCGAGATCATAAACTGAAACAAAAAAACTAAAGAAAAGCCTGCGGGAGCATAAAATATGAATATCTAACTCATGTATTATGGAGTCATCAAATGCGACTGAACCTCCAGACCGACCTCGCCCTGCGCATGCTGATCTATCTGTCGGTGAAGCAAGGAGCTCCGGCCACGATCCAAGAGATCACCCAGAAAATGGGCCTTTCCCAAACCCACATGATGCGAGTCGCCGCGAAGCTAGCCTCCCATGGCCTGGTCGCCTCGAATCGGGGGCGTAACGGAGGAATCTCTCTGAGCAGGGACGCGAGCGAGATCACGGTGGAGGAGGTCGTCCGCGCCATCGAGCCGGATTTCGCCTTGGTCCAATGCTTCGACGATTCACGCGAAAGATGCGTCATCGAGCCGGCATGCCTGCTCAACGGCGTTCTTCAAAGCGCGTTGGATGCGTTTTTCACCGAGCTCCGCTCGGTTACTCTAGCTCAGCTCACCGTGCCCAACCGTTATCGGCTCCGGCAGGCTCTGCGCCTCGCCGAGCCGGATGAATCTCCAGCCATGCCTTACGCCACACCTCAGACCAGCTAGGACATATTCATGGCAATTCTCGAACCCAGCTCCCAAAAGAGGATCTCGACCCTCCCGATCTCGCGCGACGAGCGGGCAAGCGTCGAAATCTACCGCCCCTTCTTCCTCGCCGGCATCCTCAGCGTCCTGACCGCCGGATGCACGCTCGGCGCGGTCGCTCTTCTCGGCATCGCTCTGAAAGGCAGCTACACCGCCGACGTCTGGACGCCCTACGTCCTCGCCCACGCCAATTCCCAGCTTTATGGGTGGGTCGGCTTCTTCGTGATCGGCTTCGCCCTTCAGCAGCACGCTCCCAGCAAGAGCAAGATCAAGCTCTTCCACCGCCTTGCCTACGCCTCGTTGATCCTGATGGCGGTCGGAATCGGCCTCCGGTTCGCCGCCGAGCCGCTCGTCAAGAGCGACCCCGCCGTCTGGATGCCGGTCGGCATCTTCTCCTGCATCCTGCAGCTCGTCGCCGTGATCCTCTTCATGACGAACACGCAGGTGACCCGGCACCGAACCGGAAAGCCGCTCGACTGGCAAGGCCGGTTCGTCCTCACATCCCTCGCCTGGATGCTGCTGATCGCCCTCGCCGAGCCGTTCTTCTTCGCCTTCGCCCACCAGCCCGATCCGATCAAGGGCGTCATGTTCGTCGCGGAATACTTCACGCCGTATCGGGACGCCCAATTCCTCGGCTTCGTGACGATGATGATCTTCGGCGTCGCCCTGACCAAGATGAACACCTGCTTCGGAGCCCGTCCCGCAAATCGGGACCTCGCCCTCACCGCGCTCCTCGTTTGGAATGTGGGCCTGATCGGCCGCATGGCGGGCTGGATTCTCTATTTCAACCGCGAGATGGCGCCGGGAACGGGCCGCCTGTACTTCGCCGGCGGGCTGCTCCTCGCCGTCGCCGCCGTCATGCTGGTCGTCGCGCTTCGTATCTTCGAACCGCTGACCGAGCGCCTCCCCGCCCACAAATTCATCCGCTCGGCATTCGTCTGGCTCCTTCTCTCGGGAGGACTGCTCCTTCTGGAGCCGCTTCACCTGGCTCTGATCGGGCAGCCCTTCTCCCACGCCTACATCGGCGGGCTTCGCCACGCCCTGACCGTCGGCTTCATCTCGCAGATGATCCTCGGGGTTGGCATGCACGTCGTGGCCCGGATGAACGACCTGCCGGAATCGGCGCAGAAATCCCTATGGTCGGCCTTCGTTCTGATCAATCTGGGAAACGCCGCCCGCGTCGTCCTCGAGATCGCCACCGACTACACGCCCGGAGGCTTCCTGCCGATGGCGCCGTCCGGGTTCGTGGAGCTCACGGGCATTGCCATTTGGGCATGGTATGTTGCCGCACCGATGCTGCGAAAGAGGGCCGCCAAATCGTCGCTTAAGGTAAGCATCGCAGCAGGATAGGCCCAACACCATGTCCGAACGCCAATTCTATATCGACCCCAGCCGATGCATCGGATGCAACGCCTGCGTCGCCGCGTGCGCGGAATGCGACACCCACGCCGGCACTTCGATGATCCACCTCGTCACGATCAAGCGCGGCGAGACCGTGCAGACGACCCCGGTGATCTGCATGCACTGCGAAGAGCCCGCCTGCGCCGCCGTCTGCCCGGCCGACGCGATCAAACGCACCCCCGACGGCGTCGTTCAAAGCTCCCTGAAGCCGCGTTGCATCGGATGCACCAATTGCGTCTACGCGTGCCCGTTCGGGGTGCCCAAGTACGACGCCGGCATCGACCAGATGATGAAATGCGACATGTGCTACGACCGCACTTCGGTCGGGCTCAAGCCGATGTGCGCGACGGTCTGCCCCTCCGGAGCCCTCTTCTTCGGGACGCCGGAAGAGATCGCCGCGCAACGACACGCGACGCCGGTCAACGAGTTCGTCTTCGGAACGCGGACGATCAAGACGAGGGTCTCGCTGATGATGCCGAAGGGCGAGACGAAGCTCGAAGTTCGGACCGACGCCATCGTTCGCAAAAAGGACCTCTTGGAGCGGGTGAGAGCATAACCATGGAAGAGAAGATAAGACTAGATTTCCCGATCGATTGGGAGGAAGACCAATACGTCAGCCGCCGCGAGTTCTTCAAGTTCATGACCCTCGCCAGCGGCGGCCTCGCTCTCGGATCGGTCGGATTGGCCGTGTGGTCCCGTTCCCGAAGCGAAATTCAGTTCGAGGAGGCGAGGGTCGCAAGCGTCGAGGACGTACCGGTCGGCGGCTCCTTCCAGTTCTGGTATCCCCGCCCGACCGATATGTGCGTTCTCATCCAGCCGGAACCGGGCAAGTTCGTCGCCTACTCTCGCCGCTGCACTCACTTGAGCTGCCCGGTCGAGGTCCAAGTCGATCAGAAGCGCCTTTATTGCCCTTGCCATAACGGGGCCTTCTCGCTCGAAGATGGACACGTCTTGCAAGGACCGCCGCCCCGTCCGCTCCCGCAGATCATTCTCGACGTCCGGGGCGATCAGATCTTCGCGAAAGGGGTTAAGGCATGAGCAAGGTCGAACAGAATCGCCGCCGCCAGCGCTCCCCCGTCTTCCTCGCGCTCCTCTTCTTCGAGCTTGTGCTCGTGCTTCTCCAGCTTTGGCTTTTCGTCTCCGCGCTCGAAGGCATCTTGGCCGGGGAACCGACCATGGCCCTTCCCGGGGCGATCGTCAGCATCGTCTGCCTCGTCGTCAACACCTGGATGTTGATCGGGGTGGAGAGGAGCGACCATGGGCGCTAAATTCGTCGAATCGGCCAGGACTCTCTTCCCCGGCTACTTCGCCTATGTCATGGCGACCGGCATCGTCGCCACCGCGCTCAACGCCTACGGCTACGTGCTTCCGGCTCAAATCCTCTATGTGCTCGGGGCCGTGGGATACCTGAAGCTTTGGGCCCTTACGATCTATCGGGCCGTTCGGTTCCCGAAGGAGCTGCTGGCCGACTTCAGCTCCTTCGGCAAAGGCCCCGGCTTCTTCACGACGATCGCCGGAACGGGCGTTCTCGCCACCATCGGCCTCCGGCTGTTCAAGCTCGACGAGCTTGCCTTCGGCCTGCTCTGCCTGGGTGGCGTTCTTTGGATCGTCTTCATGTACGCTTTCGCGACTGTCGTGATCGTCTCGGCCGAAAAGCCCACCGCCGACCGGAGCGTAAATGGCGGCTGGCTGGTCATCGTTGTCTCGACCCAGTCCCTCGCCATCCTCTCCGCCGTGCTGAGCGACCGCATCCCGCTCTTTATTCCCGCCGGGCTCTTCATGATCGGCGGCGCGACTTACCTGATGTTGATCTCCCTGATCATCGCTCGGCTCCTCCTCACGCGGGTCGAAGCCGCCGATCTCACCCCGCCCTACTGGATCATGATGGGAGCCGCCGCCATCTCGTGCGTCGCCGGCGCGGAGCTGAACAAGCATTCGGGAGCCTGGGGATTCGACGTCAACGCCTTCCCCGTCCTCCAAGCCTTCACCCTCTTTTTCTGGATGGTCGCTTCGGCCTGGATTCCCCTGCTCCTCATCCTCGGAGTCTGGCGGCACGGCGTCAAGCGCGTGCCGCTGTCGTATGAGCCGCAGCTCTGGAGCATGGTCTTCCCGCTCGGCATGTACACCTTCGCGACGTACTCCGCCTCAACCCAATTCAAGCTGCCGTTCATCATGCCGATCTCGAAAGTCTTCCTCCCCATCGCCTGCTTCGCCTGGCTCATGGTCTTCGTGGGAATGCTGAAGGCAGCCTTTCGGATTCTCGCCGAACGGGAGCCGAGCGCGGTATTGGCGGGAGGTCAGGAAGCATGAAAAAGGCTCAAACCATCGCCTTCTCGTCCGGGGTCCTCGCGGCAATTCTCGTCCTCGGCGGCATCTGCCTCGGCTCGGGTAACTTCAGCCGGTTCGACGCACCCCTGGCCGCCTACGCGGCCGCAACCGTCTTCGCCGCGTTTGCGACGATCTACCGCTACGCGATGTGGGTCCAGCGCCCCCCAACCCGGCTCTATTTCAAGCGGACGTTCGCCCTTTTCTTCCGCCCGGCCGCCCTAATCCGGAACGTGGGCCGGCTCGTCGTTCTGGCTATCGACAACATTGGCGCTCAGCGATTCATCGAACATCGCAGCAAATCGCGGTGGGCCGCCCACATGTGCCTCGCCTGGGGATGCTTCCTCGCCTTCGCGATCACGATTCCCCTGAGCTGGGGGTGGGTCCAATTCGGACACGATAACGGCAACTACGTCGTGGAGGTGATGGGTCACCGCCAATTCGCCTTCCCACCCCACAGCGTCCTCGGATTCCTGATCTTCAACGGCCTCAATATCAGCGCCGTCCTCGTCCTCATCGGCGTCGCCCTCGCAATGCACCGCCGCGTCTTCGACCACGGGGCCCAGGCCGTGCAGTCCCTCGCCTCCGATCTGATTCCTCTTTTCCTCCTCTTTTCGGTTGCCGTGACCGGCTTGATGCTGACCGCCAGCTACCGCCTCATGGGTGGGCAGAGCTTCTCGTTCCTGTCCCTGCTCCACGCCTTCACGGTGATCCTGTTCCTCCTCTACCTGCCCTTCGGCAAGTTCTTCCACATCGTGCAGCGCCCGGCCCAGTTGGGCGTCGCCTATTACAAGGAGGAAGGCGCGCGGGGGCCGCAAGCGATCTGTCCCCGCTCCGGCGAGCCGTTCCAGTCCCGCCTCCATCACGACGACTTGGCCCAAGTGATGAAGGAGATGGGATTCGACTTCGGAGAGCATCAAGACCTTTCGCCCGACGAGAAACGCAAGCTCGTCGCCCTGAACCAGGCCGCCCACCTCGGCGACCGACCCTACGCGGGATAAATCCATGGCAAAGATTCCGACGACCCTCGACAAGTTGACCGAAGACTTCGGACCGCATCTGAACTACGCCCCGCCCGGCGGATGGAAGGGACGGGGCGAACCGGAGAAGCTGGTCAAGACCCATTGCTGCTTTTGCGGCCAGCAATGCGGCATCCAGCTCAAGGTTCGCGACAACCGCGTCATCGGCTTCGAGCCGTGGGAAGACTTCCCCTTCAATCGGGGCAAGCTCTGCCCAAAGGGCGTGAAGCGCTACATGCAGGACAACCACCCCGACCGCCTGCTCAGCCCCCTCAAGCGAGTTGAAGGTCAAGGCTTCGTCCCGATCGGATGGGAAGAGGCCATGGAAACGACGGTCCGCGAGATCAAGCGAGTTCAGGAGCAATACGGCAAGGACGCAGTCGCCGTCCTTTCCGGCGTTTCTCTTACAAACGAGAAGAGCTATCTCGTCGGCAAGTTCGCCCGCGTCGCCCTCCAGACGAAGAACCTCGACTACAACGGCCGTCTTTGCATGGTCAGCGCCGGAGCCGGCAATAAGAAGGCGTTCGGAATCGATCGCGCCGCCAACTCCTGGCAAGACATCCTCGACGCCGAGGTCATCCTGTGCGCCGGAACGAACGTCGCCGAGTGCTCGCCGATCACCACCGACTACATTTGGCGAGCCCGGGACCGGGGCGCGAAGCTGATCATGGTCGATCCTCGTGAGACGCCTCTTGCCCGGACCTGCGACCTTCACCTCCCGGTTCGCTCCGGCGCCGACTCGGCCCTCTTCGGCGCGATGCTCCGCGTGCTGATCGAGGAAGACATGGTCGACCGTGCCTTCATTCAGGCCCATACGAGCGGCTGGGAGGAAACGGAGAAGGCCGCGATGTCCCTCTCCGTCGAAGAAGCGAGCCGGATCAGTGGCGTGGAAATCGAAGACATCCGCAAAGCCGCCCGGATGTGGGGCCAGGCCAAGACGAGCTTTCTCCTCCACGCACGCGGCATCGAGCACCATACAAAGGGCGTCGACAACGTGCTCTCCTGCATCAATCTCGTCCTCGCCACCGGGCGAATCGGCCGGCCCGGCTGCGGCTACGGCACGATCACCGGCCAAGGCAACGGGCAAGGCGGGCGCGAGCATGGCCACAAGTGCGACCAGCTACCCGGCAACCGCGACATCGAAAACCCCGAGCATCGCAAATACGTCGCCGAAGTCTGGGGCATCGAAGAATCGGAGATGCCGCGAAAGGGCAGCACGGCCCAAGAACTGGTGAACATGATCCACGAGGGCGAGATCAAGGCCCTCATCTCGATCTGCTTCAATCCGGTCGTCTCGTTGCCCGACGTCAACTTCACTCACGCCGCTCTCGACAAGCTGGAGCATTACACCGCCATCGACTTCTTCCTCAACGAGACGGCCCATCACGCCGACATCGTCCTCGCCGGCTCGCTCCACGAGGAGGAGGAGGGCACCTCAACTAGCGCCGAGGGCCGCGTCATCAAGATTAATAAGGCGGTGGACCCGCCCGGCGATGCCCGAGAAGATACGGCGATCCTCCTCGACATCGCCCGCCGTCTCGGCCGGGGCCAATACTTCGATCACTTCAAGTGTAGCGAGGATATCTTCAACGAGCTCCGCGTCGCGAGCAAGGGAGGAACCGCCGACTACTACGGCATCACCTACCAGCGCATCGTCGACGAACTGGGAGTCTTCTGGCCCTGCCCGGAAATCGGCCATCCCGGCACTCCCAGGCTCTTCGAAGACCTGAGATTCAGCACGAACGACGGCAAGGCTCATTTCAATCCTGTCGTCTATCGGCCGAGTGCCGAAGAGCCGGACGAGGAGTACCCGATCATCCTGACGACCGGCCGCGTCGTCACCCAATACTTGAGCGGAACCCAAACGAGGCGCATCGGCGGCCTCGTCGATCTATGTCCCGAGCCGTATGTCGAAATTCATCCGACGCTGGCCGCTCAATACGGGATCGAGGATGGCAAGCCGATGCGAGTCGAAAGCCGCCGAGGCGAGGTCGTCCTGAACGCCAAAGTCGTCACGACGATCCGCCCCGACACCGTCTTCATCCCCTATCACTGGGCAGGAAAGAAGAGCGCCAACATCCTCACGAACCGCGCGCTCGATCCGATCAGCAAAATTCCGGAATTCAAGAAGTCGGTCGTCCGGATTTCGAAGGCCGAATCCTAGCTTTGCATCATTGATGAATATCCTCCGCGTAACCACGTGGCTCCGCCTTCTAGGCGGAGCAGGCGGAGTGTGCCCGAGCCATCTTGGCTCGGTCATCCCGGCGTTAATCCGGCTCAAAGTGGGATGCCACCGCAAGCTACCACCGACGGCTGGCGTGGGCGAGGCTGCGGGCATGCCGCTCGCGGTACTTCATACCAAGAATCCGGTGCAGTTCGCTGACCCGCTCCGACGAGGTCTGCGCAGCGATATCGCCCGCCGAGAGAACGCCGATGGGCCGTCCCGATCCATCGACGACGATAAGCCGCGAGATGCCCTCCGCACACATGACGTCGATCGCCTGATCGACGTCGACTTCTTCGGAAATGCTAACGAACCGTCGAGTCGCCGCCTCTAGGACGGGCGTCCATCGTGCCCCGGCCGGGTCGGCGAGAATCCGAATCGTCAAATCGCGATCCGTCACGACGCCGACGACCCGGTCGCCATCCAGCACCGGGAGGATCCCGACGTTCAGGAATTTCATCCTCTTTGCCGCATCGGCCGCCGACGCCTCTCCGGCGATCGTTTCGATCCCATGCGTCATCACATCGCTTACTTTCATGGTCTTGTTCGAGCGGGACCGCCCCCTTTTATGCTGACGAGCCTGGCGGTAAGGAGCAAGCCGTAAATCGCCTGACGTTAAATGCAATGTCCAGCAAGATACGGACACCGAAGTCGAGACTTGCCGTCGGGTGGAATACCCGGCCCAATCTTGCTATAGGCCTTAGTGTCGATGGCGCGAAGGAGGAGATCAAATGAGACTGCATGACGTCATGACGACCGAAGTGAAGACGATCGAAGCACAAGCGTCGCTCGCCGAAGCGGCTATGACGATGAAACTGGCCAATGTTGGCTTTCTACCGGTAATCGGCCCCACCAGCAAGCCGATCGGAGTGATTACCGACCGCGATATTACGATCCGCTCCCTGGCCGACGGGCTTTCGCCGAATGCCCAGGTCCGATTGGCCATGTCGCCTGCCGTCCACATCGTCCGCGAGGATGACGACTTGCAGGCAGCGCTGGACCTCATGAAAGACAAGAAAGTCGGCCGCGTTCTCATCGCCGACAAGTATGGGTCCCTCGTCGGAGTGCTCTCCCTTAACGACGCAACTATTCTCTGCAACGGAGACACCCGGACCGCTCAGGTATGCCGCGCATTACGAAGCCGGGTTTCCCCTAGCAGGTGGCCGGAAGTCTTGGTCATGTAAAACAGAGAAGGGGATGAAGAGAACCACTTGTCTCAATCCAATAGATCTTAGGCATTGAGATAGGCCTCTCGTCCCTGGTTTTTTGTCTACTCCTTTCCGGCCGCTCTAAATGACGGGCATGCGGAATGCTCCTGTTTGGCGCGCCGTTGAGTCTCGTGACGTGACCAGGGCCGTCCCAAGGGGGCAAGTCCGGAAAACGGCGTCGTCGCTCGCCTCTCGGACGGGAATCGGCACGGTCGGTCGTAGCTTAAGGGACGCGGCACCGTATAATGGAATCGCCGCCGGCGTTCTTCGGCAAGCGCTTCTTTCTTTCGATGGCCTAAAGTCCTGCTTCTTACAGTCGCCTTTCCCGATTACCATAAACGGGCATCCCAGCAATTCTAATGGGGAACCCGACCCGCTGCGGTTAAGTCCAATAAGCAACCGAGATAGCGAGGGAAAGCAAAAGATATACACCTGCTTTTGCTGTCTAAATGTATTTGTGTTTCCATGGAAACCGGCGTATGCTGGAGGTAAATAAAACTGTTGTCGACCCCCGACAAAACTAGCTACCAGTCAGAACTGACTTTGATCGGAGAGGGACTGCTCTCGTCCACGCATGTGTGCGAAAGCGGCCGGCCTGAGGGACCGATGAATATTGCGCAGCGTCGCCCAGAATTTACCAAAGCCGCTTTGGTCGAGATGGCCGACGAAACCCAGCTCGAGGCAGACCTCATACTGCCCCAAGAGCCAATAGGGGTTGTCCTGATCGTTCATGGCAGCGGAAGCAGCAGATTAAGTCCGCGAAATCGCTTTGTCGCCAGAACGTTGCGCGACGAAGGCCTAGCCACGCTACTCCTCGATACGGAAACCGCGGAAGAAAGACATCGGAGCCTAGAAGAAGGCCATCCATCGATTCCGCTTTCCGAGATGTCGAAGCGGATTCTCACGGCGACCAAATGGCTGCGTGGCGAGGAGCTTGTCCGCGACCTGCCGATCGGGTACCTCGGCTCCGGAACCGGCGCCGCCGCCACTTTGATGGCTGCCGCCCAGCAGGGAAACGACGTCCGCGGCGTGGTCACGCGCGGAGGCCGTTTGGAGTTGTGCCGTCCCATCCTCGCCTACGTCCAGGCGCCCGCTTTGCTTATCGTCGGCGCGCGCGATACCGGCGTCGTTCATTGCAATCGCGATGCGTACGACGAGCTCGGGTCTTCGATCAAGCGGCTCGAAATCATTCCCGGCGCGCGGCACCTCTTCGACGAGCCAGGCGCTCTTGCGGCCGTGGCCCTGCATGCGGGCCGATGGCTCGCCCGTCATCTTCCCCCGAAGCCGGGAGAGCCCTCTGATTATGCCGTGGTCGTCGAGGGTACATGAGCCTCCTCAGGCGACGGTCCCGAACGCTTGTCATAGCGTTCCTACAAGAGCGTAAATCACTTCGCCCCATCGTCAAGGCGTTGCGCCGAGGGCGTTTCTTCCGCTCGGCGACCGTGCAGGTTTCCTCCGGGCAACCGGCCTCGGCCGGATGGATCGCGTGGCACTACCTGGCTATCGTTTTGATCATCGCCTGCGGCGTCGCAGCCGGAGGCGTTGCCTGGGCCGCGATGAGCGGCTTTTCCGGCGTCGAAATGTGGATCGCCGGAATCTCCATCGTCCTTGCCGGACTGGCTGCCGGCTGGGCCGTCGCGCGAATGGTGGATGCCAGCCTGGCGAAACGCATCCTGTCCAGGCACCGGCGCTGGGTGCTGTCCGGCGAAACCCTGGTCATCGCATCGACGAACCGCGAGGATGCGGCCACCGTGGCCGGAATTTTCTCCGAGGCGGCGGGCGAACATCCGGCCGTCTTCGTCCTCCACCCCGACGAGCCCCCCTTCCACTCGCCCGCGACGCGCAGCCAACCAGCCCTGGGCGAAGATGAAATCCATATCCGCGCGGCGAGGCTCGCCCAGGACCTCAAGGACGTCAGCCACGGCAGCCCGCCTCAGCGCTCCCTGCTCCCCCGGCTCGACTATTGTGAACAGACGCTCAATCGAGTCCAGTGGCGGCTATCCGGAGCGGTCCGGATCGAGCAACGGATCGCGCTCTCCGCCGAGTGGCTTCTCGACAACGCCTACATCATCCAGGGCCACATCGAGGATTTTCGCCATAACCTGCCGCCGAAATACTATCGCGAGCTGCCCTATCTGACTTCGGGTCAGTGGAAAGGCCTCCCTCGGGTGTATGCGATCGCGAGCGAGCTCGTCGCGGCCTGGGACGGAGCCCTGAGCCGCCGCGGAATCGAGTCCTTTCTGCAAACGTTCCAAAGCGTCACGACGCTGACGACGGCCGAGCTTTGGGCGCTGCCCATGATGCTGCGCTTCCGCTTGATCGAGTACCTGGCGACGCTGAGCCAAGAAATCGAGCGGAGACAATCGGAAAGCGAGCGGGCTGCCTTTTGGGCCAATCGCCTCCTTTACGCCGCAAGGCGCGACATCGAGCGCATGCCGGAAGTGCTGGCGGCCGTCGCGGGCGAATGCCAGAGGCCGTCGCCAAATGTCGTGGAGGGCCTTCTGGATCACCTGTACGACGAAGAAGCCGCCTTGACTCCTGTCCGCTCATGGCTGCAAACCAAGTTTCCCTCGCCGCTGGAGGAAGTCGTCCGAAGGCATGAGCAACTGGAGGCGGCCGACCAGGCTTCCCTTGCCAACTCGATTTCCACCCTCCGGCTCTTGAGCCAGTTCGACTGGCGGGACCTGTTTGAAGCGGTCAGCAAGGTCGAGGCCATTCTTTGGACCGATCCCGGCCTGGTCTACAGCGAGATGGATTTCGAGACGCGCGACCGCTACCGGCATCAAATCGAGCGGATGAGCCGGAGGCGCGGCATCCCCGAGGAAAAAGTTGCCGAGGCGGCAATCTCCTTTGCGCGTGAGGGGAAGGAAGAGCCGACTCGGCATGTCGGCTATTACCTGGTCGACCACGGGCTCCCCTCGCTTGAAAGGCATCTTCAGGTAAAGGCATCGCCCCCTGAACGACTGCGAAGGTGGGTCACGAGACATCCCGCTTTCACCTACCTGACCTCGATCGCCTTCGGGACCGCGGCGCTCATCCTCATCGCCTTGGAGCTCTCAGCCCTGTCGTCCAGTCCGATTGGGCTCAAGGTTCTGCTCGCCGCACTCTTTCTTTTGCCGGCCGCCGACCTCGCCGTGCAGATCGTGAATTATTGCGTCACGCGCGTCGTGCGGCCTCATCCCTTGCCGAAGATGTCGTTCGAGAGCGGCATCCCCGACGAGTTTCGAACTCTCGTCGTCGTGCCGATGATGCTCCTCACCCCTGAGTCGATTCGGGACGAAGTCGAGCGTCTGGAGATTCGCGCTCTAGCCAATGCGGACAAGAACCTGCGGTTCGCCCTGCTCAGCGACTACTCCGACGCGCCCCGGCCCGACATGCCGGAAGATCTGGAGCTGCTGGACGTTGCTCAGAGAGGGATCGAGAACCTTAACGAAAAGCACGGCACCGATCAGTTCCTCCTGTTCTATCGCGAACGGAAATGGAGCGACTGCGAACAGTGCTGGATGGGCTGGGAGCGCAAGCGAGGGAAGCTCGAAGAGCTGAACCGTTTCCTTTCCGGCGAGCCGGGAAGCGAGCAAGCGATCAAGGTCGGAGCCGGCCTGGCCAATGCCGTCGACGACATTCGCTTCGTCATCACCCTGGACTCCGATACCCAACTGCCGAGGGATACGGCGAGAAGGATGATCGCGACGCTGGCTCACCCTCTGAATAAGCCGCATCTCTCGCCGGACGGTAAGCGGGTGGTGCGCGGCTACTCGATTATCCAGCCTCGGGTGAGCACAAGCCTCCCGAGCGCGACCGCGACGCCCTTCGCTCGGATCTTCACCGACCCCACCGGCATGGATCCCTACACGCATGCGGTTTCCGACATCTATCAGGACATCTCTTGCGTGGGAAGCTACCACGGCAAGGGAATTTACGACCTGCACGCCTTCGGAAGCGTGCTGACCGGCCGTTTCCCTGAAGCCCACCTCCTCAGTCACGATCTGATCGAGGGCGCGTACGCGCGGGTTGCCCTTGCCAGCGACATCGAGCTGCTCGATCTCTTTCCGAGCAACTACGGCACGTACTGCGCGAGGCAGCATCGATGGGTTCGCGGCGACTGGCAAATCATCGACTGGCTTTTCCCGAAGGTGCCCATGGGTCAAGGAGGCCACGAGCCGAACCCCTTGCCGACCCTCGAACGCTGGAAGATCCTCGATAACCTCCGTCGGAGTCTGACTCCCGTTGGGATTCTCGCCATGCTGGTCGTCGGCTGCGCGCTTTCGCCGCGCCCGGTGATTTGCGCCGTTCTCACCCTCGGCTTACTCCTCTCGGCCCTGATCTTTCCGCTTCTCACGCGCCTGACCAAGCCGTGGATGATCGATCCCATCGTCTATCGGGAGCCGGCCCAGAACTTCGCCCGCAGCTTCCTCTCTACGGCCGCGCTTCCTCACCAGGCGTGGCTCTCGATCAGCGCCATCGGCCGGGTTTTCTATCGTCGCACGATTAGCCATCGCCTCCTTTTGGAATGGGCGACGCGGACAAACGACGCCTCTTCGAGAACCAAAGGGCGGAAGCGGATTCTGTTGCGGATGGCGTGGGCCCCGCTTTTCGCCGTCGCTGCGGTTGTGGTCGTGTTGCGCGCCCATCCGCGGGAACCTTGGGTGATTCTTCCCTTCGCCGCCTTGTGGGTCGCCTCCCCGGTCATCCTCGCCTGGCTCGACCGTCCCCTGCGCCTTGTCCGCTCTCGAGTCCTTTCCCCGGCCGACCGCGCCGGTTTGCGCCATACCGCGCGGCTCACCTGGCGCTTTTTTGACGAATTCGTCGGCCCGAAGACGCATCATTTGCCGCCGGACAATTTCCAGGAAGTGCCTCGTATCGAACTTGCCGAGCGCACCTCGCCCACGAACATCGGGCTCTACCTCGCTTCGATCCTGGCCGCCTACGATTTCGGCTATATCGCCGCCGACCAAGCCGTCGATCGCATCTTGGCCACCATGCGGACCATCGACAAGTTGGAGCACTACCACGGGCACCTGCTCAACTGGTACGACACGAGCACCCTCGAACCCCTCGGCGAGAAATATGTGTCGTCGGTCGACAGCGGCAACCTGATGGGCGCTCTCTGGGCGGTCCAGCAGGGCTTGGAGGAAATCCTCCATCGGCCGTTCATCGGGCATCAGCTCTTTCACGGCCTAGCCGATACTTTGGCCGCCGTCGCCGAACAAAAGCCGGCGAGCGTCGCATCCTCGGAGCTCGCCGCGATTACCAAAATGGTAACCGGCCGGCCGGAGCATCTCAGCGAGATCGCTCGCCAAGTCCGAGGGCTGCGATCCCTGGCCGAAAATCTCTTCGCCGCCCTGTCGGACAGCAAAAAAACCTCCGAGAAGTGCCTCTACTGGGCGAATCAGGTCCGGCTCCAGGTTTCCGCCTTCAACAACCTTCTCGATCGCCATTATCCGTGGCTCGACGTCCTCGAATCGCCACCCGAGTCCGGCATCCTGTCCCTCGGTCCCGGCGCCCACGCCGCCCGCCGGGAAGCCCTGAGCCAGTCTCCCTCGCTCGTGATGCTCGCTTCCGGGACCGTCGCCGGCCTCTCGGAATTGATCTCGCACTACGCGACGGCGAACGCGACTCCCGAGGTGCGCGATTGGCTGAACCGGCTGTCCGCCAAGGCGGCGGAAGGACGCGCCGCATCGGCGGAGACTCAAGGCCTCGTGGAGTTCGCGTTGACCCTAATCGGCGATCTGGATCGCGAGATGGACATGCAGTTCCTCTACGATCACGAGCGGCGCCTTTTCGCCATCGGCTTCAATGTGGCGGAGCAGCGCCTCGACCACTCCTACTACGACCTGATCGCCAGCGAGGCCAGACTGAGCAGCTTCCTCGCAATCGCTCGCGGCGAGGTTCCGACCGAACATTGGTGGGCTCTTGGCCGGCCCTTCGGCTTCGCCTACTTCAAGCGCCCTCTCCTCTCCTGGAGCGGCACCATGTTCGAATACCTGATGCCCCTCCTGTTCACGAAGAATCACGCGAATTCTCTTCTCGATCAGGCCTGCCGGACGGCGGTGGAATGCCAGATGGCCTACGCAAGGCGGCGAGGAATCCCGTGGGGCATTTCGGAATCGGCCTACAGCGCCCTGGATAGCCGTCAAGTCTATCAATACCGCGCCTTCGGCGTCCCCGTCTTGGCTCTGAAGCGCGGCTTGGAGGAGGACGTCGTCGTCTCCCCATATTCCTCCGCCTTGGCCCTCTCCGTCGATCCCCGCGCGGCCGCGAAGAACCTCCGTCGAAACGGCGTGCTCGCCCAGTTCGGACTTCGGGGCGAGTACGGCTTCTTCGAATCGATCGACTTCACTCGGCATTACGAACCCCATGGACAACGAGGGCTCGTGGTCCATACCTACATGGCTCACCACCAGGGCATGACGCTTCTGGCCATCGACAACGCGATGAACGACGACGTCATGCAGGAGCGGTTCCATGCCGACCCGCGAGTCCGCGCGACGGCTTCGCTCCTCTACGAGAGAGTCCCCGTCGCCCCGCCCCTCGTGAAGAGCTACGCCCGGGAAACACCCATCGCCCGCCTCTCCCCGGTCGTCGTCATTCCGGCTCCCGGCCGCGTCGACACGCCGGACACCCCAACGCCGCGCACCTGCCTGCTCTCGAACGGCGAATATGCCGTGATGGTGACGAATGCAGGCGGCGGCTACAGCCGATGGCGCGACTTCGACATCACCCGATGGCGCGCCGATACGACGGCGGATGACACCGGCAAGTTCTGCTACTTGCGAGACGTCGACTCCGGATTCGTTTGGTCCGTCGCCTTTCAGCCGACGGCGGTCCATTCGACCGTCTATCACGCCGCCTTCAGCGCGGAGAAAGCGGAGATTCGACGCCGGGACCGGGGAATCGAGACCGTCGCGGAGATCGTCGTCTCGCCGGAAGCCCCCGTCGAGGTTTGGCGGATCACCCTCATGAACCGGTCGTCGAAGCCGAGACGGATCGAGCTGACGACCTATCAAGAGCTCGCTCTCGCCCCTCATGCCGCCGACCGGACCCACCCCGCCTTCAACAAGATGTTCATCGAGACGGCCATGCTGAGGGACTTGGACACGCTTCTCGCTTGGCGGAGGCCTCGTTCGCCCGAAGATGTGCCGATTTGGGCCGCTCACGTGATCGCGTCGCCCACGCGCTCCCACGAGCCCACCCAATTCGAAACCGACCGCGCCCGCTTCATCGGCCGGGGACGAAGCGCCAGAAATCCCGAAGGGATCGAACAGACCCTGGGTGGAACGGAAGGGTATGTCCTCGATCCGATATTCAGCCTTCGCCGAGTCGTCGAGATTCCCCCGAACGAGCACGTGCAGGTCGCCCTGGTAACGATTGCCGCCGAAACTCGCGAACGCGCACTCGACCTGGCCGCCAAATATCGCGATCCCGAATATGCGAACCGAGCTTTCGGCCTCGCATGGACCCAGTCGCAGCTCGAGCTCCGGCATCTGCGGATCAAGCCTTCCGACGTGCAACTGTATCAGCAGCTTGCCAGCCACGTTCTCTATCCCCACCATCACCTGCGCGCCCCCTCCGAACGCCTGAGCAGGAACACGCTCGGCCAGCGCGACCTATGGGCTTATGGCGTCTCCGGCGATTTGCCGATCGTGGTCCTGACGATCGACGAAACCCAACATGCCGAGGTCGTCGAAGAAATGCTCGCCGCGCACACGTTCTGGCGAATCCGAGGTCTGATGTGCGATCTCGTCATCCTCAACGAGGAGGCCATGAGCTACGAGCAACCCCTGCACGTCGAGCTTCAACGGCTGATCGCCGGGCGAACCCAGCACACCGGCGTCGACCGGCCCGGCGGCGTCTTCCTGCGCCCGGCTCGCCAGATCAGCCCCGAGGGGATTAATCTGATCCTCTCCGCCGCCCACGTCGTCATCGTGGCGGCGCGCGGCCCGCTATCTCATCAGATCGGGACCCCGCTGGATTCCCATAGCCGGACGCCGGTCCGCCACTTGCGTGGATTCGCCGAAGAGGAGCCCTCGCGGCCTCCACCCTTCCAAGAGCTGGCCGAATTCAACGGTTACGGCGGCTTTGCCGACGATGGACGGGAATACGTGGTCTATCTCGACAAAGACATGCACACCCCGAGGCCGTGGTCGAACGTGCTCGCCAATCCGGATTTCGGAACGCTCGTCACCGACGAGGGCAGCGGCTTTACCTGGTTCGGAAACAGCCAAAGCAACCGCTTGACGCCATGGTCGAACGACCCGATCTCCAACCCCGCCGGGGAGGCGATCTATATCTTCGATTCCGAGTTGAACACCCTGTGGACGCCCACCGCGCTGCCGATCCGCGAAAATGATCCGTACCGGACCAGGCACGGCCAGGGCTATACCGTCATCGAGCACAACAGCCACGCCATCGAGCAGGAGCTGACGACCTTCGTGCCCGTCGATGCGGCGGGCGGCCAACCGGTTCGCGTCCAAATCCTCCGGCTCCTCAACCGCTCTTCCCGGCGGCGGACGCTAACCGTCACGTTCTACACCGAATGGGTTCTCGGTTCGGTTCGGGAGGTCTGTCAGCACAATGTCGTGACGAACTGGGATTTGGAAAGCCGCGCTATCTTCGCGCGGAATCCGTTCAGTCTTTCCTTTGGCGACGTCATAGCCTTCGCCGCCTGCTCCCGAGAGCCGGAGTCCTTCACCGCCGACCGCTCCGAAGTTCTCGGGCGAAACGGCTCGATGGCCAATCCGGCCGGGCTCCGCGCCAAACGGCTCTCCGAACGGACTGGCGGCGCTCTCGATCCCTGCGCCGCGCTCCAGGTGCAGGTCGTCCTGGAGCCGAACACAAGCACGGAAATCACCTTCCTCCTCGGCGCCGCGCGGTCACAGGACGAAGCCCGCAGCCTGATCAGCCGGCTATGCCGCCCGGGCGCGGCTGCGGAATCGTTGCGTTCGGTCCGCGACTTCTGGGACGACGCCCTTGGTACCCTGACCGTCGAGACCCCGAATCGAGCCGCGAACTTGATGCTGAACCGCTGGCTCATGACCCAGACTCTAAGCTGCCGCCTATGGGGACGATCCGGCTTTTACCAGTCGGGCGGCGCATACGGTTTCCGGGATCAGCTTCAAGACGTTCTGGCATTGCTCTACACCCGGCCCGAGCTGACGAGAGAGCATCTGCTGCGCAGCGCGGCGCGACAGTTCGTCGAAGGCGACGTCCAGCATTGGTGGCACTCCGAAACCGGGGCCGGGGTACGAACCCGAATTTCCGACGACCTCCTATGGCTTCCCTATGCGACGGCTCGCTACGTGGAAGTAACCGGCGATACGTCCATCCTCGACGAGTCGGCGCCGTTCCTCGAAGGGAAGCTCCTCGACAAATCCGAGCACGACGCCTACTTTGCCCCGACCGTGTCGGCCGAATCCGCAACCCTATGGGAGCACTGCCGCCGAGCCATCGAAAAGGGAGCGACCGCCGGCGCCCACGGCCTCCCCCTGATCGGCGGAGGCGACTGGAACGATGGCCTCGACCGAGTGGGCGCCGGCGGTCAGGGCGAAAGCGTCTGGCTCGCGTGGTTCCTCGTCCAGGTGTTCCATGACTTCGCCGCTTTGACGGCTCCGCGCGACCCAGCGATGGCGGATGCGCTGATAAAGCGGGCCAAGGAGCTTGCCGCCCGGATCGAAAAGGAAGCCTGGGACGGCGAATGGTATCGGCGGGCCTACTTCGACGACGGAACCCCGCTCGGCTCGAAGACAAGCCCGGAGGCTCAGATCGATTCCCTCCCCCAATCGTGGGCGGCCATCACCGGTGCGGGCTCGAAGGAACGCGCCAGGCAGGCAATGCGCTCCGTCGAAGAGCGCCTCGTCCGCAAGGAGGACCACCTCGTCCTCCTTTTCGAGCCGCCGTTCGACGTTTCCTCGCTCCAGCCCGGCTACATCAAGGGCTATCCGCCGGGCGTCCGCGAGAACGGCGGCCAATACACCCATGGGTCGCTATGGACGGCGATGGCGTGGGCGCGGCTTGGAAACGGCGACGAAGCCGTCCGGCTTCTCGACATGATGAATCCGATCCGGGGCGCGTCGAGGCCCAACCTCTACATGGTCGAGCCCTACGCGGTCGCCGCCGACGTCTACGCCTTGCCGGGAAGAGTTGGGATGGGCGGGTGGACCTGGTACACCGGCTCCGCCTCCTGGATGTACCGTATCTGGATCGAGGAAGTTCTCGGCTTCAAACTGCGCGGCAGCCAGTTGACGATCGATCCGGTTCTTCCCTCCGACTGGCCGAAGGTCACAATCCGTTATCGCTATCGCGAGACGAACTATCTGATCGAGATCGACCGTTCGGGTCATGGCGAGCGGGGGATGACCCTCGACGGTTTGCCACACCGAGGCAAGTCGATCGACCTCCAGGACGATGGAGTGGACCACGTCGTCCGCCTCGTTCTCAGCCTGCCCGGCACAGCCGTCGTCGAACACCAAAGCCTCACCAAGGCGTCCGGCTCTTCCTAGGAACGAGAAGGCCCCCTCTCCCGCATGGTTCGTTACGGGAGAGGACAGGGGCGAGCGGCCGCCCGAGCGACGCTTACTTGTCATGCGCGCCGAAAGCTAAGCTGATATGTTGAGCGTCGCGTCGGCAACGCCGGACGTCGAGCCGTCGTTGTCTCCGTCGGCGTCCGCACTCGCCGTGGGCTTGTGCATGTGGCCGCCATGGGCCCGCTTTGCCTGCATGTCCTGCTGGATGGTCGCGAACGCCTTTTGAGCCGCGCCCAGATCTCCCGACTGAAGGGCCTGGCCCAACGCGTCGAAGTCCTTGGCGGCAGGATTGTTCTGCGCCGACGCTTTTTTCGGGGCGTTCGCCTGCAAGGCGCTAAACGCCTTTTGGGCTCCGGCCAAGTCGCCGGACTGAAGCGCGGAGGACAGAGCCTTGAAGTTCTGACCCATTTGGGAGTCGTGGCCTAGGTGAGCGTATTGGGTTTGGTTAGTCCCGAGGGTGCCGTTAATCATAGTTGCCTATCTCCGGTCGAAGCGAAAAACGGCCTGGGGTCGAAACCTCGGAGTCCGATCTCCGCTTCCATCGGTGATCGTCGGAACTTTATGCGCGTGAACTATGAGAAATACCGGGCTTGTGAGAAATTTCCTCAAATGAGTCGAAGCATCCGCAAATCTGTGGAATAGGCTTCCCTTGTCCCGAAACTTGGCTCCCCGTTGATTTAACCGGTACCGACGCGTTAAATTTTATATATCAATTACATGCTATTTGCAAAATTGATGCTACATTATGAAATGTTGTCGTCACCCTTTTTGACGGCAAGGGAGACTGAGAATGAAAATCAATCGCGTGCTTCGGCGAGCGATAGTCGTACTGGCCGCAGGAATTGCGGCTAGTTGTCCCGCTCAATCCGGCGGGTGGGTGCCGCTGATAAACCAACCCACGTTCCATGCCGGGACTATGTTCCTCCTAACGGACGGACGCGTACTCGTTAACGAGGTCGACGCGACCGGATTTGGCACCAAGCATTGGTGGACCCTGAGCCCGAATTCCGCCGGAAGCTATATCAATGGAACCTGGCGGCAGGTCGCCGATTCCATCGACGACCGGCTTTACTTCGGCTCCGGCGTCTTCGCCGACGGCCGGGTCATCGTGTCCGGCGGAGAGTACAGCACCTCCGGGTCGGAAACGAATCATTCGGAGATTTACGATCCGGTCGGCAATTTCTGGACGTCGGTTCCCCCTCCCGCCGGCTGGGCCAACATCGGAGACGCTCCCAGCGTCATCCTATCCGATGGGCGCTTCTTCGTCGGCAGCATTTTCACGAACCAGACGGCCATCTACGATCCAACCCTTGGCTCCTGGTCGGCCGGCCCGAACAAGCTCAATACGCGGTCGTCGGAGGAGACCTGGACGCTGCTCCCCGACAATACGGTCCTCACATGGGACTGCTTCGGCCACCCCGCGTCGCAGAAATACGCGCCGACGATCGGCTCGTGGGTGACCTGCGGCAATACGCCCGTGGGCTCCGATCTCGTGCTTTCGAACTCTTTTGAAACGGGAGCGGGGATCCTGCTGCCGAACGGCAGCGTATTCTGCATGGGCGGTCCTCCGGTGAGCGCCCTCTATACGCCTCCGCCCAATCCGTTGCTTCCGGGCACATGGACCGCCGGACCCGTACCGCCTCTCGTTGGAGGTCAAACCGTCGGCCAGGAAGACGGCCCGTCGGCGATCCTGCCGAATGGAAACGTGCTCGTTTCCCTCGGTCCGGTCGTTCCCGGTGGCGGCACCTATGGCGGCCCCTCCTACATGTTCGAATACGACGGCGTGAACCTGGTCCGAGCGACCGACCCGCCACCACCCACGCCGATTCGCGCCAACTACTTCGCGCGAATGCTCGTGCTGCCGACGGGCGAAATCCTGTTCGACAACAGCGAAACGAACCTGTACGTCTACACGAACCTTCCTCCGCCGAATGCGGCCTATAAGCCAACCGTGCTCAGCTACCCGACCTATGTCGAAAAGGGGCTGCCCTATGGCGTCAAAGGGTATCAGTTCAATGGAGTCTCGAACGGCTCCAGCTACGGCGATGAAGTCAACAACGCGACGAACTATCCGCTCGTGAGGCTGAACGAGATTCTTACGCGGCCGGTGTACTATTGCCGCACGTTCGGCCACTCCACGATGGGCGTCCAGACGGGTACGAACTCGGTGAGCACGAACTTCGTTGTTCCCCGGACCGTTCCGGCCGGCAAGAAGCAGCTCCACGTCGTCGCGAACGGCGTTCCTTCCGATCCGGTCTCGGTATACGTTCTCGATACGAGCGGCGTCCTCAGCTTCGGCGTCGATCAGGGCACGCTCGTAAGCGGCACGGTCTCCGATCTGAAGGCGAGCGACAACTCGTACGTGATCGTCAATTCCGGCCACGGCATCGCGCAACTCACGCTGAAGGGCTTCGTCCCGACGACGTATGTGATCGGCACACTCGGAGTGGACTTTGAGGGCGGTGTGAACACGTCTGGCGTGACCCAGACTCTCGAGTTCTACAACTGGGTAACCAACACCTACGAGACGATCGATACGCGCGCGGCCACGCTATTCGACCTCAACCTGAACCTCTTCGGTTCGAGTCCGGTAAGCCGGTTCATCGATCCGAGCAGCCGTGAAGTCGTCGCCCGCGTCACGTACTTGGCCGGCTTCAACTTCCAGGCCCGAATCGACCGGTTCGTCTGGCTGACTGGGCCATAGGGAACCCTCCAACCCTCTCGCCGTGCTACGGCGAGGGGGTACCACCCTGGATGCAGCGCGGGCTTGCCCGCGCCGCACTTACTTGGTCTTCGTGAGCTTCACCAGCACGACGCCGTGCCGCGGCACGCTTGCCGTGAAGCTGCCGTTATAGCTCCCCAGGTCCTTCTGCCGCCAAAGGTCGCGGACTCGGTAGCGGCCTTTCAAGCCCAGCGCCTCCCAGTTCAGCCGCACCGGCGCCTCGTCCTCGGCCAGATTAAATAGCCCGACCGCGATGCCTCCGTCCTCCAAAGGCCGCGCCCAGACCTCGCTTTCCCCCTCTTTCGAGACGCGATGCGCCGCCTTCACGAGCGAGTCCTGGTCGACTGCGAGAACCTCGTCGTTGGTAAGGAGGCTGAGGGTAAAGGGATCGAGCGTCGCGATGTCGCCGCTCAGAATGAGCGGAGCCGCGAGCAGGCACCACATCGAAACCTGCGTGTATTGCTCGTTCGGCGTGAAGGGCGTCTTCCGCTTCGTCCCGTTCGGCCCTGCGACTTCGCCGAGGAGGAGATAATCGGGATCGTTGAACGCGCCGGGGCCGGAATACCGATCCAGATGCTCGCGAGCATAGAGATCGAAGCTGTCCTGGAACAGTGTGTAGCCGATGCCGAGATCGCCGGCCGTACGCCAGCTATGGCCGCCGACTTCCTTTCCCCACTTCCACACCTGGGCCATGCCGTATTGGCAGAGATTCAGGACGATATCCCGGTTCTGCTCCTTCAACAGCGCGCCCATCAAGCGGTACGGCTTCTCGAATCCTTCGAGGCCCGGGACTTCCGCTTTGTAGCTGCACCAATCGTATTTCAGCAGGTCGAAGCCCCAGTCGGCAAAAGTCTTGGCGTCGAGCGCTTCGTGCTGATAGGCTCCTTCGAAACCCGCGCAGGTCGTCGGTCCGGGCGACGTGTAGATCCCCGCCTTCAGGCCCTTGGCATGGATGTAATCGGTGAGCGCCTTCATGTTCGGGAATCTTGCGTTCGGCAAGAGCCGCCCGTCCGCGTCGCGCGTCGGGCCGCCGACCTCCGAATTCGTACTGTGCGGCACCCGCGCCCAGCAGTCGTCGAGGTCCACGTATTGCCACCCGTGCTGGATCATCCCGTTCTTGACCATCGCGTCGGCCGCTCCGCGCATGATCTTGTCGCTCACCTTGCCCAGCCACACGTACCAACTGTTCCACCCCATTTGCGGAGTCAGCGCGATCTGGTCGCCGCACTTGATCGTGAACGTCCGCTTGGCGCGGCCGCGGCGATTGCTCGCCGTCAGCATCACCGGATAGACTCCGCGCTTCGCGATGGAGCCGGTGATCATCCCGCTCGCCGGATCGAGCTTCAAACCCGCCGGCAACCCGGACGCCCCAATCCGCATCGGCCGCAAACCGGTGACGGGCGCCGTGTACAGGAAAGGATGGCCGGGCCGGACGCCGTACACGCTCGGCCCGTTGATCCTCGGCTTCGGCGATGGGGCAGGCGTCAGGATGTAAGCCTTCTCGACGGGAGGCAGGAGAGACTGCGGCGCCTTTCCGGAATATGAAATCGTCGCGTCCGCCCAATCGCCGTGATCGTAATCGACGCCATCGCCCGCGTCGTCGATCAGCAGGGTAAGAATCTTGACTCCCTTGAGGGAGACGCTCGCCTCGACGGCATCCTGCTTCCAGCTCAGCTTCGGGCTCTTCCAAAGCTCCTTCCCGTCTCCGACGACATGAAAGACGACGCTCGCCCTCGAGGACTTCGCGTTATCGTCGACTCCGCAAAACGCATGAAAAGCCTGGGCGTGGCCGTAGAGGCGAATCTTGAACGTGCTCACGGCGTGCGTGCCCAGACCATGTTCGAAGGCCCGCCCGTTGATGCTCAGGAGCGTGTCCGTAACCGAGCGGTCGCGCTTCGGCGAACCCCAACCCTGCCTGATATAGGAAAGGTCGAGGTTGGCGATGGACACGCTTCCGGATTGTGCGGCGATGAAAGAGGCGATACAAATCGGAATCACGATGGCCGCCAGGTTACCGCGCGAATCCGGTTTTCCCCGCATTGTTGGCAGTCAGCGAAATCGCCGACAAAAAGAACGCCGAAAGGGGCCGAAAAGAGGGATGTCCAAACCCTTCTCCCCATTTCGGACAAATGGTCCGGCGAAGACCACGCATGAATCTACGCAAACCTCCTCAGACGCGCCTTCGCCGAGCAACCCTTTCCGCTTCTGCCGTCGAGGAATGCGAGCGCCACCTCCTGGCAATGATGGAGCAGTCGAAGAGCCTCCTCGTTCTGACCGACCGGGATTCGCAGGTGCTTTTCATGACCGGCGGCCTGGGGGGAGTGGTCGCCAAGCGCCTCCGGATTGCGGTGGGCCAACCGATCGACCGCTATTTCACGGAGGAATCGCAATGGATCGCGACGGAAGCGGTTGGCTATCTGACTCCCGGCGTTCCGAGCCCGCCTCTGCCACTCACCGTCGACCTCGACGGCCAGGAATACCACCTCGAATGTACGGTCGTCGATCGAAGCTCCGAATCCGTGATGTCGGGCCTCCTTTGGACGATTACCGACACGACGGCCCGTTATCGAGCCGAGGAAGAGCTTCGCGAGGCCCACACTCGGACGTCGGAAATCCTCCGGACGCTGAACGTCGCCGTTTGGTCGGTCACGAGCGACAAAACCGGCCCGCTGTTTCTGAGCGACGGTCACGCGAAGATCTACGCAAGGCCGGCATCCGACTTCTTCGAGAATCCGAATCTATGGCGGGAAGTCATCCACCCGGACGACGTCGACGCGGCAATCCAGAAAATCGACCGGCAGATCGAGGCCAAGGACGAGGCTACGGTCGAATACCGGATCCTCCGGCCGGATGGCTCGGTGCGATGGATCGAAAGCCGCATTTGCCCGGTTCGAGACAACGCCGGCCGGCTCCTAAGGTTCAACGGAAGCGCCGTCGACATCACCGAGATGAAGCTGGAGCGCCTCGCCCGCCAGGAGAGCGAGGAACGATATAACCGTATCGTCAGGAAGGTCCCCGGCATCGTCTATCAATTTCGCCGCAATCCGGATGGATCGACCTCTTTCCCGTTTATCAGCGCGCGCGCGGAAGAAATCGTCGGCTATACGGCCGAACAGATTGCCGAGAACGCGGACCTGCTGCTGAGCGCGATTCACGAGGACGATATCGTCTCCATGTATGCCGCGATGCAAGAGTCGGCGGCCACGTTGGGCGAGTTCGTCTGGGAGGGCCGAGTCTACATCGGCAACGGCGGATACCGTTGGTTCAAGGTCAACTCGAACCCCGAACACTGCGAAGACGGCTCGGTTCTCTGGGACGGCATCATCTTCGACGTCACCGCGATCAAGGAGGTCGAGCAGTCGGCTCGCGAAAAGGAGGCGGCGGAGCAGGCGAACGCGGCCAAGAGCGAATTCCTCTCTCGCATGAGCCACGAGCTTCGCACGCCCCTGAACGCGATCCTCGGCTTCGGCCAGCTTCTCGAAATCCAGGTCGAAGACGAGAATTACCTGGATATGATCCGGCATCTGAACCGTGCCGGCCAGCACCTGCTCGCCCTCATCAACGAGGTGCTCGATATATCCCGCATCGAATCGCGAAACTTGCATGTTTCATGTGAGCCGGTCGATTGCGGCCAACTCATCGAGGAGGTCTGCAGCCTTCTATCCCCGCTCGCCACCGAAAAGCGAGTTCAAGTCAACGTCGAAAGGCCCCCCGAGCCGCTGTATGCGAACGCGGACGCCCAACGCCTGCGGCAGATTCTGCTGAACCTCCTGGCGAACGCGATCAAATACAACTGGGACGGAGGCGCGGTGACCTTGTCCGCCAAGGCCGCGCCGGGCCGGCGAGTGGAGTTCCGGGTGAAAGACAATGGGCCGGGAATTCCCAAGCACCGGAGATCGCGGCTGTTCACCGCCTTCGACCGCCTCGGCGCGGAAAGCACCGGCGTCGAAGGGACCGGCCTCGGGCTCGCCCTGAGCAAGCGGCTCGCCGAAGTCATGGGGGGCAGCATCCGTATGGAAGATGCGGAAGGCGGCGGATGCCTCTTCATCGTCACGCTCGACGTCGCGGAGGGACGGCACGTCGACGCCCTCTTCGAAGTCTCCACCGAGCCCCCGCTGTCGGTCAGCCGGACCGTGCTTTACATCGAAGACAATTTTGCGAGCACCCGGCTCATGGAGAACCTTGCGAGCCACGTCGGAGCCCGCCTTCACGTCACCGCGCTCGGACGGCTTGGCTACGAGTCGGCGAAGTCGATGCAACCGGATTTCGTCTTCCTCGATCTCGACCTCCCCGATCTGGACGGCATGGAGGTTCTGCGGCTGCTGAAGAGCAACGAAGAAACCAAGGACATCCCGGTCTTCATCGTTAGCGCCGACTCTACGATGGCCCGGCGGGAGAAGGCTCTGCAAAACGGCGCCGCCGGCTATCTGAGCAAGCCGTTCGAGGTCAGCGAAGTCATCTCCCTCCTGCGCACCGATCCAACCAAGCGCGGCACTGCGGCGTAGCCCGAATAATTCGAGTAAGCGCGTGGCTCCGCGGCACTGGCGAGCAGGCGGAGTGTGTCAGAGCCATCTTGGCTCTGTCATCCCGGCGCTAGCCGGGTCTCTGCGGCCTTGTTCGAAGCTTTCGCGAATAATCCGGGCCAGGCAAAAAGGGATCTGTAGGCGCGAAGCGTCTATAGCCGTCGCAACAGCGACGCCGCGCAACCCTAAAAATCTATGCCCGCCGCTGCTCCGCGTTGCGAAACGCCCGTTTCTAACGGCTTCGGACCACCGACGATCCTGCCAAATTGCCGCCGACGAGCCGAGCCGACACGGAAATGGCGCCGGGTCGTGTCGTGCCTCGGATCAGCTCCGAAGCCACGCCCATCTCCAGAGGAACCTCGGCCTCTCCGGCGATCGTCCCCGCTCCGGAGGCGGCAAAGCGAATCGAGCCCTCGGCCCCGGTCACGATAACGCCTTTCCCATCCACAACCGCGGCCCGCACAAAGACGGCGTCGGCGCCATCCGCCTGCAAGGGCCGTCCCATGTCCTCCTCCCAAACCTTCAGCCGTACCGGCTTTCCCGCCGGACGCAGGACGTCCGACGCGACGAGGCGGCCGTGGGCAAAGCCATCCACCCGAATGACGCCGTCTGCCCGAGGCCGTTCGAAGACGACCGGCGGATGGGCAAGATTTCCCGTGTTCGATCCGTCGAATGGTCTGGCCTTGTCGTAGGCCGTCGCCGGACCGCCGCGCGGCCGCTCGGTGGCGAGGCGCTTTCCGTCGAGGCTGAGCGCGACCTCGTCGCAATTCGTGAAGACGACGATTTTGTCCCGATAAGTCTCGACCTTGGCCATTGGCGCTTTCGCTTCCTGGGAGGCGAAGAACCAATACGCGGGCTTGGGCCGGCGGAAGAGGTCGGCGAGGCCGCATGCCGAGATCCGGAAATCCCAGGGCACGTTGTGATCGAACATCACCCACGTTCCGGCGCCCATCGTCCAGGGATATTGCGGCCGGTAGCGGTTGAGCGACCAAACCTCGTTCCAAGCCTGCCGCATGAGCGCGTCTTGGCCGTCCGCGAAGCGGACTCGCGACGAGCTATGCGCGCCGCCAAATTCGTAGTCGCCGTATTCGCGGATGTATCCCGGCTTCTCCGGATTGGCGTCTTGCGGGCGAGACATATCCTTGTCGCGCCATTGGTTGTAGATCACATCCCATGGCGAACCCTTGCGTCCATCGCCGGACGTCAGAATCCGCCCGTCGAGCGACTCCTCCTTCGCCGCGACATTCCATTCGTCGGCGACGTCGTTCGGCGCGTACGTCTCGTTCAGGTTCGTTTCCCACAAGACGGCGGACGGATGGTTCCGGTCCCGGCGGATCAGCTCCCGGATGTCCTGGTCGACGCGCGCGCGGAATACGGGATCGTTGTTCATGAACTGCCACCCGGCCGCGCAGGGGATCGTCATAATGCCCAGATCGTCGCAGGCGTCGAGGAAAGCCGGGGATTGCGGGTAGTGAGAGAGCCGGACGATGTTGTGCCCAGCCCGCTTGATGAGGACGGCGTCGCGGTACTGAGCGGCGTCGGAGAGCGCAATCCCGATCCAAGGGTAGTCCTGATGCCGGTTCGTTCCGACCAGTCGGACCGGCCTGCCGTTCAGAAGAAAGCCCTTTTCCCGCGAGACTTCGACGGAACGAATCCCGACGCGAGTGACGACTTCGTCTTCGTCGCGCCCGGTCTCCTCGATCTCCGTCTCCAGCGAATAGAGATAGGGCGAATCCGGCGACCACAACTTGGGATTTGCGACCGTCAGGTCTTGCGCGAACTGAGTGTCCGTGCCGGCCGCCAGCGTCTCCTTCGTTTGGCTCTGAGTGGCAATCCGCCCGGTTCGATCTTTGAGTAACTGAACAAGCCGAAACGTCCGTGGCCGCGGTGAAGAGTTCCGAATATGCGTGCGAACACGAACGACCGAACGGCGAGCGGATACAAGGGGCTCGGTCACATAGATGCCCCCGCTGTGCGGCTTGTCCTCCAGGATCGAATCGGTGATGTAAAGCGGCCCGGTTACCGTTAGGTAGGCGTTCCTGTACAGCCCGCAGCCGTACATGAAGTCGAGCTCCTTCTGCGGCTTGCCGGGCGGGATGAGCGGGTTGTTCGAGTTATCGACCCGAACGCGAATCTCGTTGTGCGGCTTCAGCTTGCCCGTGAGATCGATCACGACCGGCAGGTAGCCGCCCTGCCGTCCTCCGACGCGCTGCCCATTTAGCATGACCTCGCTCGACTGCATCGCCGCCTCGAGAGTCAGAAGGACGCGCCGGCCCCGCATTTGAGACGTTTCGTCGAGCCCGCGCCGGTATTCGGTTACGCCTTGCCAGATTTCGTCGGCGCCCAGGGGCCGAGTCCAGGGCGAGTGAGGCAGCGTCGCTCGGCTCCACTTATCGGACGCGCGCCTGAACTCCCACTCCTGGTTCAAATCGATGCGGACTCTGGGACCGGTCGCGGGAAGGAGGGCCAAGGCCAGAAGGAGCATGAAGTGAGATTACTGGGTAAAACCCTTGACCTCCCATGTCCCCCGTCTTCTGGATTCCCATCGGCATTCCGGGGAGCCTAGGCATCATGCCAAGGCCGACGGGCGGCGACCGGCTCGCCGACGAAGTGATGATTTGGCGGACTCAAGGCGTCCACCGGATCATCAGCGCGCTGGAGGCATTCGAGCAGACTCAGCTCGATTTGGAGGAGGAAGGAGCCCTCTGTGAAGCCGTGGGCATCGCGTTCGACGCCTTTCCGATCCCAGATCGCTCGGTTCCCGATTCCGAGCAAGCCGCCGACCGCTTCATCGGTCAGATCGCCGCAGCCGTTTTGAACGGGCAACGCATCGCGGTTCATTGCCGGATGGGGATTGGGCGGAGCGGATTGTTGACGGCATCGACGTTGGTTGCCCTCGGCTGCGATCCATCGGAAGCCTTCCTCCGAGTCTCGGTAGCGCGGGGCGTCGACGTTCCGGACACGCGGGAGCAGTACGAATGGGTTCAGCGATTCGCGGTCCGGATCCGATCCACGTAGCATCCCCACCAACGCAACCAGCTCCCCAACATATGCGATCATTTGCGTCGTCTACGGTTCGAGACGGTCAACATCCGCGATCAACTACAAGGGACGAAAGCCAAAATCTGCGATCATCTGCGTCATCTGCGGTTCGACACGGTCAACATCTGCGTGCGTCATCAGCGGTTTCAAAATCTGCGGTTCAAGAAGGCCTAAGCCCCTTTAGCGCCTTGATCGCAGCATCTACGACCTTCTTGCCCTCTTCCCGTCCGTAAAACGAGAGTTCGGCTTCATAGCCGCCTCGGTCGTAATCCTTCGGGTCGAGGATGTAGCCCATCCATCCGTTCACGTGGCTGCAAACCAAGACGGATTTGAAACCCATTTTCAGCCCGGCCGCCTTGATCTGGTTCCCGAGGATCGAGGTCGGCTCGCCCGGCACCCCGACGATGGCGAGGTCCCCCAGCCGGATCGCCGAGATATCGTCCGACGGCGGCGCGAATCGGTCGACGAGCATCTTGGCGAGGCCTTCCGGAATCTTGTAGGTCTTGGCGAACGTCGGATGCGGCCTCTTCGCGTCGAGAGGAATCGGCTGATCGGACCAGGACAGAAGCCCATTACCCGGGGTCCAAATCCAGAATGCAGTCTTCTTGTCCGTAGCGGAAAGCTCGTTTTCGAAGGTCGCGAATTTCGCCTCGGGCGTCGGTCCGTCGGCAGCCGGCGAGACGTCGCCCAGGGCGCCGTTCAACACTATCGCGCCCGTGCGCTTGGCAAGACGCCCCGGCCAGTCGCCCCGGGTCTCATTCTCATTCTCGTCGTAGATCGTTGGGTGGGCCGTGAAGTGGGTGAACAGGAGGGCCGAGCCCGAAAGATTCGGAATGCCGGGAGTCACGATTTGGGTCAGGGTCGGATCGGGCTTGCCGCCCTTCCGCCTGGCTCGATTGGCCGCGACGATTGCGGTGTGGGCCTCGATCTTCTCCGTCTTCTCCGGCTTGGTGGCAAGCGCTTCCGTTACGGAGGAAGCGATCTTGTCCGCATACCAGGTGAGCCACCGCTTCCGGTAGGTCGCAATGCCGGGGATCGAGAAAGTCATCCGGTCGTTCAGCATCTGGCTGTCCGGCGCGCAATGCGTGTGGGTCGCCTGCATGAATAGATGGATATCGGCGGGGATGCGCTTGGAAACCTCTCGATAAAGGCTCTCGGGAATCGTCAGGCACTCGACGCTGACGATCGCGATCTTCGTCCCGCCCTGCTCCAATTCCAGGCAGCGGGCGTACAAGGGATCGCCGATCCCATCCATCACCTTGCCGTGCCGCTCCGTATAGCCGCCAAGTGGCAAGGGCTCGGGAGGCGAAATGTCGACCTGCGCCCGGCGGATCGACAGCGGTCCTCCGACAAGGAATGCGAGAGCGGTTAGGAGCATGAGCCTACTTTTGGACGTCTCGGAAGCCCGAAGCTCTCCATCGCTTTCCCAGATGTCCGATTCGATAATAGCCTAGCGAGCCGTCGAGCACGGTCCTTGAGCGCCCCTCGGCTCATGCTAAACTCATGCCCAGATGAGCTTCACGATTCGCCTGGCTCAGGACCTCACGGCCGTCGAGGCCGGAGCGACCGTGCCGCTCTCGATCGATATCCTCAACAAGGGCGACGAGGCCGACCGCTTCGAGATGCAGGTCGAGGGGCTCGATCCGGAATGGACGGCGACCCCGGAGCCGGTCTTCAATGTCGGCGCGCGAGAAACGAGTTCCCAGAAGGTCTTCTTCAAGCCGCCTCGCGCAAGTGAGAGTCTCGCCGGCAACTACCCGTTCGTGGTACGCATCCGCTCCCTGAATTCCGGCGATTCGCGCACGGTCCAGGGCGTGCTGCAAGTTAAAGCCTTCAACCATCTCAGCGCCGAACTGGACCCCAAGAAGGGCTCGGTGACCCCCTTCCGGCCTTCGCAGCCCTTCACCCTGACGGTGATGAACCTCGGCAATACCGAGCACACCCTCCAGCTCAGCGGCGCCGACCCGGAAGAGTCCTGTACGTACGAGTTCGCCAGCGAGCAGATCACGGTCGGGCCAGGCCAACAGAAGGAGGTGGAAGTCGCGATCCGAGCCGCCAACGGCGGCCTCTTCACGATGACCCAGCTCCACGGCTTTATCATCACGGCCCGGAGCATTCAGAATCCGAACATCACGGCAAGCACCCAGGGCCAGCTCGAGCGGCGGCCGCTTATCTCGCCGGGAAGCCTGCTCGCTCTCGTCGTCGCCATCGCGGCAATCGTCCTCTGGATCGCGGCCCGTCCCCAGCCGCCGCGAATGCACGTTTATGTCGACCCCTCCCAGGTGACCCAAGGCCAGACGATCCATCTTCGCTGGAAGGCGACGAACGCGAATTCCGTCAAGCTGACGGTTCTCCGGAACAAGGACAATCGCGTTCTCAACCCGGAAACGAGCCCGGACCTGCCCATCGAAGGCAGCCGCGACATTACGACGACCGACGAGGACTCGATCACGATACGAGCCGAAGCCAAGGGCGAAAACGCGAACTACAGTCCCGACCCCATAACCGTCCTCGTCCGTGCGCCGGTCGCTCCCACGAGCCCGACCATTTCGAGATTCCAGGCCTCGAAGACGCGCGTCAAGCTTGGCGAGTCGGTGACCTTCACGTTCGAATACAGCGCCGACGTCACCCGGCTCATTCTCTCGCCTCTGACGACTCAACAGGTACCCCTGCCAACCAAGCAGCTTCAGATCACGCCTACCGAGCTGGGCGACGTCACGTATCAGCTCTTCGCCTACAACGCGCAAGGCGGCGAAACGAGCAGCAAGAAGATCACCGTTCAGGTCTATCAGACCTCGGACGCGAACATCGTATCCTTTACCGCAAATCCTCCGATGATCGAAGCGCCGGAGACGAAGACGACGGTGAGCTGGAATGTGGTCAACGCGTCGATCGTCCAGCTCGACGACGGCACGGGCGGCGGCCTCAAGGTCGTCGACGCCAATTCCACGATGGATGTCGTGACCGATAAGACGGTCACTCTGAAACTAATAGCAACCGACGCAAAAGGCGTCACCACGAGCAAGACATTGACGATCAAGTATAAGCCTCTTCCCCCCATCCCGACCGACACCGGTGGCACGACCGGCAATCCGCCCACGACGACCGGCGGCGCCGGCGGCACGGGCACGACGACGGGGGGGAATTAGTTGCGCGCGCTACTATCAGTCACCGACAAAACTGGCATTCAAGATTTCGCGACGGGACTCGTCTCCCTCGGATTCGAGTTCATTTCGACGGGCGGGACGGCTCGGGCTCTGCGCGAAGCCGGATTCGCGGTTCGCGACGTGAGCGAGATCACCGGCTTCCCGGAAATGCTGGACGGCCGGGTGAAGACGCTCCACCCGATGGTCCACGGCGGACTCCTCGGCGACGTCCGGCTCGACTCGCATCGGGGCCAGATGGCGCAAGCCGGAATCGAGCCGATCTCCCTACTTTGCGTCAACCTGTACGCGTTCGAAAAGACGGTAACCGGCCCGCACGATCTCGATGAAGCCATCGAATCCATCGACATCGGCGGCCCCGCGATGATCCGCGCCGCCGCGAAGAACTGGGCGAACGTCACCGTCGTCGTCGACCCCGCCGACTACGACGCGGTGCTGGAGTCGCTTCGAGAGGGCAAGGCCGAGTCGATGCGGCTTGGCTTGGCGGCAAAGGCCTACCGCCATACCGCATTCTACGACTCCATGGTGTCGCGCTACCTGAGCCAGGCCGCAGGCGCCGGGCTCTTCCCGGAAACCCTTACCTTCGGTTATCGCCATGGCCTCGCCTTCCGATATGGCGAGAACCCTCACCAGAGCGGCGCGCTCTACATCGATCCCCTTGGTTCACCGGGGATCGCTCAGGCCAGGCAGCTTTGGGGCAAGGAGTTGAGCTACAACAACATCAACGACGCCGAGGGCGCGTGGGAGCTGGTCGCCGATCTCCCGCCCGGCTCGTGCGCGATCATCAAGCACAGCAACCCATGCGGCGCCGCGATCGCCGACACCCTCGGGAACAGCTACCGGACGGCGCGGCTCAGCGATCCGATCTCCGCCTTCGGTGGCATCGCCGCATTCCATGGTGACATCGACGAGGAAGCCGCCCTTGCGATGGCGGAAAAAGGCAATTTCCTCGAAGTCGTCATTGGCACTTCGTTCAGCGACGGCGCCATCGACGTATTCAAGAATCGCTCCGGCTGGGGCCAGGACGTGCGCTTGCTCGCCGCGCCTTTGCCCGGGTCCACGCAGAGGCTCACGCTGAAGACGGTCGGCGGCGGCGTGCTCATCCAGGAGTCTGACGAAGATCCCGGCAGGGAGTGGCGCGTGGTGACAAAGCGGCAGCCAACCTCAGACGAAATGGCGGCGCTCCGCTTCCAATGGGCCTGCGTCCAGCATGTGAAGTCGAACGCGATCGTCGTCGGCACCTCGACGCGCCTGCTCGGCGTCGGCGCGGGGCAGATGAACCGCGTCCAATCCGTGCGCCTCGCCCTCGATCAGGCGGGCGAGGGAGCGAAGGGCGCGGCCCTCGCCAGCGACGCCTTCTTCCCCTTCCCGGATTCCGTCGAAACCGCGGCGGCGGCGGGAATCGCAGCGATTGCCCAGCCCGGAGGCAGCAAAAAGGACGGGGACGTCATCGCCAAGGCGGACGAACTGGGCGTCGCCATGTGCTTCACGGGAACGCGGCATTTCCGGCACTAGCCGCGTCGTCGCAGCAAATATGTTCGGAACAGGTGATCGGCATTGGCGGCCTTATGGCAACCGCGGCATTTTGCCGCGTCGGTCGCCAACTCCTTTTTGCCGTCGCCGGAGAAGGCATAGAACCGCCAGTCGTCCAGGCTGCCCCTTTCCCCAACTTTCTGCATCACGGTGAGGAGGTCGATGGGGTCCTTCTCCGAACGACGTTTCTCTTTGACCACTATCGTGCCGACAGGAACGGAACCGGTCGAATTTAGGAAAGCCCGGTAACCGGTTGGATTAACCCGAACCTCGATGAGCCCAGAAGTGTGAGGGCCTGCCGGTGGACTGGCGGGCACACATAGGGCGTAGGCTTTCTGGCTGATGATATGGGGGCCAGACGTCGCCTTCTCCCAGGAGCGATAGCTCTTCATCGACGCGGCAATGTCCGACGTCGACTTCTGGCCCGCGAAAACGCCGGTCGTCATAGCTGCCAGGCCGACACAAATCGCGAAGACGGGGCGAGACATGCCCCATATAACGGCGACTCTGAGGCGATTGTTCCGGCCATCCACATCCGCGAAAAAGAAGAGCAAGTGGTCGCGTAGGTTCGTCTTTCATGCTGTCCGGCTCGCTTCGACGCGGGTCGATGGAGCCGGGAATCGGCCAGAATCTACGAAGCCCAATGAGCCAACGCTTTACGATCCAACTCGGCGAACTCAGACTTGCGAAGTACGACCTTGGCAACAAGGCCGAGCTTCTCGATCAGATCGCCCTCAAAGACTTCAGCAACAAGGAGATCATTCCGGAAACCCTGCACTTCCTGAAGATGCCGGTTCCCGAATCCTGCGTCGTCCTGGACGAGTTCTTCCACTATGCGATGGCCAATGGACTGGCCCACGTCGAAGGCGACGAGGTCGTTGTGGACGACGCGCGGGGCTTTATGAACGCGATCGAACTGCCGGACGTCACGGGCGCGGTCGCCGTTCGCTCGGCCTTTACCGCCGAGGACAAGTCGGACCTTACCTATACCGGGCGCTTCGAAACCGTTCTCAACGTACCGATCGAGACATACGACGTCTCTCCGAGGCGCGTCCGCGATCCGAAGCCGCTTGCGGACGCCATCGCGAAGGTTTGGTCTTCGGGTTTGAAGGGCAAGGTAACAGGCCGCATGGATGTGCTCGTCATGCGGATGATCGCGCCGAAATATTCGGGCGTCGCCTTTACCGAGCTCGACTATGAGGATGATCTCGTCAACTATACGGAAGGTTTGGCCGACGAGCTGCTGGCCGGCCACAAGGAAGGGGCTTCCCTGGAGATGCCGAAGCTTCAATCGTTAGAGTTTCCGGCGAAATCCTACAACAATCTCCCCTTCGCGCCTCGCCTACAGATGCTCTTGCGCAGCATCCGGATCACCCTCGGCAAAGGGAATTGGGACGTGGAGTGGGCGGACGACGGCGAGAAGACGTGGATTATCCAAGTGCGCCCGATCACGGTCCCCACGGTGCGGAACGAAGTCTTTACCTACGCGCCGCTCAAGGAAGGCCTGCCCGAGCTGCCGTCCCGGTTCATGGCTTCCCTGATCGAGTCTTGCGGAAGCGAGATTTTCGAGCTATACCGGGAGATCGATCCTTCCCTGCCCACGACGCGCAAGTACGTCGAAGTGCTCTATGGGCGGCCGATGGTGAATTTGGGCTTGATGATGGACCTCGCCCGGCACTGGGGGCTGCCGACGACGATGGTGACCTGGTTTCTGAACGAGCGCGTTCCCAACGAAGCCCCTGCGAACCGGATCCGGCTCATGCGAAGCCGGGGCCATCGCTTCGGCAACCGCCTGAGGTCGATGCGAGCGCCGGGCAAGTCGAAAGAGGTCTCCCGCGAAATCCAGGGCCTGACCCAACACCCGGGGGATACGGTTGGCGAAGTCATCGAGACGGCCCGAAAGGCTTACACGCTCTTGACGCGGCAGATGCTGCTGCTGCGCGATGCGATGGGACGGCGCTATTCGGGCAGCGGCCGTTCGCCGGCGACCCAAATGTACGCCGACCTCGCGCCCTTGCGGCAAATCGCCCAGGATCACCCAGGGGTTTTGGAATCGCTTGCGAAAGGCGCTCTGCCAAGAGACGCCGAGTTCCGACGTCGGTGGGAGGCTTGGCTGCGAAAGCACGGGCATCGGGCGGTTTACGAGACCGACCTTTCCCGGCCCCGGTTCCGCGACAGCCAGGACGAGGTGCTGCAGATGATCGCCCAGCCGAGCACCGCTTTGCCCGCCGCTCGTCACTCGCCGCTTGCCGCGTTGGCCCCGAAGAGCCGGTCCGCCAAGGCCGCGAAAGCCAGAGAGGAGCTTCGCTTCGATGCCATGGTCGCCTTCGAAAAGATTCGCCGACGACTGCTCGAAGTGGCGCTGCCCAAGGGAGTAAGCGCCGAGATGCTCTTCTCCCTCTCGATCGACGAAGCCAAGCGGCTCGATGGCGACTGGCGCCCCAGCGCCGACTTCATCGCGAAGCGTCAGGCGGAGGTTGAGGCGCTTCACGCTATCCGGATTCCCGATGTGATGCGGAGGAACGACGCCCTCGAAGCCGGAGGCGCTTCTGCCTCGCTTCACGGCGTCGGCCTGAACCGGGGACAGGCGAGCGGCAAGGCGCTCGTGCTCCGAGATCCGATTACCAAGCTTCCCGAAGGCTATTCGCCGCAGGAGACGATCCTCGTCGCCTCCGCCGTCGATGCCGGCTGGGTGCCGACCTTTGGGCTCGTCGGCGGAGTCGTCGTCGAATCCGGAGGGACGCTGTCGCATGGATCGATCATCCTTCGCGAATTGGGCATTCCTTCCGTCACGAACGTTCGGGGAGCGACCCACGATATCAAGCCCGGTCAACGGGTCAAGGTTGTGGCGTCGGAAGGCCGGGTCGATTTGATGGCGTAAAGCGTATAATCTTTTGTCGCAAAACTTGAATAGATCGGTATATTTCGGAGGTTCATCCTCTTATTGCGGTAGAGTCCGCAACGAACGTTCCGTTGAAACCGGCGCCAACTAGTCAAAATTTAACAGGAAGGCTCAAAGCTGCATTTGCTCTCCCCTTGGCAGTTGCGAGCCTTTTTCTTTGCCTCAAGGTATGGGCCAAGACCTATCCAGTGAAAAGCTGCCTCCGTCATCCTTTCCGTTTTCGCCAACGCTCCAGAACTTGTGATTAGCCGCCGAGTATAGGAACTCGCCGCCCGAATACAAGTCCCGTGGCATCGGAATCGATGGATCGATTGAGGCAAGTTCGCCGAGGGTTGTGGGCAGCGAGCCGCGATGCATCTGCTTGTAAAGCTGCAGGAGCACAATCAGCCGGTGCGCCTCGATGTCCGTTCTCCATGCGATCGAGCTCGACAGCTCGTTCGGATGGAAGTCGAAAAGGTGAAAAAGAGTCCGGCCGAGACTGTTGGGAATCGACCGCATCCCAGCCTGATACTTGATTCTCGCCCACATCTTCGACAGCCAGGAGTCGGCCGGCCCTGGGTTCGGCGGAGCCGGCGCCGAGTCCATTTCGCGCCGCATCCTCTTCCCCGGCCCCTCGTCGCGACGAACCCATGGCCGCGAGGCATTCTTAACCTCGGCTCTTGCCTCGTCGGCGGCTTCGGCGACCGTCTGACGGACGTCGAAGTCGCCAACCGCCAAGTTTCGGGTATCGAGCGAGCCTTGAAACACGGCCTTCAGAATGCCGTCGGCATCGTGGCTTCGCTGAAAGCTAAGGCATAGGGGAAGAAACTTGTCGGCGAATTCCCTTCGAAACTTGTTCGCCAAGCCGACATCTTCGGCGGGGGCGGGAGTAAGTCGGGCATAAATATCATGGACTTGCCGCACGCTCATCACTCCTGAGGCAATCGCCGTCTCGATAGCCTTGAACAGCCGATATTCGACATCCTGATCGACATCGCCGTTCGACAGGTGGGAGCGGGTCAGGAACGAGCAATAGTCCGCAGCCCCGCAAGCCGCGCGACAGCAACGATTCGGATCGTAAATCGCTTCCGCCTTAAGCTGGGCTTCATAGCAACTTTCGATCGTTTCCCGATCGTTTTCCCAGTTAGGGTCGCCGGGAGCGAGACGTTTCCCTTTCGTCGCCCTCTGAAGGGCATCCGTCACGCTCGTCGAAGCCCGGATTTCACCGAGCCTCGCCGGCAGCCAGCCTCTCATATCGAAATCGCCTTCCCTAATCGCATCGGGGGATTCCACGATTTCGGAGATCGTGTTGGAGGGAACGGTTGGCTCCGCAGCCTCGACCGGCTTGAATTCGCTCGAAACCGCTGCGATCTCGGCGTCGCCAATGGGAGCGATGTGAACCGAGGTGATTGCGCGAACCGTAATCACCACGGCGACCGCCAAAACGAGCACAACCAACACAGGAAGGACGACTCGTTTCCTAGACCGCGGTTTCATTGCCGTAAGCGTACAGCCGACAAGACGTCGGACAGGCTACGAACATTTCGCCCATTTTGCCGGCAAGGAACCCGGTCCAAGCGGGCTTCGGCGTCAGAATTACTTCTTCGGCTTCAGGCTCACCTTCAAGGCCGCGTAGCCGTCGATCTGGAAGTGCTCCACATGGAGCTTGTGCTCCCCCACGCCGAGGTGGACGGTGCGCGAATAAAGGGTCGGGCCCTGGTAGTGCCAGGCGTCCTCGATCAGCGGCTTGCCGTCGAGCCAAAGCCTTGCTCCGTCGTCGCTCGTCATCTCCAGGACGTAATCGCCGGGCTGGATCGTGAACGTGCCATCCGCGACGGTCGCGAAGTGATCGTTGCCGGTGACCGGATCGAAGGCCGAGCCGGCGAAGTCGAGCCGGTCGTTATGGAGCGTCTTCAAAGGCTGCCCCTTGATCGCCTCTTGGAAAGCGGCCTCATCGGGCGTCGCGTGGACGTCGGCGGGATCGGAGGACTTGCTCCATTTGTAGAAGCGGACATTCCAGTCGATCGGCGCGAAGAACTTGCTATAGCCGAAGCGCACCGGCTTCCCGGCGGGGGTGACGATGCCGCGATAGTCGGTGGTCGCCGCACCTTTGTATTCGAGCGTCAACTTAACGTTGGAGGCTCGACCGCGAGGGAACGTCACCTCGATCTCTGTCCCAGGTTCGACCTTCCCATGGTCTGGGACGACCGATTCGACGCCCTGTTTCCCGACCACGCGCCACGTCCCGGGAGGTCCGATGATCTCGAAACGGTATTTGGTTTCGCCTCCCGAGGCTGACGGCTCGGAGCCACGCGGCCACAGGATAGGCCGCTTGAAGTCGTAGGGTCCCCACTCGTCGACCAGAATATAACGCCAGCCGCGCAAGGCGCCCTGGGGCAAGAAGGCCTTTTGAGCTCCCGCGAGTGGCTTGGGCGCATAAGACTTGATCTCGTCGTATCCGGCGTACGGCCCGTCGGGTATGTGGGGCGGGGCGGGTGAAGCCGGTGCCGGTTGGTTCCACATCGACCCGAAGCGGTCGAGATATTCCTTAAGGGTCGTGAAGCCGGGATGCAGGCTCGTGGTGAGGGGTTTCGGAACGCCACCTCCCGATCGATTGGCTTCCTGGACCAAGCCGGTGACTTTATCATCGGCCCTGATATCGCGGCCATTTTTCTGGAGCCGGTTATGGATAAAGGATATGCCGTCCGTTCGCTCTGCTTGCAAGGCGGCCGTGAACTCGTCGACGAAGTCGTTGTAGCCGATCGTCCAATTCTTACTGCTTGCGTCGCGCTTTTGCGCGTAGACGAACTTCGGATCGACGGGCCCGCCCCATAGATGGATGCCGACATTGTCATCGTAAAACTGGTTGTACTTGACGACGTTGTCCTGGCCGTGCTCCCAAGCGATCGCCTCGTCGTTGTGGCCGAAAACGTTGCCGAGAACCTTGGAGTCGTAGCCGTAGCCTCCCCAGACGCCGTGCCAGCATTCCAGCACGAGATTATTCACAAAGTCGTTGCGGCTGAAGGTGGCCTCGATTCCGTTGGTCGGGGCGTGCGAGAAGTCGTTGCCGTAGAGGAGGTTGTCGTTGCAGCCGCCTTCGCCGGTATCCATCGTCGTCTGCCCAGCCCAGAGGAAGAAGCCGTCGCCGCCGTGGGTCACCGAGTTGTAGGCGAAGACGTTGCGGTTCGACTGCTCATAGATCAGGATGCCGGCGGAGTCCTGGCCTCGGTTGTAAACGCCCAGGCTGAAGCCGCGCACGCACCAGTCGATCTTGTTGTTCATGATCCGGTTGTCGCTCGACCGGTACATGGCGAGGCCGATGCCGCTGAGGAAGGAAAAGTCGCTGTTCCAGACGAGGCCGTGATCGCACTGCGTGAGCATGAGGCCGCATTGGCCGCCGACCGCCTTGCAGCCCTTCACTTCGAAGTTCTTGCAGCCGTGGAGGTAGATTGCTCCCGCGTAGCCGGGTACGCCCTCGTTTGGCCGGCCGTAGAGCCACTCGTCGTGGTCGTTGTGATGGTAGCTCTGCCAGTCGCTTTCGTCCTCTTTGTCGAGCGTGCTGGCGAGGTGCTGCTTCCAGTTGTAGGAGAAGTCCGAATCGAGGATCTTCAGGCCGGGGCAGTCGCGAGCCATCAGGCCGACCTTGTAGCCGCGTACGACGAGGTGCTTGATCGTGACGTTCTTGCCTTGCACAAGCACGCCTAGCCCCTTGCGCTGGTCGGGCTCGGTCGTCTGAGGCGTGCCTTCAAGGATTGCGCCTTTGAAGTCGACCGTGATGTCGTTGCCCTGGATGCGGATCGCGGGAGTCTTCAGATCCTCGCCGGTTGGGATGCGATACGTTCCCTTTGCGACCGTCCGGCTGCGGCTAATGACGATCTGAGGCGTGAGGCGGACTTGAAGCGGCATGGCCGAAACGGCGAGAGCGAGACCCACGAGGCTCATGCCGTACAGGTTACTTGGAAAGCCGTTGGGCGATTGCGGCATCGCACGACCGGCATGTTTGTCACGATTCTTGCTCCTCCTTCCTTCGTGCTCGAGAGAGGTTTCGAAATGTTCCATTCCCGCCTGATCCCCGCACTCGCGATCACCGCCATCGCAGCCGTCGCCTCCGCGCAAAGCTACAACGCCTTTGATCAGGCGCAAGGCATCTACGGCATCCAGGTCGCTCAAAACGGCTTGGGTTACACGGTTTCCCTCGATCCCGGCGCTTACCTGATGATCGACAATCTGCGTCACGACATCACCGATATCTTCGGATTCTGGAGTCTAAGCGGGACGAACGCCTTGAACGGCTCCGGCGCGACTCAAAACGGCTGGGACTGGAATAGCCATTCGGCCGGCGGCGGCTATATCGCGGGCTGGAAGAACGACCCCAAGAATGTCGACATCCAGCCAGGCGAGCAACTAACGTTTACGTACAGCGGGCTCTTCCAACCGAACGTCGAGGGCTACGGATTCCATCTGAGCCTGGCCCAGGCCTACAACGGCTCGAATACCGCTTATTTCAAGGGATCGCTGAATCCGGTTCCCGAGCCTGCCACGCTCGGAATTCTCGGCGTCGGAGTGGTCACTTTTCTCCGGCGAATGCGCAAGCAGCGCTAAAAAAACGGAAAAACCTCGTATTTTTCGTTAGTTCTGCCGCGCGATATTCCGAGGATGTCTTTTGGAGACGCGCGTCTCGTTGCATCCGCAATGGATCGCAATAAGATGCGCTTAAACATCAGGAGGCAACACATGATCAACGGAATGATGGCGACGGCAAGCCAGGCGCAATACGTCAAGCCGCACCACGATTCGAAGAACGTTCAACTGTTCAAATCGTTGGAGACAGCCCTGAAGTCGGGTGATCTCGCCACCGCCAAGAGTGCCTATCAGGACGTCGCGGCGACGGCGTCGAAGAATTCGGGTTCGAAGAACGATATGGCCGGCAAGAACCTCGCGGCCGTCGGACAGGCCCTGCAGTCGGGCGATATTTCCTCGGCTCGAAAGGCGTTTGCGGCAATGCAGGACGCGGTGAAGAACCATCCGCGCCAGCACGTCAGTCCGACGCTCTCCAACCCGACCCCGGCGAACGACCCGGACGGCGATGGAGACACGAGCCCAACGGTTCTGCCCAGCGCGCATCTGAACATCTCGGCCTAGCGTCGGACTTTTCGAGGGCACGACGACGCCTCGTCGCACGACGGGGCGTCGTTATTTCTGATGGAGCGCATTCCGGTTAGCTCTTCTCTGGTCGTCTCGGCAGGCTACGATCTGGCTACCCAAACGATGGAGATCGAATTCACGAGCCGCAGCATCTATCGCTACGAAAACGTCCCTCAGAGCGTCTTCGAGGGCTTGATCCGAGCCGACAGCGTCGGCAGCTATTTCAACGCGCACGTGAGGGATGACTATCCGTATTCGCGGATCGCCTAGTCTCGTCGGCCACTGAACCGCGCATACGCTTTTTGCCGTGACCCTCACGCCCTGGCCCCTCTCCCAAAGAGGGACACACTTCATCAATGTCGTTTCGGCGTCATCCAAGTTCGCGAGCCAACAGAAATGACGCGACCCCCTGGAGACCCAAACCAATACCCGTCGTTCTCTCAATTCGAAAGCGACAAATGAAGCTAGATGAGGTGCGACTAGATTATGAGAACGCCGGTTCCTTGAATGCCGTCTTGCTTCAGCCGGATCAGGGCTTGATTGGCTTCTTCGAGCGGAAACGTCTCGATATGGGGCTTGACGCCGGCTTGGGCCGCCTCTTGGAGCAACTCCCGCCCGTCCTCACGGGTGCTTGCGGTAACCGAGCGAACCTCTCGCTCCATGAACAGGTGCTTCTGATAGTTCAGGGAAGGCACGTCCGACAAGTGGATGCCCGCGATGGAGAGGATACCGCCACGATCCAAGGCTTCGAGAATGCCGGGAACGAGCTCGCCGACCGGGGCGAAGAGGATGGCGCTGTCCATCTTCTCGGGCAGGTCGCGCACGTCGAAACCGGCCCATTCCGCGCCGAGCGAGCGCGAGAGGCTCAGATGCTTTTCGGCCCGGCTGACTACAAAGACGCGATAGCCGCGGTGAAGCGCCAATTGGATGACCACGTGCGCGGACGAGCCGAATCCGACCAAGAGCAGCTTGCCTCGATCCGGCACCGAGGCTCGTCGGAGGGCGCGGTAACCGATCAGCCCGGCGCACAACAGGGGTGAGGCTTCGACGTCGCCAAACGACGACGGCAAGTCGTAGGCGAAGGCCTCCGGAACGACCGCCATTTCGGCGTAGCCGCCGTCATCGGTATAGCCGGTGTAGCGAGAGTTCGGGCAGAGATTCTCCCGGCCCCTCGCGCAATAGATACATGTTCCGTCGGTGTGCCTCAGCCACGCCACGCCGACGCGTTGGCCGAGCTTGAAGCGCCTGGCGTTCGGGCCGAGCTTGTCGACGGTCCCGACGATCTGGTGGCCCGGAATAATCGGCATCTTGACGGGCGGGAGGTCTCCCTCGATCACGTGCAGGTCCGTCCGGCAGATCGCGCAGACGTGAACCTTTAGGCGCACGTCCCTTTCGCCCGGCTCCGGGTCGGGGACTTCACGCAACGCCAAGGGCTCCGATTCGATCGGGCCCTGTCCGTCGAGGATCATCGCCTTCACAGACTCAGTTTAGCCGGAGAGAAGCCTCTATACGAGGCTTCGCTAGCCTGCATGATTCGCGAAGGTCGCACAGGCCGCGGAGTGCGAAGTTCCCGGACCCGGCTAACGCCGGGCTAACACAGCCAAGATGGCTCTGTCAAACTCCGCCTGCTCGCCAGTGCCGCCGAGCCATCCTCCACGAATACTTCGGGCTAGGCGACTGAGCGGAGGAACTCCCTGATTTCCTCGATCTCGATTTCCAGGTCGAAGAGGCGGACTCCGGCGTCGACGGCTTTCGTCAGCGCGTCCATCGGGCACGGCTTGGACAGGAAGTGGAGGACTTTGCCTTTCTCGACAGCCTCGACCGCATTCGCGCGGTCGGCGTGGCCCGTGAGAACGATTGTCACCGACTTCGGAGAAATCTGAATGGCGCGCTCCAGGAACTCGATCCCGCCCATGTGAGGCATCCTCAAATCGGCGACGATCACGGGAAACGTCTCGCTATTCCGGATCGTGTCGAGACCCTTTTGGCCGCTCAAGGCCGTATGAACTTCGAATCGGTTGCGGAGGGCTCGTTCGACCGATTCGAGTAAATGCTCCTCGTCGTCGACGAACAGCACACGCCTTAGCGATTCCTTCTGGGTTTTGTCTTTCTTTCGCATGTCGTCTGGATTCCCTGCCGGCCGAGACGGGCCCGAGAGCTCGCCGCAACTTTACGCGTCGGTCGTTAAGCCGCCTCCGATACGGGAGGGTTTGCGGGCAAGCGCAGCACGAAGGCCGTCCCGACGCCTTCCTTCGACTCGACGTCGATCGAGCCGCCATGCTTTTCCGCGACCACGCGGTGAGAGATGGCGAGGCCCTGCCCCGTTCCCTTGCCGACCTCCTTCGTGGTGAAAAAGAGCTCGAAGATGCGCGACCGAACCGAGGCCGGGATTCCCGGACCGTTGTCGGCGATGCGAATCTCGATGCCGCTTGGAACATTCCTGGTCTGGATCGTAATAAGCCCCTTGTCGTACCGTCCCGAGCCGACCTCGTCGGAAATCGCATCCGTCGCGTTGATCAGGATATTTGTGATCGCCTGGACGATCTCGCTCGACACGCCGTGAATCAGCCGCAGATTGGGATCAAGCTGGATATCGACGTCGGCGACGAAGCGCCAAACGTTATGGGTGACCGCGAGCGTGCTTCCGATGAGGCGGTTGACGTCGACCTCGGGGTGGACGTTTGTGGCCGGATGGCTATATTCCTTCAGAGCGGAAACGATCTTCGTGATGTGGTCGAGGCCGGACATCGACTGTTCGATCGCCAGCGGGATTTCCCGCATCAGATAATCGACTTCGATATCGTTCGCGCAGTCTTCCGCCTCACGCGCCAGTTGACGGACCGGCTTTCCGCGAGAAGACGCCAAGACCAACTCCGCGTACTTCTTCATCAGGCTGACAAGAGACCCGAAGCTCTCCTGCAGGAAGTAGGTGTTCGCCGAGATGTACTGCATCGGCGTGTTCATCTCGTGAGCGACGCCGGCGGCAAGCTGGCCGATGCCCTGCATCTTTTCGGCGAGGGCCAGCCGCATTTCGAACCGACGAGTTTCCGTGACGTCGGTGATGACGCCGATCGTTCCGGCTCGCTGCCCCTGCTCATCTTGAAGCGGACGGAACCACGCTTCGATGGAGATGTCCTCCAAATCCAGACTGGTCGAGAACATCTCGCCGCTAAGAGCCCGCTCGGCGGCTTCTCTCAGCCTGGGGATCGTCGCCCATCGCTCGAAGATGAGCGAGCCGGTCGGGTCGCCGCCTGCCCCGAGAACCGGCGGCGCCTGCCCCTCCCAAAGCGCGATCCGCCCGTCGAGCTCGATGACGAGCAGGAGAACCGGCGCGGACGCGATAACGGCTTGGAGGCGCTGCTCGGATTCGCCCAGCGCCCGCTGGGTGAGGCGGCGGATTTCCTCGTCGGATCGCTTTCGCACCATCGCATTCGTGAAAAGGCGGGCGATATCCAGAAGCGGCGCGACCCGATCTTGGGTCCATTCGAAGTCCTCCGCATAGACGCCGAACGAGATGAATCCAAATACTTGGCGATTGCAGGTGAACGGAATGCCGATCACGGAATGCAACCCGACCCTTTCCAGTAGTTCCCGTACGTGGCCCGCTTCCGGCGGAAGCATGTCGAGCGAAGACACCCAGACCGGATCGGATCGGAGGAAATACTCATGCAGCCAAGAGGCCTCGCTGACCGGAATTCGCGCTTCCGTCACCGGGCAATCGCCGCCGCGCTGCCAGTAGTGCTTCAGCTCATAGGACTCGCCGTCTTCGGAGAGGACGTAGATGCTGGCCCGATCCATGTCGGAGAATTCGCCGATCCGTTGCAGGTCGGCCGCAATCCCGTGGCATATCTCGTCAGGGTCGATATTGATGTATTCCGTCGATAGCCCGGCGAGCATCACTTCGAATTCGTGTCGCCGAGTCTGCTCCTCGGCAAGCCGCTTCACCTGCGTCACGTCCTCGTAGAGATAGAGCCGGCCGAAGTTGCGGCCATCGTCGTCGCGGATGCAAAACGAGTATTCGCGAAGGATTCTCCCATCGCGCAGATCGATTTCCCGGTCCTTCAAGCCGCCCTGACAATTCTCGCCCGTCGTTTGCGGCCAATCGATGAGGTTCGGATGCCGGGCGGCTGCGGAGAATTCGGCCAGGATCGGTTCGATCGGTATCGGGGCTTCCGGCTGGGCCAGGGTCGACGGATTTAGACCCCAGAGGCGTCGCAACGATTCATTCGTGTAGAAGACCTTGGTCGCCTTATCGTCGGTCATCATGAAACCCCACGGGATCGACGAGCGAATGCTGCTGAGAAGCGCGGCCTGCCTCTGCGCGAATTGCTTGGCTTCGAGGTCAGCGGTGATATCGGAGCCGGAGATCAAGAGGGAATTAGGCCCGTACGGGTGATCCTCGATCGGGTTGAGAGCGAGGCCGAGCCGACGACGTTCCCCGAGCGGAACGCCCTCCAGCCGGACCGGCTGCCTCGTTCGGCGGCAGATCTCGATCGCCTCTCGCATCCTTGCGCCGTCCCATGGAACTCCCAGGTCCTCCAGCGAATGGCCGACCGCGGCCGGCCTGGATACGCCGAGAACCTCCTCTGCAGCCGCATTCCACAGCCGGACCGTCCCGCCTCCGTCCAAGCCGACCAGAATCGACCGAACCGAGGACAGCACTTCGGTCAGCTCGCTGTTCTTGCCTTGCAGCTTGGCGATCGCCTCGTCGCGCTCGATCATCGCCTCGACCAATTTGCGGCCCGCCGCCCGAAGCTCGAATTGATCGACGATCTGGCGAGCGATCGCCTCCAGCGCCCGAAGCTGCTCCGCGGACAGTTCGCGGGGAACTCGGTCGATTGCGCACAGCGAGCCGAGGGCCAGACCGCTCGAAGTCAGGAGAGGCGCGCCCGCATAGAACCGAATATAGGGCGGGCCGGTAACGAGATGGCTCGACGTGAAGCGAGGATCCTTCGTCGCGTCCCGGACAACCATGACGCCGTTTTCAAGAATCGTATGCGTGCAAAACGAGGATGCTCGATCGGTTTGTCGTACATTAACCCCTATTTTTGACTTAAACCATTGACGGTTCCGATCTACTAGGCTCAAGACCGCAATAGGAGTATCGCAAATGCTCTTTGCGAGCGAAACCAAGTCGTCATACGCGGCCTCCGGCTCGGTGTCCAGGATTCGATAGCTGTGAAGCGCTTCGATCCGAGCCGACTCATTTGGCGGAATCGGGAACTGCATCCTCAATTTCCGAATATCGGCACATCTTGTCTATTTATTGCCTAAACCGGACATGCATGATTGATAATTCGGTAGCTATGCCAGGCTTAGGCTTCGATTATTGTTACTTTTAGGGCATATCTGGCAAAGGGTTCAGAGCGACGCCAACGCCACAATCTACTTGTGTAGCCTCGTTTAGGTGAAATTAATGGGTCGGGTCGTTTGTTCTGTGGCGACCCATAACCGCGAGGCATGCATCCTTCAGGTGGAACTATGGCGCGCAAGAAGGTCAATAAAGCTGATTTATCCAAACCATTGACGATCACGTTAAGCGGGATTCTCGACATATTCGAGGCAACGACCCTCTATTCGGACGCGATGGTCGCCCTCAATCAACCTGGCGTGGATCGCGTGCATGTCGACTTACGTCAAGTTCAGCGGCTGGATGTGACGGCTTATCAAACTCTCCGGAGCCTTAGGCGTACGGCCGAGGCGAGCGGCGTTGCCGTTTCGATCGACGTCGAGCCGCCGCTCGCCGCGGAGCTGGCGCGCTCGGGGATGGCCCTTTGAAGCCGATTTTCGAATCGTGCGTCCTGGTCGGCGGAGGCGTGGCCTTCGCTTTTAGTCCGACACCGGCCTCGGCCGTTCTCCTTGGATTATGCGTGGCCGGCGGCGTCGGGCTCGCCTGGAGCAATCGGCGCGCGCGTACATTGAGCGAGCGGTGCGCGGAAAGTCAAAGCCGCTTGGAAGAGATCGAGCTCCGCCATGGGGCTGAGCTGGCCGATCTCGACGGCCGGCTGCAAGCCGCCTTGTCCGAGGCCCAATTCCGAACGGCCGAGTTGGTGGAAGCCCGCGAGGCCCTGACCGGACTGAACGAAGAAAACGCCCGGTTGACGCGGGACCGCGACGGCGGTCGCAGCGAGATAGGCCAGGCTCTGGGCGGATTGTCCGGCCAGCTCGTCGCGGCGATGTCGGAAGCGGAAAGCGCCGTCGGAAACGCGATCCAGAGCTTTGCCGACCTGGCGAGCCATTCGAAAGACCTGAGCTCGTTAGCGGAAGCCGCGATCGATTCGAACAACGAGGACTCCGTCAATGTCAGCGCGAATGCGGCGACAGAGATCATGAACCGTTTCGTCGAGCACATGCTCGTCACGTCCAAAGGCATTGCCGACTCCGCGTCCGAAATGCAGGATCTCGTCGACGTGTCCGCCCATCTCACCGACCTCCTCACCGAGATCGAAGCGATATCGAGCCAAACCGGCCTGCTTGCTCTGAATGCCAGCCTGGAGGCGGCCCGAGCCGGCCAAGCCGGCATGGGCTTCGCGATCGTCGCCAGCCAAGTCCGCGTCCTCGCGGAACGTGCCAAGGCAACCTCGGAGCGAACCAAGGACCTGACCACCCAAATCGGGACGCGCAGCATCGATCTTTGTCGAAAGCTGGCCGACGCGGCTGAAGAAAGCCGAGATGCCGGGCGGGCGGCGCAAGGCGACCTGATCCGGCTTATGGCGAACATCCGGGATGCCGACAAGCGGTCCCGCCTATTGGTGGCCGAGATCACGGACGGCGCCGTCAATATCGACCGCGAGATCAACGAGATCGTCGTGGCGATGCAGTTCCACGACATGCTCCGTCAGCGCCTCGAACACGTGCTGACGCCTCTCGACGACATGAGGAGGTATCTCCTCCCCGACGGGAACGACAATCCGTCCGGCATCCGAGCCGTCGGCCCGCCGCCGCAATTGACGGCGGTTAATTATGACCACCACGAGGACGATAACGTCATATTATTTTAGCTAAGTGCCTCTAATTATTGCCGATAATACCGAAATATTTTATCCGACCTGGGAATCGTTAAAGCCGACGATTAAGCGTAGCTAGTAGACGATCTAGCGCTAAAGTTCAATGCAAATATGTCGCAAGCGACATGGAGGTCTCTTTGTCGAAGACGGTACTTGTGGTCGATGATTCAGCGTCAATGCGCCAAATGGTTGCCTTTACGCTCAAGTCCGCCGGCCTTGTAGTTATCGAAAGCACCAATGGGCAAGAAGCCTTAGCCAAGCTTTCGACGGGCAGGGTGGACCTGATCATCACCGATCTGAATATGCCCGTAATGGACGGACTAACGTTCATACGCCAAGCCAGAGGAAAACCGAATCTACGGTTTACCCCGATCCTCATGCTCACTACGGAGAGCCAGGAAAGCCGAAAAATGGAAGGTAAAGCAGCCGGAGCGACCGGATGGATTGTCAAGCCATTTCAACCTGAGCAGCTCCTTAAAGTCATCCAGAAGGTTATGCCGGCGTGAATATCGATATTTCAGCTTTTCAACAAGCCTTTTTCGACGAAGCAGCCGACTTAATTGCGGACTTCGAAACGAATTTGCTTAGCCTGGAAGACCATCCGGATAGCGAAGAGCTTCTCAACACGATCTTCCGATGCGCCCATTCGATCAAGGGCGGCTCCGCCACCTTCGGATTCCCCGCGATCGCCAAGTTCACCCACAGCCTGGAGACGCTTCTCGACCAGGTCCGCGATCACAAGGTCATCCTGACTCCGGAGCTGACCGCTTTGCTGTTCGAGGCGTTGGATCAGGTCCGGCAGCTTTTCGCCGTCGCGAAAGGGGAAGCGGCCGATGCCGCCGACGACGCCGACCTGATCCGCCGTCTGGAATCCGCCGCCGTGGGAGGAGTCGCGGCCGCCGTTCCCGCCAAGGCCAAGCCGGATGAAGGTTGGGGCGTGTGGTCCGTAGCCAAGCGCTATCGCATGCATATCGCCCCTGGGGCGGATGTTCTGCGCAAGGGCGCCGATCCGATGCTGCTTTTGAGCGGTCTTGCCGACGAGGCCGATATTCTCTCCATTCGATGCGACGAATCGCGGCTCCCGACCCTCGAGGCGCTGGATCCCGAGACCTGCTACCTGGCCTGGGACCTCGAGCTGGTATCCGACCGCGAGCCGGGAGCCCTGTTGGAGGCATTCGACTTCATCGCCGAAGAAAGCGAGATCACGATCGTCGAGATCGAGGCGGAGGCACAAGCGCCAACGGCCGTCGAAGCCGCTTCGGGACCCAGGTCAAGCGGCGAGCAGACCGTCGCGGTCGCCAAGCCGGAAGCCGCGACGCTGAGGGTATCCGCCGACAAGCTGGATCGTCTCATCAACCTCGTCGGCGAAATGGTGATCAACCAGTCGATGCTGAGCGAGGCGACGCAGAACTTCACCACCGCCAAGCTGCCACGCCTTCTCGAAGCCGTGGCCTCCATGGAGCGAGCCTCGCGGGAGCTTCAAGAGCGCGCGATGGCGATCCGCCTCGTTCCGATTCGTCAGGCTTTTGCCCGCTTTCCGAGGCTGGTTCGCGACTTCGCCGCCAGCTCGGGGAAGCAAATCGAGCTTAAGACGAGCGGCGACGAGACCGAGCTCGACCGCACGATGATCGAAGCGATCGCCGATCCCCTGATGCACCTCGTTCGCAACTCGATGGATCATGGACTCGAGACGACGGAGGAGCGCATCGCCGCCGGCAAGCCGGCGGAGGGGAGCCTCTGGCTGCGAGCGCTTCAAGAAGGCGGCAACATCATCATCGAGGTTGCCGACGACGGACGGGGCCTGGATCGAGATCGGATTCTCAAGAAGGCCAGGGAGCGCGGGCTGCTCGCGGGAGACGCCCCCGAGCCCTCGAACGACACGATTTACGCCTACATTTTCGAACCGGGGTTTTCAACGGCCGCGGAGGTAACGGACATCTCGGGCAGGGGCGTGGGAATGGACATCGTCAGGCGTTCTCTCCAAGCCGTGAACGGGGCGATCGGCCTGACGACCACGCCCGGACAAGGAACGTGCATCCGCATCCGGCTGCCCTTGACGATGGCGATCCTCGAAGGCCTGTCCCTATCCGTCGGCAACGAGGTGTACGTCGTCGCGCTGACGAGCATCGTGGAAAGCATCCAGCCGCGAAGCCAGGACGTCCACCTCCTGAGCGGTAGAGACGAAGTCGTGAGTGTGCGCGGCGAGGTGCTGCCGCTCGTTCGACTCCACGCAATCTTTGGGTCGGAGCCCAATGTAACCGATCCCTCTCAGGGCTTGCTCGTCATTCTCGAGAACGACGGGCGCAAAGCCGCCCTTTTGGTCGACGAGCTGATTGGTCAAAGCCAGGTCGTGATCAAAAGCATCGAAGCAAACCATCGGAAAGTCGATGGGATTGCCGGAGCGACCATCCTCGGAGACGGCCGGGTCGCTCTGATTCTCGACGTGTCTCAGCTACTAAGAATGAACGCAGGCCTGACCGCGAGCGCGGCCTGAGCCAGGGATGGAGAAATACATGAGTGCAGAGGAATCTACGGCGCACGCCAACGAGGCGGGAGGGCAAACAAGCCAGTTCCTGACCTTCACCCTTGCCGGGGAAGAGTATGGCGTCGACATTTTGAAGGTCCAAGAGATCAAGGGGTATGTCGCGACTACGCGCGTTCCCAACTCCCCGCCGGAGGTCGTCGGGGTCCTGAATCTTCGCGGAACGATCGTCCCCATCATCGACCTACGCACCAAGTTCGGCTTGGAGGCGATCGCTTACGACGCCTTTGCGGCGATCGTCGTGGTCGTGGTCGAAAACCAGATCAAAGGGATGGTGGTCGACCGAGTTTCGGAGGTCGTCAGCATTCCCAAGGCGGATATCCAGCCGCCGGCCGATTGCGGATCGACGGCCAGCGCACGAGCCGTCAGCGGCATGGCGCAGGTCGGCGACAAGTTGGTCACCCTACTGGACGTCGAAGCGATTCTACTTGGCCAAGGAGAGCCGGCCGCTCTCTCGGCTTAGCCCTCGCACAGAGTGTATTCACAGGAGTTACGGAAGACAATGAAGTGGTTTTACAACATGAAGACAGGCACGAAGCTCGTCTTGGGCTTTGGTCTGTGCATCGCATTCGCGGTCGCGATCGTGCTGATCGCGGTTGCCCGCATGGGCGAGATGGACGCCGTGGGCAAAACGATTTCGGCCGGCGTTCTCAAGCGCCAAGGTTTGCTGAACCGGGTCAATTCGCAAGTTCCGGAAGTGCGTCTGTGGGAGTTCCGCGATCTGCTCGCAGCCTCCAATGCCGATCGGTCACGGGCCGAGATGGAAATCAACCAATCCACCACACAGGTCGATAGCCTCATCTCGCAGTACGCTTCCCTTGCACGGCAAGCAGACGATAAAGAGAACATCCAGCAGCTCGGCGCGCTTTGGAAAAGCTATATCGCCGACGAGGACAAGCAGATTATCGCCGATGCAAGCAGCCAGAAAGACGGCCTGGGTCTCATCACTCAGCGGCGCAGCACTTACGAAAAGCTTACGGGCCAGCTTCAAAAGCTGACCGACTGGAACGATAAACGAGGCGCCGTCCTCGACAAGGAGGCCACGGAGGCTTTCGTAAGCGCAAGGGGCACCGTCCTGATCCTGCTTGGAGTCGTTGTTCTCGTCGGCATCATTTCCTGCCTCGCCGTCACTCGGTATATGGTTCGAAACCTGAACGAAGTCGGGACACGGGTCAAGTCCCTGGACGGGATCTGCGTCGCCAACCTTGGAAGCGCCGTCCAAGCCTTGGCAACCGGCGACCTGACCGCAAAGATCGAGACGGGAACGAAGCCCCTCGAACTCGATTCGAAGGACGAGTTTGGCATCCTTGCCAAGGGCATCAATGGCATGATCACCCGAATCCAGGGAACGGTCGCGTCCTTCGAAGAAGCCCAGAGCAGCCTCTCCAATCTCCTCGCTCAAGCCCGCGTGTCGTCGGAAACGATCAATCAGGCGGCGAGCCAGGTTTCGGAAGGCAACACCGACCTTTCCCAGCGGACCGAGGAGCAAGCCTCCAGCCTCGAAGAGACGGCTTCCAGCATGGAAGAGATGACGTCGACGGTCAAGCAGAACGCCGACAATAGCCAGCTCGCGAACCAACTCGCCAGTCAGGCCCGCGAAGTCGCCGAAGGCGGCGGAGAGGTCGTCAAGGATGCCGTTGCCGCGATGAACGAGATCAACGAAGGCAGCAAGAGGATCGCGGAAATCATCTCGGTCATCGACGAGATCGCTTTCCAAACCAACCTCTTGGCCCTCAACGCGGCCGTCGAGGCGGCTCGCGTCGGGGAGCAGGGACGTGGGTTCGCGGTCGTCGCCGCCGAAGTCCGCAACCTTGCCGGGCGCAGCGCCACGGCTGCCAAGGAGATCAAGGCGTTGGTCAACGACAGCGTCCACAAGGTCGAGGAAGGCAGCAAGTTGGTCAACGAAAGCGGCTCTCGCTTGGACGAGATCGTCTCCGCCGTTAAGAAGGTCGCCGACGTTATCGCGGAAATCTCGGCGGCGTCGATCGAACAGTCGGCGGGCATCGAGCAGGTCAATAAGGCCGTCATGCAGATGGACCAGACGACCCAGCAAAACGCCTCTCTGGTCGAAGAGGTCTCGGCAGCGAGCCTCTCGATGAGCCGGCAGGCAAGCGAGCTTCAGGAACTCGTCAACCGGTTCAAGATCGAGTCGAAATTCCTGCTCTCGGTCCAGCAGAGCCACAGCGCGAAACAGCAGAGCCATCTGCTTGCCGAAGGAACGACCGGACGCCCGGTGAGCGCTCCTCGGTCTCGTCCGAAGCTGACCGTCGTGGAGCAAGATGGATTCGAAGAGTTCTGATCTCCGCCAAGTTGAAAGGGCCGGCCTCGCCGGCCCTTTCCCGGGCCAAGCCGGCTGGGTGCCACCCGCTGAAACCGTTGTGCTCACCAGAGAGGAATTCTTAGCCTTTCGCGAACTGATCCACCGCCACACGGGCATCTTCCTCGCCGATGCCAAGCATGCGCTGGTCAACGCTCGGCTACGGCGCAGGTTGCTCTTTCACAACCTCGACTCGTTTACCGACTACTACCGGATCCTCATCGAGGAAGGGGTGAACGGCGGCGAGTTCCGAGAGATGATTAACTGCATCACGACGAACAAGACCGACTTCTTCCGCGAGCCGCATCACTTCGAATTCGTCCGCGACGTGTTCCTTCCGGAAATGCAGCACCTCGCCTCGGTTCGCCTGGTTCCGAGAAAGATCCGGGTTTGGCATGCCGGATGCTCGACCGGCGAGGAGCCGTACACGATGGGCATGACACTCATGGAGTCGCTTGCCAACTTTCAAGCGTGGGATGTTCGTCAGCTCGCCTCCGACATCGACACCAACGTTCTCGACTTCGCCGAAGCCGGCATCTACGACCAAGAGCGGATCGACAAGGTCCCCGAAACGTTACGCCAGCGCTACTTCATGAAAGGAAAAGGAAAGCGCGACGGGCTCTACAAGGTCGTCCCTCCGCTCCGCTCGCTCGTAACCTTCCGTCAAATCAACTTGCTCGCCGACCAGTGGCCGATTCGTTCCGACGTGCGGTTCGACGTGATCTTCTGCCGCAACGTCATGATCTATTTCGACAAACCGACGCAAAAAAAGCTGCTCGAACGTTTCTCATCGCTCCTCAGGCCGGGCGGCTACCTCCTCATCGGCCATTCCGAAAGCATGCTCGGCCTGAGCGACCGCTATGAATCGCTTGGCAAGACCATTTACCGGCTAGCTCGGACAAACGCCCTCGTGGAGGCGGCCTAGAATGGGGAAGCTCCCTCTCCTGGAAGGGCGACCGGTCGTGCAGCTTAACATCGGCGACGTCCACGCGGCTCAATCGACGGTCGCGATCCGAACCATTCTGGGATCGTGCATCGGGGTTTGCCTCTACGACCCTTTCGTGCGCGCCGGCGGCATGAACCACTTCATGCTGCCGGGCGAGGATCCAAACGACATGTGTTGCGGCAAATACGGTCTTCATGCGATGGAGCTGCTCATGAACGCTTGCATGAAGCTCGGCGCCCTGCCGTCACGGCTCCAGATAAAAGTCTTCGGAGGCGCAAACATGCTCTCACAGCCGGCCCTCGAAGCGTCGGTTTCGAGCCGGAACATCGACTTCATCCGGAGCTACCTGGAGACGGAGGGATTCTGCCCGGTCGCGCTCGATCTCGGCGGCGTCTGCGCCCGCGAAATCTATTTCTTTCCCGATACGGGAAAGACCCTGGTTAGACGGATTTGCGACAACGGCGTGTCCGAATTTCGAAAGGTCATCAGGCTGGAGCGGACGATATCTCGCCGGCCGCCCCCTGAGTTCGACGATTCGAACATCACCCTCTTTTGATAGGAAACCTAGATGCCAGCTACAACGAGAGTCTTGATCGTCGACGACAGCGCCGCGATGCGACAGCTTCTCTCCAAAATCTTGTCCAGCGACCCGTTCATCGATGTCGTCGGCGTTGCCTCGGATCCGTACATCGCCAGGGACAAGATTAAAGACCTCCGGCCGGACGTTCTCACACTGGACGTCGAAATGCCTCGGATGGATGGATTGACGTTCCTCGAAAAGCTCATGCGCGCCCATCCCATGCCGGTCGTCATGGTCTCGTCCTTGACTCAAAAAGGCTGCGACATTACGATGCGCGCGCTCGAGCTTGGCGCCGTAGATTTCTTCCCGAAACCGACGATCGACGTCCTTCACGGAGTCGCGGAAGCCGCTGCCGACATCATCGGAAAAGTCAAAACCGCCGCTAGCGCGAGGATCCGGGGAAGGACGGCCAGCTCTCCGCCGCCCGAGATTCCGAAGTCCGGCTTTCGCATGACCGACCGTCTCATCGCGATCGGCGCGTCAACCGGAGGAACGGAAGCGATTCGCGAAATCTTGACGGCGATGCCATCCGACGCGCCGGGTATCGTCGTCGTCCAGCACATGCCTCCCGGCTTCACCGCTTCCTTCGCCCAGAGGCTCGATTCTCTCTGCCGGATCAGAGTGAAAGAGGCGCAAGACGGCGATCGGGTCCTTTCCGGCCATGCCCTCATCGCTCCAGGCGGGCTTCAAACGGCCGTCATCCGCTCGGGAGCGCAGTACTCCGTGCGGGTCTTCGACGCCCCGCCCGTGAATCGGCACCGGCCGTCGGTGGACGTCCTCTTCGATTCCTTTGCCGAGCATGTCAAGGGGAACGCGGTTGCCGCGATCCTCACCGGCATGGGGGACGATGGCGCTCGCGGGATGCGCCGAATGCATGACGTGGGGGTCCGTACCTTCGCCCAGGACGAGGCTTCCTGCGTCATTTTCGGCATGCCCAAAGAGGCCATCGCCCATGGCGGCGTGGACCACGTCGTGCCCCTGGAGCAGATTGCGACTCGCCTGCTGACGGCGGCCTAGCCGGGCGCCCCACCGGGCCCTATCGGCCTGTGGCCCTCACCCCCAACCCCCTCTCCCGTGACGAACCACACGGGAGAGGGGGCTTTCCGGACGCCCTCCAGTTCTCCCTCTCATCCGGCCAGGACGGGTAACGTCCGAACGATGCTCCTGATTGTGCTTGGCCTGGCCGCCCAACTCGCCATTCCGGATTCGATCGCCCTCTCCGAACGGCCGCCGACAACCTCCGTTCCTTCCGTCTACCCCGCCAAGAGCGAAATCTATCGGGACGGATGGATCGACCTCGACAAGAATGGCCGGAAGGACGTCTACGAGGACCCGAAACAGCCGATCGAGCGGCGGATCGACGACCTTCTTCGGCGGATGACTCTGGAGGAGAAGACTTGCCAATGCGCGACGCTCTACGGCTATCCGAACGTGCTGAAGGACCGGCTGCCGACCCGGAAGTGGACCTCCGAGATTTGGAAGGACGGCATCGCCAACATCGACGAGCAGATGAACGGCAACTTCAACACGCCGGAAGACCTGACCTATTACTGGCCGCCCTCCAGCCACGCGGCGGCGATGAACGAGATTCAGCGTTTCTTTATCGAGCAGACCCAGCTTGGCATCCCCGTAGACTTCACGAACGAAGGGATCAAGGGCGTTGCCGCTTTCAAGACCACGGATTTCCCCATACCGCTCGGTCTCGGCGCGACCTGGGATCGCGTCCTCGTTCGCAAAGTCGGCGAGATCACCGGCTCCGAGGGGCGGCTCATGGGATTCACGAACGTCTATGCCCCCATCCTCGACGTGCTCCGCGACCCGCGTTGGGGGCGCACCGAGGAGTCCTTCGGCGAATCGCCATGGCTGGTCGCCCGCATGGGGGTCGAGCTGTGCAAGGGGATGCAGTCGAACGGCGTCGCCTCGACCGCCAAGCATTACGCGGTCTACAGCTTCGACAAGGGAGCCCGGGAAGGGGAGTCGCGCACCGATCCCCGCGCCACGCCGCGCGAGGTCGAGGAGATTTCTCTGCTTCCCTTCAAGGACGCGATCCGCGAGGCTGGGCTGCTCGGCGTCATGGCCTCCTACAACGACTACGACGGCGAGCCGGTTATCGCCAGCCCGCACTTCCTCACCGACAAGCTCCGCAAGGAGTTCGGCTTCCGGGGCTATGTCGTCTCGGACAGCGGCGCGGTCGAATATGTGTGGCAAAAGCACGGCGTCGCCAAAGACTTAAAGGATGCGGTGCGGCGGGTGATGCTCGCCGGTCTGAACGTGCGCACCCAATTCGATTCGCCGGCCGTTTTCATCGATCCTCTTCGCGAGCTCGTCAAGTCGGGCGAACTGCCGATGAAGGTTCTCGACTCCCGCGTCCGCGACGTCTTGCGGGTGAAGTTCATGCTCGGCCTCTTCGACCGTCCGTACCGCGATCACCTCGAAGACGCGGACCACCTCGTCGCCTCGCCGGAGAACCAAGCGGTGGCCCTTCGCGCCTCGCGCGAGTCGCTCGTTCTCCTGAAGAACGAGAACCATGCGTTGCCGTTCGCGGGAACGGGCACGCTGGCCGTGATCGGCCCGAACGCAACGAACGTCGACTGGGAGCTGAAGCGCTACGGCCCGACGAAGGCGGAGCCGACTTCGATCCTCGACGGGATCAAGGCTGTCGCCCCGGTCGGCACGAAGGTGCTTTACGCCAAAGGTTGCGACATCGTCGATAAGGGCTTCCCCGACAGCGAACTCGTCCCAACGCCGCTGACGGAAGCCGAGCAGACCGAAATCGACAAAGCGGTGGCGGCCGCTCGGGAAGCCGACCGGGTCGTTCTCGTGCTCGGCGACTCCAACCGGACGAGCGGGGAGAGCCGCAGCCGGACGAGCCTCGACCTTCCCGGCCGCCAGTTGGACCTGGCCCGGGCCATCGCCGCCACCGGCAAGCCGGTTGTCGCGGTGGTCGTGGGTGGACGCCCGATGACGATCAACTGGCTCGCCCAGAACGTGCCCGCCATCCTCTATGCCTTCAGCCCCGGCTCCCACGCCGGGCAGGCGATCGCGGAGGCTCTTTTCGGCGTCGTCGATCCGGGCGGCAAGCTCAACTGCACCTTCCCGAAGTCGGTGGGCCAGCTTCCTCTCAATTTCCCGACCAAGCCGCTCGCCAACGACGAACGGCTTCGAACGAAGACCGGCGTTTCCGGGCCGCTCTATCCCTTCGGCTTTGGGCTCAGCTATACGACGTTCGCGTACTCGGACCTGGAGGTTTCACCCCAACATGTCAAGCCGGGAGAAAGCGTCACGGTGAGCTTCACCGTGACCAACACCGGCGACCGGGAAGGGGACGAGGTGCCGCAGCTCTACACTCGCCAAGTCGTCTCCTCGGTCACGACCTATGAGAAGAATCTCCGCGGCTTCGACCGGATCACGCTCAAACCTGGAGAGGGCAAGCGCGTGCAGATGGTCTTGACGCCTCACGACCTGGAGATCGTCGATGCGAAGATGAAGTGGACGGTCGAACCAGGCGAGTTTCGGGTCATGATCGGCAGCTCGTCGGAGGACATCCGGTTGAAATCCAGCTTCTGGTACGGATCGTAAGTTCCCCTCCCTCGGTTTCGCGGTTCGTCGCCTCCGGCGTTACGAGAGCTCTTGCCGGAAACTGAGGGAGGGGGTAGGGGGTGGGAGGTTTCGCCTCATACCGGCAGGCCGGCAAGCCCAGCGCGGTCCAGCAAGGCCGCGTCGCCAAGCAGGTCGGCGATCCGGACGTCGGCGAGGAGCCGGTGATCCTCTCCGAGAACCAGGGCTCGGTCGGCGACTTCGGGCAACGTCGAAAGCGTGTGGGTCGCGACGATCGTCGTCTTCCCCGCTTGCTGCAACTGCGCCATCGTACGCAGAAACCAGGCTTGGGTGCGGGGGTCGAGGGCGAGGAAGGGCTCATCGAAGAGGATCACGTCGGGGTTCATCGTCAGGATCGAGGCGATCGAGACTTTGCGCTTTTCGCCTCCGCTGAGCCGGAAAGGGGCACGTTCGGCCAGATAGCCGATGCCGAGGTGCTCCATCACATCGCTCACCCGCTCCTCTATTTCACGCTTCTCGAAGCCGAGCTGAGCCGGGCCGAAGGCCAGCTCCTCGGCGACGGTCGCGTTAAAAAGCTGGGCGTCCGCGTCCTGGAAAACGAAGCCGACGCGGCTCCGAAACTCCTGCTGAAAGCGGGCATCGCGAAGGGCCTTCTCCGTCAAGGCCTGCCCCTCGAAGAAGATCGTCCCCGCGCTGGGCTCGATGAGGCCGTTCAGAGCCTTCAGCAGCGTCGATTTCCCGCTGCCGTTCGCTCCGACGATCGCGATCCGCTCCCCCTGCTCGATCTCGGCCGAGACGCCGTCGAGGGCGAGGGCGCCGTCGGAATACCGGAAGCCGACGCCCTCGATCCTATAGAGCATGGACCACCCTCAGCCAGACGATAAGCAAAACCGCCGCAACGCCGCCGATTACGGCTAGGGTGTCCGCCGAGGTGAAGCGTCGAGCCTCCGCGGTGGGCGCGCGGTGATCGAAGCATCGCGAGCGCATCGCGGCGTGGAGCTCGTCCGTGAACGCGTAACTCTTCGCGAAGAGGATCGCGGCTCCCGTTCCCGAGTAGGCGCGGGCCTCTCGCCTGCCGACCCCTCCGACTTGACGGCTTCGCCGCGCCGTCACCATCTCCTCCAGGGTTTGCACGACGACGAAGATATATCTGTAGGCGAGCAAAATCCCGTCGGCGAGCACGTGCGGGAGACCGAGCCGCCGAAGCGCGGCAACGAGCTCGTTCCAGCGCGTCGTCTGGGTCCAAAGGATAGCGAGCCCGATTCCGCAGGCGAGGCGAAGCAGAATCCGCACCGCCAACTCGACGCCCGGCCTAGAAAACGGGCCGGCCAACACCGGTCCCGGCGTGACGGCTGCGAACGCGACCGGGAGGGCCGCCAATATCCCGAAAAAGGCGACGATGATGGCGAGGCGGCGCACGAAAGAGGCGAGAGGAACCTTGGAAAGGACGGCGATCAGTAGAATCGCAACGAATATCGCGCCAAGAACGGCGGGCCGCCCGACCAGCGCGATCCCGATAAGCCCGCAAGCGACCACCAACGTCTTTGCGGCCGGATGGAAGCTCTGCGAAAGACCCGGCGAGCGGGCGACCCGCTCGAAGACGACGGTCTCCTCCAAAGTCGACCGCATCCGCAGCAAGATCGGCTCCAGCCAGGGCTTCTCGCGCCTCGGCGCATGCCTGGAAGCCGCGTTCGGACGCATCATCCAGGCCGGGAGCCCGCCGGTGGGAGGGCGTCGCGTCTCCGAAATGGCTACGGCGGCGACGCCTCGGCTGACAACGCCTCGCGTGACCACGGCGACGAGACCGGCTCCGATACACGCGGACAGGACGTAGCCCGCGATCATCCATAGATTGCCGCCGTGGCCGGGTAGCGAATAGTCGGGCAAGGCGGAGGGCAAGACGGGCTTCGCATGGGCGATCCCTGCCGGGACGTAGCCGGCCATCTTCGCCAATGCGTCGCTGTCCCATTCCCCCCAGGCGTCGGCTCCGGCAAGAAGGCCGAGGGGCGTCAGGAGGAGAACCGCGGCGAGCGCCGTCGACAGCCTCAGGCCAACCCCGGCGCGCACCGCCTTGCTCGTCTGGACGAACTCCGGGAAGTTGCGCCACAGGTAGGCGAGCGCGAAAACCGTAATGATCGCCTCGGCCGGAGCCGCGACGAGCAGATGGATCGTTACCATCGCGGGAACCGAGACGTTCAACCCGAATGGGAAGTATAGGGCATGCCCAGCTCCGTCGTGGGCGAGAAGCGGCTGAATGCCAAGCAGAACTCCGGCACTGACGGAAGCGAGAGCGGTCCCCGCATACGCGGCGACGGCGGCGGCGAACAGCGACACGCCGGAGCCTGGCTCGGCTCGTCGGAGGATCAGGCGATAGATTGCGTAGCCTGCGAAGGCGGGGATGAAAGCCATATCGAAGGCGTTCGCGCCCAGGGAAAGTACGCCTCCATCCCCAAAGAGGACCGCCTGCACGGCGAGCGAAACCGTCAGGGTCAGCATCGCCGTCCACGGCCCGAGGAGGATGGCGAGCAGCACGGTCCCCAGGGCATGGGCACTCGTCCCTCCGACCGCGGGGATATTGAACATCTGGATGGCGAAGCAAAAGGCGGCGCCGACCGAGACGAGAGGAACCTGCTTGGTCGTCAGGGTCTTGCGCGTTTTCCTGGCCGCGACGGCGAGCATCGCGGCCATCGCGCCGCCCGTAGCCAACTGGGTCTGCGGGCTCAGGTAGGCGTCCGGGATGTGCATCTATTTAGATGGTGGCTTAATCTGGGAGGTCTCGTGCAGCGTCGCAGTACTCTTCAGCAGCCACTTCCCGTTCACGAAATTCCACACGTCCACGTAATCGTGCTGGTATTGGATGTCGGCGATCTTTCCGGTTTGCGGGCTCTTGCCATGGATGGTGCTCGTCTCCCGCGACCAGACGGCGGCGATATCTCCGTGCAAGGTGACGCGGAGGATGTCCGTCGCGTAGCGCGTCGCGTCGTAGCCCTTCTTCTTTCGCTGGTTGAGGATGACCTCGTACTCGGAGTGCGTGATCAGGTTGCCATTCGAAGCCTTGATCGAATAATCGGGAGTGAGGATCGAGAGAAGCGTGTCCACGTCGTTCTTCATGTACGCGGCAGACCAGACGTTGTACTGAGCCTGAATCTGCTTCTTTACCTCGGCCACAGAGTTCGACGGCACGGAGGGCGGTTCCGCACGGGCGAGATCGTTGGCCCGAATGGCGGCGGCCGCCGCGTCGATCTGAGCCTGAGTCGGAATCTGCCTGGGCACGCTCGCCGAGCCTGGATCGACGGATTCGGAGATCGGCTCCGTGTAGGGAAATTCGGTGGTGAGGACGACCGAACCCATACTCGCCGGGAAGCGAAAGGCGGAGGTCGTCGAGCCCTTGGGGAGATGGCAGGTCATGCTGATCGTCAGCATCACCGGCAGCTTCGCGTACGGATTCTCCTCGACGTACTGGGCGACATCCTTGGCGGTCGGGAAGTCGATCGAATCGACGGTTCCCTCGCCATTCGCCCCGACGATCTTCAGGCCGGCCTGGAACCGGGCCTTCGCCTGATCCATGTCCTTCTGGAGCATTTCCTGCGGCTCCGAGATGAGATCGTTCATCGGCGAGTCCAGGGTGTTTTCGGGCGGGGTCTGGAGGATGAAGGCAGGCATATCCAGCCGCACCCTCAGATCGATGGTTCCGTCCGGCTTGATCTTCGCGCGGGCAACCGGGATATTCGCGGGATGGCGAGCGAACGCCGACCCGGCGAGGAGGGCGAGGCAGGCGGCCAGGATGAACCTCATGCCTTATCCCGCCTCGCTCGTCGCCATGACTACCCCTTCGATCCCGACTCGTACATGCCCTTTATGACGTCGGCGGGCAGGTCGACATCCCAAATCTGGAAGTCTCGAACCTCGCCGTCGAAGCGGCGTTGCCGCTCCCAGGCGTCGATCGGCATCACGCGGGCTTGGGAGACATCGTCTTCGAGGGCGACTTCTTCCGCCGCAATCGGCTCGCCGTTTTTGTAGAGGCGCATCGTCTTGCCGTCATAAGTCGCGGTGAGCATCTGCCACTTGCCGGTATCGAGCGGCACGTCGGTCATGACGTCCCGATCGCAGACCCAGAAGTTGATCCCGCGCGGAAACTTCGTGAAGTAGCGTCCCGTTCCCTCGCGCCCATCGCGGGAGTTGCCGAATCCGGCGATGAGGGTTCGGTCCTCCGGCTGATGGTCGATCTTGCAGAAGAAGCTGAGCGTCCAAGAATCTCCCTTCTTCACCGGAAGATTCGCAGCCGGGATCACCTTCGCCGCGTTCGGCTCGAACGTGGCTTGGCTGACCACCGCGCCGTGGGCCACGAGCGGAAGGGTCTGCGAAACCAGGACGTTGCCCTTCAGCGACCGATCCTTCACCCCATGGATGGAGATCGAATCTCCGTCGATCGGATGACTGTACTTGAGGGTGACCGTCTTTCCGTCGGGACCGAGTTGGGCCCAAGGATCGCCGACGACGGAGGTCCCCGAACCATAATTCACCGCAGCCTGGGCCGAGACCTGATCGACCGGCTCGGAGAACTCGATCCGGATTAGCCCAAGAGCCTTGATCGCAGTCGCGGAGACCGCCTTGGGCGGGGTCGTGTCGTGGACATCCACGCGTACGATGGCGACTTCGCCGGCGTGGCCGTTCTGATCGACCTCGACGGCCTTGATCGTAGTGGGATCGTTGATCGAAATCGGACCGTTGTAGGTCGGCGACTCAGCCGTCGGATTCGATCCGTCCAGCGTGTAGTGGAGACCTCCCCGGTTGTGATAGAGCGGCGAGGAGATCGTCACCTGCGTGATGTCGTTGAACGAGCCGCCGGAGGGTGAGATAACCGGGCGGCCACTCGGGACGTGGTCCTTCAGCGTGTCGGCGAGCGGAGCCGCTGGGCGAACCTGGTCGTGACCGTCCTTCGCCACCGTGACCGCGAGCACCTTGATCGCCGAATCGTTCGGCAGGGTCATGGTCCGGGCTCCCTTCGGAATGTCGAACCCATACTTGTAGAGGTAGCTGTACTGGTAGTACGTGTTGCCGGTCGGGATGTGGGTGTGGGAGGCGAACCACGCGACCTCGCTCGGCTTCACGTAGCCCGGCACGAGGCCGACCATATCCGTGTAGTTCGTGAAATCCGGCCCTGGGTCGCTCGCCCAAAGGCGGTTGTCCCATTGGCCGACGTAACCGCCCCAGTTCTGGACGACGACCGAATAGGCGCGGTTGCCGACCGTCAGCTTCGCGGGTGTATCGCCGTTCGCGGAAGCGGCAACGAGATAGACGCGGCTATATCCGGCAGGCAAAGCGATCTTTTGACCGTGGGCGGAAACCGCGTTCTTCGCGCCGTCCATCGTCCGGCCGAACTTGAACTCGACTCCGTCGACCTCGAGCGACTTCGGAAGCTGCTCGGCGGACAGGGCGTGCTGATGCTTGTCGAACGCGCCATCTGCGGGGTTCGCATCGGTCGAGGCGACGTCCGTATCGAACGGCAGCGCGACCGGACTGCTCTGGGTCGCGGCAACCTTGGCGGGTTCGCGCCCGATGGTGATCGCGAAGGACTTGAGGGAGAATCCCGGCACGTCCGTCGTGATGATTCCCGGCGTTTCGCTATGGTGGCGAGGCCCGATCGGCTGCTCTTGGCCGTTGACTTCCTGCCAAGAGCCGACGCCGCCGAGGATGCCGATCTTGACGTTGTGAGCCGGCGAGCCGGTCAGCTCACGCAACCGGACGACGACCTGGTTGCTGTCTTCCGCCTTCTTGATCGCCTGGACCTCGACCTGATCGGTGTTGGTCGTCACCAGCGAGAAGCTCTTGCCGAGGCGTCCGGGGTGGGACGGCGCGGTGAAGGCGCGAAGCGGCTGGTTGAGGCGCTTCGCCTCCCAGGCGACCTTTCCCTGTCGCCAATCGCCCTTGTGGGGAGCGATCGCGAAGACGATGTCGTGCCGGCCGAAGTCCTGAGTGGCCTGGTCGGAGAAGCCGCCTCGCACGCCCGGCGTGTAGATCATCGTCAAGCGGACGGTGTTGTCGTCCGGCTTGTCCGAGCCATACTTGGAATCGTTGAGGACGCCGACGCCGTAGGTCTTGTCCGGGCGGTCGACGTTGAACCATTCGTGCTGTGGCACCTCGTACTTGCGCGGCTCGTTGTTGCCGCGCTGGATCGCGCCGAGAGCGAGATCGTAGGTCGCCATCGGATTGCCGTTGGCGAGAGGAATCGAGGCCTTGAGGGCGGTTTCCTTGGTCTGCCAGTCGATCTTGTTCTCGACGCGGACGCTGTCGCTGTGCTCGTCGAGGCTGATGTCCTGCACGAACTTGGAGCCGCGGGTTTCCCGCTCGACTTCGATGGTCGCGCGAACGGGGCCGTTCTCGACGACATGGATCTTGGCCGGGCCGTGAACGTGATCGTACGGCGGCTTCTGCTGGTCTTCCCAGTCCATGTTCCAGGCCGGGAACTGCTTCGGATTCTCGTACTGGAAGTCGAGTCGCATCGGCGCTTTCAATACTTCGCGGTGGTTGACTTTGTCGTAGATCGAGGAGATGTCGCCGGCGGCATCGATGGTGACCTTGAGATTCTTATTCTCGATCGTTCTCGCCGTCGCCCAAAGGTTCCGGTTGATGTTGAAGTGGACGAGCGAACCCAACTCGGACCTGACCTTGAAGACGACGAATCCGGTCGATGGCACGCTCGCCCTGAAAAGGATGCGCAACCCTTCGCCGTCCCGCCCGAGGACCTGCGTCGGAACCGATGTGCCATCCGGCGCATAGACTTGCGCCACATTCCCTCCCATAGGCACCGTTGCCATGACGGTATCGGTACGAGGAATCGAGAGCGGATTATAGACGACGATCGCCTGGCCTCGGCCACGCGTGTCCATCGCCTGCGAGATTGCGCCGAGGGCGTCGGTTTCGACCGCGCCAAACTGGTTCTGGGCAAGCAGCTCGTCGTTCCAGCAGAACTCGTACGCCTTGGGAATCGAGGTTCCCGGCAGCATGTCGTGCATTTGCGAGCCGAGGACGAGGTCCCAGGCGTTATAGATGCGCCGGCCGGGATAGGGCGCTCCCCCGAAGAGCATCGCCGCGACCGAGGCCTCTTCCGCGCCCTGCGCGAGAAGCTCGTTCTTGCGGTTCCAGCGCTTCATCATCGCCTCGGAGGAAACCGAGCCGGCGCTGTGCTCGACGAGAAGAAGCTCACCCTTGTAATGGGGCAGCTTGGCGATCTGCTGCGGGGTGAGCGATCTCACCAACTCGTCGGCGTGGGCGGAGACGACCGTAATGGGGCCGTTCGAGGCGATGCTCTTTTCAACCCAATCGACGGAATCCGAGGTCGGCCCGCCACCCTGGTCACCGGTGCCGTAATACTTGTAATCGACGTAGGCGCCGGAGAGCTTCCCGGTGTTTTGAATTCGGGCGAGCCAGCTCGTGTTTTGGCTGAGGTCTTCGTCGACGCGGCTGCCGTATCCGCCGGGATCGAGGGCGGCGACGACGCTCTTGCCGTCCGGTCCCTCCCAGGTTCCGACCTTGAAGGGGATGCCGTTCGCGGAATTCCAAGTCAGCTTTTGAGTCGAGAACTGCTTGATGCCGCAATAGGCGAGGATGCTTGGCAGGGAGTAGGGGAAGCCGAAGCAGTCCGGCAGCATGTACTCCTCGCTGGCGACGCCGAACTCGCGTCGGAAGAAGTGGTTGCCATAGAGCACATGGCGGACGATCGACTCGCCGGAGGGCACGTTCGCATCGTTCTCATCGACCGAGGAGCCGCAGGGGAACCAGCGCCCCTCCTTCACGTATTCCTTCAGCTTCTGGTATTCGGCCGGGTAGTACTCCTTCATCATCTCGTAGCGGCGCGATCCGCTGAAATTGAAGGTGTAGTTCGGATACTTCTCGATGAGCTTGAAGTTCGCGTGCAGGGTGTTCGCGATATATTCGCGGATGACCTGCGGATAGGCCCAGCGCCACTGGGTGTCGAGGTGGGCGTAGGGGACGACGAACAGCGTGTTGCCCTTCGAGAGGTCCCGCGGCTGGTGGTCGTTCGGATTGTTGTGCCGCGGATTCTTACCGCTGTCGCCGCCGGCGGCCGAGAGGCCGGGAGCGAGGCAAAGGGCCAGGAAGGCGGTGGCGAGGGCGGTGGCGCGCATTGTCGGCCGGCGCCTCCCGCTCAAGACGATTTCATTCTTGGGGGCAACCATTTGTATTCGTATTCTCGCGGCGTCGAGGTCTGAGAGGAACTCCGATCCCTACGGCCGCAATATCGGATTCGTTCTGTTTTGTGCGCCGATTTCGGGTCTCCGCCTGGGGCCGCGCGCCGATGAGCGGCCGGCAATTCGACTGAGGCGCACTCTCCGAACCTACCCAACCGGAGCCCGAAATAGTCGGTTTTCGAGACAAAAAGTCTCGCCACGCGGCATGGGCTTTCTTGACATTCCGAGCCCGCCAGCCCCAGGCGGCCGAAAGTGAGGAAGAAACGCATGGCGTCCGAGCCGGATGACAAGAGCGGGGCGTTTGTAGGTTTCCGGAACCTCCACCCCTTAATCCCCTCCTCCTCCGCCGCACAATCATCGGCGCAAGAGGAGGGGAATCCGG
>DASZYX010000025.1:0-70742 GCA_035545155.1 Fimbriimonadaceae bacterium | reverse complement strand
CCATGCTCCTAAACGGGCTCAAGGCACCGATCCCTTCTCGGTCGACTTCCCGGAACATCGCCTGGCAACTTGGAGCATAGCCTCTGACCAAGTTTTCTTTCCCATAAGAGTCCGGCCACGGCCGGTTGCAGAAGCTCCTAAGAAACACCTTGTGATTTAGGTTCAAGGTACGGACCTGGCTGGGCAACCTCCATAAGTTCCCGGAACCTCCATCCCCAAACCCCTTACCTCCTCCCGGCACAAACCATCCGGCATGAGGAAGGGGCTTTCTCTCCCCTCCTCTTGCGGCGATGATTGTGCGGCGGAGGAGGAGGGGATTAAGGGGTGGAGGTTCCGGAAACCTACAAACGCCCCGCTCTTGTCATCCGGCTCGGACGCCATGCGTTTCTTCCTACACTTTCGACCACCACGGGGCCGGCGGGCTCGGGATGACAGGCATAAACCAGTATCCAAAACAAAATGCCCCCTTGCACCAAACCGGCGCCAGGGGCGCCGCGCTCCATAAAGTCGGGCCTAGAGCTTCCGGGCGGCCGCGACCACGTCGTTCTCGTTCGGGATCGCTTGAAGCTCCAAGACGCGATTGTAGGGCATCGGCACGTTCAGGCCGCCGACCCGGCCAACCGGCGCATCCAGATCGTCGAAACAGTCTTCGCCGATCCGGGCCGCGATTTCCGCGCCGAAGCCACCGCTACGCCAATCTTCGTAGACAACCACCGCGCGATGCGTCTTGCGGACGCTCGCGTAGATCGTCTCCGTATCGAGCGGCAGGAGCGAGCGGACGTCCACCACTTCGCAGTCGATGCCATCCTTCTCCAGGATTTCCGCGGCGGCGAGGCATGTATGCGTCATGCGGGAGTAGCCGATCAGGGACATGTCCTTCCCTTCCCGAAGAACCTGAGCCTTGCCCAGGGGAATCGTGAACGAAGGATCGTCGGGAATATCGCCCTTCAGGCCGTAAAGCGTCGGGTTTTCGTGGAAGATGACGGGGTTGTTGTCCCGCACCGCGGTCTTGAGCATGCCGTAGACGTCCTGCACGGTGGCCGGGCAGACAACCTTGAGTCCGGGCGCGTGGGCATACCAGCCCTCCAGCGAATGGCTATGCTGGGCGGAAAGCTGTTTGGCCGCGCCTCCGGGACCACGGATAACGAGCGGCACCGATATTTGCCCGTTCGTCATGTAGTGGACCTTCGCCGCGTGATTGATGATCTGATCGAGGGCGAGGATCGAGAAGGACATCGTCATCATTTCGACGATCGGCCTCAGGCCGGCCATGGCCGCGCCGATCGCGATGCCGGTAAAGCCGGGCTCCGTGATCGGGGTATCCAGGCAGCGCTTCATCCCATACTTCGGGAAAAGCCCCTTCGTGACCTTAAAGGTGCCTTCGTAGCGGCCGATGTCCTCACCCATGATGAAGACATCCGGGTCTCGCTCGATTTCTTCGCTGATCGATTGCCGGAGGGCGTCGCGGTAAGTCAGGGATGCCATTAGTGGCCACGCTCCGTGCTCATGTCGGTGTAGACGTTGTCGTAGACTTCGTCCGGCTCGGGATCGGGAGACGCGAGGGCGGCTTCGTAGATTCGATCGACTTCGGCGACGACGTCCGCCTCGATGGCTTCCATCTTCTCCTTCGTCATGACGTTGCGCTCCAAGAGAATCGCTTCCAGGCGCTTGATCGGATCCTGCTGGGCGTACTGGGCCTCCTCTTCCTTCGTGCGGTAGAGCTGTCGGTCGTTGTCGGCGGCGCCGTGGCCGACGTAGCGGTAGCACATCGCTTCGACGAAGTACGGTTTCTTGTTCTCGCGAACCCAGTCCACGATCCGCTGCGCGTCCTTCTTGGACTGGAGGACGTCCATCGAGTCGATGCGCTCGCTCTTGATGTCGAAGGCGAGGCCGCGCTTCCACATCTCGGTATCGGCCGCGTGATATTCGAGGCGCGTGCCCATCGCAAACCGGTTGTTCTCGATGATGTAGATGCAGGGCAGGTCCCATAGCCCGGCCATGTTCAGGCTTTCGAAAACGACGCCGGCATTGGCGGCTCCGTCGCCGAGGAAGCAGAGCGTCACCTTGTCGTCGCCGCGATACCAGCTCGAAAAGGCGAGGCCGGTGCCGAGCGGTACGTGTCCACCGACGATTCCCCACCCGCCGTACAGGCCCTTCTCCTTGGCGTACAGGTGCATCGATCCACCCTTGCCCCGGCTCGTGCCGCCCGAGCGGCCCATGATCTCCGACATGACGGCGACCGGATCGACGCCGAGCAAAAGGGCGTGCGGGTGGTCGCGGTAGGCGGTAATGACGTAATCCTCACCCTTGCGGATGGAATTCAGCCAGCCAACGGCCAGCGCCTCCATGCCGATGTAGGTGTGCATGTAGCCGAAAGCGTTGCCGGCTCGGTAGGCGAAATTGGTCTTTTCTTCGAAATGGCGGAGGAAGACGGCTTCGCGGAAGTATTGCTCCAGCTCGGCGGGGGTTTCCGTAAGAGTTTTTTCAGCTTGTTTGGCCACGTGTACCTCAGTATCGGGTGTTCGGGATCGGTAGATGCAGAAATGGATTTACCGAAACGGCTGAAGCCTGCGCCTTTGAAGTGTTTCAGAGCCGAATACCTTTTATACCGCGCGAGGAGGCGGAAACGTTCGAATCGGGTTACCGGCTCTTCCTCGGCTGCGGCAGCCCCCGACAAGTCGACGCCGGATAGGCGCGAACAAGTTCGCGCACTCCACACCCTCTACGCGTTAATCTTCGTCTTCCTCTTCCTGTCTGCGATAGCGGCGCTTCGCCTTCCGTCCGCCCATGACCATACCGACGAGGAAACCGATTCCACCCGCGATCATGAGGGTCTTGGCTGGATTCAAGGGCACCCAGCGCGTCTCTCCGTTGGTGATCTCGACGACACCGACCGGCCGAGCCCGCATTCCGCCTCCGCCGCCGAATCCGCCGTCGTGGTCCTTGTCCTCCCCACCGCCGAACCCGTAAGCGATATTCGCAACCGGGATAATCGTCTTTTCTCCCGCACGGACCGGATCGCCGTACACATTCCGCACCGACGCGCTGTCTTTGAGCGACGTCACCATTCCGTCAAAGGATTCATGTTCACTCATGATCGCAGTATGCCCCCGAGGTCTTCGACCCGTAAGTCATGACTTTGGCGGTCGGGCTTTGTTCCGACACGAACAGGAGCCCGAGGTCAAGGCGTCAGGGTCAGGAGCACGCTCTTGACCACGTTGAAGGTATAGGCGGTCATCGTTACCGGCGTCTGCGTCGTCACGTGCTGGGTGTTGATCTTGAAGCTGACGCTCGTCGAACCTGCTTTGACCACGACCGACGTCGCCGGCCATGCCAGATACGGGTTCGCCGAGATGTGGACGGTCAGCCCGCCCGTAGGGGCTTTTCCAGTCAGGGTGACGGTCCCCGTAAGGCTGTTCCCGCCCCTCGTCGTATAAGTCGAGAGCTTGAACGTGGAGACCTCGGGCGGGACGACCTGGAGCGAGGCCGAGGCGGTCGATTGCCCGTGTGTTCCGGTGATTGTAACGAAGTAGGTTTGGGACACCGGATACGTCGTCACCGTAAAGGTCGCACTCGTCGCCCCGGAGGCCACGGTAACCGTCGTCGGCACCTTTGCCACCGTCGGATAGGAGCTCGTGAGGTTCACGACGTACCCGCCGGAGGGCGCGCGGGCGGCCAAGCGGACGACGCCGCTCACGGAAGCGCCGCCGGTCACCGTGCTCGAGTTGAGCTGCAGGTTCTGAATCGTGATCGGCGTTACCGTCAAGTTTTGCTGGAGGCTCACGGAGCCCCGCGTGGCCGTAATCGTCGTGAACTGGCTGCTTGTCACCGCCTTGGTCGTGATCGTAAAGGTCTTCGAGGTCTGGCCCTGAGAAATCGTCACCGACGACGGGATCGTCGCGGCGTTGCCGTTCGTCTGCGAAAGCTGGACGACCGCGCCTCCGGACAGGGCTGGGCCGTTCAGGCTTACCGTGCCGGTGAGAGTCGAGCGTTCGAAGCTCGTGTTCGAGCTCAGGGTAAAGCTGGACAGCATCAGCGCTTGAACCGTCAAAGCGGATTGCTGCGACGAGCTGCCCAGGATGGCGAAGACGTTGACGACCGTCGTCGAGTTCACCGTATGGGTCGTCACGTTGAAAGTTGCCGTGGTCTGGCCGGTTGAAACCGTGACGCTCGCGGGAACGGAGGCGACCGACGTATTATCGGACGACAACTGAACGACCGTCCCGCTCGTGGCCGGGCCGGCCAAGGTCAGCCGGCCCTGGACGACGTTGCCGCCTACGGCCGGGTTCGGTGTCATCGTAAGGCCGATGACCCTCTGGGCCGTCACAAGGAGATTGCCTGAAACCTGCAGGCTTCGGTAGGTCCCGGTGATCGCGATGTTCGTATCCTGCGACACGATGTGCGTCGTCACCGTGAAGTTGGCCGACGTCTGGTTGGCGGAGATCGTCACCGAAGACGGAACCGTCGCAACCGTCGTGTTGGAGCTCTGGAGAGTAACGACCGCGCCACCCGACGGAGCCTTGCCGGTCAGGGTTACCGTGCCCTGGACGGTGTTGCCTCCTACGACCGTGCCGGAGCCGATCGTAATGGACTGAATCGTCGGCGCCAAGACGGTCAGATCGGCTTGGACCGAGCTCGTGCCTAGGACGGCCCCGATCGTCGACGTCGCGTCGCTCGTCATCGGCGAGGTTGTGATCGTGAAGGACGCGGTGGTCTGTCCCGCCAAGATTGTGACCGTCGCCGGCACTCGGGCCGCCGCCGTATTGCTGCTGCTAAGCTGAACGACCGAGCCGCCCGGCGGAGCCGGGGTGGCGATCGTAACGGTTCCCACCGAGGCGTCGCCTCCGACGACCGAAGAGGGATTCAGCGTCAGATTCGTCAGTCCGTTGGGATTAACGGTAAGGTCGGCATTCGCGACCGAACCGTTGAGGCTTCCGGAGATCGTCACGTGGGTTTGGGTCGTGACAGCCGTCGTCGAGACCGTGAAAGTCGCCGAGGTCAGCCCTTCCGGCACCGTCACCGAGTTCGGAACGGACGCGACGGTCGGATTCGAGCTAGACAGGGCGACGATGGCGCCGCCAGACGGAGCAGGACCGGAAATCGTCACGGTGCCCGTCGAGGGCGCGGGGCCGACGACGGCCGTCGGATTGACGGTCAAGCTAACGAGCGTCACGTTCCCGCCGGAGCCATTCAAATTGAGCCGCCACATGCCTCGGCCGTAGGTGACGGCGCAGAGGTAGCCGTTTCTCACATGGAGGGCGGTGATCTGAACGTTGGGCAGGCCGAGCGGCTGCGTGATGTTCGTCCAGGTTGAGCCCGCGTCCGTCGTCTTGAAGACCCCGACGTCGGTTCCGACATACCAAGTGTTGACGGGATCGCTGGGATCGCGCTCGATGGCGTTGATCGGAATGTCCGGCAAGGCGGTCGTACCGATTCCGCTTACATCGATCCAAGTCCGGGAGCCGGAAGTCGTGTCGAAGCATCGCCACAGGTGGCTCGTCCCGGTGCCGGAAACGCCGACCAGGACGTCGTTGCCGTTGTCGTCTCGAACGCTGATGGCCGTGTAGGCGCGATTCGGCAGAGAGATCGCGCCGGCGTTGATCTGGGACCAGCTCGCTCCGCCATCATGCGTCACCCAAAGCTGGGCGTCGCCGGAGCCGGTGTAAATGGTATTCGGGTCGGCCTTGGTGACACCGATGCTCGCGACCGTGCTGTTCGTCGACAGCTTCTGCCCACCGAGCCTCGTCGTCCAGGAGTTGGTCGTATCGTTGTATTTCCAGAGGTAGTTGGTGCCGACGTAAAGCGTGCTTGAATCCGTCGCTCCCATGACGATCGGTCCCATCCAAGCCACTCGATCCGATCCGACGTTAACCGTAGTCCAAGTCGAGCTGGCCCAATTGTTGGCGGTGCGATTGAAACCGATCGTGCCGCCGTTGGACGCGCCGCCAAAATACTGGTAGGTCGAGTATTGGATGCTGGGGTTGGTCTGATTCATCAGGGCCGCGCCGCCATCGCCGCCCGTAACGCTCCTCCAGCTCGCGGTATTTCCGAACGCGGCGGGCGAGCCGTTGTCTTGCGCGCCGCCGATCATTCGTCCGCCGTCGGTCGGGTGGAAGTCGCCGTAATAGAACTCGGTCACGCCGAGCCCTGCATTCAAGCTCGTAAAGGTCCCGCCGCCGGCGCCGTTGACGGTCACGTCGTAAATGCCGCCATCGTTGCAGGCGAGGAGATGGTTCGGGTTCGTCGGATCGACGATGACGTCGTGCTCGTCGACGTGAGCCAGATCGCCTCCGGTGTAGCCGTTCATGAAGGATCGCCAGTTGGCGCCGCCACTTCCGTTGAATGACTGGAGAATATCGATCAGGCCGGCGTAAAGAACGTCGGTCGAGCCGTTCGTGGAGCAGGTCAGATAGAAGTCGTACCAGGCTTGGCCCCAGTCCGCCGAATTCAAGGCCGAGCCGCTGATATCGGTCCAGGCGCCGCCGTTGTTGGTGCTGCGCCACACCTTCTTGTCGCCGGTGCCGAGCAGGTAGACGGTTCCCGGCGCCGTGGGCGAGGTTGCCAGATCGGCCGTATCGTAGGCCGAGACGCCGCTCCGCATCGGGGTGGTCAGCTTCGTCCAGGTCGCGCCTTGGTTCGTCGACTTCCAGACCTGGGCGGAGCTTCCGCCGGCCGCCGCGTAGTAGGTGCGATTCCCGAGGGCGTCGGGCGCGCTGCACACGATGTCGCTCCAGAGCGCGGGAGTCGTGATCACGGCGGTCCACGTCGATCCGCCATCGATGGATCGCCAGACCATGCCGTTGCCGCCGGAGCCGCGTCCGGTTACGGCGGTGACGATCTGCCCGTTCGTGGGGTCGACGAGGATGCGGCGGACCGAGAAGTTGCCAAACTCGGCGGTACCGACGGCCGTCCAGGTTGCGCCACCATCGTTCGAGCGCTCGATTCCCTGGCTATAACCGCCCCAGCCGTCCCAGTCGCCGGTGCCAACATAGATGTTGGACGGGTTGTTCGGATCGACGACGACGCAACTCGTCGGAATCGAGGACCAGCCGTCGCCGAGAGGAACCCAAGAGCCGCCCCCGTCAGTCGACTTCCAGACTCCGCCTCCAGCGGTCGCCGCGTAGAGGATCAGGGAATTCGTAGGATCGAACGCCGCGCTCGCGATGCGCCCGGAGATTTTCCCCGGACCGAAGGCCCACTGGCTCGGGGCCGCGCAGTTGTTCGGGCCGAGAAACTCCCACTGGACGATCCTCCGGACCGCACCCGAGTCCATCAGGTCGCGATTCGCAACCGCGCGCTTGATGGCGTCCCAATCGACGGTATCGTTCGGATAGGCGCGCGGAGCCAGGTAGGCCTCCAACGCCTCGAGATAGTCGAGGCTTTCGTCTTCCCTTACAGGCCCGCTCCCGCGATGCTCGTCCCCTTCTTCCTCGCCTCGCTCCTTCGCGGCCGCCCGCAGGCCGTCGATCCGCGCATGAAGCGCCTTCAAGCTGTGATAATCCACCTTCTCCCGATCTGCCGAGAAAGCCGGCCCGGCCATGGCATGAATGGCGAAGAAGAACGTGAGGAGGGGCAAAGAGTAAAGCCCGCTGCACTTGGAAAGCAGGAAGCGCGTATATCGACCCATCAAATGCATTCTAATCGTTGACGCCGTTTCGTCCACGGTTTGGCACGGAAACTTATGATTTATGCGCAGCAAGAGCTTGCTCTTGACGCCGTCAAGCCCGTATTTCTACCGGCCCAGCTATTGGCGACTAAACGCGAAGACGCGCGGGGCAATCACGAAAACGTTGACCGCAACGTTCCCGCCCATGACGGGCGCAATCGTAATCCATCGCGAACCGAACAGAAGCGTGAACGCCAGCAGGCCGCCGAATTCCGTGATGGCGAGGCTCACCATCATGGTCGTGAGAAAATTCCGGTCTGGCAAGTCAGGACGTAGCTTCGAAGTTGCGAAGATGGCCCCTGAAAGTAGGGCGGCGGCCCCAATCACATCGACGATGAACGGAGGAGCGAGGGGTTGGGAGTCATGAGCCACCATTGCGGCAATGAGCAGGAGCAGGAGCAGGAGCAGGAGCGGCAACATCGTGTATGCGAACAGGACCGGAAGCGCCCTTTGCTTAAGCTGATTCATCGTTTCGTCGCCTCGGCTGCCGCCAGCAAAAAGGACCTGGCCGCGCTCGCCTGATCGATGAGACGCGACCGCGTTAATGGCTGCTTCGGAATTTCGTCCCAGCGGTGGCCGTAGCGGCCATTCGAATCCCGGCCCTCCGAATGCAATCCGTCCAAGTAGAGGCTTGCCGATGGATAGCCCTGCTCGATCAGGGCTTCGAAGAGGAGATGGGCGAAGGGCATCTCGTCTCGGATTAGACCCATTTCGGGATTCAGCCAATGGGCGATCGCGGCCTTCGTCGAGGCGTCGGCTTGGAGCGCGTACGCCAAGTCCTTGGTCAGCTTCGCCAACTCTCGCCCGGCTCGGATCATCAACGCCGTGTTGTAGCTCCACATCGTCTTCTGAACCTTGCCGTTGAGGCTGACGTGATCCCAGTAGAGGTCGTTGGCGGGGTTTCGCAGCGTTCGCCGCGTCCAATCGTAGATGCGGACCGCTTCGGTTAGATACTTCGGATCGTGGATCCATTCGGAGAGCTTCGCGCAGGCGAGAGCGGCAGGCGCGTTGGCGCAGGTGTTCTTCGACTTCTTCTCGTTCTCACGCCAGTAGATTCCGCCCCCGAGCTTGTCGTCCTCGCCGGCGAGGATGAAATCGACGGTTTCCCTCGCCCAATCGAGGTACTTGCGGTCGCCGAGGACATGATAGGTCTCCATAAGGGCGATCGCCATCCAGGCATTGTCGTCGTAGTAACGGTCCTTGCCTTTGCCGGGGAACGGGTTGCTGTCATAGCCCCCTTCGGCGTGCCAGAAGCAGCGCCGCGTCGCCTCTGCGAAGTCGCGCAGCCACGGCTTGTAGCGGTCGTCCACGCGCGCGGCCGCGTTCAAAGCGGTCAGCATGACTCCCGATGGCCAATCGTAAGCGAGGCGCTCGCCGGCGCCGTCCTCCCGATAGAGATGCTTCTTCGGTACGTAGAGGTCTCGTCGAATCGATTCGAGGCACTCCTCGCCCCATCGCTTCCAGTCTTCGGGCGTCGACAGGATCGTCATGGCGAGTATGGCGGCGAACACTCCTCTATCCTAGACCGGCAGACCGGCGCTCCGCATCAGATCGTGAAGCGCTTGCGGACGAATCGTGAACCAGAATGCGAATCCGCTGACGATCCCCCAGAAGGCGGCTATGAAGAGGGGATACCGGAGCACGCAGCGGGTGTCGCGCTTGCCGGAGAAATAGGCCCACACGTAGAGCCCGGAGGCCAGGGCGGCGGCGACCGGGAGCGTCCAGCGGCCGAGGATGAAGGCGACCGTCGCGACTTTGCAGAATTGGAAGGCGACGCCCTCGACGACTTCGCCGCGCGTCTTTCGCATGATGGGAACCATTGTCAAGACTTCACCGCCCGAATAAGCAGCCAGAGGAGAACCGCGCCGATCGCCAGACCTCCGATGCCGATCAGCAGCAAGCCGGGATCGCTGCCGATGCCTGCCACGACCAGGCACCCCCCCATCGAGCCCGCGGGAACTCCCACGAAGATGAAGAGCAGCACCCAAGGCAGAGCCTTCCCCGACCCGGCGGATCGTAAGCGATGGCCGCAGTTCTGGCAAATCATATCTGCGGGCTGCCATGGAACCCCGCACCGAGGACAGTTCGGCGGCCTAGGGTTGCCCTTCCCGCCTCCGCAGTTCGAGCACCTTGGGATCGAAGCCGGCCGCTTCGCGCCGCAGTTCGGGCAAGTCACAAAGAGGTCGTCGTTCATTGGGCGAGCACCTGCCTTCGCGCCCTTGCGAGGGCGACCACGCCGAACAGGATAAGGTCGAGGCAAAACCACTGCATGGGCGTGAGGCCAAACCAGTAGGTGTCGTTCTGGCGATAGAACTCCAGAACGAAGCGGCTTGCTCCGAAGGCGAGCAGATAAAGCTTGAACAGGTCTCCCTCGCGCGCTATCCGCTTCTTGATCCAGAGCAAGCCGACGAATATTAGCGCCGCCGTGACCGAAGAATAGAGTTGGGCGGGATGGCGCATCGCGCCATGTTGGTATACGGCCCAGGGTTCGTCGCAGGTCGTTCCGTAGCAACAGCCGTTGAAATAGCAGCCGATCCGGCCCACGGCTTCGCCGGCCGGCAAAGCGAGGGCGAAGAGGTCACCGGTCGACCGCCGGATGCCCAGTCTGCGCTTGGCAATCTCCACGGCGATCCAGCCGCAGACCATGCCGCCGAACAGGGCGCGGCCCCCGGCACGGGGATCGAGCCCAGCGAGAAAAGGGACGCGCAGCGGCCAGCCTTCGAAAATCAGCTCCGTCAGCTTGGCGCCGAGAACGCCGCCTGCGAATCCGGACAAGGCGACCCAACCCATGCCGTCGGTCGCCAGGCGCTTTTGCATCGCTCCCCAAACGAGCACGAGGGCGCCGACGAGGTACCCCAGTGCGGTAAAGACCTCGCCGACGCTCACGAATTGCTACTCCTCCGATTCAACAGGTGGATGACGATGGCGACGATACCGGCCAGAGATGCGATGACGAAAAACAATCCGATGTCCCGAAAAGCGAACATGTTGCTCCCGATACTCAAGGCACAAGAGGAAGCGGCAGCCAGCAGGAAGAGCAGTAGGACAAGCCCGACAATGGCGCAGCCGCTTGCCGGTTTCGGCGCTTTGGATTGGCCGGCCCGAGACCCTTGGCCGCAAAGCGGGCAGCGAATTTCGGAGTCGCTCAGCTTCTTGCCGCAGGAAGCGCAAATGCGAACGGCGGTCGGTTTCGGGGCGTCGCTCATGGGCGGACTTTCAACGTGCGGAGGCTCGTCAGCATGAGGCCCGCTCCGGCAACGACGAGAGGCACAATCTTAGTCCACCCATTTTGGGGAGAACCCGAAAGAGCAAGGTAAGCAACGATTCCCAATGTGAGGAAGGCGAGAGCAAGTCCAAAGGAGCCTCGAAAGATCGCGATCTTATGCCTTCGAGCGAGACCGGAGCGCATGGCGAGGCCAACGCCAAGCCACGTCGCCGTCAGGAAACATATGCCACATCCGATGAGCGCGTTCTGACCATAACCATATTCGTCGCCGTATTTGCCGCCGTAAGAAATGTACGCAACGCCCCCCAACACCATCAGGACGAAGCACGTGATGACGAGACTGACGATCGGTCCGGTCACCTTTTCCTCGGCCGCCTTTGGAATCCCTCGAGTCCATCCGCATCGGAGGCAGCGATCGGCGCCTTGAACAACGGTTTCACCGCAATACGGACACACGAGGATGAGCGGGGTTTCGATCCGCGCTTGAATGGGTCCGGTCCGCTGCTGGAGCATGGCTTCTCTTTCTATTTAACAACCGATAAGCGAATCAGGTCCCGATCCGGGAAGTCGCTTGCGTCCTCGAACAGCCATCGCCAGCAGAAGGAGTATCTTCGCGGGTCCTCCTCGAAGGTCCCGACGTGGACGCAGCACTGACGGATTCTCGCCTCGTGGAATGTGTGGGCGTCCATGAACATCTTGCTGGTGATGCGGAAGGTGCGCTCGGCGAGCTTCTCCAATTGCTTGGCTCCGACCCGGCCTGCCACGCTCCCAAGAAGCTCGTTGACTCCCGGAACGCAACCGCACATCTTGAAGATGTCGCCGGCGAGGCCAAGGGCTCCAACTTTCTGCTGTTCGGAGAAGACGCGTTGAAGCGCGCCGCTCCGCACCAGCTCCTTGATGCCATCGCTCGCGTTTTCGAACGATATCGTGTTCGAAACGAGGTGAATCCATTTCTTCAACTCCTCGCGGCCGATCAGGCTTGCCAGGGAGCGCCATGAACCGTCGGCCGCCTTGACGAGATAGGTGATGTCGCAGCAGTCCTTGTGGCTGCAGGGTAGCGGGATGAAGTCGGACGCGGAGACTAAGTTCCGAGTTTGCGAGGCGAGCCGCGAGAGCGCGCCGGTCGGGGTCACGCGGTCGAGGGGATCGTAGATGGGAGTCCGTCCGGAGCCGAACATCGGCTGGATCGCCACGCCGGCGCAGCGCGGGATTTCGAGGCCAGCCGCGACGACGTCGCCGACCTCGTCCTCGTTCACGCCCTTCGCGACCGTCATGACGAGCGTGGTGAAGACCTTCGCGTCGTTCAACCGGCACAGAGCCGACTGTTTTTCATCGGCGACGTCTTCGCCGCGCAATCGCCCATAAGTCGAGCCGCGCAAGCCGTCGAATTGGAGATAGATCTCGATGCGCTCCCGATGGTCGTGGAGAAACTTGAGGAATCGGTCGTCGCGGGCAATCCGCCTCCCGTTGGTGTTGAGCATGACGCGGGTGACGTTCCGCTCCATGACGCGCAGGAGAAGCTCTTCGATATCGCCGCGAACGGTCGGCTCCCCGCCGGAGATCATCACGACGCCGAGCTTCCCCGCTTCCCTCCTCAAGCCGGTGTCGACGGTATGGAGGGCTTGGGCAAGGCTTGGCGACTCGGGCCGCTCGGCGGGAGACCCGGGCGGAAGGGCCGAGGCGTAGCAGGCCGGGCAACTGTAGTTGCAGTGATCGGTGACGTTGAGGAGCAGGATACAGGTGTGCTGGCCGTGGCTTACGGGCAGCCCGTCGCGGTAGCCCTCGGGAAAGCCTTTCGCGTTGCCGACGCGGTCGGGGGTGATGGCCAACGTCGGCGTCGACCAGCCGAACCGGGTGCGCCAGACTTCCAAATCCTCTTCGTAGAGGCTCTCCGTCTCGCCGTGGACCGGGCAGAAGCGCCTCATCCAGACTTTGCCGCCGTGGGAGACGAGCATGCCGTCGACGAAGACGCCCTCCTCGTCGGAACGTCTTCGCCGTTCGGCGAAGCAATGAGGGCAGATGGTCCGGGTGTATTCCTCGATCAAGTAGGGTCTTTGGGCCAGTCCGGGCATACCTACAGGATAGGGCAGCGAAGAGCCTTGCGGCATGCAAGGCTGAGAAAACCGGGGCTGCCGTGCTATGCTCCGCCTCGTGGCGGACGTCGGCCGAATGCATGCGGGATTGGATCGGAAGGCTCTCGCCCTCTTTCCGCTCGTGCTGACGATGTTCTGCCTGGTGTCCGGCGGGCCGTACGGTTTGGAGCCAGGCATCCAGCAGTCGGGCGCAGGCATGGGGCTCTTGCTGCTTGTGATCGTGCCGCTCATCTGGGCTTTGCCGGTCGCCTTGATGACGGCCGAGCTGACGGCCGCGATGCCGGTGGAGGGCGGTTATTACGCTTGGACCAAGCGCGCGTTCGGGCCATTTTGGGGCTTCCAGTGCGCCTGGTGGACCTGGCTATATTCGATCGTCGACGCGACACTCTATCCGATTCTCTTCTGCGACTACCTTTCGACCCTCGTCAAGCTTTCGACCGGGAACGACGTTCTCGAAAAAACGCCGCTCCTGCGCTGGGGCATCGCGTTGGTTATCGTCGCGGTTTTTGCGATTCTGAATGTCCGAGGAACACGGCTCGTCGGGGAGGTCTCGGTGATCCTCGGCTTTCTACTTACCGCCCCCTTTCTCGCGATGATCGGAATCGGTCTGTGGAGGATGGCGAGCCATTCCGGACCGATCGTCCGGGACTTCGTGCCGAGCGGCTCCTCGGTCGGGGAAGTCTTCGCATCGGGCCTCTATGTGATCATGTGGAACTACCTCGGCTGGGACAATCTCTCCACGGTTGCGGAAGAGATCGACCGGCCTCAGCGCAACTTTCCGAGGGCGATCTTCATTTGCGTTCCTCTCGTCACGGCGATTTACGTCCTTGCCGTGCTGGTCGGGCTCCGGTTCTCTCCCGATCTGTCTCAGTGGAACGACAAGAGCTGGCCGGTGATCGCCTCGTCGGTGGGTGGTCCGTGGCTCGGCACGGCCATGGGATATGCGGCCCTCGCGTCGGCTGTGGCCCTTTTCGCGACGGCTCTTCTGGCGGCATCGCGGATTCCCTTCGTGATGGCGGAGGATCAGTTCTTCCCAAAGAAGCTCCTGGCGGTTCATCCGAGATACAAGACTCCCTGGATCGCCATCCTCGTTTGCGCCGCAATCTATGGGGTTTTGGCCGGATTCTTCACCTTCCTGACCTTGCTGGAGGTGAACGTCACGCTCTATTCGGCGGCCGTGACCATCGAGCTTTTCGCGCTCATCCGGTTTCGGCGAGCCGAGCCGGACATGCCCCGGCCGTACCGGATTCCGGGCGGGATGGCCGGCGTGGTCGTTACGGCGATCCTGCCGATGCTGGTCATCGGCGTGGCTATCTTCGCCTCGCTACGCGAGGATTGGCGAGATCAGATTCCCGTGCTCGTTCTCCTCGCCACGGGCCCGTGCTACTACCTTCTCGCTTGGCGACTCCGGCGGAATGCCCAAGCCAAAGGCTCTGTTGCCGTATCCTAAAACTATGGTTGCCGCAATTGCCGCTCTCGTCATCGGGCAGAAAGTGATGGCCGAAGGACTCGACGGCAAGAAAATCCAGATACTGCCGGCCCCTGGCTCGAAGGGCGTGGTCACGTTCTTCGTGCTCGCCGGATGCCCGAATGCCCAGGCCTACGCGCCGGAAATGAACCGCATCGCGAAGAAGTACGGCCCCGAGGGTTGGAAATTCTATCTCGCCTACGCAGAAAGCCTCTACTCCATCAAGGTTCTGCAGAAAAACTCGAAGGAGTTTGGCTACATCTTCCCTTCCATCCTCGGCCAGGGAGAGATCCGCTCCCGAAGCCACGCCACGATATCGCCCGAAGTCGCGGTATTCGCTCCTTCCGGAACGCTCCTTTATAACGGGCGAATCGACGATCGCTTCTATGCCCTCGGCAAGTCGCGACTGGAGCCGCAGGTTCGAGACTTGAGGCTCACTCTCGACGCGATCGACGCTGGAAAGCCGGCGCCCAGGGCTCACACGGAAGCCGTCGGCTGCATTCTGCCCATAGACTAAAGCGCGTCCTCGAATTCGGCGGTCAAGAACGTGTGGTCGCTCGGCTTCGGCTGCATGCGGGCCTCCTTGTCGATCGTGCAGGCGACGCACCTGTCGGCGAGCGGCTGAGTCGCATAGATATGGTCGATCCGCCAGCCGAGATTCCGCTCCGGCGAGTTCGGAATCACGAAGTCGAAGTAGGTGTAATAGCCGGGGCCGGAATGATGCTTTCGGAAGACGTCCACGAGACCGAACTCAAGGATCTTGTCCAGCCGTGTGAACTCGTCCGGATGATGCCCGACCCCGTTGAAGAAGCGTTTCGAGTTGTAAACGTCCTCGGGTTTCGGCGCGATGTTGACGTCGCCCAGCCAGACGAACTTTTCCTCCGGCCGGTAGTTCTGGCGCAGGAACGTCGCGAACCGCTCGAGCCAGCGAAGCTTGTAGTCCCATTTATCGGTGCCGACCGCGGTGCCGTTAGGCACGTACGTATTGAGAATCTTGTAGCCGTTCGTCTCGCAGGAGAGGATCCGGCAGTCGTTGGGAAAAAGCTCGTCCCCGAAGCCTTGCCGAACGTTCTGGATCGGGTGGCGGCTGACGATGGCGACGCCGTTCCAAGACTTCTGCCCATGGATCGCGGCATGATAGCCCAGTTCCTCGAAGTCGTCGAGAGGAAATTTGTCGTCCTCGACCTTGGTCTCCTGAATCGCGAGCACATCCGGCTCGTGGGTCGCCAGCCAGTCCAGGATCAGGGGCATTCGAGGCCGGATCCCGGCCGCGTTCAGGGTAGCGATTCTCACCGAACAGAGTCTACTTCGCCAGCCGCAAAGGTCGGGTTGGCGGTACAACAGCAGCATGCATTTCGACCTCCTCATTCGCCGAGGACTGATCGTTTCCGGCTCCGGCATCGAGGAAGGAGATATCGGCCTTCGAAATGGCCACATCGAGGAAGTGGGCAGCCTCGCCACGGCGACGGCCGAGGAAACAATCGACGCGAGTGGCCTGCACGTTCTTCCCGGCCTCATCGACACCCAGGTTCACTTCCGCGAGCCGGGGATGGAGCACAAGGAAGACATCGAATCGGGGACTCGGGCGGCGATTTTCGGTGGCGTCACCACCATTTTCGAGATGCCCAACACGAACCCGACGACGACGACGCGCGAAGCGCTCGAAGACAAGCTGCGCCGTGCGAGCGGCCGGGCCTGGTGCGATTATTCGTTCTTCGTCGGAGCTTCGACCGACAATATCGACCGGCTCGCCGAGCTCGAAATGATGCCTGGCACGCCAGGCATCAAGATCTTCGCGGGTAGCTCGACGGGCTCGCTTCTCGTCGACCGGGACGACGACCTCCGCCGCGTCCTTGCGAGCGGCAGACGCCGCTGCCCAATCCATTCCGAAGACGAGGCGCGCAATCGCGAGAGAAAGTCGCTGCTTTCCTCCAATCCCCACGCGCGGGAACATCCCTATCTTCGCGATGCGGAGAGCGCCCGCCTTTCCACGGAGCGCATCCTGAGGCTTTCGAAGGAGACGGGCCGGCCGGTCCACATCCTTCACGTCTCCACAGCGGATGAAATTCCCTTGCTCGAAAGAGCGAAGGTCGAAGGGCTCGGCACGACCTGCGAAATCACGCCGCAACACCTTTGGTTCGCCGGGCCGGAGGCTTACGAGCGGCTCGGATCACTCGCCCAGATGAATCCGCCGATCCGGAACGCGGAGCACCGGCAGGCCCTGCGCGACGCGGTCCGGGCCGGGCTCTTCGACGTCGTTGGGAGCGATCACGCTCCCCATACGCTCGACGAGAAGTCGAAGCCGTATCCGCAAAGCCCGAGCGGCCTACCGGGGGTGCAGACGCTTTTGCAAGTCATGCTGACCCTAGTGAAAAAGGAGCGGATTATTTCTCTGCCCGAGCTGGTCACACTTGCTTGCGAGGGCCCGGCTAGAATTTATGGAATCGAGGGCAAGGGCGCGATTCGGAAAGGGACGGATGCCGATCTCGTGCTCATCGATGTGAGCAGGGATATCGTTTTCGAGCGCTCGATGGTGCAAAGTAAGTGTGAATGGAGTCCCTTCGAGGGCGAAACCTTGAACGCTCCACCGACGCATGTCTTCCTCCGAGGGCGAGCCGCCATTCGCGACGGCGCCTTAACCGGTGGGCCTTGCGGCGCTGCAGTAGGATTTGAATGGAAATGACATACGCGAACGAATCGATCGTCGAGATGCTGCGGAGTGGGTTCGAATACGACCTTTGGGCGAACATGCGCTGGTTCAACGCGCTCCAGCTTATGAGAAAGCAGGATGTGGCCTCTCCGGTCTTGCAGCACATCCTCACGACCCAGCGGATTTGGCTCGAGCGCTGCGGTGCCGCCGTCGACGGCATCCCGCGGGCGGCGACAAAGACCGCGTTCGAGGCCGCCAATCAGGCTTGGATCGCGCTGATCACCGGCGGCGATCTTAACCGACTCGTCGATTACAACGATTTCCGGGGCCGGTCCCACAAGCGCGCGCTCGGGGAAATCGCCTGGCACGTCATGAACCACGGCACCTTTCATCGGGGCCATTTACGCGGTCTCGCTCAAGGGGAAGGGTTCGAGGAATTCACCGACACCGACCTGATTTACTACTTCGACGAGGTTCGCAAAAGGTAGCCTTTAGGAGTGGCTACACTCGTTCTCATCCGTCACGGTCAGTCGCTTTGGAATCTAGAAAATCGATTTACCGGATGGGTGGACGTTCCTCTGACCCAATTGGGACGCGAGGAGGCGCGAGCCGCCGCGAAGAAGATCGCCGGCATCCATTTCGACGTCGCCTATACGAGCGCCCTCAGCCGAGCCCAGGAGACCCTTCGGGAGATCATGGAGACCAATGGCCTCGTCGACCTTCCGGTGATTCGGGACCAAGCTCTCAACGAGCGGCATTACGGCGACCTCCAGGGCCTGAACAAGGCGCAGACGGCTGAGAAGTATGGCAAGGAACTCGTCCATACCTGGCGGCGCAGCTACGACACGCCGCCGCCCGGAGGCGAGGCGCTCAAGAACACAGCGGAGCGGACCCTTCCCTTCTTCGAGCGGTGCATCCTCGGCGATCTCAAGATCGGCAAGAACGTACTAGTCGTCGCTCACGGCAATTCGAACCGCTCGATCGTGATGGACTTGGAGAAGATGTCTCCCGACGAGATCGTCGCGCTCGAGCTCGGCACCGGCGTTCCGCGGGTCTACGAGGTCGACGAGAACGGCAAGGTCGTCTCTCAGTCGGTTCTGGAGTAACGGGCGCGACTACACATCGCCGATTGAAACGGGAGGTCGGGACGCGTCCGTCGCGAAGCGACCTCCGGACTGCTGAAGCGCGGCTTCAGCCTTTTCTTACACGATTGTTATCTGGCTTGGGCGGAAGCTTCGCTTCCGCACTCCGGAAGGTCGCTTCGCGACTGGGCAACCAACCAGGGTTTGCTTCGCATCTTGGCTGCGTTACGTCACGCATCGCCTCTGGCGGCGCCGCGTCAGGGCCTTTTCCCAAGTCGGCTCGAACCTGCCATGCCGAGAATGTAGAGGCCGCAGAGATAGAGCACCCAGTCGCCGAGAAGGGAGTACAGTGTCCAGCGTCGGTCGGTTGGCATGGAGCCGATCAGGACGCCTTCGCGTCGCGGCCCCATCTCCGCGACGATATGGCCGGAGTTGTCGACGATCTGCGAATAGGCGATCCCGTCGGCTCGAACGATGGAGATTCCCGACTCTGCGGCTCGAAAGGGCGTAAATGCCGCGTGGGCGGCTGCGATGAAGCAGTCCGCCGCGTCCGGATCGATCGTCGGCAGGGCGATCAGGCCGGCGCCTTTCGCCGCCGTATCGGCCATCATCCGCGGATAGCAGGAGTCGTAGCAGATGCCGAGCCCGAGGTTGGGATGGCCCGGCCAGGGGACGGAGACGCCCACCATGCCCGGCGTGTGCATGTTGCTCTCCCCGCCGAAGACCTTTCGCTTGAAATACCATGCCGACTCGACGCCTTTGTCGAAGAGAGCCGCCGCGTTATGGGGCAACGGTTCGAAGTTGTCTCGGAACGTCGTCACGAAAGGCGGTTGACCGGGCTCGGCGGACAGAGTGCGAAGATCGGTCGTATCGCCTCGCGGAACGATCTCCAGTCCGGAGAACTCCGGCCATACGGCCAGCTCGACCCCTTGTCGGCCTACCAGCGCGTTCAGCTTCCGAAGCGTCGTTGGATCGGTCGCCTGAGTCTGGATTGCCGCGACTTTCGCGAACGAACGACTGGGCGAGCGAGGAACGAAACCCAAGGCATAAACGGTAACGAGAAGCGCTGCGAAGGCATAGGCTGGACGGCGTTCGCCACCCCGTAAGGCCTCGGCGAAGGACGCGTTCGCCGCCCAGAGCACCAGGGAGACGAGCCAGATTCCGCCGACGCTCGCAAGGAAGAGCATTCCGGCTTGGCGATATTGAGTCAGAGCGAGGTGGGCGGGAAGGATCGGGAAGAGCGCGAATTCCAGGAGAACGGCAACCGCGCCTAACAGGGCGACGCGCCGCCAGCCGGAGGATTTTGCCTCGGAGGCGACACAGCAGACAAGCGCGATGGCAAAGCCGAAGAAGCCGAACCCGGCGTAAAGCCACTCTGGCGAACCGCCTTCGACCGTTCCGTGAAGGATCAAGCCGAGGCGAACGGCAGTCGCGGCGACAAAAGGAACGGTGATCCCGCCGATAAAACCTTGCATCAGGCCCCTGCCGCCGACGGCGGCGAGAACCGGCGCAAGGCACACCGGCCCCAGCCACCAGCCGTCCGAGGGCGGCAGGGACAGGGCGAGCAAGAAACCGCTCAACGCGCCCGAAGCGAGAACAAGGAGAATGCTGCTCACCTGAACGGAGGACGCCCAGCGCACGTAGGCGGGTTCTAAAACGGAGAAGGAAGAGAAGGCCCGAAAGCCTTCCCCTCCTTCAGATGATGGATAAACCTTACTTGCGCGCGCGTCGCTTGCGAAGGAAAACCGGAATCAGTCCGCCGAGAACCAGCAGGGACGCAGGCTCCGGAACCGGGTTCTGGATCATGTCCTTGAAGTTATCCGAGGTGGCGCCGCCGGTGACCAGCAGTTCGCTGAACTGAAGCGATCCGGGCGTCGCCTGGAACGAAGAGGTGCCGGACCAGGACAGCGTGTCGCTGGCCGAGGTCGGAGTCCAGTAGGCGATATTGTTGCTGGGGTCCAAGAGGAACGTGGGGCCGTTATGTCCCCCCGAGGAAAAAGACAGGCTTCCCCAGGGTCCAACCGGAAAACTGGAAGTGACAACAAAGTCAGAAAGGGGCGAGGTGCCGTTATTCGGGACGTCACCGAAGGTCAGCCAGGACCAGCCCATGCCGGGAGCCCACGCGGAAACCGACGTGTCGACGCTGAGCGTCATGTCGTACTGCCACAGGGAGCCATCCGGGGTGATGGTGTAGTTGAGATTAAGGCTCGCGGCGTTTGAAGCCACGGCCAAGCCGCCGATCGCAATAGCACAAAGCAACGAACGATTCATTCCGATGTATCTCCTCAAAAAAACAAACAGACAGTTGCATCGTAAGCCGAGGCGCGTCGGGATGAGAAGGGAAATCGCAAAAATCCCGTAATTGTACGAGTCACAGTACGGCAACATCACCTATCGAACGCTAGGATGGCCGTGCAAGGGGTGAGAGAAAGCCTCTGCTCACCCCAATTCCAGTCAGTTCTTATACTTGACCGAGCAGCCGTAGGGCCGAGAAGTCGGAGTTGTCACCGGTTTGCCCGCCATGGCCTCGGTCAGCGCCGCCTTGACGTAATTCGTCGCCGTCTTGACGTCGTCGAGGTCGGTTGTCGGCTTGTTGTCGATCCCGCCGTCGTAGATCAGAATCCCCTTGGGATCGATCACGAACATGTGGGGCGTCGTCTTTGCCTCGTAGCGATGTCCGATCGTGCCGTCGGGATCGAGGAGGATCGCGTCGCTCGACATGTGGGCGGACTTCAGAAGCTCGGTCGCCTGGTCGGCGGTCATATAGCCCTGCTTGCCGGGGGCCGAGGAGTCGATCGTCAGCCAGATCGCGCCATGATCCTTCGCCCACTTCTGGGTAGCTTGCATGTTGCCGCTATCGTAGTGCTTCCGCACATAGGGGCAGCCCTGATTCGTCCACTCCAGAACGACGTACTTGCCGCGATACGAATCCAGGGACACGGTTTTGCCTGTGTTCGAAGGGAGGCTGAACGTCGGAGCGAGTTCCCCAACCGTCGCGCCGCCGAACCGGAAACCGGCCGCAAAGACCAAGGCCACCGAGGCCACGGTCGCGATTGCTACGTTTCGAATGTTCATGGTTATTTCCCCAGACTAGGCTTCAATACTAAGTCGATTTCATGAAAGAAGCTTATGGCCCGCCGAGTTTCTACCTCAGATTCCCAGACGAGCAAGCCCCTCAGCTTCTTCGCTCCCGAATTGAAATACTCGCTCTTTGGCAGACGTAGTGCCACGAGATTCTGCGTACACGTCGCCTCCGCTCGCGGCTGATTCCTGACGACGCCCATGTCATACGGCAAGAACTTGAACCGCATATCCTTTCCCACTTCCTTGGGCGGCAACGCGACCTCGAACGTGATTTCCTTTCGCCCGAGAACGGCTTGGCCTTGGAGGACGAGCTTGGCTGCGGGAAGCGAGGCGGCCACTTTTGCCAGGAGCAGGGCATTACGGGGATTCGCTGTCGGATGGCTCGCCGAGGGCAGCGTGATGGCCAGGTCCTTTTTGGCAGGAAGACAAATATCTTTGCAGACCAGCCAATCGAGATGAGCGGCGATGCGGGCGGTCCCCGATTTCGCAGGCGTTATGCGAGCAAGGAGCGTCACTTCTTTGCCGTAGACATACATCGTGAGACCGGTATCGGTGAGGACGGACGGCTTCGGCCACATCAGCCCGCTCGCCGTCCAGCCGGGAGGAAGCTTCCACGTGACGAGGATTTCCTGACCCGAGTCGCCGGGGTTGCGCCAGTAGACGTGCCAACCGGGCTTGATCGTGAAATGAATCCCGACGAGGAAGGATTTGCCGGGCACGTACCGGCTCACCTCGGAGATCAGCTCTGGGCGGCTATAGTCGATCCCGTTCTCGACTCGGAGCCCGGTCGCCGGGAGCGAGCAAAGGAGCGCGGCGACGGCGAGCATACTAGATCATACGGCTCACCGACGCCGGCGTTCGCGCGAGACGCCGGTTCTCCAGTTTCTCCTGGTCGATCCAAGCGACGAGTTCGTCGCTCCGCCCCGGCAGGATCTTTCGGGCGAAGTGGGCCGCGGATAACGCGATTTCCGGAGCATCCGCCATCGTCAGGGTCTTCGGCTTCTCCTCGTTCGGCTCGAGCCGCAGATCGGGCCACTTGATGAACCGAAGGTTGTCACTCGAAATACGCAGGCCGGAGGTGTTGCCGAGGATTGTCTGGAAAAATGCCTCATCGACGACAAGGCGCCTCGCGAACCAACGACGCAACCGATCGTCGGCAAGCCCAGCTTCGATCGCCTCGGTGACCGCCTGATTCCCGGTGAAGTAGGTCGAACCCGAGCGGCACGGGTACGCCTCGCCAAAGGGACTTCCCTTGCCCGAGCGGCCGACGATTCGGGTTCGCATGCCGATCCGGCCTTGCCGGTTCGGAAAGGGATAGCGAATCTGGCGGTAGACATACCGATCACACCATTCCTCGTAACGCGGATTGGATTCGCCTCCCGGATAGAACGGCGTCTGATCCATGTAGAGGTCATAGGGCGAGGAATCGAGGAAGTCGCGAGCGGCATCGCCGGTGACGAGCGGATAGCAGTGGCCTGTCAAAAGATAGAACCAGCGCGGAGCGTCGGGCCGGCTCATGAGGTGCGCGATGGATTCGGCCATGGCCAGCGTCGTTTCGAAGGTGCCCCATCCGGTGCGCCGGCGCGGGCGGACGAGCCGGACATTCCCACCGAAGCCGCCGAGATCCAAACGAGACTTGCGATCGTCGTGGTGGATCGAGATTGGAGGATCGCCAAAGACCCGGTTCAATGCCGCCAAAAGGCGACGAATCAGCTCGGGATCGCGGTAAGTGACGAGGGCAAAACCAATGGCCGGCTCCAAGGACATCGAACACTCCACTCATTAGGCTTGGGATCGAGCTAATTGATCCCAAAGGAGCTTTCGCGGAAGCCCTACCTCAGCATACTATCGAAAACGTCCCGATCCAGTCCTCAGGACCCTCGGTAGACTGCCAGACTTGGCGGTAACCGAAGCCCTCGAAAAGAAGCATGTCCTCCCGACCGGAGAGCTTTCGATGGCGACGATTCTCCGCTTCTTTTCTCCCCTCGCCCTGTCTTGGATTTTCATGTCGGTCGAGGGGCCGCTGTCCGTCGCCCTGATCTCGCGTCTTCCCAAGGCAGAAGTCAGCACGGCAGCCTTCCAGATCGTGATGGGCCTCGCCCTGTGGATCGAGAGCCCGATCATCGATCTTCTGTCGACCAGTACGACGCTGGCGAAAACGCGCCAAAACTACGTGACGCTCAGCCGCTTCGTCTGGTGGCTGATCGGCACGGTCACGCTGGTCCATATCCTCCTCGTCTTTACGCCCTTGTTCTGGCTGGTGACGGAGAAGGTCATGGGCGTGCCCGCGAACGTCGCTCAGGAGGCGCGGAAAGGGCTGGCCGTCATGGTCCCGTGGGCGGGGTTCATCGGGTGGCGGCGGTATCTGCAGGGCTTGCTGATTCGCAACGGCCGGACGAAGCTCGTGGGAATGGGGACGGCGATCCGGGTCGCCACGATGTTCTTGTCGGCTTTTCTCCTCTTCTTTACGGTCCGCCTGCCGAGCATCCAGATCGCGGGGATCGCTCTCATCTGTGCGGTCGGAGCGGAATCGGTGTTCGCCCATTGGGCCAGCCGGGACACGGTTCGGCGGCGCTACTCGGAGGATTCGGTCGGCTCTTCGCTGACCATGCAGAAGCTTCGCCACTTCCATCTGCCTCTCACGGCGACGACGATGGTGACGATGCTCTCGTCGCCACTCATTAGCGCGGCCCTTTCGCGGGCCCCTCATTCCGTGTCGCAACTTGCCGGATATCAGGTGGCCGCCACCCTCGTCTGGCTGATGCGGACGACGGTCTACGCTCTTCCCGAGGTCGTGATCACACTGTATCGCGACGAAGCCTCGGCCGCTGCTCTACGCAAGTTCTGCATCCGATTGGGGCTGATCACGAGCGGGACGATGGCGGCGATCTGGCTGACCGGCGTCGACCAAATCTTTTTCGGGAAGGTCTTGGGAGCCGATCCGGCGATCGTCGCGATCGCTCACCTGGCGTTTATCGCCGCCTTGCTGACGCCGTTCGTCGGAGCCGGCCAATCGTATGTTCGCGGCATGCTCACGGCCCACCACCTGACCGTATCGAGGCTGCTCGCCGTCGGCGTGTCTGCCGCCACCCTCGTCGGCTCCCTCGGCCTAACGGTCCTCCTTGGGGTCAACGGCGTCGTCGCGGCGGCGCTCTGCCTCACGACCTCCTATTTGGCGGAGTTGATCGTCCTCAGCCTTGCCTGGCATCGCCGTCCCGCGTAAAAAGAGCCCCGCCGGGGAGGCGAGGCTTGAGAGGTTTCGCTTGGTTTTCTGATGGGTTTCTTGCACTGACAGCAACACGTCAGCCTGGTCGGACAGTTCCAGGCACTCTTCGTAGCGTGGGACTTTTGGCCCTTGGTCGGATTGGCCCGGTGAAATTACCGGTTTGGTCCTCGTGGCTTAACCTGTCGCGTACGCCCATGTAACCCATCGTAGATCGATTCATACGATAATGCGGCAAGACCAGGTGGATCCAATCATGCGTTTATCCTTTATATTGAGCGTCGCAAGCCTCCTTGTATTCGGAGCCGTCGGGCAAGCCGGCGCCTCTCAGTCGGCCGTTCTCGAAAACAGCGTTCTCAAGGTTCTTCCGCAGTCGAAAGTTATTGGCCCGGCGTCTCCGAGCGAGGTTTTGCATCTCGGCTTCGGACTGCAGCCACGATTTCCCGCCGAGCTTCAAGCTTTCTGCGATTCGGTGAGCAACCCGAAATCGCCGAACTACCGCCAATTCATGACTCCGAGAGAAGTCGGCGAGGCGTTCGGCGCATCTTCCGACGACGTCAACGCTCTGGTCTCCTTCCTCAAAGGCCATGGCATGAAGGTCATGCTTGTCGCGAACAATCGCATGGAGGTGCTGGCGGACGCAACGGTTGCCCAGGTGCAATCGACGTTCAAGACCGGCTTTCACACGTACACCGGCCCCGATCCGGAGGGCAACACGATCACGTTCCGGGCGAATTCGGTTCCCCTGACGCTTCCCGCTCGTTTGTCGGGACTGGTGATCGAGGTCTCCGGCCTGGAGAGCTACACGCGCCCGAAGCCGGCCGCCACCTCGACGCTGACGCCACCGCTGGCTCGGGGCCTGTACGGCTCCGCTCCCGGCTACAATCTGCTCTTCCAGGGGCAGGGCATGACGATCGGGTTCAGCAACTGGGTCGGCCTGCGGGTTTCCCAGGCGAGCCTTTACATCAGCCAGTACGGCTTGCCGGTTCCGGCCGGCGGGGCCGGATCGAATATTCAGGTCGTCACGGTGAACAGCGGCGCCGCCAGCCACAGCGAGAACGCGGAAGGCGATCTCGATATGCAGATGCAGCTCGGCATGGTCCCCCTGGCAAACATCCTCATCTACGACAACGGCAGCAATGATCTCGTCGCGGTTCTTACGAAGGAAGCAAACGACAATCTCTGCAACGTCATCTCGGAAAGTTATGGATGGAGCTCGAGCGCGCCGATTTCGAGCGCCCATAACCAGCACCTCGCCATGACTGCCCAAGGGATTACCTATCTCGCGGCAGCGGGCGACACGGGAACGAGCTGGCCGCAAAGCTGGCCCTATCCCGACATCGATCCGGAAGTTCTTTCGATCGGCGGCACGATCGCCACTGTGGACAGCACGACCGGCGCGCGCCAGTCCGAGGTGACTTGGAGCGGGGGCGGGGGCGGATGGTCGACACTGAGCAACGCTATCAACGTCCTCCCTTCTTGGCAAGTCGGAAACGGCGTACCGACCGGCAACAACCACCGCCTTCTGCCCGACATCGCCCTTCATTCCGCGGGAAGCGGCAGCGCCGGCTCGGACTACTTCTACTACCGGAACTCGCTGACGAGTGGCTATACGGGGACGAGCTTCGCCGCGCCCCGGACGGCTGGTGAGATTCTAGCCCTGGAACAGCGGCTGGTCGCCAACGGCCAGCCGGGCCGCCTGGGCCGGATGCAGGACATGATCTATGCGGAGAATGGCCGGTCGGACGTCTGGTACGACGTGATTTCAGGCAACGTCGGCACCCTGCCCGACGGCTCCTCGTCGGCGGCCCACGCGGGATGGGATTTCTCGACGGGTTGGGGCGCGCCGAACTTCGATGGCTGGTTCGCGGCGCTCGCGGCCGTAACCACGGTTCCGTCGAGTTACCAAGTTCTCCAGGGAACCTATCTGTCGGGGAACGTCGCGAGTCTGGCGAATGTGGATCAGGACTACCTAACGGTCCGGCAGGTCGTCGCCCCCGTCATTTCCCAGCCGCCGGTGGACGTTCTTGTGACGGGAACGACGACGTTGCATACGCCGTCGAGTTTCGCTTTCAAGGTCGTCTCGCATGTGAGCAGCATCCATGTCAACCAGATCGTGAGACTGTTCAATACGAGCACGAACACATGGCAAACCGTCGATACACGGTCGGCGACGGGAAGCGATCAGACGGTCACCGTGTCGATCACGAGCAACGCGTCGCAGTACGTCGCTGCCGACGGGACGGTCCAGGCGCGCATCCAGTTCACGCCGAATGGCCCGACGCCGACCGCCGGATGGTCCGGCTCCATCGATCAGGCTGTGTGGGCGCTGAACCCGTAGGCCGAAATGGCAGCCGCGATGCCTTGCTCTCGGGCGGCATCGCGGCCAAGCGAGGTTAAAGATTCATGAAAGAACGGGCGGATCGGTAATGTTAGGCACCGAGGAATCCCGCTTCCAATGAGAAGAATTCTTACGCTTTCACTCGTTTTCATACCTGCCATTCTGTTCGCTCAAACCCCCGATCCCCAGGCCGGGCCGTGGCAACCCTTTCTCCAAAACCTGAAGGCGCGCAGCGTTGGACCGTCGAACATGGGCGGGCGCGGCGTCGATCTGGCGGTCTACAACAAAGAGCCCCGGATCTTCTATGTGGCGACCGCGAGCGGCGGCCTTTGGAAGACGGAAAACGACGGGATGACCTTTGCGCCGGTGTTCGACCGGGAGGGTTCGGACAGTCTCGGCGCGTGCGCCGTGAGCCAGAAGGATCCGAATCTGGTTTGGGTCGGGACCGGAGAAGCGACGAGCCGGAATTCGGTGGCGTGGGGAGACGGCGTCTACAAGTCCACCGACGGCGGAAAGACCTGGACGAATATGGGGCTGAAGGAGACGATGCACATCTCCCGAATCCTCATCGATCCCAACGACAACAACACGGTTTACGTCGGCGCGCTTGGGCGCACGTGGGGCTATAACGCCGAACGTGGCGTCTACAAGACGACCGACGGCGGCAAGACTTGGAAGCAAGTTCTCTTCGTCGACGACAAGACGGGCGTCGCCGACATGGCGATGAACCCGAAGAATCCGAACGAGATTCTCGTCGATATGTGGCAACACCTCCGAAAGGCTTACGACTTCGAGAGCGGCGGCCCCAGCGGCGGCATCTACCGCACGACGGACGGCGGGAAGACTTGGCATAAGGCGATGAAGGGCCTGCCGAACACCTGGCCGAAGCTGGAAAGTCTCAACGACCGCGACATGCGATCCCTCGCCAACTACTTCGGCATCCCGCACAAGGACGACTCCAAGGCGGCGGAGCTATTGCCGTTGGTCAAGCCGAAGGTCGAAGCCGCGTCGCTTCCGATCGGCCGAATCGGTTTCGCTTACTTCCTGAAGGACCCCAAGATCGTTCTCGCCACGGTCGAATACAACCCGTTCATCACCGAGGGGCAAGGCTCCTTTAGCCGGGGCGGGGGCAGCATGAACGGAGGCGGAACGTTTATGAGCCATGACGGCGGCGAGACGTGGGAGAAGACGAGCTCGACGAATCCAAGACCGTTTTACTTCAGCCGGCCGATCATCGACCCAGAGGATGTCAACCGGCAGTATCTCGGCGGCGTCAGCCTGCACGTCACCGACGACGGCAAGAACTTCCGCACCGCTCGTGCGAATGTCCACCCGGACATCCATCAAATCTGGATCGATCCGAACGACGGCAACCACATCATCCTGATCTGCGACGGCGGACTCTACGAGACGCGGGACCGAGCCGTGAACTGGCGTCACTTCGAGAACATGACGATCGGCCAGTTCTACGCCGTGACCTTCGACAACCGAAAGCCGTATTGGGTTTACGGCGGCCTTCAGGACAACGGAACTTGGGGCCAACCGACCCAGAACCAGCGAGGATCGACCTCCTGGTTCGACGCCTTCAACGTAGGCGGAGGAGACGGATTCCATGTCGCTTCCGATCCGGACGACTGGCGTTGGCTGTATTCGGAGAGCCAGGGCGGCGGGATGGTTCGCTACGATCTGAAGACCGGCGCTCAACGGTTCATGCGGCTGCCTCGGGGCGGCAACCGGTTCAACTGGAGCACGCCCTTCATCATCAGCCCTCACAACTCGTCGACCCTCTACGTTGGCGGCAACAAGCTGTTCAAGACCGTCGACCGAGGCGATCACTGGGACACGATCAGCCCCGACCTGACAACGAACGATCCGGCCAAGGAGCATCCCGGCATGGAGTCGGTTTCCCCGGAGAACACCGGCGCGGAAACCCACTGCACGATCATCACCATCTCGGAGTCTCCAGTGAAGCAGGGCCTCATCTACGTCGGCACCGACGACGGTCAGGTTCAGATGACCAAGGACGACGGAGCCCATTGGGACAACCTGACCGCCAACATCCCCGACTTGCCCGCCAATACGTGGTGCTCGCGCGTGCTTGCCTCCAAGTACGAGGAGGGACGGGTTTACGCCACTTTCGACGGCCACCGCGGCAACGATTTCAAGCCGTACGTCTACGCCAGCGAGGATTACGGCAAGACCTGGAAAAAGCTGAACGCCGGATTGCCCGACTACGACTGCGTCTATGTGATCTGCGAAGGAGACAAGAACCCGGACCTCCTCTTCCTCGGTTCGGAGGAGTCGCTGCGGGTGTCGCTGGATCGTGGCAAGACGTGGAGCCGCTTCCGTTCGAACGGCTGGCCGACGGTCGCCGTCCATGACCTGGTCGTCAACCCGAATGAGGAAGACCTCGTCATCGGCACCCACGGCCGCTCCATCTGGACGCTCGACATTTCGGGCCTCGAAGCGATGACGAGCGAGAATCGGGATGCCGACTGCTTCCTTGCCAAACCGCAGAATATCTACCTCTTCGGAATGATCACCGGCGCGCCATGGGACGGAGACGCCGTCTTCAGCATCCCGAACACCCAACCCGGAACTTTGATTCAGTATTTCCTGAAGAAGGATCAATCGGGCGACGTGAAGATCGTGGTCTCGAACGCGGACGGCTCGCGCAGCCGCGACCTGACGGGAAGCGGCAAAGCCGGACTGAACACGGTTCGCTGGGACGGCCGGATTCTTGGGCGGACGCTCGAGCCGGGGGACTACCGAGTCACGATCACCGTCGGCGGCAAGGAATACGTCACATCCGTGCATGCGGAGGAAGCCTCCCAGAACTGATTCCCTTGTAAACTGATTCACCAGGCATGACACGTCCGCCCACCTCGCTCACACCGCTGTCGCCGGAGGCGCTTCTCGCTCTGTTCGCTGGGCGGTGTCTTGGCGAGCACCTGCTCATGACCCTCCTTGCCGAACGGGACACCTTGACGAGCCGCATCGTCGCGGAACAGTCGGTCGATATCGCCGAACTCCAGCGGCAACTCTGGTTTCGCATTGGGGAGGAATCCCGGAAAGGTATTCATTCAGGGCCAACCGAAACCGTGGCGGAACTGCTGGCCAGAGCGCAGGAAGAAGCTGGTTCTGAGGAATTGAAGAGCCATCATTTCCTTCTCGCCTTGCTACGCGATCCCGGCTCTCTCGGCGCAGTGCTGACGGCGGCTGGGCTCGACCTCGAGACGAGCCGCCGAATCGCAAAGGAGGCGACGTGAGGGATGTGGCAGCAATTCACGGAAAGGGCCCGCAAGACCGTCTTCTACGCACAAACGGAGGCGCAACGATTCGGCGAGGGCTATGTCTCGACCGAGCACCTGCTCTTGGGTGTCCTTCGAGAGTCTGATAACGTCGCCTGTCGCTGCTTGCAGGAGCTAGGAATTCAGCCCGCACGCGTTAGGCAAGCGGTTGAGAAGCAATTGCCAAGGGGGAGCGATCGGCCCGCCCAGGATTTGACGCTGACGCCGCGAGCCAAGAGGTGCATCGACCTTGCCTATCAAGAGGCGCTCAACCTCGGCAATGCCTACATCGGGACGGAGCATCTGCTTCTCGGAATGATCCGGGAGGGCGACGGCGTTGCCGGCCGCGTTCTTGATAAGCTGGGCGTCGATCTGGATTCTGCCCGGGCGGTTATCGTCAAGTTCCAAAGCAGTCATTCCGAGGATCGAGCAAGCACACCGCAGGCGACAACGGCCCCACACGAGGTCCATCTGTTTTTCCTGATGGGAGCGTATCTGCCTCACCATTTGGTGCTCACCTTCCTGGCCGACGGCGACGGGCCCGTGGGCCGGGCAATCCGGGCTCAATGCGAAAACGTGGGCGGTCTGCAATGGGCGCTCTGGCAGCAAATCCTCCACGGGCCCCGCAGCCTATCGACGCCGGCTCCAGAACTGCTCGGCGAAATCCTCACGTCGGCCTCACGAGAGGCTAAGGGCGGGATGATCAAGGAGGAGCATCTTTTCCTCGCCCTCTTCGAGTCCAAAAGCCTGATCAAGAAACTGCTGGCGGTATACGGCGTGACTGTCGATCGAAGCCGGGAACTGATGGGCTGCCAGGACTAGCGTAAGTGCGTAGGGTTTTGGTTTGAGTTCCTCAATCCATCTAAAACAGCCAGACCGCCAGTCGTGGCTTGGACGTCCACGTCCGAGAGAGCCCGTTTCGGGTCTGGAGACCCAAGCCAAAACAAGCCGTATCCTAACCAGACAATGAAGCCGGATGATGTATTGGACAGCCATACACCAAGAAGGGAATTGAACCTGCCAACAGAGGCCGCACGTCCTATTAGGATGGAGCAAGGACGAATGATACGAGGGGCGCTCGGATGCCTTGCCCTTCTCTTAGCAGGCGGCGCCGCGATACGGCTGACCCACGATCGTCAGGTTCGCGAGCTTCACCTCGTGCTGGCTTGCCGGCGGGGCGACGCCAACGAGGTTCATGAGTTGCTGACGGCAGGCGTCGATCCCAACGCGGTCGTGCGCGTCGACGATTCGCCGATCGCATGGTGGTACCACGAGCTGCTTGCGCGCAAGGACTTGAAGGTCATGCGGCTCCCGGCCATTTTCGAGGCTTCGCTGCGAAATCGGCTGGATATCGTGGACGATCTTCTTGCCCACGGCGCGAATCCCGACTTCGGCGTCGCGTCCGGACGGACCGCACTCGTCAATGCCGTCGAAAACCGAAATCTAGGGATGGTCCGGCACTTGCTTGATCACCATGCCACCCCCAAGCTGGTCTACAAGGACGGGACGATTTCGCTTGACGAAGCTTTGGCCGAAATGACCAAACAGCCGGGGTAAGGTGTCGCCCCCTCGGCATCTTGCGAAGGGGCGCCTCTTTACCAACCTACACGGTTGCGCGCGTTCGCGCGACGATCTGTTCCAAGAAGACCTGGTTCGTCGGCGTTCGCTTGATCAGCTTGATGAGCTGGTCGGTGGCTTCCCAGTTGTTCTGCTGGTTGGCGACCATCCGGTGAAGCTGGATGACCGCTTCAAGCTCGTCCTTATTGAAGAGCTTCTCCTCGTGGCGAGTCGAAGACTTCTTCACGTCGATCGCCGGCCAGATGCGCCGCTCGGCGAGGTCGCGATCGAGGACGATCTCCATGTTGCCGGTGCCCTTGAATTCCTCGAAAATCGCGTCGTCCATCTTCGAACCGGTGTCGATAAGGGCCGAAGCGATAACGGTCAGCGAGCCCCCTTCCTCGATGTTCCGGGCGGAGCCGAAGAAGCGTCGGGGACGATAGAGAGCGGCCGGGTCGAGACCGCCGGACAGCGTTCGCCCGGAGGGGTTGATCGTCAAGTTCGAGGCCCGCGACATGCGGGTGAGCGAGTCGAGGAGGATGACGACATCTCGTCCGCATTCGACGAGGCGCTTCGCCTGTTCGAGGCAGAGGTCGGAAACCCGCATATGGTTCTCCGGCGGCTCGTCGAAGGTCGACGAGATGACCTGGCCGCGCACCGAGCGCTTGAAGTCGGTGACTTCTTCCGGCCGCTCGTCCACCAGGAGCACCATCAGGTAGCACTCGGGATGGTTGGCGGTGACGGCGTTGGCGATCGTCTTGAGGATCGTCGTCTTACCGGCTTTGGGCGGCGATACGATGAGGCCGCGCTGGCCTTTGCCGATCGGGGAAATGAGATCGATGAGGCGTCCGATGACGTTGTCGGCCACGGTCTCCATTTCCAGCCGCTCGTCCGGATGCAGGGGGGTCAGCTCTTCGAAGACCTTCCGCTTCTGCATTTCCTCGGCCTGGGTGCCGTAGCCGTTGACGCTCTCGACCCGCAGCATGCCCTGATACTTCTCGCCTTCCTTGGGCTGGCGGACCTGGCCATAGACGAGGTCGCCCGCCTTCAGGCTGAAGCGCTTCACCTGGGACTGGGAAACGTAGATATCTTGCGGCGAGGGATTATAGTTTTCGCGGCGCAGGAATCCCCAGCCGTCGTTCAGGATTTCGAGAATGCCCCGGGCATAGATGGCCTCGTGCTCGGCATTCGCTTTCTCCAGAAGTTGCTCGATCAGCTCGTGACGGAGGAGATTGGGAGAGAGCTTGGCCGCCTTGGCGAGCTTGAGAAGCTCGGCGGGAGTCTTTTGGTCGAAGTGATTGTAATCGATTTCCGGCAGGCCTTCCAGATCGCTTTGATCTTGCTTGGGGAGGCCGTCGTTACGTGGCCCGCGCCCGCGGCGACGTCCGCCGCCGCCGCTGCTGCTGCCGTCTTTTCTTGGACGAAATTGATGCGCCATATTGCTCCTGAAGGAGAATTTGTGCCCGGTAAGACTCGAATTGAAAGCACTGTTGGAATGAGGACTCAGATTCATCCGAATCTCGTAATCCTTGACCTTCCAATCCTAGCCGCCAAGGCGTTTGATTGGGGAGCGATCACCCTTCTCTGAGGATGGCGATATACGGAAGATTTCGGTATCTCTCGCCGTGATCTAAACCGTATCCTACCACAAACTCGTTGGGAATCTCAAAGCCAACGTATTCCACCGGAGTCTCAACCCTGCGAGCGGCCGGTTTCGACAGCAGCGTGCAAACCTTCAGAGTCTTCGGCTTTCTGGTGCTCCAGAGCTCACGAAGATGATTGAGCGTCGTCCCGGTGTCGACGATGTCTTCAACAATTAGGACGTTCTTTCCTTCGATATTGATATCCAAATCTTTTCGGATTTGCACGATTCCCGAAGAAGATTTCCCAGAACCATAACTCGACGTCTGGGCGAAGTCGATTTCGAGATCGCCGCCAATCTCGCGGGCGAGATCGGCGAGGAAGACGAAACTTCCCTTTAGGATGCCGACCAGCAAGATAGGCGCATTCCCATAGTCCTCCCGGATTTTCGTCGCAAGCTCGACGGTCTTCTCGCGGATGGCGTCGGCGCTGATAAACACTTCGAGAGAATGCGTCATAGGGCGTTGCCCACCTTACCTTGATGCCGATGGCGAAGGGCAACCCGCAGGCTTGGACTGCGTTCGCAATATATCCCGTTGGGATTACCAGGAGCCGCCGAATCGTTTGCGTGGAACTATCGGAGTGGTGCTGCGGGAATTCAAACCAGCCGCCCGGATTTCCGACAGCACCATTTCATAAGAAAAGCAGTAAAGGACTTAAGGGCAGTAGGATTCGGTCGAACTCTTACTACCCTTTTCCTTTTTCTATCGGATTTCCTTCACCATTTTTCGGTGCGGGATACCGACCTCCTCGAAAGGCGCCCCGAGGGTCCGATAGCCTAGCCGCTCGTAAAACGGCAAGGCGGATTGACGAGCGTGAAGCTCGATTCGTTCGAATCCACTTTCCTGAGCCCAGCTTTCGGATGCCTGGACGAGGCTGCCGCCGATTCCCCGGCTCTGGAAATCGCCGTCCACGGCGACCTGCCGCATCTTGACAACTTCCTCCGATCGAGGAGCCATCGTCAGCGATCCGACGCAACGCTCGCCGAGGTAGGCGAGAAAATGAGTCTCCGCCGACTCGGCCGCAATCTGCTCCTCGGTGTACTCCAGGCCCAGCGGCCAACGGAGTACCCGGCGGCGCAAGTCCAGCGCCTCCAGGTATTCGCGGGAGCCGTGAGGAACGACGCGGACGACCGGGTCCATACTCTACTTCGCCTTGCGCTTCGTCGCCGGCTTCTTGGCGGCCTTCGGCTTCGCCGTCTTGGCCTTGCCCTGCTTGCGCCGGACGAACCGCTTCGACGGGCCTGCTTCCCGCTTCTTTACAAGAAGCTCGTTCGCTTCTTCGGCCGTAATCGTCGCCGGGTCCTTCGCTTTCGGCAACGTCGCGTTCGTCTCGCCGTCGGTCACGTAGGGTCCAAACCGGCCGGCGAGGACTTTCACCGGACCGGCGGCTCCTTCAAGCTGGCCGAATTCCTGGATGGGGCCGGCAGCCTTCGCCTTGGCCCGCGCGCCCTTCGGCAGTTTGAGGATTTCGTCGGCTTGCTCGACGGTCATCGTCAGCCCGGCGCGCCAGTCCTCTACGTTCCGGATTTCCGAGCCGGCTTGGATGTACGGTCCGAATTTGCCGATCCGGTATGTGATATCCTCGCCCGTTTCCGGCCGTTGGCCGATCACCCGGGGCAGCTTGCAAAGGAAGTCCAGGTCTTCCTGGCTGAGATCGTGGGGATTGACGCTGGGCGGCAGGGAGATCCACCGAGGCTTCTCCTTCCGTTCGATCTCTTCCGGCGTCCGCTCGGCTTCGAGGTAATAGCCCGCGCGCTGCTTGACCAGCAGCCGCCGCCCGGTTACAGGATCGATGCCGACCGACTCGGCCGGCGCGGATTTCTGGTTGAGAAGCTCGACCGCTTTCTCGACGGTCAGATCGGCCGGCGCCATATCTTCGGGAATGTTCGCGTATTTCTTGTTAGCCTCGTCGCCGGCCTGCAGGAAGGGGTGACCGTCCCGTCCGTTTCGAACGATGATCGCTTCGCCAGAGTCCGGATGCTTCCCGACCGCGAACGTCGGAAAGGGAATTTCCTTCCGGCGCTCATCGACCAGCTTCTTGAGACCGGGCTTCTGCCCGGCTCCCAAGAAGAACTCGCGGAGATATTGCTTCGGGTCGCACTTCCCTTCCGAAATCTCGTCCAGCGCCTCGTCCATCCGCGCCGTAAAGCCGAGCTCCATGAACTCATGGAATCCGCTCTCGAGAACCTCCATCGTGAGAAAGGCCTTGAAGGTTGGAATAAGCTGTTTCCCGGACTTGCGCACGTAGCCGCGATCGACGATCACCGCGATGATGGAGGCGTACGTCGAGGGGCGTCCGATGCCCAGCTCTTCAAGCCGCTTGATGAGAGTCGCGTCGGTATAACGGGCCGGGGGCTTTGTCTCGTGGCCGGCGGCCTCAACCTTCTGAAGGCCGACTTCCATCCCCTCCTTGAGCGTAGGCAGCCTGCGCTCGCCTTCCCGCTCCGATTCCTCGTCCTGGCCCTCCATGTAGACGCGCCGGAAGCCGTCGAAAAGAATCTGTTTGCCGGTCGTGCGGAAGACCAGCTTCTCGCTGCCCGCGGCGACGTCGATCTCGGCCTCCGTCTTGAGGACTCGCGCAGGCTTCATTTGGCAGGCGACCGTCCGCTTCCAGATCAGCTCATAGATCTTCCGCTGGTCCTCGTTGAGATACCGGGCGATGTCGGCCGGGCGGCGGGATACGTCGGTCGGGCGGATCGCCTCGTGGGCCTCTTGGGCGTTGCGAACTTTGCTGGTGTATGGAACCGCCTTGTCGGGTAGGCAATCCGGATATTCCTTGGCGATGTGGCCCCTGATGTTGGCCAAGGCCTGGGAGGAGAGCGTCAGAGAGTCTGTCCTCATGTACGTGATCAGGCCGATCTGCTCGCCGCCGATCTCGACGCCTTCGTAGAGCGTCTGGGCAATCCGCATCGTTCGGTCGGCGCTGTAGCCGAATTTCCGGTTCGCATCCTGCTGGAGCGTCGTCGTCATGAACGGCGGCGCCGGGCGCTCCTGGCCTTCGGTCGCCGTAACCGACCGAACCGTCCACGGCTTCGCGCTGCGGCACGCATCGGCGAGAGCTTTCGCTCGCGCCTCGTCGAGGAGGATTACTTTGTCCGACTTGAGCTGACCGGTCGTGTCGTCGAAGTCGGCCCCCGTCGCAACCCGCCGTCCGTCGATGGAACGGAGATCGGCCGGGAAGGAAGTGCCGGCGGCTTCGAGATCGGCCCGCAGGCCCCAATAGGTTCCGCTGCGGAAGTTTCGCCGCTGGATTTCCCGCTCGACGATCAGCTTGACGGCCGGGCTCTGGACACGGCCCGCGCTCAGGTTGGTCGTCACGAGCCGCCACAACACGGGGGACAGCGTGTAGCCGTAGAGCCGGTCGAGGATGCGCCGCGTCTCTTGGGCTTCGACGAGCTTCTCGTCGATCCGCCGAGGATGCTGCATCGCGTCGAGGATCGCTTCCCTGGTGATCTCGTGGAACGCGATCCGGCGAACATCGACGGTTTTCGGCGGCTTCAGCACTTGGAGCAGATGCCACGAGATCGATTCGCCCTCGCGGTCTTCATCCGTTGCGAGTACGAGGGTGTCTTTGCCCTTCAGCGCCTCGCGAAGCTTCTTTACTTGCCCGGCCTTTTCCTTCGGCACCTCGTAGATCGGCTCGAAATTTTGATCGACGTCGACGGCATAATCGGCCCACCACTTCTTCCGGAGAGACTCCGGGAGGTCGCGGCCGTTGGCGGGAAGGTCCCGAATATGGCCGACGCTGGCCTGCACCTCGTAGTCTTTCCCGAGGTAACTGCCAATCGTCTTTGCCTTCGCCGGCGACTCCACAATTACGAGCTTCTTGGCCATTCTTTTCTTCGATGCGTCAGACAGCGACGGATGCTACCTGAGACTTCCGCCGATTTTGATTTGCTTCTACGCGGGCGGAGGCCCAATTCGTGGGCATCGCGTGGGTCTGTGTATTGAAATTCGGCCAAAAGCGAGAAAAGTTCAGATTTTGTTCGTCAGAACTCTCGATCCGGCTCTTTTGCATCTTTTTGAACCAGCCGATGGAACGCGAGCCCAGCCGCTTCCGTTCACTTCCTCAGGAGATGCGATTCAGCCGAATATAGAGCATACAAGGTCAGGATCGGTTGTGTATCTTAGATAGCGAATGAAAAAATGTCTGTTTGTACTTTTAGCATTGCTATCGTTCGCGGCAGCCTACGCGGACGAATCCTATCTCGGCCTATATATGGGCGGGAACAAGATCGGCTATACGGTCTATAACAGCCACCCGGAAATGCTTGGCAATGAGAAAGTCACCCGAAGCGACTCGACGACGGTGATGGACCTGGGCTTGCTGGGCAGCCAGATGCATCAGACCATCGACAGCACCTCATGGACGGCGGCCGACGGGCGGCCGCGAAAGATGCTTTTCACTCAAACGAGCGAGGGACGTGTCGAGAAAGTCGTCGCGATCTATACGGAGAAAACGGCCGAGGTCGACGTCCAGGCCGGCGGAGAGATGCTGCACAAGTCGTTACCGATCCCAACCGGCGGATCGATCGTCGACGATCCCCTCGAACTGGTCGTCGGAGGCAAATCTACGCCGGGCAAGAAGATAACGGTTTTCGTTCTCGATCCGACCACGGCGACGTTCATCAAGAACGAGGTCGTTTTGGTCGGTCCGAAGAAGGCGACGGTCAAGGGCAGCGAAGTTTCGGCGACCCTCGTTCAGATCGTCGACCCACGGGTCACGATGGACGTGTACGTCGATGCCAAGGGCGAACTGGTCAAGGTCGACGGTCCGATGGGGATCGAAATGTATCCGGAGACGCGGGAAGCGGCCCTCTCCAACCACTCGACCGGCTACAAGCCGTCGGCCGACCTCGCCTTCACCACGAGCCTTCACCCGAATAAGAACATCACCAACCCCGACACCCTGACCGGACTCACCCTTCGCATCACCGGCCGCGACTTGTCGGCGCTCCCCTCCGACGGACACCAGACGGTCAAGAAGCAGGGCCAGGGTTGGATCGTCGACGTTCATCCTCCCAAGCTCGCTGACGCCAAGGCGGCGACCATCGCTCAGGTCGGCAAACAGAAGCCGGAATGGCTGAAGCCGACCCTCGATATTCCAAGCAACAGCCAGACATTCAAAGATCTCAGCAAGAAGATTCTTAAGGGCGAGACCCGCGTCATACCGGCCGCGCTGGCGATCAAGAGCTACGTCTACCAGACGATGCATCCGAATGCCGGCATCGGCGTTCTTCGAGATGCGAGCGAAGTGCTGAGCTCAAAGGAAGGAGTATGCCGGGACTATGCGATTCTTACCGTTACCCTCATGCGATCCGCGGGAATACCCGCCCGGCTATGCAGCGGTGTGGTTAACTGGCAGGGGAATTTCTATTACCATGCATGGGCGGAAATCTGGGACGGCGCGAATTGGATGGGAATCGACTCGACCGTTCCTCAAAAGCAGCTCTCGGCCGCGCACCTAAAGTTGGCCGACGGCAATGTCGAAGAGGCCTTTGCGTTCACATTTCTAGATAAAGTAAAGATCGATGTGCTCGACGTCCGGCGCAAGTAGCCGGGTGGGGTTGTTGTTGCCATGGAAGTTCAAAAACGGCTCGCGGAGGGAGAAACGCGCAAGGCCATGGATTTGAAGGGGACGTTCAGGCGAATTTCGGAGCGCGGCGTATACGGCTGGGTCCGGCTGATCATTCTCCTGCTTTGCGGGGCCGTGGGCGGGACTTTGCTCGGGAACGCCGCCCCAACCATCATGACGTTGCTCTTCCGAGCCTTTCAGCTCAAGGAAGATACGAACGCGGTTCAATCGCCGGTCAGCACGACCGGGCTCGTCGTTACGGGCATCTTCCTCGGCATGTTCATCGGCGCGTTCATGCTGAACAGCATCGCCAAAGTCGGGGACCGATGGGAGAAGATGCCGGGTGGCGAAAAGCTCAACATCTTCATCGGCGTTTTCGGCGGCTTTGTCGCCGCTCTGCCGTTCCTGTTCCTTTTCAATTCTCTTGGGGTCGAGACCCTTTATGTTCCGCCTCTCGTCCTGGGATTGACCCTCGGTTTCGCATCCCTGGCGATCTACGCCCTCCAGTCGATGGAAGAGATTTTGCCCTGGACGCAAAACACCGGCAAGCAGCGCCGCCGCGGCATCAAGATTCTGGACACGAACGTGATCATCGACGGCCGTATCTACGACGTCGCCAAGGCGGGATTTCTCGAAGGGCAGCTTTACGTTCCCCAATTCGTCCTTGAAGAGCTTCAGCACATCGCCGACGACCACAACGGTCAGCGCCGTCAGCGCGGACGGCGCGGCCTGGAGGTTCTTCGCCATATGCAGTCCGAATTCACGCTGGAGGTCGGCGTATACGACCGGTACGCTCCGGATCAGAAGGAGGAAGTCGATTCCCGCATCGTGCGGATCGCCAAGGCGATCGGCGCCGATATCGTTACGAACGACTGGAATCTGAACCGCGTGGCCTCGCTTCAAGACATCCAGGTTCTCAACCTGAACGACCTCGCGCTTGCCCTGAAGCCCAACGTTCTGCCCACGGAAACCTTGGAGCTCATGATTACCCGCGAGGGCAATCAAGTCGGCCAGGGTGTCGGTTACCTGGACGACGGCACAATGGTCGTCGTGGAAAACGGCAAGGGATTTATGGGGCAGACGGTCACCGTTGTCGTAACCCAGGTTATCCAAACCGAGCGGGGCAAGATGATCTTCGGGGAGATCGCCAGCGACGGCCCCGACAGTCCGCCTCGCAAAAAGCGGAGCGGCTCCTAGGCGATGCGCGTCACGGCGGCGGTGCTCGCCGCAGGCCGGGGTGAGCGATTCGGCGGCGACAAGACCTCCGCCGCGCTTGGAGACAAGCCGGTATGGCGGTGGTCATTCGACTCTCTCCTCGCCCATCCGCGCATCGACAGCGTCGGCCTCGTCGTCGCTCCTGGCTCGACCCACCTCTACGATCTTTCGGAGGCCGCGTTCATCATCGAAGGCGGTGAAAGCCGCCAGGAGAGCTCACGCAGGGCAGCCGAAGCCGGCGACGGCGACATCGTTGTCATCCACGATGCGGCAAGGCCGTTCGTCGTCCCAGCCGTCGTCGATCGGGTCGTCGAGGCGATCGAACGGGTAGGCGCCGCCGCTCCCGCCGTCTCAGTGCCCGATACGCTGCGCTTTCGCGGCTCGGCCGGCTACGAGTTGATCGACCGCTCGAAGACGGTCGCCATGCAGACCCCGCAGGGAGCGCGGCGAAACGTCCTCATGGCGGCGCACGCCTCGGCGGATCGGATATACACGGACGAGATCGCGTTGATCGAAGCCATGGGGGCGCCTTACGAGATCGTGGAAGGCGACGCGCGGAGTTTCAAAATAACGACTCAGACTGACATGGAGAGGGCTCGGGCGTGGGCCGGCGGCGGGGAAACTCGCACCGGATTTGGGTACGACATCCACCCGTTCTCGGCGGATCCGGCTCGCCCGCTCATGCTGGGCGGCGTCCGCTTCGAAGGGGCCGGACTTGCCGGGCATTCCGACGCGGACGTCGTCATCCACGCCGTCGTCGACGCACTGCTTGGCGCGGCCAGCCTGGGCGATATCGGGCAGCATTTTCCCAACACCGATCCGAGATGGAGCAACGCGCCTTCCTCGACATTCCTCGGCCACGCGCGGAGCGAGCTGGCCAAGTCCGGCTGGTCCATCGTGAACGTCGATATCGCATTGATCGGGGAGAAGCCGAAGGTCATGCCGCGATCGCAGGAAATTCGGCGCGTGCTTGCCGAAATCCTCGGCGTCCAGCCGGATCGCGTCAATCTCAAGGCAACGACCAACGAGGGACTCGGTTCGCTGGGGCGAGCCGAAGGTATCGCGGTCCACGCCGTTGCGACGATCCGGCGTTAGGCGCTAGTCTCTGAGGCATTGAATAAGCGCCAGCCTCACACCCCCCTCCCGGAGGAAACTGTCGCACGGGAATGATGAGGCGCCGATTCCCCTCACCCCTGTTCTCCTTCGCTGCGCTCAGGTTCACAGATCCTCTCCCCCGGAGGGGAGATGGGGCTTAAGTAAATCGCTATGCCCATATTCCCAAAGCTTCTCATCGCTTAAAGCCGGTTTCTAAAATATCAGAATCCCTCGCCAGCGAAGGCGAGGACGGCGATGTCCGTGGCCCCCGCATCGGCAAGCGCCTTCGCGCACTCGCGCGCCGTCTGACCGGAGGTCAGGACATCGTCGACAAGCAGTATCGACTTCCCTTCCACGACGGATCGGTTAGCCCGGAAGGCGCCGGCCAGGTTATGCATCCTTTCCTCCCGGCTCAACCGAGCCTGTGGCTTGGTCCGCTTGACGCGAAACAATGCGCTCTTGCAGGTCCGGGGCAGGTATTCGGCGAGCAATTCGGATTGGTTGAAGCCTCTTTGGCAGCGGCGGCTCCAATGAATCGGAATCGGGACGAGCAAATCATAGTGCTGGAGGCCAAGCCGCTCCAGGCCCTCCGTCATCATCTCCGCCATCGGATGAGCCAGCGCGGTAGCCCGGGAGTATTTCAGCCGGCGCACCGCCTGCCCTGCTCGACCGTTGTAAGCGTAGAGCGTCGCCGATAGGCGGAGTGGGCCGTCGTCGATCGAGTCTCGAACCTGATTCGTCTCTGTAAATTCCTGGAGACACGAATCGCATATCGGACGATCGCCGAGGAGCGAGCATAACGCGCAACGAGATGGATAAAGCCAGCTAAAAAAGCTGCTCGAGGAGGTCTTGACTATGCCCATCCAATTCCTCGACGCGGCGAATCTCGAAGCGAAGGCCATCGACGCTTTGAATCTGCCAGCGTCCGGGCGACACCTCGTGCGCGCTGTCCCGCCAATTGCGAACGTAGAATTCCGTCGCGCCTCGCTGAGTCTGGACGTCGAACTTCCACATGCCGGCATCCTGCCTCAAATCGTCGATCTTCTTGACGACGGGCGTGAAGTACCGGCGGTCGAGCCCCTCGAGAATCATCGCCTTTTGATCCTCCGGCAGACCCTCCAGCGACTCCAGGACGCCCACTTCTTCGTCGGCGAGGTCTTGGATCGAGATGAATTTGTCGGGATGGGTGAGCGGGAAGACGCGCCGAAACTGAGCCGCCATCACGCAACGATCGCCGACGATCTCGACGCGCGGATGCACGGCTCCAGGAACCGCAATGAGACGGATCTGGCTGGCCGAGAGATAAGTCACCGTGCCGGCAGGCATAGCTTATTATGCCGCGCCGAGCCTTAGGCGACCTTGAGCGGCTTCCCCTGGATCGCGCCCCACTTGGTTCGCTGGGCCGGCGTCATCAAGGTGTAGATTTGCTTCCGGGCGGATTCCTTCGCGGCGAGGAACTTATTTTCCTGAGGCTTCATCGACTTCAAGACAGCCTGTTGCTTGGCTTCGTAGGCCTTGATCGACGCGTCGTCCGAGCCGGTCGGCTCCGGAATCTTTCCGAGCGCTTCGCCGACAGCAGCCTGATACTCGTCCTGAGCCTTCATCACAGTGTCGCAGATCGTTTTGATCTTGGCGCGCTGGGCCGGCGTCAGACCAACTTGCTTGGCGACGAGGTCGTCCTGCAGGGCAACGAATCCCTCTTGTTGGATACCGATCTGCATGAGCCGATTCGATTGGGTTTCCGTCAGCAAAGTCACGAGCTTCCGGTCGAGGTCGATCCGGTGACTCTCGATCTCCGCCGCCATGGCCTCCTGCTTATCCTGGGGAAGCGCCTGCATCTTCGTGACGGTTTCGCTCCGGAAGGTCTGGAAGGCTTCAAATAGCTTGTTTCGCTCGGTCAATTGAGCGTCCGTCAGCTTCAGATCCTCCGCCACGTTAGGAGAAGCGATGAGCTGAGCGTTGCGCTCCAGCAACGTCTCGGCCGACGCGCACGCGGCGACGAACAGAGATGCCGCGATGACGGCGATGCGAATCCAGTGATGCTTTCTCATTTCTTACCCGGAGTGAATTTCTTGCCTTGCAGCGCGAGCCAAGTTGCCTTTTGTTTGGCGGTGATCAACGTCCGCATTTTTTCCTCAGTGGCCTTGGTGATCGCTTCGACCTGAGGTTTGATGCGCTTTTCGGCCGCTTTAGCCTCAACGACATACTTGTCGCTAAGGGCCTTGAGTTCCGCCTCGCGCTCCTTTTCATGACCCTTATAGGGCGCCGCCAAGTTCTGGTATTTCTTGTCGAGCGGAACGATTGCGTTGCGGAAAAGCGTCTCCGCCTTCTTTCGGCCTTCGAGGTAGGTGTCCTTGTACTTGTTGAACTCGGCATCGGAGAAACCCACCTTTGTTGCGACGACCTTGTCCAGCAGCCCAATCAAACCCGCTGCCTGGAGATTCAGCTCCCTCAGCCGCTTGACCTGGGCCACGGTCATGACGCCGATGACCTGCTTTTTCAGGTCGTCCATGTAACCGTCGAGAACCTTGCGTTCGGGAGGAGCTCCGTTAAGCGCCTTTTGGTACGAACTTATCCTGGCCCGGTGGGCGTCGGCGAACTTGTTCATCTGAGCTCGCTGCGTAGCCGTGATGCCAATCTCCTTTTGGACGCTCTTATCCTGAAGCAGGGCGATATTCGCGCAATGGTAGTCGAACGAGTCGACCGCGCCCGCAATCGCAGCGCCGAGAAGAACAAGGAGAACACTGATTATCTTCACAATCGCACATTAGACCCGTTTCGCCTGACCGGCAGGGTCACCTCACACTACAGACGTCTGTCGAGCCAAGACGTTCTCCCACCTGAGCCCGCTGTCCTACGAACGGCAATAATAGAGCATGCGCGTGATCATGCTCTCCTGGGAATATCCACCCCGTGTCGTGGGAGGGATTAGCCCGCACGTGCACGACCTCTCCCAACAGCTTCAGGCGAAGGGCGTCGAAGTACACGTCGTCACGAAAGCCACGCCCAGCGCCCCCGACGAAGAGGTCCAACCCAGCGGAGTTCAGATTCATCGCGTCCATCTCGCGTCGGAGCCAAACGACTTCGTTCATGAAATCCAATTACTCAACGACGCGACGGAAGAGCGGGTCCGCGAGCTCTTGGAGGACTGGCGGCCCGGCGGACAACCGACCCTGTTCCATGCCCACGATTGGCTCTCCCTCGACGCGGCCCGCGAGCTGAAATACGAATATAAGCTCCCGATGATCGCCACAGTCCACGCAACCGAGTGGGGCCGGCATGGCGGCATCCACGGCGACACGAGCAAGTACATCCACGAGCAAGAGTATTGGCTGACCTATGAAGCCTGGCGGATCATCGTCTGCTCCGAGTTCATGAAGAGCGAGGTGCAGCGCTACTTCGATTCGCCGAGCGACAAGGTCGACGTCATCTTCAACGGCGTCGAAGCCTCCAAATTCGAATTCGAATGGAGCGAGGAGGAGCGCGCCGCGCACCGGGCGAAGCTGGCCCTGCCGGAAGAGAAAATCGTCATGTATGTCGGGCGCTTCGTCCGCGAGAAGGGCATCCAGGTCCTCCTCAACGCGGCCTCCGTCGTTCTCTCTCAAGAGCCGAATACGAAGTTCCTCATCGTCGGCGGCGGTCATCGCGAACGGTTCGAGCGCTTCGTGCATTGGGCCGGGTTGCAGGATAAGGTGCTGTTCACTGGCTTCATGGCGAACCGGTCTCTGCATCAGCTCTATCGCTGCGCGGACGTCGCCGTCTTCCCTTCCCTGTACGAGCCCTTCGGGATCGTGGCCTTGGAGGGGATGGCGGCCGGCGCGCCGGTAGTCGCTTCCGACGCGGGTGGCTTGCGAGAGGTCGTCCTGCACGACCGGACGGGCACCCTCTCTTTCGCCAACAACGCGGAATCGCTCGCCTGGGCGATCCTTCACGTCATTCGCGATCCGTCCCGCGCACAAAAGCTGGCCGACGCCGCCAAGATTCGCTTGCGCATCGATTTCGACTGGTCTCACCTCGCCGACCAGACCATCGCCGTGTACAACCGCGTCTGGAATGAATTCCTGGAATCCTACTGGGCGATCGATACTCTCTGGCCGGTTTCGCCAGGGGCTGAGGAGCGCGCCGCCCAAAAACACGTCCGCGAGAAAGCGGCCGCCCATGTCCACGCAGAGCGCGCCCGCCCCGACCTGCCCGAGCCCATCGCCAAGCCTCGAAACCTGTTGGAGGAAGAGGAGCGGCTCAAGCTCGAAGAAGCCATCGAGCCGTAAATGGACGAGTTCGAGGAACTGGCCGACCTATTCAAGAGGGTCCTGTCGACATTGCCTCGAGGATTTCTCCTCGAGGCGCAGACGATGAAGTGGCTCGAAGGTGTCGATCCGCAGGACAAGCTTGACTGTTTGACGATGGCCTGGCACGTCTTCGTGCGGCCCGATGTCAGCTTGGAGTTAGGCGATCTTGCACGAGCCCGAGCCCTTAAGACGGCCGAAGTCGCGGAAAAATCTGCCCAGCGAGCAAGGTCGCACAGCCCCCTCTTTCACGGACGACTCAAGCGGGAACTCAAGGCGCTCTCCGACACCCTCGATCGCCTCGACGAGAAGATTGCCATGATGACGGAAATTCTCGATGCGTGGCCGCCTCTTTCGGAGATTCGGCAACGAAAGCTACGGCGAATGTATGGCCTCACGCCGTCTCTGCCTCCTCTGCCCGATCTTCCGCCAGTGCCCGAACCAAGCCCTCGCTGGCCGAAGCCGGATCCCCTCGCCCCGCTTGACCGGACTATAGAAGCCCTTAGAGAAGAATTGAAAAACAAGACAGTTCCGCCGAACCCCAAACCTCCCCGAGCGCGGCACTTCGTCAAGATGCTTGGCCCTGAGTGCGGCGTCGCTTACGCGCAGCTTTATGAGGACACCCTCCACCACCCGGTCGGAAGGGATTATGCGAAACGTCTGCTGGAATGGCTGAAGACCGTCGACCAATCCGATCGGTCGCAGGCGCTCGCAATCTCCGAACTTTGCCGCGAGCTCGACAAACTCCGGATTGCCGAGGCAGCGACCCGAAAACGCATCGAGGGTTTGGACGAACATAGGCGTCTTGCAGAGGGGAAGCCCGATCTGCAAGAACACCTGGCGTCCGAGATCGCTTTCGCGGAAGGGCACTTGACGATCTTTTTGGAGCCGATACCAGACATCGAAGCGGCCATCACCAAGCTCGGATACATCCTGGAACGATATGGGAACCCGCCCGAATACGATCCCCGTCGACCGGCTGGGGATGACTCTGATAAATTGTAGGGAGCATGGATCGTTGTGCGAAGTGCGGCGCGGAGAATCCTGATAACCACAGATTCTGCTCCGAATGCGGAGCTAGGTTCGTCGCGCGCGCCCCGTCCATCCCCGTTCCCGGCGAGGACGGCGTCTTCTACTGCGCCAAGCACAAGAAAGAGCCGACCCGCGTCACCTGCGGCCGATGCGAGAAACCGATCTGCCACAAATGCATGATCGTCGGCCCGGCCGGGGTGCGGTGCCGCGATTGCGGGCGGCGCAAGAAGCCGGTCCGGCTGCGCGGCGTCGTCCACGACGCAGGTCGGGGAATCGGCTCCTTCGGGGCCGGGATGAGCGGGCGGCCGGTTTGGTATCTGTGGATTTGGCTCGCCATCATCAACTTCCTCCGGGGCTTATTCTTTCGATGAAGCCTGCTTCCCCGTAGTGACAGTAAGGGTTAGCGTTCGTAGCCCCTTGGCGGGATTCCAGACGGTGCGAATTATGCGGGCGACTCGCAGACCTGTCTGGGCAGCCAGCCATAAGTTCCGGAACCTCCACCCCCTACCCCCTCACTCCTTCGCCGCACAATCATCGGCGCAAGAGGAGGGGAAGCGTTAGCCGTCAAAAGAGAAGTCGAAAGAATTCTCTGGTTCGAATCGGACTAACATAGAAGCTTGACCGCCACCGCCCCTATCGAGACTCTTCACCGAGTCTTCGGATACGACTCCTTCCGCCCTCCCCAGGATAAGATCGTCGATTCCGTCCTCTCCGGGCGGGACACCTTCGTACTGATGCCGACCGGTGGCGGGAAATCGATCTGCTACCAGGTGCCGGCGCTGGTCAAGCCGGGTACCGCTATCGTCATCTCGCCCCTCATCTCCCTGATGCAGGACCAGGTGCAAAGCCTGGTGGCGAACGGGGTCGCCGCCGCCTTCCTCAACTCCTCGCTCTCGGCGGCCGAGGCGAACCGCGTCGTCGGAAGGGTCCAGGGCGGCGAGATCAAGATTCTCTATGTCGCGCCCGAGCGGGCGAACACGGCTTCCTTCCAGCAACTGCTCGGAAGCCTCGACATCAGCCTCTTCGCCATCGACGAGGCGCATTGCGTCTCGCAATGGGGGCATGACTTCAGGCCGGATTACGTCCAGCTCGGCGCCCTGCGTCTGCGCTTCCCCTCCGTGCCGTTCCTCGCCCTGACGGCGACCGCCGACGCTCAGACGCGCGAAGACATTCTGCTTCGCCTTCGGCTCAACAAGCCGGACGTCTATATCGCGGGCTTCGACCGCCCGAATATCCGCTACCTGATACGTCAGAAGAGCGATCCGCGCGGACAGCTTCTTCAATATGTCCAGTCGCGAAAGGCCGATTCGGGCATCGTCTATTGCCTCAGCCGGAAGCGTGTGGAAAGCGTGGCCGGCGAGTTGCAAAGGCATGGGTTCAAGGCAGCGGCTTACCATGCCGGTTTGGAGACGGCGGAGCGCAAGCGGGTTCAAGCCGCGTTTACGAAGGACGAGGTCCAAATCGTCGTCGCCACCGTCGCCTTCGGCATGGGCATCGATAAGCCGAACGTGCGCTACGTCGTGCACTACGACATGCCGAAAAACGTGGAGAGCTACTACCAGGAGACGGGGCGCGCCGGGCGCGATGGCCTGCCGAGCGAGGCCCTGATGCTCTACGGCACCGGGGACATCACCACCGTCAAGCGGCTCATCAACTCCAGCGAAAATCGGGAGCAGGTGCGCATCGAGATGGCCAAGCTCGATTCGATGGTCGCTATCGCCGAGGCCCTGACCTGCCGACGGCAACTTTTGCTCGCCTACTTTGGGGAAACGCTCAATCATCCGTGCGGCAACTGCGACATCTGTCTGGACGCGCCCGACCAATACGATGCGACGGAGGAGACAAAGCTGGCGATCATGGCGATCTACGAAACCGGCCAGCGGTATGGGACCGGCTATATCCTCGATGTGCTCCTTGGGCGGGATAACCAGCGAGTCACCTCAGCCCGCCACGACCTGATTCCCAGCTTCGGCGGCGGCAAGGACCTGCCCAAGGAGCACTGGGATAGCGTCTTGCGCCAGCTTATCAACCTTGGCTACGTACGGGCGGACGTTGAAAACTACAACATCCTCAAGCTGACGCCGATGACCCGCCCCCTCCTTCGCGAAGGCCAGCGGCTGTTCCTTTCCATGCCTCGCCACAAGCCGGTACGCTCGAAGCGGCAGCGAAAGGAAAAGGCGATCGGTACCGCCGACCGAACCACCTTCGAACGGCTGAAAACGTGGCGCCGGCAGGTCGCGGCCGAGGAGGGGGTCGCAACGTTCGTCATATTCGGCGACGTCACATTGATTCAGCTATCGATCAAGAAGCCGACGACGCATGAAGAGCTGCTCCAGGTCAGCGGGATCGGCGAGCATAAGGCCAAGAAGTATGGCGAACAAGTGCTCGGTCTGCTGCGGAGCCGTTAGACTCGCCGACGAGCCGGTAAACTCCCGCCGATGGCAATTCTCGTCGATAAGAACACCCGGTGCATCGTTTGCGGCATGACCGGCCGCGAAGGCTCCTTCCACACCCAACAAATGATCGCCTACGGCACGAAGGTCGTCGCGGGCGTCACTCCCGGCAAGGGGGGGACGGAGCATTTGGGCGTGCCGGTGTTCGATTCCGTGCAGGAAGCGGTCGACGCGACGCAGGCGAACTCAGCGGTGATCTTCGTTCCGCCTCCCTTCGCCGCCGACTCGGTCATCGAGTGTGAAGCGGCCGGACTTCCCTTTGTCAGCCTGATTACCGAAGGCGTCCCCGTCCAAGACTCCCTGCGGATGGTCAACCGGATCCGGTCGAACGGCACGACGAGGCTGCTCGGCGGGAACTGCGCGGGGATCATCTCTCCCGGCCAGTGCAAGATGGGCATCATGCCCGGCAATATTTTTATGGAGGGCAACGTGGGGCTCGTTTCCCGATCGGGGACCCTTACCTACGAAATCGTCTATGAGATGACCCGGGCGGGCATCGGCCAAACGACCTGCATCGGCATCGGCGGCGATCCCCTTCCCGGAACCCGCTTTATCGAGGTTCTACAGCTCTTCGAGGCCGATCCCGCGACCAAGGCGGTCGTCATGATCGGCGAAATCGGCGGCTCCGACGAGGAGACCGCGGCCGAGTACATCAAGTCGATGACAAAGCCGGTCGTAGGCTTCATCTCCGGCCGCACGGCTCCTCCCGGCAAGCGCATGGGCCATGCGGGAGCGATCGTTTCCGGCAATACGGGAACGGCTAAGTCGAAGGTCGAGGCTCTCCAGGCGGCGGGAGTTCCGGTCGCCGACCGAACGAGCGATATTCCAGGCCTCGTCCAAAAGGCCCTTGGAATCGGCTAACCGCCCTTCCGCCAAATATCGTAAGCCTTGCGAATGCGGCTAAGCACATCGTCGGGTAGCAGGCCGATCGTCGTCGGACGGCTATCGGGCAACGGAGAGATCGCCCCAAACTCCACGGCCTTCATTGCCAGCGGCGAAGGATCGACGGAAAGGAAGATGCGGTCCTCCCTCGCCATTTGCACATAGATCTCTTTGCTTGCCGGATCGAAGTAGCCCGATTGCGCGAATTGGGCTTCGCTCATCGCCTGAGACATGCCTCGCTCAGTCCCCAGCATCATCGCATTTCCAATGGAGGAATGCAGCGAGATCGCGGCATCGCTTGGAATCCCGTTCGGATATTGCTGCGAGGGCTCGAAATCGTTGTCCGAGCCGCTCTGGCCGAACTTCGGCCAGTTCGTCCTGATCCAGTTCACGTCTCGAGCTTCCAGCCCTTCCGGCCCGCCCGCGCGAAACTCGATATTCTGATCGAAGTCGCGGTCGACCATTCGGTAGACCCACGCGTCGATCAACTCGCGTTGGGCGCCCGTCAGGCTTCCGTATCGATACGAAACGCTGTTCGACATCTTGTCGAGGTCCTGGGCGGGCAACGTCGCCAGGAATCGAAGAGCATACAGCCTCTTTTCGTCCGCAATGAGCTCGCCCGCCTTTGGGTCATGCATGAACAGCCAGCTCAAGTACCAACTCGCAGCCTGATGGTCGGTGATCGCCGTGGCGATGCTCATCGCGATGGCCAACGGGGAACGTTCCTTCTTCACGATCATGTCCCGAAAGGCGAACAGCTTGGAAGGCGGAACCGTCATGCTGCGAAGGAACTGCCAATTCTGGGTCCGCATTTCAATCCAGCTTCCATTTTTGCTCCACACCTGTCCGAACCGGCCCGAAAATCCGTCGAGCGCCTCCCGCATCGTCTCGAACCGCCAGATAGGCAAGCGATAGCCACGGGGATCGTACAGATCGCTGATCACAGAGACGTTTCCCGCCTTGGCCACCGCGACCAAAACGCGCGCCGCGCCCGCGACCGGCAACACCTTCGTGCCCGCCTTGCCGAAAGCCGCCAAGGATTCCGATTCGGGAGGCAGCGCGCGGAAGCCTCCCTTGACCGTCGTGAGCGTTTTCAACTCCTCTGTTTGAGTCAGGGGTTCGTCGAACTCGTCCTTAGGTCGAAGTGGCGAGACGTTCTTGTCGGCCTGCCCGAATTGGCTCATCGTCAGACTTTTATCGGAGAGCTTTTCGCCCGACTTTGCAATGATCGCGACCTGGACCCACCCGGCGTTTGGGAACAAGGGATCGACGATCCTGTTCCGCGAAATCGTAACCCTTACGGTCGCGACCTCATCGGGGGTAAACCGTCTCCTCGCCCCGTAGCCGAAGTCCTGAGCCTGTTGGATACGCTCGGACTCCTTGTCTGAGTCGATCGCCGAGTCCTTGGCCGCCAATTTCACCAGATCCTCGGCGTAGCCCTTCGCCCGACCGGAGAGAGGTCTTTGCCAAAGAGTCGGATTGTACGAAAAGACCAGCCGACCGGTCCGATCCAGTTGCCGATAGTCTGCCGGTCCCAGATTGGCTACGACCTCGTCCGCCAATCGCCAAGCCGGGCTGATCCGGCGTCCGAGCTCCTTCCCCTTTGTCATGAGAGCCCGGAGTTCGGCTCCCCACCGGACGCGGTCCTCGTCCGTAGCCTGGTCATAGTTGTGCGGCGTCTCGAAGTATTTCCGGCGAGCGTCCTGCAAGTCGCGATAAGCGGATATGTCGGCCCCGGTAGCAGGCGGCGCCTTCGAGGCTTCGATGGCGTTCTTCTGCCAAGCGGCGTAGGACTTCGCTAACTCGTCGGTAACTGCCCTGGCTTCGTCGTTCTCCTGCTTGGAAGTCTGCTTCAGCACAAGCGCATCGTGGTTCGACTCCCAGCTCCAGCTGAAGTGGTGGGCAATCTCGGCGAGGATCTCTTTGCCGGGGAGATCGTCGGCGTACATGACGACGATGTCTTCCTTCACGGGATTCGCCGCGAGAAGATGAACGCCGGTCTTCTCGGACAGCTCTTTGAGAAGCTGGTCGACGGTTTCGGCCGGACACTCGACGGTCAGCTTCGCGGAGAGCTGCGGGTAGGCGTCCAAAGGCGACCGCCCCTGGACATGACAGAGGCTCACCAGTGCCGCTAAAGCGATAATCATAAGTCTAGGATAACATAAATTGACTACCTGTGTAGTCAATTTTATAGAGACCCATCAAATTAGGCGCAGATTCGTTAATCAGGCCAAGGGCTTGGTACGGCTACCCGCCCTCGTGCATCGCGCGGTAGGCCTTCTCCAGTCGATTGCGGGTCGCCTCGGGAAGATCGGAATAGTGGACGGATTTGGCTTCGCCGTCGGGAGTGATAGCGGGCAGCTCTAAGCCTTTCGAGGCCGTCTGGGTATCCACGGTGAGGAAGAGGCGGTCTTCGACAGCCGGCTGCGCGGTGAACTCCGCGGAGCCCGGCTTGTAGTAGCCAGAGCGGATGGCCGATGCCTCCGACATTGCCATCGACCACCCATCGCCATTGGCGATGACCAGCGCATTCACTTGCGATGTATGTGCGGATACGAGCGCGTCGGACGGAATCCCGCTTGGAAATTGCTGCGAGGGTTCGGTATCCCAAGACAGCCATCGATCCGAATCGATTGCCTTCGGCCACATCTTGGCGATCCAGGCCACATCGTCCTTCTCGAGTCCGCTTTCCTTCCCGCCCATCATTTCGACGTCATGTTCGAAGTCTCGCTGGTCGAGCCGGTAGACCATAGCCGTCAATAATCCCTGCTGATTGGGGGTAAGACTGCCGAAGCGGACCGGGCCGCCCTCCAGCCGTTGGCGGTCGTCCGGGGACAGCGAGGCCCAAAATCGTAGTGCGTATAGCTTCGCCTGCGTCTGATCGAAGAACCATTCGCCGCACCGCTTGTTTCGGAATAGGCTTTGAAACTGCCAGGACATAACTTGCCGGTCCGAAACCAGTGAGACCGCCAGCAACCCCATATCCAACGCTTTGACGTCCTGGAGAGAAATATCCCGCAGGGCAAACAGCTTCGACGCCGGCGCCGTGACATAGCGGGCATACTGCCAATCCCGATGCCGCAGAGCGATCCAATCTCCCTTTTTCGCCCAGGCCTCGCCCGTGACGCGGCCGAATCCGTCCAGGGCTTCGCGCAACGTTGCCACGCGCCAACCGGGAATATGAAATGGCCCGTCATAAGCATCGGCGATCACGTTGATATTCCCCGCTTTCGCCGCTTCGATCAAGATATGCGCGATACCGGACGACGGATAAATCTTCGAGCCCGGAGTGAGGAACTGATCGCTGGCGTCTTGCGCGGCCTTTGAAGAGCGGCCGTCCCTCGCCGGGCTCAGAGCCTCCTTCAGCTCCGGCGTCTCCTCAAGCGGCGTGTCGAACTCATCCTTCGGCCGGGCCTCCTTCGGCGCCGGAGGTTGGCGCCGAGGGTCGCGGCCCGACACATAGTCTTCCGCCAGCTTCTCGCCATTTTTGGCGATGATCGCGACCTGGATCGGATAAAGGCCTATCTGGATCGAGGGCGGCGTGAAGAACGACTGGTGAATGGTCACGCGGACCGTCCCAACTTCTTCCGGACGGAACGCCCGGCGCGATTCGAGGCCGAAGTCGCGAAGGCGCTGGAAGGTATCGGCGTCGTTTGCGGAGCGCTTCGACGATTCCTGCGCGACCGCTCTGACCCACTCTTCGGCAGCCCGCATCGCCGGACTGGATAGCGGGTATTGCCATCGTGTCGGCGAATAGGAGAAGACGAGCCGAGTCTGGCGAGCCAGCTCGACCAGGTCCGCCTGGGAGAGGTTGGCTACCGTGAGGTCGACGAGCCTCCACGCGGGGCTGAGCTTCCTCGCCAGTAAGTACATCTTGGCCCCGGCCTCATCGAACTCGGTCGACCACTTCTTTTGATCGTCTTTGGAGCCGTGGATATATTCCGAGTCGTAGTTGTCCAGCAGCCGCTGGTTCGCCGCAAGGGTTTCGTTGTAGGCGACCAGGTCGTCTTTTGTGCCTGAAGGAACCCTCAGCGCCTCGGCCGCGGCCTTCACGAAATCCCGAAATGGCCGGGCAATCTGCTCCCGCAGGGCGTCTTGCTCCTGCTTCGCCTGCCTCGCCGACTGCCGCAGAACCAGAGCGCCCTGATCTTTCTCCCAGGTCCAATCGAAGTGTTCGGCCAGCTCCCTCAATACCTCTTTGGCGGGCAGGTCTTTCTCATAGAGGATCACCACGTCGTCGCGGATCGGATTGGCCGGGAGGAGCTTGACCCCGGTCTTCTGGGTCAGGTCCGCCAGGACCTGGTCGACCGTTTCCGCCGGGTATTCGACGGTGATCTTCTCGGCGAGGTTGGGGACGGAATCCAAGAGGTCGTTACCTTGACTTTTCAGCAACGTCAATGACAGGAAGGCCGCAACCAGCATGCCTCTATGATACATCCGATTGACGACGACCGTAGTCAAATCTTGCGAATTTCTGCGGGTTCAATGGCCTTATGGATCGCGCGCGGTATTTCGACAACGCCGCCACTACCCCTCTCGACCCGCGCGTACGAGAGGCGATGGCTCCCTTTCTCGATCAGGCCTTCGGCAATGCGAGTTCGCTTCATGCCTGGGGCTTGCAGGCCCGCAACGCGGTGGAGTGGGCGCGCGAACAGGTCGCCCGGCTGATCGGCGCGGAAGACCCGAGCCAAATCTACTTTACGAGCGGGGCGACGGAATCGAACAACTGGGTTTTGAACGCGGCCGACGAAGTCGTCATCAGCCCGTTCGAGCATAGCTCGCTAAGGGAACCCACCATCCGGCGTGGCGGATGGATTCTGGAGAGCTTCGGCGGACGACTGCCGGGAGACGGCATTTGTTACGTCAAGAAGGCGGGAGTCACCGAAAAGATTCGAGCGATCCGGCGCGCCAGCCAGCTTGGCCCCGAAACGCCGGAGCAGGAGCTTGTCAGACGACGCTCCGTGCCCGCCCTTCAAGGGCGGGTCCTGACGAGCGTGATGGCCGTGAACAACGAGACGGGGGCCATTTGGGACGTTCGGCAGCATGCCCAAAAGGACGACATCTTGCATGCCGATATCACGCAGGCCGTCGGCAAGCTGCCGGTTGCGCTCGAAGGGCTCGACTATGCCAGCTTCAGCGGCCACAAATTCTATGGGCCGAAGGGCATCGGCGCGCTGTACTGCAAAAACGGCCCGCCGGCTCCTCTGATTCTGGGCGGCGAGCAGGAGTATGGCGCAAGAGGCGGAACTCTCAACGTTGCCGGCATCGTAGGCATGGGAGCCGCCGCCGAAATTGCGATGCTCGAGCGCGAAGGGGATTACTGGAAAGCGGAAAAGCTACGAGAAATCCTGATCGATAGGCTTAAAGGACTACCCGACACTCAATTGAACGGTGGAGACCGAACTTCTCCGTTCATTGTAAGCGTCAGCTTTCGGGGTCTCGAAGGCGAGACGATCGTGCTCGAGATGGATAGGGCCGGCTACGCGGTCAGCGCGGGGGCTGCCTGCTCCTCGCGGAGTCTGGAACCAAGCCATGTCCTGACCGCTCTAAACCTTTCACAGGAGTGGTTGCGGGGAACGGTGCGCATCTCGTTCGGGAGATTCAATACAGAGGAGGCAACGATCGCACTTGCACAAAAGGTGCGAACAACTGTGGAAATGTTACGTACACTGTAAAGGACGCCAGAAATTGCAACGGAACCGCTGGCGTGCAACGTCTTACCATATTGATTAGCCGACGCACATCCACCTAGAAAGTAGCGAGTTTGCCACAATTTTATCGCCTGCGGGCACGACTGGAACTTTGCTTGCTTGACACGGGTTTGAGCATCTGCTAATGTGGGTCCGATAAAACTACCTAACGGGGTTTTGTTGGCCTGTATAGCAACTAAAATCATATCCCGGGCCGGTCCGAGTCCCTTCAGCGTAGAAGAGAATGTCCGCTCCGATACGCATAGGTTCATGGGAGCCTTGGAGGTTACAACTTTACAATGCCAGTAGAAAACGGTTTAATCCAGCAGCCACGAAGGGGCCGCGCCATCACTGTCCGCACGCCGGGCCGGCATTCCTTCGTCGAACCTGGCGCAAACCCACTTCTGGACGATCCGTCCGCCGAACCGGCTGACGACGATCTCTTGGAACTCGACGCGGAAGACGAAGCCGAAGAAGAAGGCGTCGTCGTCCACGATGATTCCGAAGAACTCGAGATGTGGATGCGCCAGACGCGGCGCGCCCAACTGCTTACCCCGGAGCAAGAAGTCGATCTTGCCCGAAAGGTACAGCGAGGCGACATGCACGCAAAGAAGGTGCTCATCGAGAGCAATCTGCGGCTTGTCGTGTCCATCGCCAAGAAGTACAACGCTCGCGGGATCCCGCTCGCCGACCTGATCCAGGAAGGCAACCTGGGATTGATCCGCGCGGTCGAGAAGTTCGATTGGCGAAAGGGCTTCCGCTTTAGCACGTACGCGACGTGGTGGATCCGCCGCGCGATCGCGCGCGCCATCATCAACCAGGGCCGCACGATCCGCATTCCGGTCTACGTCGCCGAACTGATCAACAAAGTCGTCAAGACCGCGTCCCGGCTCCAGCAGGAGCTTCAGCGCGAGGCGACGGAAGAGGAGATCAGCCGCGAAGTCGGGCTGTCGGTGGATCGCGTCCGCGAAATGATGCGGGTTGCGGTCGAGCCGATCTCGCTCGAAACGCCGGTCGGTGAAAAGGATAACTCTTCGATCGGAGACTTCGTCCAGTCGCAGAACATGCCGACTCCGGGCGATGTGACCTGGTCGCTGATCCGGCGGGAGGAGATCGACGGCATCCTTGGACGGCTGACGTCCCGGGAGCGCGACGTCGTCCGCCTTCGTTTCGGTCTCGACGACGGCCGGTCGCGAACCCTCGAAGAGGTCGGAACCGAGCTGAACGTCACCCGCGAGCGGGTGCGCCAGATCGAGCTTCGCGCCATGAAGAAGCTGCGCCACATCGGCCAGGAACTGACGGCGCAAGGCTTCACGATCACGCCGACCCCGATCTAAAAACGGAATCGAAAAGCCCGGGCTCATCCGCGAGCCGGGGCTTTTCTATTTGTCGCCGACCGCAAGGACAAGCGATCCGGGAATGCCGCCGAGCCTTCGCAACCACGCCTTTTGCTCTGCGCGCGGCGAAAATACCGTCACCCGCTCTGGGAATGAAACGGAATTGATGATCGCCGCCTGGAGATTGGCAGCCTCATTGCCTTTATCGATGACCTTTTGGAAATAGAAAGCGACGAGAATGAGCCGCCTTTCCCCATTCGGCAGAATCTTGCGAACCAGGTAGGCCTTGCTCAAGCCGGGCACGCCCCTTAACTGGCCGACCAAGTCCTCCACTTTGTCGACGGACAGGCGATGAGCTTCGAAATCGTCCGAGATCTTTAGGGTCCGGCCATGGACGCTGAGCATCGCGTGCGACTGCCGGATATCTCTGGACTCTTCGCGGGCTCTGCCCAAGTCTTCCTCCCGCCCGTGAGCACGATAAAGGTGGGCCAAAAACTGCATGGCCTGGGTTGCGCCCTGCGGATACTCGACGACCGTCCTCCTGAGCAGCGGTTCCGCTTCCATGTCCTCCTTTTCAGCCAACACAAGGCCGAGCCAGAACGTGACTCTGGGATTGTTCGGCAGCTCCTCATGAAGGGAACGCAACAGAGGCTCGACCGTTTCCGAGCCTTCGACCTGGAATGTGTAGTAAGCCATATCCACGCGCTCCTCCTCGGTGAGCGGCATTTCGTCAGCCCGCTTTCGCAACCGATCCAGGTTGGCCAGGTTCTTCTGATGGGTCGAATATTTCTTGCCCCATTGGTCGCTGTGCTGCTTCAAATAATAGTCGCTGACCTGATCGAAGAGCCTAGGAAGGCGCCCGCCCAGAAACGCCTCTGCCGCGCTGACCCGGATCGGTTCCATTAGCTCCGGAAGAACCTCGTCAACAGAGGGCGGCATCTGCCCGAGAGACTTCAATCGGTCCGTAAGGCAGGGATGGGTATCGTCATAGTCCGTCTTGTCGGCGAGGGCGCGCTGGACGTGCTTTCGGACGTCCTCCTCCGGAAACGAAGCCTGGTTCACGTCAGGAAGCGCGGCAAAGAGATGAGGAGGCGGGTTGGGCAACTCCTTCTGTTTGGCCGCAAGGCCCTTCCAAAAGGTTTGGGAGAGTTTCGGGCCTAGGAACTTCATCCGCATGAGGGCGCGCGCTATGGTCGACGCTCCGGCGATCTCCGCGGCCGCCTTGTCCGCCTCGTACTCGTGGGCGCGGCGCAGCACGAACGTCGTCGCCGAAAACCGCGGCTGGAACCAGGACGCGAATCCGGAAAACAGCCAGCTTCCAAGAGCGGCGCGGCCACGAAGCTGGGTTGCGAGCGCCCTCCACGTCCACTCGACTCGGTAAGCCCACGCGCCGAACTTTCCATGCGATCCCGAGAAATGGCCGAACTCATGAGCGATGATGGCTCGCACCTCTTCGGGAGACATCGTCGTCAAGAGCGGTAAGCCCAACAGGAGAACGTTCCGGGACGGACCGAACATGCCCCAACGAGGCGTCTGGGAAGCGGCGGCGTTGAGACGGTAGTCGACCCGGATCTCGTTCGGCTTCGGCGCTTTGAGCCGCTCCGCGATCGCATCGATCTCTTTGTAGAGCTCACGCGCGTCTCCACGCTTCAACGTTACGCCGGACGGAGGCGACAACTTGATCCACAGCGATCGCAAGATCACGAGCACGAAGAGGCCGACATAAAGGGCGATTCGGACCAGGGCCGAGTTGCCTCGACGCACTTCGACCATTAGGTACACGAGCCCGCCGAGAGCGGCGAGCGCCACGATGAGGATCGCCCCCACGTAGCCATAGGCGAGAGCGACCATTCCATACACCTTTCGCCGGTATCCGGCCGGGTCGGAGGCCGCGTGCCTCTCCTCCGCCTTGACCCGCGCGACGAACTCGGTGCGACGCTTGCGCGCGATTTCGAGCTCCCTATCGATATCGGCCGACGTTTGAGACATTTAGCTGGATATTCTAATCGAATGGAGCCCGGTTCCAACGAACCCGCGAGAGGCGCATGCGAACCATTACGCTTTACCGTCCCGTCGGCCAGGCCGAGCTCCACCTCATCGAGGCCTCCAACTGGAAAGAGTTTCCGCCCCGGCTGCCCATCCAGCCGATTTTCTATCCGGTTCTCAATCTCGGATATGCCCGTCAGATCGCTCGGGACTGGAACACCAAGGACTCAGCTTCGGGAAACGTCGGTTACGTCACCGAATTTGAGGTGGAGGCTGCTTACCTCGATGCGTACGAAGTCCAAACGGTGGGGGCCAAGGACCACCAGGAATATTGGATTCCCGCCGAAGACTTGCCGGGCTTCAACGCCCACATCGTCGGCATCATTCGGATTGTCGAAAGGTTTCCTTAACGCAGATGATTCGATGCGCGTTTCGTAGAAGTCTCTAGGAAACGTGAGAGGAGCATTTCGGGCTTTAGCCTATCGAAACTACCGCCTGTTCTTTGGCGGGCAAACCCTCTCCCTGATCGGCAGTTGGATGGAGACGATCGCCATGAGCTGGCTCGTCTACCGGCTCACCGGCTCTTCCCTTCTCCTCGGCACCGTCGCCTTTTGCTCTCAGGTCCCGGCCTTCGTCATGTCTCCCTTCGCCGGCATCACCGTCGACCGGCACGACCGTCGAAACATGCTCCTCATCACCCAGAGCTTGATGGCGGTGGAGGCCTTTATCCTGGCCGCCCTCACGCTGACCAAGGTCGTCCAGCCTTGGCATATCGTCTGCACGAGCATCTTCGTCGGAATGGTGGCGGCGTTCGACATGCCGACTCGCCAGGCGTTCGTCTCCCAGATGGTCGAGGACAAGAAAGTTCTCGGCAACGCGATCGCCCTGAACTCGGCGCAGTTCAATCTAGCCCGGCTGATCGGACCGGCCATCGCCGGCGTGACGGTTGCCGCCGTCGGCGAGGGCTACTGCTTCCTGATTAACGGGATCAGCTTTGCCGCCGTCTTGGGAGCGTTGCTCGCCATGCGGTTTCCAGCGCACGTGGTTCGGGAGAACAAAGAAAACCCGATCGAGCGCGTGAAGGCCGGCGCCGCCTATGCCTGGAATCACAAGCCGATCAGCTATCTGCTCCTCCTCATGGCGGTCACGAGTCTCGTGGCCGGAGCTTACGGCGTCATGCTGCCGGTCCTCACCAAGCTGGTCTATCACCGGGGCTCGGACATATTCGGCCTGCTCTATTCGGCGAGCGCGATCGGCGCTCTCGGCGCGGGATGGATGCTTGCGGTAAGGCGTAACGTTCTCGGCTTGACGCGCTGGATCTTCTACTCTTCGACGATCTTCAACCTCGGTCTCATCGGCCTTGCCTTCTCGCCTCAACTCTGGATGGCCCTTTGCTGGCTCGTCGTCATTGGCTTTGGGTCGATGAAGCACATGGGGGCGACGAACACGCTGATCCAGACGGTCGTCGACGACCATGTCCGGGGCCGCGTGATGGCCTTCTACATGATGTCCTTCGTCGGCACGATGCCGTTCGGGAGCCTGATCGGCGGAGCGCTCGCCGAGCATATCGGCCCGAAATGGACCTTGCTTGCCGCCGCTGCGGTCGGGCTGACCGGCTGTACGCTCTACAATCTTCTCCTGCCGAATATGCGCCGAATCCTCAAGCCGATTTATGAAGACCTCGGTATCCTCCAACCCGCCGGGCAATAGCGGCGGCTAAACTTGGCTATGCCTTTTCGCCGACGCATGCGACGCATCCCGCTTTCCGATATCCGGTTGACCGACAACTTTTGGATGGAGCGGCAAAAGGCGCTCCGGGAAACGACGATCGAAGCGGAGTATCGCCAGCTCGTCGAAACCGGGAGGCTGAGAAATTTCGAGATCGCGGCGGGAAAGGCGGAAGGCGACTTCACCGGGCTTTACTTCAACGATAGCGACGTCTACAAGTGGTGCGAAGCGGCTGCCTACGCCTTGGCCACCGGCAAGAGCAAATCGATCGAGCATATCCTTGACGAAGTCGTCGAGCTCATCGCCGCAGCCCAAGAGCCGGACGGGTACCTCGACACCTTCTTCCAAATCCGGCACCCGAACCTCAAATGGCGAAACCTGCTTGCCATGCACGAGATGTATTGCGCCGGCCATCTCTTCGAGGCCGGGGTTGCTCTGTTCGAAGCCAATGGAGACCGGAGGCTGCTCAACGTCGCAATCCGGCTCGCCGATCACATCATGTCGATCTTCGGTCCGGACAAGCGGTGCGGCTATTGCGGCCACGAGGAAATCGAGCTGGGCCTCCTCCGGCTCGCGGATACCACCGGGGAGGCCAAGTATCGGGAGTTCGCGCGCTGGATGATCGAGCAGCGCGGCGGGCAGCCCTCGGTTCTCGGCGCGGAGCTCGACGACAGGGAGGCGATGACGATCTCGCCCTGGCTCGAATCCTTCCTGAGGAAGAAAGGCGTCTACCAGGGCGAGTACTGCCAGGATCACGCCCCGATCCGCGAGCACACGGAGGTCGTCGGCCACGCGGTGCGAGCGATGTATCTCTACATCGCGGCGTCCGAGTTCGCCGACGGTGATCCAGCCCTCGAAAGCGCGATCGAGCAGGTATGGCACAACCTCACCCGGAAGCGCATGTACGTGACGGGGGGCATCGGGCCGAGCAGCTCCAACGAGGGCTTTACCGGCGACTACGATCTACCCAACCTTTCGGCTTACGCCGAAACGTGCGCGGCCTGCGGCCTTGCCTTCTGGGGCCGGCATCTCGCCGAGACGACGGGCGCATCCGAATATGCGGACATCGTCGAAAGGGCGATCTACAACGGAGCGATGAGCGGCATTTCCTTATCCGGAGACCGCTTCTTTTACACCAATCCGCTCGAAAGCCGGGGAACCCATCAGCGGGTTCCGTGGTTCGAGTGTGCGTGCTGCCCGCCCAATATCGCCCGTCTGATCGGATCGATGGGCTGGTATGTGGCCTCGGTTTCGGACGACGCGTTCTGGATCCACATTCCGGCCGGTTTCGATGCGACGGCCACAATCAACGGCGTCAAGGTGAGCATTTCCTGCCTGTCCGACTACCCCTGGTCCGGCAAGTTCACGATCGCCGTAAATCCGGAGCATCCCGTTGATTTCGAGTTGCGACTGCGCATCCCCGATTGGGCCGACGAAGTCGATACCGAGCTTCCCGGCCTGCAGGAGCAGTCGGCCTGGGACCAAGGCTACGCCGTCTTCTCCAAGCGATGGCACAAGGGGGATACGCTGAGGGTCGATCTCGGAATGGAGCCAAAGTGGATGGAATGCCATCCCTTGGTGCGGGACAATCTCGGCCGGGTCGCCCTGACCCGTGGCCCACTCGTCTACTGCGCGGAAGAGCACGACCTCGGATTTGCTCCCCAGCTCTTCGTCGCGGATACCGAAGCGCCACTCACGACCCAGCACGAGGAGCTGTTGGGAGGCGTTGTGACGATTACGGCGGAGGGTTTTGCCGACGATGAGGCTTTCGTCGACGATCTCTATGCGCCGGAAGGGTCGCTTGGAACACGAGACGCGGTCGCTCGGTTCATTCCCTATTTTTCCTGGTGCAACCGCGGCCCGAATTCGATGCAGGTGTGGGTCCGGCGCGCGTAGAATGTTAACGGCGGGACAAAGAACCAATGCTTAAATTCTTCAGCCGGAAGGAAATCCGCGAGGGCGAAATGGGGCCCCTCTATCCCCAGGTTCGCGCCGCAATGCTGGACGTTCAAGCCTACGCGCGCTCCCATGGCGGGGAAATCCATCTCGTCGGGGTTTCTCAGGATGGCGACGTCAGCATCCGGCTGACCGGCGCCTGCAACGGCTGCCCCATGTCCGGCCTGACGCTCAAACATGGCATCGAGGAGCAACTCAAGATTCTCGTTCCGGGCGTTCGCAAGGTTCAGCAAGTTTAGTAGCGGATCGGGCGCTACGGATGGATTGCCGAGCCGTTATATAGGCCCAAGATCGCGGAACCACACATTACGCTGCCATATAAAACTTCTGGTAGGCGAGGAGGGACTCGAACCCTCACCCCTTGCGGGACTGGAACCTAAATCCAGCGCGTCTACCAATTCCGCCACTCACCCAGATCGAACCGAGAAACCGAAGGATACCAGTCTAGGCGGGAATCTGCTTCAAGTTCAGGCCCGCACAGGCTATAATGGGCTCGCAGATAGGGGGTTTCCTCGCTTGGCTGGAGTAACGTTCAACAGCATTTCCAAGGTTTTCGGCAAAGATGTCCGCGCCGTCGACGACCTTAACCTCGAGATCAAAGACAAGGAGTTCATGGTGCTCGTCGGTCCTTCCGGATGCGGCAAGACGACCGCGCTCCGGATGGTGGCGGGCCTCGAAGAGACGACGTCGGGCGACATCATGATCGGTGACTCACGCGTCAACGACACGCCGCCCAAGGATCGGGATATCGCGATGGTCTTCCAAAACTACGCGCTCTATCCCCACATGAACGTGTACGACAACATCGCCTTCGGCCTTCGTCTGCGTGAACTGAAGAACTTTTTCTGGCAGATCTTTAACTTTTCGGAAGCCAAAAAGATCCGCAACGATATCGACGCCCGAGTGAAGCAGGTCGCCCAGATGCTCGACATCGATAAATACCTGCACCGCCGTCCGAAGGAGCTTTCCGGCGGCCAGCGCCAGCGCGTCGCCCTTGCCCGCGCGATTGTGCGGAAGCCAAAGGTCTTCTTGATGGACGAGCCGCTTTCGAATCTCGACGCGAAGCTACGCATCCAGACTCGCGCGGAGTTGATCCGGCTTCACCGCTCTCTCGGCATCACGACCATCTACGTCACCCACGACCAGGTCGAGGCGATGACGATGGGACAGCGCATCGCGATCATGCGCGACGGCAAATTGCAGCAATGCGACGAGCCGGAGACCGTCTACCGCTTCCCCGCCAACAAGTTCGTGGCGGGATTTATCGGTTCGCCTCCGATGAATTTTATGGAAGCGACGATCCGCGACGGCATGTTGGACGCCGGCGATTTCCGGCTTCCCTTGCCCGCGGGCCATCCTGCCGCGAAAATGGAGGGTCGCCCAGTCACGATGGGCATTCGACCCGAGTGCATCGTGGACAAGAACATGGATTCCAACGTCAAGGCATCGGACGCGAACACGATCAAAGCCAAGGTCGATGTCCTGGAACCGCTCGGCCCCGAGTACGTGGCCTATCTGAATATCGGATCCCATAACTTCGTCGCGACGATCGATACCGGCACGAGGATCCGAGAAGGACAGGTCGCCGACTTCGTCGTCAATATCGAGGAAATCCACGTCTTCGACAACGACACGGAACAGGCGATCCGTTAACTCGGTCGAGCAACCCTGCTTCACCCGTCCTGGAGCGACTGGCGCGCCGGACAATGTCGTGTCACTCCGCTCAGCGGCCTTCCCAGCTCACCAAGTTCAATTCGCTTGCGACATGAACGTCGCGGTGCGTCGGTAGCACGCGTACCGTGTAGCCGCAATAGCCGGCCGCATCGCAAAGCACGGAACCCTCGAAAACGAAATCCTCGCCCACTTGACCGGCAACTTCGAGGCGGTTGACAGTCGTCTCGACCAGATCTCGATTCGGTCCAATCTTCCCGGAGACGGCCTCGACCGCGACGTCCTGTGGCGTCAACTTCCCGAGATGCACCGTCGCTTTCACGGTGAACGACTTTCCGATCTGGCTCTTCTTCCCCGCCGTGTCGACGACCGAACGCACGCGGACCTCGGACCAGGCCTGCCTCACCCGATCCCGCCAATCCAAAGCTTCCCTGGCCGGCTGGAGGCCATCCGAGGAGAGGCGGGTAAAGGTCTCGTCGGCCTGCATGTAGAACTTGCTCGTATAGTCGCGGACCATTCGCGCGGTAGAGAAAACCGGCGCGAGCTCTGCAATGGAGCGCTTCATCATCTGGATCCACTGCGTCGGCAGTCCGTCGTCCACGCGGTGATAGAACTTCGGCGCGATATCGGTTTCGATCAATTGATAGAGCGAGCGGCTGTCCAGCCAGTCTTGATACCCGACATCCTCGTGGGCGAAGCGATCCCCGATGCAGAAGCCGACACCCGAGTCGTAAGCTTCGTCCCACCATCCGTCGAGAATCGAGCAGTTCAGACCGCCGTTCGGCACGGCCTTCATCCCACTCGTTCCGCTGGCCTCCATCGGCCGACGAGGGTTGTTCAGCCACACGTCCACACCTTGGACCATCGCCCGGGCCACACCCATGTCGTAGTCTTCGATGAACACCATCCGGCTTCGGGCTCCCTCGTTGTTGATGAATCGCACGAGCTCCTGAATCAGGGCCTTCCCGCCGTCGTCCCGGGGATGGGCCTTGCCGCTGATGAGAATTTGAATCGGGCGCTCCTTGTGGTTAAGGAGGGCTAGCAGGCGCTCTTTGTCGGTCAGCATCAGGCTCGCCCGTTTATAGGTTGCGAACCGTCTCGCGAAGCCGATCGTGAGGATGCGCGGATCGAGCACCGAGCCGAGGAAGCTCTTTTCAAGCCGTAGCTGCTGCCGCTGTTCCACATCCCGCAGCAGCCGCTTACGGACATAACGGACGAGCACACCCCGCTGGTCCTCCTGGGCACGCCACAGGTCGATATCGGGAATCGACCTGACCCCCCGCCAGGCCTCCGGATTCTCGGGATTCCGTCGCCAGTCCGTGCCCAGGTGCTCATCGAAGAGGCGAGCCATGTGCCGGCCGATCCAAGTCATCGTATGCACGCCGTTGGTGATTGCCTGGATCGGGATTTCGCCTTCCGGATAGTCGGGCCATCGCGGCTGGAACATGCTGCGGCTCACGCTGGCATGAAGCTTGGAGACGCCGTTGACGTGATTGGCGTTCTCCATCGCGAGCACAGCCATGTTGAAGGCCTCGCCCTGGTTTTCCGGATCGACCCGCCCCATCTTGACGAACTCCTGGAACGGAAGGCCGGTGCTTGCGATCGTCTTGCCCATATAGCGTTCGAGAAGGGCGGGCGTAAAGAGATCGAAGCCGGCCGGCACCGGCGTATGGGTCGTAAAGACGTTGCCGCTTACGACGACTTGCCGCGCGATTCGGAAGTCGCAGTGGTGGTCGGCCATGAACTGCCGGATCCGCTCAATGCTCAGAAAGGCGGCGTGGCCCTCGTTCATGTGGCAGACGGTCGGGTTGATGCCGACGGCTCGCAAGGCTCTCATTCCGCCGATCCCGAGGATGATCTCTTGGCGAATCCGCATCTCCTCGTCGCCGCCGTAGAGCGAGTCGGTGATGTTCTGATCCGCAAGCGCGTTTTCAAGGACGTTGCTGTCCAGCAGGTAGAGCGGGATGCGCCCGACCTGAGCCTTCCAGACCTGGCAGGTGACCGTCCGGTCCGGAAATTCGACTTCGATATGAATCGGCTGATCGTCTTTGTCGCGCATCAGCTCCAGCGGCATCTGATAGAAGTCGTATTTCGGATAGACCTCCTGCTGCCACCCTTCGTGATTCAAGCTTTGCCGGAAGTAGCCGCGAGAATAGAGCAGACCGACGCCGACGAGGGGAATGCCGAGATCGCTCGCCGCCTTCAGGTGATCTCCGGCCAGGACGCCAAGGCCTCCGGAATAGATCGGCAGCCCTTCGGTGAGTCCGAACTCGAAGCAGAAATAGGCGATGGTCGTCCCATCTCGCCGCCCGGGATAGGCGCGGTCGAACCAAGTCTCGCTCGACAGATATTCGTCGAGCTGCTCTTCGCACCGGCGAAGCTGATCCATGAAGCCTTCGTTCTTGGCCAACCGGTCCAGCTTTTCCCGCGAGAGCGAGGTTAGGAACTGGACGGGATTGCGCTCGCTGTCATCCCAAAGCGCCTTGTCGATGGAGCGAAACAGGTCGCGGGTCTCATGATGCCAGGTCCACCGGAAGTTTCGGGCCAACTTCTCGAGGGAGGTCAAGGCGTTCGGCAGGTCGGAGACGACTTCGAAGGCGTGGGAGAACTTAGGGTGCTTCATCAGCGGCGTTAGCGTACCGCTAGAATTATCGGCAAGAAGAGGCTCGCGCCAACCTCTCCCAACCGTTTGAACGGCCAAAGTCACGACGAAGCGGGTTTCGGGGTGGAACACCGGAGGCGATGCCTGGCACGAGTCAGCGCTTCGCCGCTACCTCGTACGCGAAGCTGTCCGCACGTTCGAAGACTCCCGGCGAGGTCTCGGCTTTGAACGTGACCGTCACCTTCGAGCCGTCGACGTCGACGACGCAATAGCCAAGCTTTCCTTCAACGTGACCCAGGTGAGCGAGGGTCCAGTTTCCGTCGGTTGCCTGGGAACTCGTTCCATGCGCGAAGGGAGCCCCTGCCGTTCCCACCACGACCTGGTGGATCGCTTTGCCCGTCGGCCATCCGGCCTCCGAGGCTTTCAAGTGGTCGTAAAGGTGGTCATGGCCGAAGAAAACCGTTACCCCGCCCGCTTTCTCCAAGCTCTCGAGGAATCGGTCCCGTGCCTCGGGGATCGTGTTCATCCCATCGACGTGATGACCGGCCACGAACGCCATCTTGTGAGCGAAGGCGAAAATGTGCGTCGCTTTCGTCTTGGCGAGCACGCCGTCTAGCCAAGCCTGGTTGATCACCGGCTTCTTGGTCATAAACTCGTCGAGGCCAAGAAAGAGAACGTCGCCCGTCTCATAAGAGAAAGTGAAGTCTTCCTCGCCGGTCGGTCCCGTCGCCGGGTTGGCGAACGGTCCGCTGAACGTCGAGCGCCAAAGGTCGTCGGCGTGGGGCGCATGCATTTCATGATTTCCCCGAACCGCGAGAACCTTGATCTTGGCGTCGTAAATCGGCTTCATCGCCGTCATGAACGTCTTGTATTGGGAAGCCTCCTGGGCATCGTCGCCACCTCCGATCGTGTCGCCGTTGAAAAGGAGGATCGTCGGCTTTTCCGCGACAATGGCCGTGGCAAGACGCTTCATCGCTGCGACGTTGACGCCATTTTCGTCCATTCCGTCGCGAGGCGTCTTCGTTTCCCATCGGTCATCTCCTGTGACGACGAAGCGCAGATGGCTTTGAGCCAGGGCGGAGGTGCATGCAAGCAGCAAAGACGCTCCCGCGGTTAGCCGATGGAGAAAGTGCAATCTTCCCATGGGCTTCAGTTTGCGAACGTATGGCTTCGCCCGGCTCGCCCCCTCGCACAATTTTAACAATAATCGCGGTCCGGTCTTAATACGGCGGTGGTGTGATTCGGCACGGAGAGGTGCCATGCGCAAAGCCTTTACATTAATCGAACTCCTCGTCGTTATCGCCATCATCGCGATTCTGGCCGCAATCCTATTCCCCGTTTTTGCTCAAGCCAAGGAGGCCGCCAAGCGCACCGCCGACCTCAGCAATGCCAAGCAAATCGGCCTCGCCTTCAACATGTACGCCACGGATTACGATGACTCCTCGGCTACCATCTCAAAGCAAAAGCAGGCGGGATATGACGGCGTGCAGACCTCCGCCTACACCTCCTGGTACAACGACCTTCAGCCTTATGTGAAGAACTGGCAGATGTTTCTCTCGCCTGGCCGCAACGACAGCTTCGGCGGCGATCCCGGCTGTCTCGACCACGTCAATCCAACCCAGCAATGCCTCGGCTACGGCTATAACGACGGACTCGTCAGCGACTCCGGCTATGGCATGCTGAACACGCAGACCGTGGACCAGAACGGCAAGACGTTGCGAGCCGGGCGCAACCTCAGCCAAATCGCGACGCCAGCGCAAATGGTTGCCTTTGGAAGCAGCAACGACAACCCAGGCTATTCGGTCGCCCTCGACAATATCATGTCGAACTATCCCGACCTCATCAGCAGCCAGAGGATTCGCTTCAACGGCCGATTCAACTTCGGATTCGCCGATGGCCACGCGAAGTTGATCCTCATGAAGACGGCCGAATACGCCGGTTTCAGCGCGGGTCTGATCGGCCGGCCGGCAAACCAAAACGACGCCTACATGTGGTGCGTCGATCCCAACTACGTACCGGACGCCCAGTTCGCGGCGAACAACTCCTTCCCGAGCGACTACCCGCTGCAGAGTGGCTCCGAAACCTGCTCTGAGGCGGTGCAGGACATCTACACCCACTCCACGATCAACCAGTAAGTCCACGTCGATCCGTTGCCCGGCCGTCGCGTCGGGCAGCGGTTCTTCGGAGTTCACATGCGAAAAACCTTCCGCGTTTCCGCGATCTTCGTCCTCCTCGTTGCCGTATGCTTTACCCTTGAAAGCTGCTCTTCCGGATACATGGATACGTCGAACCCGGCCAAGTCTTCCGGCAGCAAGCGCACGAAGGGTGGGGGCCATCCGACTTCCGCCTCGCAAACATCGATCTAACCAATATGCTGCCAATCCTTCCATTCATCGCGCTTCTTTCGGCTCCCCTCGTCGAGACCCCTCCGATCGTCGTTCCCGGCGGCCCAGGGCACTTCGACTTTATGAACATTGACGCGAAGAACCGCCTGGTCTTCGCCTGCCATCCCGGGAAGTCTTCCTTTGCCGTCGTGGATCTATCGAACGACCAGGTAAAGGATGTCGAGATGGGCGTCGAGTGCAACGGAATCGGCGTGGATTCGGCCGGCCACCGCGTCTTCGCGGCCGGCCCCGGAAAGACGCTCGTCTGCGTCGATACGAAGACCTGGACGAAGAAGAGCACCCTCGATCTCGGCGGGCCAGGCGACTGCGTCCAATTCGATTCGAAGCGTGGGCTCGTCTATGTCGACAACGACGACGGGACGAACCTATGGATCGTCAATCCCTCGGGGATGAAGCTCGTCGGCTCGGTGACGATCAAAGAGGCGCCGGAGTACATGGAGTACGATCCGGGCCGCGACCGGATATTCCAAGCCATCAAATCGACGAATACCGTGCAGGTCATCGATCCCAATTCCCGGAAGGTGCTGGACGAATGGAAGCTCGGAGACCTCACCAGCCCCCACGGCTTGGCCGTCGACCGGAAGCTGGGCCGCGTCTTCGTCGCCGGCAAGAACGGCAAGCTGGTCGTCTTGGACGCCGCGACTGGCAAGCTGCTGCGAACGATGGACATCGTTCGCGGCAGCGATCAGATCGCGTACGACGGTAGCCTGCACCGTCTCTATATTCCGAGCCAAGGCAAGATTCAGGTGATCGGGGTCAGCAAGGAATCCGAAACCTTGGTCGGCGAAGTAGACGTCAACGCCGACTGCCACCGAGTCGCCATCGATCCGCAAAGCCACGACGTCTGGGTTGCCTACAGCGACAAGTCGAACAGCTACGTTCAGAAGTTCCAGGCGAAGTGAGCCCAACCTCTTCTCCCATGTGGATTCGCTGGGGGGTCGGGCGGCGCAAACTTACGACTAGCCTCCTCTTAGCGAGACTGCCCGACTGAACAGGCATTCGATTTCGGAGATCAGGGGATCCCCGTCGGAGAAATGAGTCTGAGAAGGAATGCACAAACGGTGAGCGTGGTGGGCGATGAGGGACTCGAACCCCCGACATCCTCGGTGTAAACGAGGCGCTCTACCAACTGAGCTAATCGCCCAATCGCTCGGAAGGAATCGGCGAATCGATCCTGAACGGCGTACCGTCCTAACTCCCGAGATTTAGGCCGCTCCATTTAACCCGGTTTGGCGCCAATTGCGGAATGATTGCGGGCATCTTGCCCGTATTCATACGGATATGGCGCTTTTATTGACCTATCATTGGGAGCGGTGTACAATCCACGCAACGGGAACAGTCTTATGAAGCGCTTGCTGCTCGGTCTTGTGCCATGGATGGCGATGACGAGCGCGGCCCGAGCCCAGTCTCCGGCTGACGTCGTTTTCACCCACTTCGGAGTCGTCAAAGAGCACTGCGTTCGTCTCGACGACGAATGCTACGTGCCCTTCTCTTTCCTCGACGACG
>DASZYX010000024.1:0-30083 GCA_035545155.1 Fimbriimonadaceae bacterium | reverse complement strand
GCCCTGGACCGCTTCCACCAGCTTCTGGATGTTCATCGAGCTCTGGGATAGAGCCTGAGCCTGGGACGTGCTTCCCGAGGCGACCTCCGCCGCTCCCCGAGCCGCCTGGTTCGTCGCGCTGGAGATCTCCTGCATCGACGCCCCCACTTCCTGGGCGGAGGACTCCACCTGCTTCGCCGTCCCGTTCAGGGCCGTCGAGGCGCTTGCCATCTGCGTCGAGGCGCCCTTCAGTTGACGCACGAGGCTGGTGAGGTTCTCGCGGCACTGGTTGTAGCTGCCGATGCTGTTCTGGGTCTTGGCGAGCAGCGTGTTAAAGACGTCCATCAGCTTGCCGATCTCATCGGTGCTCTCGACGTCGAGTGGCTTCGTCGACGCCTCCGCCGCCTGGGTGAGGTCTCCTTGGGCGAGAGAGGTGAGGCCGTTCGTGAGCTGGGTCACGCAGACGTCCGTCACTTTCGCCATTCTTTCGCTCAGCTTGGCGACGGGCCGAGTGATCTGACGGGTCAGCGCGAAACCGAAATAAATGGAGCCGACAGCCGCGATGGTCGAGAGGATCAATACGAGGCGGAGCGCGCCCGAGTAGGTGTCTTGAGCCGTCTTCGCGGCTTCCTCCGCCTGCTTCTTCTCGCCGTCGCCAAGCGCCTGCGACATGTTGATCAAGTCGTAGAAGCCCTTGAACATGTCACCCTTGAACAGAACGCCCGCCGAAGGCCCGTTACCCTTTTCGAAAAGCGACGCGAACTGAGCCGACTGCTGAGTGTACGTGCCCCAACCGGCTTTGAAATCGTCGATGTGCTTCCGATCCTCGTCGGAAGAAGCAAGGCCCTCATAGTCCTTTACGGCCTTGTTGGCCGCATCCATCCAAATCCCGACGTTCTTGCGGATGTCGCCAAAGGTGGACGGCTCATCCGTAAAATATCGGAACTGCCAGAGACGGGTGCGGAGAACCGCTTCATTCAACGCTGCACAGGTCTTGACGCTCTCGACGGTGTCGCTCGACAGCTTCTCCGCCACGGCATTCATCTGGGCCATCCCTCGCGTTCCGGTAATCACGACCGCCAAAAGAAACGCGATACACACTCCGAAGCCAAGTGCCAGCTTGGCTCCAATCCTCAGGTTTTTAATGAACTTCATGTTTCCTTGTCCTTTCTGTCTTCCCCGCCCCTGCCCTCCTCGACCGGAGCGGTGTATTGCCCTTACTTCATCTGCATGAGGCCGACGGTTATCGAGAACTCGCCAACCTCGAGCATGAGCGGCACGATCAAGGCTGGGATTGCCAGCGTGTTGATCTCCACATCGGTTCCCCGGATTACGGTCGGGGGCGTCACATCGGCGATCAATCCGGATTCGGAGAGATGCAGTAGGCCGTTGCCCGAGATCATGTTCGCCAACTCCGCGATCGCGCTAGCCGCCATCGCGTCGAACGTGCGGATCGGCTTGCCGATCATCAGGGACGCGATCTTGTCCGCGGTTTGCAACGACATGCCAAAGATGAGGTGGCCGGTGACCTCCCCGGTTACGCCGATCGTCACGTTGACCTGGTGCCGGGTAGACACATCCGACTGAACCTTGAGGGCTCCTTTGCTCGGCGTCTCTCCCAGCAAGCTTTCCAATACGGAAAACGCCGCGCTGAGAAAAGGATTTACTAGCTCCTGCTTCATGCTGCCTTGCCACTTCCTATTTGTGCTTTGGCGCCGTCGACAACCCTAGCTTTGTCGAACGGCTTTACGATGTAATCGCGAGCGCCCGCTTGGATGGCTTCGATCACCATGTTCTTTTGGCCGAGGGCGCTGCAGACGATGATCTTGGCGTTCGGATCGCTGCCCATAATGTGCTTGATGGCCGTGATCCCGTCCATCACCGGCATCGTCAGATCCATAAAGACCAGATCGGGCTGATAGCTCGCGTACGCCTTTACGGCCTCTTCGCCATTGCTCGCCTCGTAGATGGCATAGCCCTCTACGATGAGAATGTTTTTCAGCATGTTCCTCATGAACATTGCGTCATCGCTTATCAAGATTCTCTTTGACATGGTTCGCTACTTGCATTCCGACCCAATGCGGATTTGGATTTGGGGTTCTGCTAATCTTCGGTCGCGCTTACCGATTAGCCCTACGACGATTCCTGTTCTTCTAGCCACATTAATCGTGATCTCGTGTTTTTCATTGGGCTTGAAAAACGATTCGATCTTCAGCGACCTAGCCGTGTGGACTACGTCCGGAAATCGACGAGGGGACATGCTTGGATGGAACCGTGGCGCGTTCGATCGACGTCCCTGCCTATCCAACGCCCGCGTCGGCGGCCGAACCGCGAAGCAGACTCTGCGTCCCCCGATCCGCCCCCTTGAATTGATTGACATATCCCTTCCCTAGCGGCCCAGAGCAGGCGGCAAGACACCTTCGACGAGGTGCGGATTGGCCGCAAGCTTTGGGCACGTAGAAAATGGTTGGCGTGAGAGGGTTGGTTGATCTACGCGGTTTCTTGCGAAGATATTCGCATGAGAAAGGCCCTGGTATTCGTAACACCTTTTTGACGGCCAGACCTGTAAAACTTTAACCCGAACGGTACGAGAGGGTAGCGATTGAACTTGGACTATTAATCACCATTAGTAAGGACCCTATCCGCTCATTCTCCGTCAGGATTTGTAAGGGCACTGGAAATCGCGTCTGCGTTTTCGGGGTCGGCCTTCCGATAACGATCGCTCGTCGTTCGCAGATTGTGCCGAGTCGCTCGTCAATGCATCATTTGCCTTTGTGGCTTGGTCGCCCATCACCAGCAGGCGGCCGCCCCTGAAGACCCGAGCCGGATACGCAACCCTTCCAGGGTTGGGGAATCGGCGGTCGCCCTACCCCAGGGTCGCTTCGCACCCCGGGCTTCGCTACGAAACCCCTTTGGGGTGGGATCTATCTCCCTGCGAAAGTCCTTCGGCGTCGGGATATCTCGATTCCAAACTCCGAATCGAAAAGCCGAAGGCTGTAGTCGCCGGGTTTACCCCGGCGCGCCCGTAGGGCGAAGGGGCCCTTCGGGCCCGCAACCGTGAAGGTTGCGACTACAGATGCTTCGCATCTGTCCTGAAGGGGTTTCGTGGCAAAGCCGAGGGTGCGAAGCGAGCGCTTTCACGGATCACGAGCTTGCGCTCGTGTAATGGGTGAGCGCGAAGCGCCAAAAAAGCCGCCCGGCGACGAACAGAGCGGCTGCCCACACGACGCCGAGCACGACCATCCGCGCGTCGAAGCCGTACTTGAGCTGGCTGGAAGGGATCGTGGCGATGAAAGCGAGAGGGACGAAGTAAACGAACGCGCGCCGCAGGGCGGCGCCGTAGATGTCGGTCGGGAAGCGCGCGATCTGGGTGAGCGTCTCTCCGAGCACCCAAAGATTGTCGACCCTCACCAGCCAAATCCCCGTCGTCATCAGGATCAGGTTGAACGAATAAAAGATGGCGAGCGAGGCCACGATCAGGGCCACGTAGGCCAGCCACTGCGGCAGGGATGGGTGGAGGTGCGAGGTGACGACGCCGTAGGCGACCATCACAATCCCCGCGACGAAGGTGCCAATCTGGGCGAACTCGAACTTGCGGATGCTGATCCAGAACTGGGTATCGACCGGCTTCGTGATGATGAAATCGAGCGTGCCCTGGCGCACATGCTGAGGGATTTCGTTAAGGCTGAAGAAGAAACCTGTAAAAATCGCGTTCATCAGGAACACGGTCGCGGCGAGGATGAACGCGTCTCCCTGCTTCCATCCGGCAACGCTGTCCGTGTTCCGGTAGACGACGAGCAGGATCATCGGAAAGAAAATCAGCCAGACCGCGTTTTGTAGAATTTTCGCGATGAAATTTGCACGGAACTCCAGCTCCCGAGCGAAGGAGCTCGAGAAGAAGGTTCGGTAGATCTTCCAATACCGCCGCACGGTTCCCGGATGCTACCCGGAGGGGTGATGGGGGTGATGGGGGTGATGGAGGTGATGGCGTGACGGGGCGAGAAAGGGGCGGATCGCTAGTCACCGGCCACATGGTCGCCGGTCACCGGTCACCGGTCACTGGTCATCTCCCCATCACCTCCATCACCCCATCATCTCCATCACCTCCATCACCTCCATCACCTCCATCACCTCCCTCAAAAATCCCTCCCCGTTCCCGTCCCGATCGGCTGGCCCTGGGTGCCGGTGCCGAACGGGGTGTCGAATGGGAGGGCTTTCAGGCGGATGAAGAAGTAGATCGCCCGGCCGCCGTTGAAGCCGGTTGGGTTGTCGATGATCTGGAGGACGGCTTCGGCGCAGTGCAGGTCGTAGATGAACGAATAGTGCATCGCGTCGAACTGCTTCGTATAGCCGTTGTAGTTCAGCAGCGTGCTCACCCGCAGCCGCCCGAGTTGGAGGCCGTCGAGGAACATGTTGGCGGCCGCCCACTTGTTCCGCTGGCCGTCGTACTTCGCGCCGAGGCTCAGATAGGTCCCTCCGCGGACCATCGTGAGGTCGAAGCGGGTGCTGCTGAAGTTGTGCTGGGTCGTGTCGTAGGTGGAGAGGGCGCGCGCCGAGAAGGTGTTGCCCAGCTTATATTCGGCCCGGATGCCGACCTGCTGCCAGGGCGTGGGTTGGTGCTCCTTCACGAGGTTGAAGTCGTAGCCGGTGGCGAGGCCGAGCATCAAGTGCTTGATCGGCGTATAGCTCAGGTCGGAGACGAAGTTGTTGCTCTGGCCCCGGCGATCGATCTGGAGCGGCGTGTAGCCGTAGGGCCGCAAATAGTTGTAGCTGATCTGCCAATGGCTGTTATCGTGGAAGTTGTAGATAAGCTGGGTGCCGCCGCGCAGCACGAACTGGGCGGTGTCGTCGCTGTAGATATCCTGCTTGTATTCGCCCTGGTAGTTGAGCACCCAATGCTTCTGGTTCGTGGCCCGGCCGTTCGTGAAAGAGAAATCGTAGTCGGCGCGAGTGATCCGGCCCTTCGTGATCGGGTCGCCGTATTCGCCGTAGGAGAGCTGGGTCTGGAAGGGGAATTTCAGATCGAAGGCCTGCCCCATCAGGCGGCGCGAATCGCTCAACAGCGTGAAAGCCGGGGTCACGTCCGACGTCGTGAAGAAGTTGCTGCTCTCGCCGATCGGGATGCTGCGGATATAGTCCAGCCTCGCCTGCGCCTTCTCCAGATCGTCGACGGCCTTGAAGTTGATATCGAGCTGCTCGCGGTGGACGGAGCCGCCGCTGAAGTTGCTCGTGTTGTCGGAGAGGTTCGCGTCGAAGACCGTGTTCAGCTTCGAATTCCAGAAGCGGGTGTCGTTGACGGAGATCGTCTGCTGGAGCGACGTCGTATCGGGCGAATCGTTTGAGCTGCGATAGTAGGTGAGCCGGTCCGAGGAGCGGCCCTGGGGGATGAAGAGGAGCGCCCGCGTATTGAGGATTCGGCTAACCGACGAGATCAGGTAGTTATCGTTTTCGTAACTGCTGTCGAGGGTCAGGGTGCCCCACTTCATGTTCTGCCTCAGGTTCCCGAGGATTTCGAGCTCCGGCCGCGCGCCCTGGATCGTGTAGATGCTGAACCGGCCCTGCGAGCCGATCTTGTTCCAGTTGATCCCGCCCCCGAAGCCGGTCCCCAGCTTGGAGAAGTAGTCGAGCCGGGTCAGGAAGACGGAATCCGCCGTAAACGGGAAGGAGTAGCGGTTCTTGATGAAGTAGCCGGCGATCGAATCGCGCCCAACGACCGGCAGGTTGTTGTACGTTCGGTCGTCGAGAGGGATCGACAGGTAGGGCAGGTTCAGAACCGTGTGCCCGAGAATCTTGATCTTGGCCTTGCGGAAGATGATCCGACGGCCGGGCCGCACGTCCGTGCGCTCCGCGACGATCTCGAAATGGGGATCGGGATAGCTGCACGTCGTCGTCGAGGTGTGCTCGCCGAAAATCTCCTGCCGCGAGCCGTACGAATGGTGTCCCTTGACGTACAGGTTGTCCCGCAGGCGTCCTTGAACGAGATGGGGCTTCAGAGTGGCGTCGGAGTCGTCGGCGACGAAGGTCTTGTGGTCGAAATTGACCTGGACGGTCTCGCCGTAGATGCTCTCGTCTTGGCCGAGCACTTTGACGTGTCCGACAAGCGTGTAGGTGCTGGTAGCGGCGTCGCCGAAGAGCTCGTCCGCCCAGCAGTGATAACCCCGGTTCGTGAACTCGACGCCGCCGGTAATGTGGATTTGATCTCCTTTTCGGTCGACGACGCCGGCCTCGATGGGCGTAAAGGCGCCGCCGTCCGGCCCAAGATCGCCCTCCCTGGGAAGATCGCCGGAGCGCTGGGGCGGGGGCAAGGGATTGCCGCTCGGCTGAGTCGGGTTCTTCTGGTCGTACGGCGCGATGAGCTGGTTATCGCGCAGCGTTTGCAGTCCCCGCGTGATCGAGCCGCCAAAGAACTGGGCGTGGGCCGGTACGGCAAAAGGGAGGACGATCCCCAGGGCCGCCGTCCTCAGCCTCACTCCAACCTCCGAAACGCAAGGAGGCCCAGTCCGGCGAAAATGATATTCGGCGCCCAAGCCGCCAAGAAGGGGCTCAGCCAGTGGTTCCGGCCGACGATCTCGGTGCTGATGACGAAGCCGTTGTAATACAGGAGCACGAGAACGAAGCTGAGGAGCACGCCGACGAAGCTGCCGGTCCGCGCGAAGATAAGAGCGAAGATCGGGGCGACCATCGCGAAGATGATGCAAGCGGCGGGCACGCTGAAGCGCTCGTGAAAGAGGATTTCCTCGTGGGTCATGTCGTGCCCGAGGCGTTTTCCGGCCCGGATCGCCTCGGCGAGCTCGGCGGAGGTGCGGTCGGTCGGCTCCTGCTGATCGAAGAGATCGTTGATGAAGAGCGGCTGGTTGATCGTGACCTTGGCCGCGTGGCCGAGCGTCACCTTGTGCGTCTTCGGGGAGACCGTCGTGAAGGAGACGTCGTCGAGGGTCCAAATCCCGTTCAGATACCGCCCCGCCGGCGAGGTGAGGATGGTGACGGTTTCGGCCTGCGGGCGATCGCCTAGCACGATATCCTTGACGAGCAACGAGTCGTCCGGTTGCCTCGTTACGCTGCCAAAAGTGGCGCGATATTGCTTCAGGTTCAACCAGACGTTCGTCAGGTAGCCGGGCGCGGCGTTCGCAACGCCGGCGTCGATCTCCAGCTTCCGGGCTTTCGCCTCCGATTTCGGCATCACTTTCTCGACCAGGAAGTAATTGCCGACGGCGACGACGAAGCCGAAGAGGACGACGGGCAGGATCACCCGCACGACCCGCACGCCCGCCGCGCGCATGGCGGTGATCTCCGATTCGCGCGAGAGCCGGGTGATCGCGAGCGACGCGGCCAGGGAAATGCCGGCCGGAAGCGTCATGTTCAGCCAGAACGGCATCCGGTAGAAGATCATCTGGACCATCGCGGAAACCGGCACGTTCTGCACGTTAAAGGTCTTGAGGATGAAGATGAGCTGGTTCGCGGCGAAGAGGAAGGCGATGACGAGCGAGCCCGCGATGAAAGGAACGATCAGTTCCCGCACGATATAGCGGTCCATCATCTTCACGAGCAGCCCCCGGGCCTCGTCGACAGGGAGCCTCGCTTATGCCTGTTATCCCGAGCCCGCTGGCCCCGTGGCGGTCTAAAGTGTGGGAATGACAAGTGGGAGCCCGAAGGGCTGTAGCCGTCGCAACAGCGACGCGGGCGCGAAGCGCCCTTGTCATCCCGAGGGAAGCCGAGGGACCCGACACTGGGAATGCCCGTTTGTAAGCGGGCGCCAACTCCGGGCAGGTTCCCCGACTCGCGGCCACGCCGCTCCCTCGGAATGACACGATGCCCCTTGGGCGCAAGGTGGAGGGGCGGCGGACTCCCTGTTTTGGCGTCGATTGCCCCCTCACCCTGGTCGCTTAGGCTCCCTTTCCCTCTCCCCCGGAGGGGAGAGGGTGAATCGAGATCGCGCCCACTTATTTTGCAAATGACCTTGAGGCGCCGACCCTCCCGGACCGGGAGGGGGACCTGCGAGCGGCCAGTCAAGCCCGTGCCTCCTTGTTTCCGGTATCCCGGAAGGCGAGCCAGATCAGGGTGATCGCGGCGGCCATGATCAGCACGATCGTCGCGATCGCCGCCGCCGGCGGAAGCTGGGAGGCGAGGGGGAGGCCGGCGAGGGCGATGATTCCGGCGATCCACGCCGCGATCAGCTTCTTCGCGAACTGGCGGCCGACCCAGCGTCCGCGCGCCATGTCGAGCAAGTAGGGCTGGCCGCACCGCTGGCATAGGATCGCGGACAGCGGGTTCGGATGGCCGCAATCGATGCACGGGATCATCTTGTTCAGGTTCGCCTGCGGGTTCAGCCGCCGCCACCGCCCGTACATGCGATGCTCTTCGGTGAAGAGCTTTTCCGGCATGCCGGCGAGAGCCTCCGCGCCGATGGCGAGGCCGGATTCGATATGGCCGCGCTCGTAGAGCAGCCGAGCCAGCTTGAACCGCATCATATAGTTCTCCGGCTTCTCGCGCAGCATCTCGTAAGCGTTTTCCATCGCCTCCACGTCGATCGCCAGCAGGGCCCGTTCGTTGAGGGTCCGGCGAAGATAAGGGAAGATCACGACGGTCAGCACGGTCGCCACCGCCGTGAAGGGCCGCAGCGCCTCGGTCGGCGGCATGAAGCTGAAATAGCCGAGCACGAAAGCGGCGGCGATTCCGGCGACCCCGAAAAGGGGATCGATGTCGCCCTGGATCATCCAGCCGATCAGCGACATCACCCAAATGGCAATCGCGATCCATGAGATGCAGGCGATCGCAAACCACTGGGGATGCTCGTAAATCGCGTTGTGGAGCGACCCCAATTACTTGCCTCCTTCCGTCGCGGTCGGCGGCTCCTGGAGCGCGGTCCCGGATCGCGGCGCCGGCCCTCGCGGCGTGGCCGCGACCATCGAAGCGGCTCCGCCCTCGTCATCGTCCTTCGGCTTACCCTTCTTGAAGATGAACTTCGGCTCCGTCCCGTTGCGGAGCCGCTTGATGTTCTCCCGGTGGGTGTAGAGCACGAAGAGGAAGAGGAGGCTTCCGATCGCCGTGTAAGGCCAGTCGCGCAGGGACGCTCCGATCAGAACCGAGCTGCCCACGGCGACGATGCTCGACAGGCTCACCCAGCGGGAGAACGCGAAGAGCACGATGAACACGGAGAAACCGCCCGCCGCCACGATGGGCGAGGCCCCGAAGACCATGCCGAGCGAGGTCGCCACGCCCTTGCCGCCCTTGAAGCGTAAGAACGGCGACGCGCAATGCCCGGCGATCGCGGCGAGGCCGACCGCGTACCAGAGCCATTCGTTGCCGGTCAGAGTCCGGGCCACGAGGACGGGCGCGCAGCCTTTCATCAAGTCGAGCAGGAAGACGACGATCGCCCACCACTTGCCGATCGCCCTCGCCACGTTGGTCGCGCCGATGTTGCCGCTGCCCACCCGCGTCACGTCCACTCCCTTCGCGCGCGTGATCAGCACCCCGAATGGCACGGCCCCGAGGAGGTAGGCGACGACGATGAGTGAGGCCAGCAGCATCCTTTAAGCTTTGAGACGCTCCAGGCCGTCTTGATATATCGCCCGAACCGTCTGAATGACGTGTTCGTGATGGGCGAGGAAGTCGTTCCCATCCTTGAAGCCGCTCGCCGCCGCCAGGCGGTCCAGCTTGTCCGGATTTTCCGGCAGCAAATCCTTCTTGAGGCCCTGCAAGCCGAGGCGCAGCCGCAGGGTCAGCAAGTGCTCCCGCGCGCCGAGTAACTCCTCGACCTCGACCGCGTTGATGAGCCGAGCCCGTCCCAGCGCTCGGATCCGGTCCTCGAAGTGCAGGTTTTCGCCCGCCTTCGTCGCGGTGGGATAGCGCATCTCGTGGAGGTGGACGAACCACTCGATGTCGGTCAGGCCGCCGAGGCCGAGCTTCACCTCGCGCCGCATGTGCTGGGGCGCGACCCGCTCCGTCTCGATCCGCTTCTTCATCGCGAGCAATTCCTTTAGCCGCTCCGGCGTGAGCGGCTGGGCGTAGGCCGCCTTCTGGACCAGCCGCAGCGCGTCCTCCGAACCGAGGATCAGCCGCGATTGGCCGAGCGCGAACCGTTCCCACATCTCCATCGACTCCAGCTCGTATTGGCTGAAGCCCTCGTAGGTGCGGACGAGCAGGCCCTTGCCCCCTTCCGGCCGCAGCCGCAAATCGAGGTCGATGGGCGCGCCGAGGCGCTTCACCTGGCCGATCAGCCCGAGCAGGAACTGCGCGTGGGTTTCCGCGTCGAGATGGACGCCGCTGGACGAGACGAAGAGGATGACGTCCGCGTCCGAGTCGAGCGTCATGTCTTCCAGTCCGATCGAGCCGAGCCCGACGATGTCGAACTCCGAATAGAGCCGGCGCGCGCAATGCCGGATCAGGGCGTCGGCGAGCGCGGTCAATTCGCGAGGCAGGTCGCCGTTTTGGGTGAGGACCCACTTCGCGCAAAGGGTCGTCCACGCCGTTATGTAGGCGTCGGCGATGGCCTTCGGCTTGGCGTCGTAGGGCAAGGCGTCGATGGCGGCCGGCGCATCGAAAACTTCCTCGATCTCTCCGCTGATCAGCAGCTCGGTGAGCGGCACCGAGGCTTTGAAGAAGGGCACGAGCCGCGGCGCGAAGCGCAAAATTTCCCGGACCCTGTCGAGGCTGTCCTGGTTATGGACCAGGCTGGCGTAGAAGGCCTCGCTCTCCGGCAGCACGTCGAACCACTGAAGCGCGGAATGGCTGAGCGACCCGAGCACGCTCGTCACGACGGCCCGGTCGGGCGTCGTCTCGGCTTGGGGGTGGAGCGTCGATTGATACAAGCTTCCAATTGTACGCCGGTGCATGCTCAGGAGATTCGAAAGTTCGCTCCAACTTGGGGCCTTCATGAGCCGGGCGAGCCGCTCGCGCCCCGCTTCGGTCGCGGGCAGGCTGTGGGTCTGCTGGCCGTCCACGAACTGAATTCGGTGCTCGACCTGGCGCAGGAACGTATAGCCGCAGCGCAGGCTCTCGCAAACCGCATGATCGAGAACGCCTTCGGCTTCCAGAGCCTGGATGGCTTCGAGAGTCCCCCTCGCCCGGAGGGAGGGATAGCGGTGGCCGTAGACGAGCTGGAGGATTTGGGCGAGGAACTCGACGTCGCGGATACCCCCGCTCCCCCGCTTGATATCGCCGTCCCCGGCGGATTGCTCGGTGCGAGCCCGCATCGCCAGCGATTGCTCGATGGCTTCGAGGGCGAGCTTCGGCTTGAAGCAATGCTTCAGCCGCATGGCCTCCCACCGCTCGACGAGGTCGGCGGGCCCGGCGATCGGCTTGGAGCGAAGGAGGGCCTGAATCTCCCATTGCTCGGCGTACAGGTCGTAATAGCTCTCGACGGCCCGCATCGAGCTGACGACCGGCCCGGTCCCGCCGTACGGCCGGAGGCGCAGATCGACCCGGTAAAGCTGCCCCCGCCCCATCCGGTCGGAGATCGCCCGGGTCAGCGCCTCGCAAACCCGCGACAGCCGGACATCTTCGCCGCCGTCGCGGAAGACGTAGACGAGGTCGATATCGGAGCTGTAGTTCAGCTCTCCGCCGCCGAGCTTGCCGAAACCCACGACCATCACCGGGCACTCGCCATCCAGCCCGCGCGTGCTCTTCTGGTCTTCCCACACGACGTCGAGGGTGAGGGCGAGGAGGGCCTCGGCAAGCTCCGAGATCGCCTTCCACACAACCGGCTCGGGCCACATCCGGGCGAGATCGTTGACCACGATGGGGAGGATCGTGCGTTGGCGCAGGAAGCGAAGGCGGTCGAGGGCGTGGCTGTAGGAGGTCGCGTCGGAAAGCAGCGTCCGCCCCTGCCGCTCGATTTCCTCGCGGGTCGGCACGGCGGCGAGCGCCGACCGGTCGAGCACGAGGGACGCAAGCTCCGGATTCTGAATCAAGGAATCGGCAATCGGCTGGCTCGCCCCGAGCAGGAGCACCAGCAAGTGGCCCAACTCGGGATCGTCGAGGACCTGCTGAATCTGGAGCGTCGGCGACGAAGTCGCCCGAAGCCACCGCTCGAAGTTCTGAAGCGCCAGATCAGGATCGGCGGCGTCGCGGAAGAGCTCGACGGGAATCTGCACGCCGGTTAGAGCGGCGAGCCGGTCGAGAGCGTTGCCGGCGGCCTCCTGATTGTGGAACGCCGTGTTCATGCGTTACCGTCGTTTTACCGGACACGGGCAGTATGGAGTGCGGCGACCCGGCGCCGCTTTGTCCTGCCCCGACTTGTCGGGGCTGCCGCGCGCACGGATTCGAAGATGGCCCTGGGTTCTGGTCCTTGGATTTGGACAATATGGTGCGGCCGAGATAAGGGGGAGACGCCCATCTCGTCGCCACCCCAAAGCGGTTGTGTAGCAAAGCCCAGGGCGCGAAGCGACGCTGGGCTGTGTTGCGTGATCTCTTCGGGAAGACCGGCGCGTCGCCCCGAGGCGGCACGATTATCCTATGCGACGGGTTCCGTAGGGGAGAGGCTCCGCTGCAACGTGGGGGCGGAACGTTCCGTCTGCATGGACATGGTTCTCCATTTCGCCGACTACGCCATCATCACGTGCATCGTGGTCCTCTTGGGAGGGAGTGCAGCCCGATACTTTTCGAATGCGGACCAGGTTCGATTGCGGAGGGTCGAGCGAAGCCTCGAGGCCATCATGAGGAAGCTCGGCATCGACGATGCCGACACGCTTGTCGGGATATCGCCGGCCGTCAAGACGTTGTTGGAGCGAGATCAGAAACTTGAAGCGATCAAAGTCCATCGCGGACAGACCGGCCTCGGCCTGGCCGAGGCCAGGGACGACATCGAAGGCTATCTCAAGAGCAAGGGCCAATGACGAAAGCCCCTTCCTCCTGCCGGATGGTTTGTGCCGGGAGGAGGCAAGGGTTATTCCCTGAGCGAAGCGGAGCGGAGTCGAACGGGTGGGGAGAGAGGTTCCGGGACCTACAATCGGGCCTCGACTACGAGTTTCCGGAACCTCTACCCCCTTTATCCCCCTCCTCCTCCGCCGCACAAACATCGGCGCAAGAGGAGGGGAACCGAAAGCCCCTTCCTCCTGCCGGATGGTTGTGCCGGGAGGAGGCAAGGGGTGGGGGATGGAGGTTCCGGAACCTACAATCGGGCCTCGACTACGAGTTTCCGGAACCTCTACCCCCTTTATCCCCCTCCTCCTCCGCCGCACAAACATCGGCGCAAGAGGAGGGGGAGAGAAAAGCCCCTTCCTCTTGCCGGATGGTTCGTGCCGGGAGGAGGCAAGGGTTATTCCCTGAGCGAAGCGGAGCGGAGTCGAACGGGTGGGGAGAGAGGTTCCGGGAACTTAGAACGGGTTCCCGTTCGGCCAGACGATGCGCCCCGTTCGTTCCTGGCAAAGCCGAACGATTTCGCGCATCCAGTGACAGAACTCGGCCCCGGTTGCCGTAAAGAGATCGAGCGAGGGGATCCGCAGAGTGTGGATGCCCTTCGAAGCCAGAAATTCGTCGCGGTAAGCATCGCGTTCCGCGGTATCGGCATGTTGTTCGCCGTCAACTTCAATGCAAAGCATCGCCTCCGGGCAGAAGAAGTCGAGAACCCATTCTCCAATGGGATGTTGACGCCTAAACCGAAACCCAAGTCGATCCTTGCGAATGAACGCCCAAAGCGTCTGTTCGCTGACCGACATCTCTCGGCGCAAGCGCCGGACGCGCTCCAGATTAGGTTCTGCGTAGTTCCGAGATCCGTTCGCTAACCTCGCCATCCTCGTGAGTCATTGTAGTTCTTTCCGGGAACCTACAATCGGGCCTCGACTACGGGTTTCCGGAACCTCCACCCCCTTTATCCCCCTCCTCCTCCGCCGCACAAACATCGGCGCAAGAGGAGGGGGAATCCCTAGCGCAGCGCGGCTGCTTCGTCCGTCCGCTCCCAGGGGAAGTTCGGATTTCCGAAGTGGCCGTTTTTGGCGGTCGGCAGATACTTCGTTTCCAGCAGGCCGAGATGCTTGATGATGCCCTGCGGTGAGAGATCGAAGTTGGCGCGGACGCGCTGTTCGATCTCGAGCGGATCGACCTTTTCGGTGCCGAACGTCTCGACGTTCAGCGCCACCGGCTGGGCAACGCCGATCGCGTAGGCGAGGGCCACCACGCACCGGTCGGCGAGGCCGGCCGCGACGATGCACTTCGCCACGTGGCGCGACATGTAGGCCGCGCTGCGGTCCACCTTCGTCGGGTCCTTGCCGCTGAACGCGCCCCCGCCGTGGGGGCACATGCCGCCGTAGGTGTCCACGATGATCTTGCGCCCGGTCACGCCGGTGTCGGCCTGCGGGCCGCCGATCTCGAAGATGCCGGTCGGGTTGATGTGGAATTTGATCTCGCCGTCCACGTAATCGCAGTAATCCTGGAGGACCGGCGTGATGATGTGCTCACGGACGGCCTGGCGGATTTGCTCCTGGCTCTTGCTCGGAGCGTGCTGCTGGCTCAGGACGACGGTTTCGATGTGCTTCGGCACGCCGTCGTTGTCATAAATCACGCTGATCTGGCTCTTTGCGTCCGGCCGAAGCCCCAGCTCCGGCTTCGTGCGCCGGACTTCCGCCGCGCGCCGCATCATCGCATGGGCGATGGAAAGCGGGAGAGGCATCAGGTCGGGCGTTTCGTTGGTGGCCATGCCGAACATCATGCCCTGGTCGCCCGCTCCGCCGGTATCGACGCCGGCCGCGATATCAGGAGACTGCTCCTGGATCGCGAGCATCACGCCGCAGGTGTTCCCGTCGAAGCCGAGCTCCGTGCTCGTGTAGCCGACGTCGGTGATCGTCTTGCGGACAAGGTCGGCCACTTCGACGTAGCCATCCACGGTGACTTCGCCGGCGACGACCGCCAGTCCTCGCGTCAAAAGTGTTTCGATAGCGACTCGGGCGCGCTTGTCCTGAGCCAGAAAGGCGTCGAGCAGGGCATCCGAAATTTGATCGGCTAGCTTGTCGGGATGGCCTTCGCTGACGCTCTCGGAGGTATAGATTCTCATGGCAATAGTGAGGGAGTGTACCCCCCACTACTCTTTGGCAGGACCGAGCCGCAGGCTCAGGGTGTGCCCGGTTGAGGCGCGCCGATGACCTCCACGCAACCACTGTGCACGTCGTAGATCGCGCTCAAGATCGCGGTTTGTTCCTGGTCGACCGCCTGCCGCACGGCCCACGATTCGCTCTGCAGGATCAAGGCCGTCTGCAAGGCGTTCTCGATCACCGACTGGCGGAATAGGTCTTCGGGGTCCTTCATCCGCGCGGTATGCACGGCCCGCGCCACGTCCATCCGGAGCGAACCTCCCGGCCCGGACTGCCCGCGAACGACCTGGCCGACGGCCAGGCAGTCGGTGTGGCCGAGCACGATCACGAGCGGGACCTTCAGGGTCTGTACCGCGATCTCGAGCATCCATTTCGCGCTGTCGGAGGCCGTATTGCCCGGCACCCGGCTGACGAAAAGACTGCCCATCGGTTGGTCGAAGAGGATTTCCGGCGCGACGCGCCCATCGACGCAGGCGATAATCGCCGCCTTGGGCTCCTGCCCGTCCGCCAGCTCCCGGATCGAGGTGGGGGGATATTGATAGTGATTGCTGCGCCCGGTACGGAATCGCTCGTTCCCTTCGAGCAGCCTCCGCAGGCTTGCTTGAGCCTCGCCATTCACAAAATGACAGTCTACCGGTTTTGAAAGCCCCTCCTCGTTTTCCTCGTGGCGCAAACCTAGTCAGAACTGCCGGCCCGGATCGCGCTCCGGAAGCCCCCTCCTCGTTTTCCTCGCGGCGCAAACCTTGTCAGACTGCCGGCCCGGATCGCGGGAAAATGAGGAGGGGGTTGGGGGTGGAGGAAGGGCTCAGCCCCTCAGGAATCATCCTCCGAAACCGCCTCCCATGTTGTGCATCTTCTTGCCGCCGAGCATGATCATCAAGCTCGTCTTGGTCTGGATGCGCGGCAGAGGTTGGGCTTTGTCGAGCGCCGCGCCGGGGCCGTAGCCGGCCATGTTGAGCATCGCGAAGTCCGCGTCCTCGAAGATTCCGGCCGGGACGTCGACGCTCGTGCGGTCGGGCCCCATGAATACCGTCTGCGAGACGAAATCCTTGACTTCGGACATCTGGAGGAAGCCCATGTCGCCCATCAGCCGGTCCGCGTAAACCTCCGAAGAGGTCCACAGAATGAGCGTGTTCTGGCCCTCCATACCCATGATCGTGGCGTACTGCCCGAGGACGTGGGGGATCGCCGCCCACTTGAACGCGATCGACTTTTGGAGATCGATCTTCTTGTCCAGGTCGGGAGACGACATCTCGATCGGGGCGAGGAAATCCACATCCGAGGGCGCCTCGATATCGACGTTGCCCGTATAGTTCGTCGTCAGCGTGTACTTGCCGGCGAGGGAGGCATCGGAGTCGATCTGCCCCGGCTGCGTCTTGGTCGGCCAGTAGCCCGTCGTCCACCCCGGCTTGTAGAAGTAGGAGCCGGCGGCCTGCGTCTCACGGGCACGCTCTCTCATGGCGACGCGCTGATCGTCGGTCAGGCCGGTCCATTTGATGATGCGCGGCTGATCCGGCTTTACCGTCGGCGAGGAGCCCCAATAGATTTTGATGGTGAAATCCGGGTTGGAATCGGGCTCGAATCCCTTGACCGGCTCGCCGGCGCCCGAGCTGCCTTCCGGCCGGTAAAGCTCGAGGTCGAGCTTGTCGCCCTGCTTCAGCCCGGCGGGCGGCGCCACGGAGGCCTTCGCGTCGGCAGGGGCGATGGTCGGCGACCAAAGCCGGATATTCAGGAGGCGCGCCGCCTTGCCCGAGAACATCATGGCCGACGGCGGAATCTTGGACCGGAATTGAGCCGGAATCTTGCTAAGGTCGATGGGCGGGCTCCCCGCAATCCGCCCGACCTTGGTTTCGGCGAGAATGGCGAAAAACGCCTGGTCTTCGGTGGGCGCGGTCATCATCGACCCCGCCGCAAGTGCGACGATACAAGCCAGTTTTAACATCTTGTGCAGCTCCAATCGGGACGGTCAAATGCCGTCTTCCCGGGGCAGTATATCGCCATGGCTGGGGGATGAGGGGGTGAGGGCGGCCTGCGAATCCGTGCCTTACGCTTCGTCGCTGACGATTTGGAGGTTGGTTCTCGCCGCTTCGTGATTCGGGTTGAGGACGAGGGCTCTTTCGTAGCCGATCATCGCGCCCTTCTTGATCCCCATCTGGGCGAGGGAGTTGCCGAGGACGAACCAGCCTTGGGCGTGATCCGGCTTGTGGCGCAGGCCGGATTGGTAGAGGTGGGCCGCATCCTGGAAGCGGCCAAGCTTGTAGAGCAGGTCGCCGGCGTTGAAGTAGGCGTTGGCGTGGCTGTCGTCCCGCTGAATGGCCTCGGTGTAGCAGGTGAGGGCTCGTTCCACCTCGCCGGTCAGCTCGAGGGCTCGGCCCCAGTTGATCAGGATTTCCGGCGTCGGCTCGCAAGTCGTCGCATAGGCCTCGTAGGCGGAGACGATGCTGGGCAGATCGCCCCAAGTCTCGCACGCCTGCGCCCATCCGACCCAGCTCTCGTAGTCGGCCTGGTTCGCTCGCCATGCCTTCTCGTAGAACGACGCCGCCTGCTTGGGCAAGCCGAGGGTCATGCAGCAGCGTCCGGCCGACTTCAGGCAGATCTGCGCGATCTCCGGGATGTTCTGGCCCGCCAGGAAGACTTCGAGAGCTTCCGCCGGCTGGCCGGCCTTTTCGAGCGTGGCCGCCTTGGAGTACAGCGACATCGGGTGGTCCGGGCAGCGGTCGAAATCGGCGAGAGCCTCGTCGAAGCGGTCCATCAGCGCGAGGATTTGCCCGCGCAGAATCCAGCGCTTGTAATCGAAAATGCCCCGGTCGCCGATGCTGTTCGCCGGCCACGGCGCCTCGCAGCACCGATTGGCGGCCTGGATCGCCTTCGCCAGATTCCCAACCTTGAAAAGCACGTTGGCCCGCTCGAACTCGGTGAAGAGGCCTCGGTACCCGCGGCTGTCGGCCTCGTCGCAGGCCCGGAGGGCTTCCACGAACTTCGCCTGGTTCGCCAGCGCGGTCGAGAGAAATTGGTAGTTGAGCGCGCCGTATTCGTAGTTGTACGGGGCATGGCGGGCGCACATCTTCGCGGCATGCTCGGCCTCGGCCCACTTTTCGCCGACGACGTACGCGTTGGCGAGGTTGAACCAGTGGAACGGGTCCTGGGGCGACTCGCGGACTTCCTTCTCCAAAGCCGTAATCGTCCGGTTGACCTTGTCGCGAGAGGCCATCATGCTGGGCCGGTAGCCGTGGTGGAGAATCCGGAAGCCCGGCAGGTTCGCCCAGGGCAGGCCGGCGATCTCCAGGGCCGGCGTAAGCTGCTCGTGAATCCGCCCGGAGAAGCGGACGTCCTTGCGGTTCTGGAAAAGCCGGACGGCCTGGTGGATGTACTTCGAATCGTCCGACGTCTCGCTCGTGAAGTTGACGATCTCCGCATTGAATCCGCCGAACTGGGGACGGGTGATCGCCTGCTTCAGGAACGGGCGAGCCTCCGGCGACAGCTCCTCGTCCGCGTCGATCCAGAGAATCCAGTGGCCGGTGGCGAGGCTGACCGAATGGTTGCGTGCAGCCGCGAAATCGTCGATCCAGTCGAAGTGGCCGATCTTCGCGCCATACTTTTCGGCGATCTGAACGGTCGAATCGGTCGAGCCGGTATCGACGACCACGATCTCCTGCACCGCTCCTTTGAGGCTTCGCAGGCATCGGTCGAGGTTGGATTCCTCGTTCTTGACGATGAGACAGGCGGTGAGCTTGATCCCGGCTTTCGCGGAGACGCCGGCATGCTTCAGGCAAGCCTGAGCCTCGGAATCGTTGGGATCGAGCGCGATCCGCGCGGCGAAGTGATTGGCGAGAACCTTCCGGAGATGATCGCCGCTGGGGACGCGATCGAGCATCCATACCGCCTCGACCTCTCGGCCCGTATAGCAGTAGATTTGGGCGAGCTCGTGAAGGAGGGCGGGGTTGTTCGGCTCGAATTTGAGAAGCGGGATCAGGTGTTGTTCCGCTTCGCGATATCTCATCGCGGCGGAAAGCTTGCGAACCTGGTCGAGGGTCGAAGCCATGGGCGTCTACGCCGCCTTATTCATATCCATCGAGCGGGCCAGGTGTCGTCGGGCTCCCGCGATGCTGAACATCTCGTCGCGGAGGAGCCGTTTGATGGTGAAGACCGTTTGAATGTCCTGCGGGCGGTAGCGGCGCTGTCCGCCGTCGGTTCGTTCCGGATTGAGGAATAAGTCGAACTCACGCTCCCAATAGCGGAGCGTGTGGACCTCCACACCGGTGATGCTTGCGGCGATGCTGATGCTTACCGCCTGCTCCGCTTTGCTCGTCCGCTTGTCTGTGGACATTCTGTTTGCGCTGTGCTCCTATGCGTTTGAGGCTGCGTCACGCAGCTTCCACGTCTAGGTATTGGCAATTCCCGGTGATTTTGCAGGGTCAATCGATTTTGGATTCCGGATTTTGAGTCTTCACCACGCGGGCAAGGGCGCAGGGGTTTATGAGAGATGCGAAGCCGAAGGCTGTAGTCGCAGGTTTCATACCTGCGCGCCCGAAGGGCGAGAGACCGGAGCCGCTTCGCGACCGCAGGTGTAAAACCTGCGACTACAGCCTTCGGCCTCCCGATTCCAAGCGTAGGTCTATCATGTGAACGGGAATGGCCAAGCGCAAATGCGACCCGAGGCTCGGCGAGGTGGGGCTCAGCCCTGAGGTTCGGACGTGCATCGATTCGCTGGTCGAGCTTTTCCCGATGACGCCTTATCCGGAGCGAATCACCGTTAAGGGGGGCGAAATATGGGATGAGGGGCAGATCGTGAACGCCGCCCTGGTGAATCGCTCTTGGCTTGAAGTCACGAGCGATGTATGGGACGAGCTTCTATGCGGTCTCCTCCTCTGTTTCATGGATGAAGACGCGATCGCCTACTTTTTGCCTGGTATGTTGCGAGTCGCTCTCATCGGTAATCCCAGTGGATGGATCAGTGCGACCCTCGATTTGCTCATGATGCATGACGACGAGCGCCGCCGGAACCTTCTGGGTCACTTCAACCCCGCGCAGCTAGCATGCATCGTAGAAGCCCGGCGGCTGATCCGGCTTGCCGAGGGACAGCCTGATGAGGAGTAGAACTTGGGCGGTCGTTGGTTTCGCGATGCTGTTGATTGCAGCCGCCGCAGTGACTTGGGCTTGGCTCCAGCAGCCGACCGGGAACTGGAGCGGGCCGCTCACCGAGGATGCCGAATTCAGTCCACTCCTCGCCGTGGCGGCTGTTATCGGCTGCTGTCCCCTTGGAATCGGATGCCTGATCATCGCGCGGGTTTTGGCCCGGAAGAGGAAGGCAAACTGACCCGGCCGCGGCCGACCTCCGAGGCCCGTTTGGCCCTCACGTTGAGAGTGTATGCAGATGGGCCCCCGCTCAGGGCGTCCACCTCGGGTCATCAGGCTTGACGAGCTTCGCGTGTCCATCGGCGAAGCTCACGGTTCCAAGGCCCGAGTGGCGCAGCCGGAACATGTCGCGACCGCCGTACGCATCGGGGACTTGCGAGTCGGCGTCGAAGATGAGCGCCGTCGTCTCGGGATGCGTCATGGAGCCCGTTCCCAGCTTGGAGAGCGCCGAGTTCATGGCGTATGTCCAAGGCGACTTGGCATCCGGACAGCGTAGCTGCCGGTCATCGGGGTAGAAGGCGTTGCGGTAGTAGTCCACGCTTGCGGTACGCCATTGCCGGGAAGGGGGTAGGCGGTCGTCGAAGTCCTGGGCATACATCAATAAGCTGACAGCGAGTTCTTTCGTGCGAGATGTGCAATTCGTTCTCGGCTGGCTTCCCCGACTCCAGGTCTATCTGCGAATCGGCTCTAGCTTGCCGCGGAAATACTCGACCGTCTTGGCCAGGCCGTCGTCCAGCGAGGTCTTCGCCTCCCAGCCCAGGAGGGTGCGGGCTCGGGTGAGGTCGGGGCGGCGCTGGCGGGGGTCGTCGATCGCGGCTTCGACGTGGATGATCGGGGACTTGGAGCCCGTGGCTTGGAGGACGGCTCGGGCGAATTCGAGCATCGTCCGCTCCTGATCCGTGCCGATGTTGACCGGCTGATTGAAATCCGCGTTCGCCAGCCGCCAGACCCCCTCGACGATATCCTCGTAGAAGCCGAACGAGCGGGTCTGGAGGCCGTCGCCGTAGATTGTGATCGGCTCGCCGAGGAGGGCCTGCTTCACGAAGTTGGGAACGACGCGGCCGTCGTCTAGGCGCATGCGCGGCCCGTACGTGTTGAAGAAGCGGACGATCCGGGTATCGACGCCGTGCTGGTTGTGGTAGGCCATCGTCATCGCCTCGCCGAAGCGCTTGGCCTCGTCGTAGACGCCGCGCGGGCCGATCGGGTTGACGTTCCCCCAATAGGTCTCCGGCTGGGGCGAGACGAGGGGATCGCCGTAGACTTCGCTGGTCGAGGCGAACATGAATTTGGCCTTCTTCGCCATCGCCAGCCCGAGCGCGTTGTGGGTGCCGAGCGATCCCGCCTTCAGAACCTTGATCGGGATCCGCGTGAAGTCGACCGGGCTCGCGGGGGAGGCGAAATGGAAGACGAAGTCGACGGGGCCGTCGATGGCGAGATGCTCGGAAACATCCTGCTCGATCCGGACGACCTTGTCTCCGAGGTGGGCGAGGTTCTCCCAGGAACCGGTGATCAGGTTGTCGACGGCCACGACTTCCCACCCCTTGCCGACAAGCTTATCGACGAGATGGGAGCCAAGAAACCCCGCGCCGCCTGTAACTACCGCTCTCAAATCCGGTTTCCTCCGGAGATAAGTATTGCAGGGACGTTAACTGCTCGGTCGCTTTCTCGATTTCGAAGCGAGGCACGAGCGCGCCATCTGGAACTGGAGAGACGAATGAGGCGAAGGGACCTGACACGTTTGTAAGCCGTCGTCTCCATGCGACTGTTTCCCGGAGATTCACGCAAGGGAGCCCGACGTAACCCTTCGGCATTGGATATCCCTAAGGGATTACGTAGCAAAGCCCCTTCGGGGTTGCGGAACCTCGGTGGCAATCTCAAGCAGACTTTCTCGGGTTAACCCTTGCGTATGCCGGTCATCCCGAGCGAAGCCGAGGGACCTGACGCGGGAGATACCTGTTTCCAAAGCAGTCGCCGGCTCCGGTCAGGTTCCTCGACTCGCGGCAACGCCGCTCCCTCGGAATGACAACCAAACGCCAAAAGCCGGGACGCTTACAAGACGATCACGGATCGGATGACGTCCCCCGTCTCCATCTCGTGGAAGGCGTCTTCGACGTCGTCGAGGGTGATCTTGCGGGTGATCATGCGGTCCAGTTCCAAGAGCCCGTTCAGATAGAAGTCGGCGAGGAGCGGGAAGTCGTGCGAGGGCAGGGTGTCGCCGGCGTGGCAGACGTGGAGGGCCGCCTTGTTCCAATAGACGCCGGTGGCCATGTCGCCGAGGTTCAGGTTGACCGCGTCGGAAGCGGCGGGGAAGCCGATCGTGGTTGCGGTCCCGCCGTAGGAGAGCATCTTGACGGCCTGCTCGGTGCAGACGGGTACGCCGGTCGCCTCGTAGGCGAACTCGACGCCGCCGTCCCAGCCGTCCTCGGTCAGCCGCCGAACCTCGGCGACCGCGTCGACCTCCTTCGCATTCACCGTGTGGGTCGCGCCGAAGTCGCGCGCCCATTGCAGCTTCGTCGGGTTGACGTCGACGGCGATGATCTGGCGCGCATGCTGGAGCTTCGCGCCCTGGATGACGCTGAGGCCGACGCCGCCGCAGCCAATGACGGCGACGCGGGCGCCCGCCCAGACGTGGGTCGTATTCATCGTCGCGCCGACGCCGGTGATGACGCCGCAGGCGATGAGGCAGGCCTTGTCGAGGGGCATCGAGGCCGGCATCTTGATCGCGGCCTTCGAGTGGACGACGGTATGGGTCGAGAAGGTGCCGCAGCGCAGGACCTGGGAGCAGACCGCGCCGTCGCTCTTGCGGCGGATCCGCGGACCGGGGCGGAGGGCCATGTAGCAGTGGCGGGGATCGCCGCGCCGGCAGGCCGGGCATTGCTCGCAGGGCGCGCGGTAGGCGATGACGACCGGGTCGCCCTTGGCAAGATGGGTCACGCCGTCGCCGACCTCCTCCACGATGCCCGCGCCCTCGTGGCCGAGGACGATCGGAAACTTCATGCCGTTACCGTTCAGGTTCTTGACGGTCAGGTCGGTGTGGCAAACCCCGCTCGCGACGAGGCGGATCAGAACCTCGCCCGGACCGGGAGAATCGACGGTGATGTCGCGGACGACGGCCGGCTTGCCCGGCTCTTCCAAAATGCACGCTCTTCCCTCGGTAGCCATGTTGCAAATACTACTTCCGGCGACGCCCCGGCGTGATAGTATCGAGCCGAAATGAAAGGGCTTCGCTTTTGCCTTCTCGCTCTCGTCCTGGGCGTTCTCGCCGGTTGCGCGCGCGTCTCAACGACCACGACGATTCGCGCCGACGGCTCCTTTACGCGGAAGACCGTTTACACGATCATGCCGGACACCGCCATCAGCGGGATGACCGACGCAAAGCCGAAAGGCCCGGCCGACTACTTCAAGCTGCCCGCGAAGGGGCCGGGCGTCGACGTCGTTCAAGTCCAAGACAAGACGAATACGGTGGTGACGGTGACCCGAGAAGTCCCGGCCGGCGCGGCGCCTTTGCAGGACATCGTTCTTCTCGGCGGCAAGGGCGGCGTACTCGCGGCCAGCACCGTCGCCGTCACGAAGCTCGCCGACGGCCGCATCGAATATGTCGAGACCCTGCACCGTCTCAGCCCTCCCCAGTCGATTCCGGACATGACGACGTTGGACCTGCGCGCCCGAGTCAAAAAAGCTCTGCCCGCGGAGGACCAGCGGACCGAGCTGATCGACCGGCTTACCAAGCTCGTCACCATAAATCTCGTCCATGCGGTCATGGGACCGCCCGAGCCCAATCTCTTCAATCTCGTCTTTTCGCCGGACAGCGCGGCGCGGCGCGTCAACACGTTCGCCTTCAACGCCAACGTCGCGACCTTCAAGGCGGAGGTCCCGAACATTACGGAGGCGCAAGCGGCCGCGATGGCGCGCTCTCTCGTCGACCTCCTCAACCCGTCGGCCTTCGACGCCGGCAAGGTCAGCCAGGAGCCGAAAAAGCCCGAATCCGATGAGAACGAGCTTATGCCGATCTTCTTCTCGATCAAGTTTCCCGGCACGGTCGTGGAGACGGACGGCCTGACCGACCCGATGTCCGGCGAGGTCTATTGGTCGCTCCTGCCGATGGTCCTCGACCTCGGCGACGTCAAGTTGCGAGCGGTGGTCGAACCCTAGCTTCCGAAGGCGACGTCGTCCTGAGCCCGCCGGCCCCCGGGCGGCCGAAAGTGTAGGAATGACAAATGGGAGCCTGGAGGGCTGTAGCCGTCGCAACAGCGACGCAGGCGCGAAGCGCCCTTGTCATTTGGAGTAGCATGTCAAGCTTTATTTTGCCCAGTTGTGAGCAGGAGGCATGCGCCCCCTCACCTGCTCCCTTCGGGTCGCTTTCCTCTCCCCCGGAGAGGAGAGGAGTTCAACCCGAGCAACGACAAGTGAAGCTTGACATGCTACTGAGCGAGCGGCGAGTCTTGCGAGTCGCGCTGTCGAAGCGTCGTTTATGCCGAGATCCTTCGGCTTCAGAACTTCGCCGGAGGCCCAAATTTCTAGATCCCGGCTAGCGCCGGGATAACAGGGGCTGGAAGCCCCTGAAACACTCCGCCTGGAAGGCGGAGCCACGCTTACGCGAAAGATTCGGGCTAGCGGGGTGGGCTGAGAAGCAAAAGGAGCTTGCCCGCCGAGCGAACAAGCTCCTTCGTCAGTCGATTTCCGAACTTAGAAGCGATAGCCGAGCGAGGCAATGACTCCCGAATTGCGCAGGCCCATATTGCTGTCCTGCTCGGAAATGTAGATCGCCGCTTCAAGGAACGTGCGAGGTCCAAGGTCGGAGCCGATGCCGCCATGGAACGTCAGCTTCGCCGCGCCGCGCGGATCGAACCAGGTCACACCGCCACCAAGATAGAAGTAGCTGCGCCCGTTGTGGCCAAAGAGGCTGGAGCCGGGCTTGCTGTAGAACCGCTGGTTGATGGTCAGCGGAAGAATCGTAAGATTGCTGCTCGCCGTCGTGTGAAGCAGAGCGTCGAGTTCCATGAACGTCTCGGAGCCACGAATCAACTGGGTCGGGAAAAGATACTCGAGTCCCGCGCCGGCGAACATGTGGTCCACGTGGCGAAGGTTGTCATCGATCGGCCAGTAAACGCTGCCCTTCAAGCTGATGTTGTACGGTGTGGCATCCACTGCCGTGTGGACGACTTGGCAAAAGGCGCTTGCGCTCAGGACGGCCGCGCCCAGCGTAGCTGCTGCTAGAAAGCTATTCCTCATATTCCTCCCTCGATTGAGCGCTACGCCCAATCCATGAGCATCCCGTATTGTACTTATTCTCGTAGCTGAGGTCAAATTCAGCCTGTACGCTCCGGGCGTTCCCCACACAAGAAGTCGTTTCACGAGGGCTTCAAGGTTCGGAAATAGCTTCCGAGATAAGCCAAACTTCCCCTCATGGCCATCAAAGCCCGAGCCGCGGATTCCATCCTGATCGTCGTCGACGAGCAGCCCTCCTTCATGCAGGCGATCTGGGAAGCCGAGCGCGTGCTGCGGCGCACCGATTTCCTTCTCCGGATCGCCGCGCTCGTCGGCGTGCCGGTTCTCGCCACCGAACAGTATCCGAGGCGGATGGGCGGAACGAACCCCTTGCTGATGCCGTTCCTGCTCGAAGCGCCGTTCGGCAAGATGAGCTTTAGCTGCTGCGGCTGCGAGGCCTTCATGGCTCGGCTAGAAGAGACCGGCCGGCGCCAAGCCATTCTCGTCGGCATCGAGACCCACATCTGCGTGAGCCAGACGGCGGCGGACCTTCTCAATTCCGGCTTCGAAGTCGTCGTCTGTCCGGACGCGGTCTCTGCCCGCACCGTCGAAATGCACAAGCTTGGGATGGAGCGAATGCGCGATTCGGGGGCGCTTCCCATGCATTCGGAGTCGGTCGCCTACGAGTGGATGGGAACCGCCGAGCATCCCGCTTTCCGGGAGGCATTGAAGGTCGTGAAGGAGCTGGCGGGGAGCTAGAGCCAAACGGGCCATCCTGGAACCGAGCCTGCGAGGTGGGGGACCTACTTGTCCGTCGGGCTCTGCGCCTGGTTTGCTTCGATTTGGGAGTCGCGATCCAAACAGAACACATCTCCAAGTCGGTCCCCGTTCCTCCGCGTCGATCACGAAAATCCATCTACGCACGCGGCGTATCGTAATATGAAATTGTTGCGGGGCGTGGCCTCGCATCCTGTTTCGAGGTGCTCGACGAATGAAGACTTTCCGCTCCTTATGCTCTGCCGGCCTCCTGTTGGGAAGCGTGGCGATAGGCGGCGCGCAGGCGGCCGATCCCAGCCTGTACTCCGGCCTCGTCTGGCGTAACGTCGGCCCGTTCCGGGGCGGGAGGGTTGCCGCCGTCTCCGGGGCGATCGGCCAGCCCGGCGTCTTCTACATGGGCCTGCCCGGCGGCGGCCTGTGGAAGACCACGAGCGCGGGGACGACGTGGTTCCCGATCATGGACTCGGTCAAGGAGGCTTCTTCGGTCGGGGCCGTCGCGGTGGCTCCCTCGGATCCGAACGTGATCTACGTCGGCATGGGAGACATGATCACCGGCGGCGCGATCAACGAGGGGAACGGCGTGTACAAGTCGACCGACGCCGGGAAGACCTGGCAGCACCTTGGCCTCGACGACACGAAGCAAATTCCGTACATCCTCGTCGATCCCCACGATCCCAACATCGTTATGGTCTGCGCCCAAGGCAACGTCCATGAGGAATCCGAGTCACGCGGCCTCTATCGCAGCACCGACGGCGGCAAGACCTGGACGAAAACCCTCTACGTGGACAAGCAGACCGGCGTCGAGCGCATCGCCTGGGCCTACGACCACCCGAACGTGATGCTCCTCGTCACCGACCGCCACTTTTACGGCGCGGGCGGCCGACGCGGATTCGGCGGCGGAGGAGGGGGAGCGGGAGCCGCGAACGGTGAGCGGCGCAATACCGGCACCGCCCTCTACAAATCGACCGACGAAGGGGTCACCTGGAACGAGATCACCTCGAAGAGCCTTCCCAATCTCGCCGGGCGGACCTGCGTGGCGATCGCCGCGAATACGGATGCCCAGCGCATGTTCCTCGTCGGCAACTTCGGCCTCTACCGCTCGGACGACGGCGGTTCGACCTGGAAGCAGATGGACGCGGAGGATCGGCGAGTCGCCAACGGCCAAGGCGGTTATAACTGCGGCGTCTACGTCAACATGAAGGACCCCGATACGGTGTACGTCATCAACACCTGCTCCTACATTTCGCACGACGGGGGCAAGACCTTCACCGGATTCAAGGGCGCGCCGGGCGGCGACGATCCCCAGCAGATGTGGCTCGATCCGACCGATGGCAACCGCCTCTTCTTCGGCACCGACCAAGGTGCGACGATCTCGCTGGACGGCGGCAAGAACTGGAGCTCCTGGTACAACCAGCCTTCCGCGCAGGTCTATCACATCTCCGTCGACAACCAGTTCCCCTACTGGATCTATGCGACCCAGCAGGATAGCGGCTCCATCGGCACCGCCAGCCGGGGCAATCTCGGCGCGGTGACCCCGCTCGACTGGCTGCCTCATCCCGGCTACGAGTTCGGCTCGATCGTCGCCGATCCCCTCAACCCGAAGATCAGCTACGCGGGCGGCCCCGGCGGCGGCATCGTCAAGGTGACCTATCCGAGCGGGCAATGGGTCAACGTCAGCCCGAATATCGACTCTTCTGCGGGGCTGCGAAAGGTCGGCAATCAGCCGCTGATCTTCTCGGAAAAGAATCCGCACGAGCTGTACGCGGGCTTCCAGTACCTGATGGCGACGACGGACGGCGGCGAGCATTGGAAGAAGCTGAGCCCCGATCTCGGCCTCGCGAAAGGCGCGATGCCGCCGAAGACCGAAGCGCCGACCCGGCCGGGAGGGGCCGGCAACTCCGAGGAAGTCGACAACGACGATCAGGAAGTCGACGACGACGAGCCGGTCGACCAGTTCGGCCCCGCGGGATCGGGCTCCATCGAGTCGATTTCCCCGTCGAGCGTCAACGGCAACGTGATTTGGGTCGGCACGAGCAACGGCCTCATCAAGGTGACGAAGAACCACGGCGGCTCCTGGGAGGACGTCACCATCCCGAACCTGCCGAACGCCGCGCGAGCCGACATCTCGGCGATCGACGCCTCTCACCAGGATATCGGCACGGCCTACGTCGCCATCGACTACCACAACGCGGCCGATTACAAGCCGTATCTCTATCGCACCCACGATTTCGGCAAGACCTGGACGAAGATCGTGAATGGCCTGCCCGAGAATCTGCCGAGCGGCAGCTTCACGCGGGTCATCCGCGCCGACACCGTAAAGGCCGGCCTGCTCTTTGCGGGCACCGAAAGCTCGGTGTACGTGTCCTTCAACGACGGCGACACCTGGCAGTCGCTTGCCCTGAACCTGCCGACGACCTCCTACCGGGACATGGTCGTCAAGAACAACGATCTCGTGGTCGGCACCTATGGGCGCGGCTTCTGGGTTCTCGACGACATTTCGCCCCTGCGCCAGATCACGGCCTCGATCGCCGGCCGGCCGGCTTACCTCTTCAAGCCGGGCGAGGCGATCCGCGTGCGGCGCAACGTGAACGGCGACACGCCCTTCCCGCCGGAAATCCCGCATGCGGTGAATCCGCCGGTCGGCGCGATCCTTTACTACTATCTCGGCGCGAAGCCGACGGGCGACGTCAAGATCGAGATCAGCGACTCCTCCGGCCGGGTCGTCCGGCATCTGTCGAGTGCGCCGATTCCGCCGTCGAACGATCCGCCGCCCCCCGTGCCGGACTTCTGGGTGGAGGTTCCCAAGCCGATGCCGACCGACCTCGGTACGAACCGGATCAACTGGGACCTGCGGTACGACAACCCGCCCTCGTTCAACCACAGCTATGAGATCAACGCGAATCCGGGCGAGACGCCGGCCTCGCCGCAAGGGCCGCTCGTGCTGCCCGGCGAGTACACGGTCAAGCTGATCGTCGACGGCAAGACGTACACGCAGACGCTCACCGTCAAGAACGATCCGCGCTCGCCGGCAAGCCCCTCCGACCTCCGAGCCCAGCACGAGCTTCAGATGAAGCTCTACGACGCCGCCCAGGAGGCGTGGACCGGCTACGAAGAGGTTGCCGCGATGAAGGATCTGGTGGCGGAAGTCGGCAAGTCCAAGCCGGCCGACGATCTGGAGAAGGCGGCGACCGACTTCGAGACGAAGCTGTCCGCGATCGAAGGGAACACGGGCGGACGGCGCGGCTTTGGCGGCGGCGGATTCGGAGGATTCGGGCGAAACGCCAACGCCTCACCCTCCTTCACGATGGTGCTCGGCCAGTTGACGCGCCAGCTCGACACCGCCGATTCCGGCGACATGGCCCCGAGCGAGGCCTACCGCAAGGCGTGCGAGGAGGCCTGCAACCAGTTGAAGAAGGCGTCCGCGGATTGGAAGGCGGTCAATACGAAGGACCTCGCCGCGTTTAACGCGGTGATGGCGAAGTACAGCCTGAAGCCGATCCCGACCGCCACCTCGACGGTAACCGTCTCGGGAGCGACGCCCGGGAAGTAGCGGGGGGTCGGGGAAGGCGCTCGGGGAGTGTTTAGTGTTAAGGGCGTTGGGCGTTTGGCGTTTGGCGTTCGGCGTTCGGGGGAGTGTTTAGTGTTTAGTGTTTAGTGCTAAGGGGAGGGCGCTCGGCGTTTGGCGCTTGGCGTTCGGGGGAAGTGTTGACTGTTGAGGGGGAAGGGCGTTGGCGCTGGGCGTTTGGGGCTGTCATCCCGAGCGAAGCCGAGGGACCTGACACGGGAGATGCCTGTCCTATGAGCAGGCGCCGGCTCCGGTCAGGTTCCTCGACTCGCGGCAACGCCGCTCCCTCCTAAGAAACACCTTGTGATTTAGGTTCAAGGTGCGGACCTGGCTGGGCAACCTCCATAAGTTCCCGGAACCTCCATCCCCCTACCCCCTTCCTCCTCCCGGCACAA